>NZ_ALPU01000028.1:0-2316 GCF_000294465.1 Staphylococcus sp. OJ82 | reverse complement strand
CACTTTATGAAAACGCATGAAAACATGTTAAATCAAAGATGTATAAACCATGTATAAATGGTCACAAACGATAAAAGGCCTAAACGCTTATTTAACAGTGTTTAGGCCTTTTATTTTAGTTAACATAATAAAGAGTTATAGGAACTTAAATTGTATAGGATATACAATTTAAGTTCCTACTAATAAAAGAAGTATCTGTTTATTATATATTTAATACATATCATGTTATACGGGTTTTTTATCGAAAAATATCAAAATAATTTTAAATTGATGCTAAATTCTTTTTTTGATAGCTAACTTCCTATAGTGTTCTCCTAATAATGTTAACTTGCATGATTTGCTTTCCATAGCTGCATTCCACATATGTTTCGCATCAACCGGCTCTAATAAGCCACATCTATTATATTGCTGAAGAATTGCAAAAATTTCCGTATTCTCTTTTTCAGGAAGTGGCATTCCTTCATCTCTCCCTTTTTCTTCTGGCTCATATGTTGGATTTAAGGGATACTCATATCCATAACTTGGGAATAATTTGCTTATTCTTCTTAAATCATTTGTAGCTATTTTTGGAGAAACTTCTCTTAAAGATACAAATTGCTTTATGTTTGTTTTAAAAATAGGCCTTTGTTCCCACACTCCTAAAGATTGGTCTATATGTGAATAAACACTACCTGGTGTAATTTCTCCTTTAAGATTAGATGCACTACCATTTAAAGCATCAACAAATAAATTTGTAAAAACACCGCCACTTTCATCTTCAGTTGCATATTGATCTTTAGAAGAAGCAGTTAGAATAGTAACACCTTCTTTTAAAGTAGCCATCTCATCCCCAACTCTATCGCCTAATTGTCCTGAATGACAACTATCTAATATAATAATCTTATTTTTAGATGGAGACATATTAGCAAAGTTTAATACCTCGGATAACGCCAATCCTTCGTCTCCGTAATTACTATCACTAGCTATGATGTAACCTCCAGCATTATCTATGTATCCATGACCTGCAAAATAAAATAAAGCAATATCTAAATCTTTTTTGAATAATTCTTCTACATTATCTTTTAAACATCGTCTATTTACAGTAGTGCTTATATTAGTAGCGGTTAGTAAGTTACAATCAAAATTCGGACTTCCGTCTCCATGACTTTCTAAAACTTTGATTACGTTATTTGCATCATTTACACACCCAGATAAAGAATTAACTTTTTCATAATAATCTATACCAACAATTAATGCACCTTTCATAAACGTGCCCCCTTTTTATATATTATCTATGAAATTAGAAATATTTTCCCAGCTCCAAGTTTTGGTATATACCCCATCAATATTTGTTCTATCATCAGTATAAGCCCAAATTCCCAATATGTTCTTATTATTATTTTTCGAACATAAGATTTCCCATTTTTGACCACTAGATTTTAAAGAGTTTTTGCTTACTAAAACTATTACACCATCCGATTTTTTTATTCTGGTTTCTACATACTTTTTCCAATCATTATCATAAGGTTCTTTCACAGACATATCGACATATTCAAATGACGAATTTGTATTTAAAGATTGCCCTTTTAAAAAATCTCTTTGCTGTTCATCTTCAATTGCAAATGCTATAAAAATTGTTTTTTTCATTTTCTCATCCTCCCTTAAATTTTAACAAGCTTATCATATGAATAACTTATTAAGATAGCAAACTATTTATATTTTTGCATTTTTTATTCTTTTTTTATTTGATAAACCGCTTGAATCAGCTCTCGGTCAATTTGAACTTCATGCAGATTAATATAAAAACGCTCATCTTCATTAGTATCAATCGTCATTTGATTTGAAGGCATTTCAACAACCGTCGGTTTAATTCGATTACCTAGGGCGACTAACCGTGTGTAAGCTATCAGATTGAGATTTCGTATTTCAGCTAACTGTTTTACTTTTTCATATTCTACTTCGGTTAAATTAATATTAATCGTTTTGACTTAGCATTTTTATTCCACCTTTAACTAAGTAATAACTCATATAAAATATTTTGATTTTATGAGCATTTACTCATCATTTAACGCGCAAAAGTGTGCGCGTTGGACTAAGCAAATACTCAATAGTATTTGCTATTTTTCGTAGAAAAATTATAGGGGGCTTGGGGGATTTATCCACCAACAAGCAGTATATTTAGTCACGAAGTGGCTAGGATATACGACGCTTGCCAAACCACATTATGACTTGAAATTTTGTTGATTATCCTATAATCTGCAAATATAGAAAGTTATAAATTTCGAAGAAACGTGGTGGGATTAAATGAGTGAACATGATAATAATTTGGCTAGCGAT
>NZ_ALPU01000027.1:0-2750 GCF_000294465.1 Staphylococcus sp. OJ82 | reverse complement strand
GTCTGGCTTTGCCAGACCTATCAATTTTAATTGATAGCATATTTTCCTTATGCTCTTAGCCATAATTTTATGTAAATCTAAAAATTTAGGTTTGTATCCCTGCGGGAACTATAAAAAATCATGAAAATTTTAATTTGCATGTAACTGGGCAGTGTCTAAAAAATAAGCCACTGGTTTTGCTCAAATTTTTACTTTTGGAAATAGCATATATTTATTTGGCTCATATTTGCGTTTTAAGAGCTTATATAAGTTTTTAGGCATAAAACTATATGGATTACCCCTAAATCTTTAAAATGCCCCCTTAAAATTCAAAATAAAGGTATTTAAAATTTTAAAAATAAAAAAGCTACTAGCAAAAAACTAGTAGCTTAAATCTTAGTTAAATTTTGATGTAGTATTAATTTTTATATCTACGCTACAACATCGATTCAAATTCGTGCAGTATTAATTTTTGTATCTGCGCCACAACGCCGATTACTAATAATGCAGTATTAATTTTTATATCTGTGCTGCAACACCGATTACTTAAAACTAAGATTAAAAAAATCGACGAAGGTCGATTATGGTTTTCGCACCGTTTGGAACAAACGTATAAGTGCGCCCTTACGGGACCCTTACGGGATTTAACTAGATTATAACGATGAAAAATAGACCTGTAAAGCGATAACTATTGTGATAAAGTTTGCTAAAAAGGAGTGTTTTATTTTTATGACTATCAAACAAATTGTGAATGATTTATTAAATAAAAAATGGTCTTTAGAAGATTTGTTTTGGTTAATTTTTATGTGTGTAATATTTAGTACTTTTACTACACCGTTTTTTGGTATTCCGATTGGAGTTATTGCTTACTTTTTATTTTTCTATAAAGATGATGATTTTGATGAGATGGCAGAAAAATATGATTATCAAGAAGAGAATAAAAAATAGACCACGCATTTATGCCGAGAAAATTTATTGATCAATGAGAAGAACCCTTAACTAAACTTGAAGACGAATGTCGGCATAGCGTGAGCTATTAAGCCGACCATTCGACAAGTTTTGGGTTTGTTAAGGGTTCAGAGGCTCGTTGTCAATAAAGCAATTGGAATAAAGCAATATTTAATTTATTTCTATGTTATTTTTATCGTCACTTGGTTTTAAAAGTGCTAGTATGCCTTCTACAATTCCTATTACACCTGGTATACCTGTCCAACAAAATAATAAGTAAAGTAAGCCTTTTTTATTTTGTTTAACATAAAATTTGTGGATACCTAGTCCACCTAAAAAGAAGGCTAGTGCAGAATAAATATATTTATTGGTTTCCATTATTTCGACCCCTTTTATTAATTGATTTAAGGAAACGTTGAATAATTTAGTGATTTTTAAAATTGTTTTTAAATCAGGATTGCTTATTTCTCTTTCCCAATTGGAAATAGAGTGACGTGATACTTCTAACTTTTCTGCTAATTTTTCTTGTGACATATTTTTATTCTTTCTTAATTTTTGAATCTGTTTCCCAATTTTAGTTTCCAAATTATTGTCTCCTTGGTTTTAAGATATCTTTTATTTTGATTTATTCTACCGAAATTTATGAACATAGCTAAATTTTATGTAAAAAATAGTGAACAATACTTATTTTTTAGGGGTTTAGAAACGAGTTGAAAACGAGTTTCTTCTTGTCTTGATACTATATAGAAATAACGTTCTTTTTCAAAATATGCATTAATCGTTGATATGACAGTCTTTTTGTTTGTTTTTAAGCGTGAAAGAAAAAATTGACATAAAAAAGCTCCAGTAATATGATTAAGTTACGACGCTTAAATCAATACTGGAGGTCTTTTTATATGCAATATAATACTACTAGATGTATAGACGAAAATCAAGATAATAAAACATTAAAAGATATGACGAAAAGTGGGAAACAACGCCCATGGAGAGAAAAGAAAATAGATAATGTAAGTTATGCAGATATACTGGAAATCTTAAAAATCAAAAAGGCTTTTAACGTAAAGCAATGTGGTAATGTCTTAGAGTTCAAGCCAACTGATGAAGGTTATTTGAAATTACATAAGACATGGTTTTGTAAGTCGAAATTATGCCCAGTTTGTAATTGGAGGCGTGCTATGAAAAATAGTTATCAAGCTCAAAAAGTGATTGAAAAAGTGGTTAAAGAAAAGCCAACTGCACGTTGGTTGTTTCTTACGTTATCGACAAGAAATGCGATAGATGGTGAAACTTTAGAACAAAGTTTAAAACATTTAACTGAATCATTTAGAAGATTATTTAAATATAAAAAAATCAGTAAAAATTTAATTGGTTTTATGCGATCAACAGAAGTTACGGTTAATAAAAATGATGGTAGTTACAATCAACATATGCATGTTTTATTATGTGTTGAGAATGCGTATTTTAGAAAAAAAGAAAATTATATTACGCAGACAGAATGGGTCGGTTTATGGCAAAAAGCATTACAAGTTGATTATCGACCAGTCGCAAATATTAAAGCGATCAAACCAAATCAAAAAGGCGATAAAGATATTCAAGCAGCTATCAAAGAAACCTCTAAATATTCTGTTAAGTCATCTGATTTTTTAACTGATGATGATGAAAGAAATCAAGAAATCGTGAATGATTTGGAAAAAGGTTTATACCGAAAACGTATGTTGAGTTATGGTGGATTGCTTAAACAAAAACATAAAATTTTAAATTTAGACGATGCCGAAGATGGCAATTTAATTAATACAAGTGACGAAGATAGAACAACAGGTGAA
>NZ_ALPU01000026.1:0-3847 GCF_000294465.1 Staphylococcus sp. OJ82 | reverse complement strand
CAGCATTTTACAAGAGATTTTTATTGTTCGATTAGGGTACGGGCTAAATGTACGCTCTTATTTTGATTCAAATGCTTTAATATCTAAAATTCTATTATATTAGGTACTATATTTTCCGATTTACATATAATTTAAAAACCATAATTGCAGAATCTCTTAAAAAATTAGTTACGGGAAAACTTAATACTTATTTTTGAGAAGTGACAGATTATTTATAAAAGATAATAATCCAATACGTTGTACTTTATTTGATTTCTTGAGGCTACCTAATTCTAAAAAATCAACATATTTTAGGTCAACCTAAAATTATTTGTCAACACAGAAAAATTATGTGACAATTGTAAATAAATAGTTAAGAAAGGGTTAAGGTAATGTTAAGGGTAATAAAAAAAATTAAAATTCGCATTAAGAATTTGGATTTAGGTATTCTATCCAGTTTTATAATATTAAGTGTTATAGGTGTAATAATGATTTACAGTGCGAGCATGGTTTCGGCTTCAAAAGGAACCTTAACTAACGGAGTACCAATAGAGGCCAATTTCTTTATGAAAAGACAGTATCTTTTTTCCGTTCTGGGTTTTATCTTAATGCTATTTATTAGTATGTATTTTAATATTAATTCATTAAAAAGTATTAGTATCCAAAAATTTATGGTTATAGGCACGATAGCACTACTGTTACTAACACTTTTAATTGGTAAAGACGTTAATGGTTCGAGGAATTGGATTAACCTAGGATTATTTAGTGTGCAGTCATCAGAATTCTTAAAATTAGTAGCTATTTTTTACCTTGCGTTTATTATAGATAAACGCTTAACAAACAAACGAGACTATAAATTGAAAAATTTAGTGCCACCTTTAGGTGTTTTAGGTGCAGGTTTAGTACTTGTATTAATGCAAGGAGATTTAGGAGGAATGTTATTAACTGTTGCAATTATTGCTTCAATTTTAATGTATTCTGATATCAAAAATAAAATAAAAGTTCAAATTTTAGCTATTACCTCAATACCAACAGTATTATACATAATTTATACCTTAGTTTTTGATTCTAAAAATCTATATAGGATGAAGCGTATAAAAGTGGTTTTAGATCCTTTTAAATATGAAAATGATGACGGTTACCAACTCACTAACGCGCTTGTATCAATCAGTAACGGCGGTGTTTTTGGACGTGGATTAGGAAACGGAATTTTAAAATTAGGCTATTTACCTGAACCACATACAGATTTTATATTCACAGTTATTTCTGAAGAGTTGGGACTCATAGGCGTGATGTTCATATTAATTATGTATGCTTTTATAATATTTAAAGGTTTTACATATGCTAATAAAACCAACAATCATTTCTACAAACTTATTTGTGTGGGCGTAGTGAGTTACTTATTTATACAAGTATTTATAAACTTAGGCGGTGTATCAGGCTTGATTCCGTTAACAGGCGTAACATTACCGTTATTAAGTTACGGGGGATCATCTATGCTAAGCATTAGTATCGCTTTAGGCAGTATGCTAGCGGTTATAAGAGAAATTAAGAAAGAGGAGCGATATAAATGAATAAAATATATTTCTCTACATTATTATATTCAAGTCTCGTTCTACTTATGTTATCGATTATCAATGGTTTTATGTTCAATATAGATTATTATGTACACCAGTTTTTAAATAAATATCTACCTAGCGGTACGGTTTTACAAACGCTACATTTTATATCTAATGTTTTTTCTCCATTTAATTGCTTATTATTAGTATTGTTTCTTCTAGCTATTCTGTTTTTTAAAAACAAAGATCAATTTTTATTATACGGATTTTGGAGTTTCAGTGTTTTTTTAATTGGGACAATTATGAAATATACAATTGGGCGTCCAAGACCTTCAATATATTTTGATGGTTATAGCTTTCCAAGTATGCATGTATTAAGTGTAAGTCTATTAGTAACTTTGCTTATTTTAATTACAAAAAATAAATGGACAAAAATCGTTGGAACCGCCTTAATTATTACGATGATGATATCGAGAGTTTATGTTAACGCACATTATTTTTCTGACACGATAGGCAGTCTAATTGTATTAACAATTATGTTATTAAGCTTGAGACTAGCCGAAGAGAAGGAGTCTCATTATGAAACTAACGAAAAAAGGTAAAATCTTAATTACTATACTTATTCTTTTAATTATTCTCATCGGTTTTTTTACGTATAAATTAATCCATTTAAATCAATCTATACATGATTCACAAAAGACAGGTGAAGAATCGAAAGCAGCCCAAGCGAAAATAAAATCTAAAAAACCAATTTCTATTGCGATTTTCGGGGTAGATTCAGATATTGAACGTGCAGAAGAAAATATGGGGCAACGAACAGATACTTTATTAATTGCATCTATTAACCCTGAAAAGAAAAAAACAAAACTTATTTCAATCCCTAGAGATATGAGTAGTGAGATTCCGGGCGTTGCCGGCAATGAGAAAATTGCACATGCCTATGCTTATGGAGGTCCGAAAATAGCAATGGATACACTCAGACAAAATTTAAGCGTGCCGATTGATGCATATGTGACTTTAGACATGGACGGGTTTGAACAGGTTATTGATATCTTTGATGGAGTAACTGTAACAAGTAATGCTACTTTCAGCTACAATGGATCAAGTTTTGAAGATGGAAAAAAAGTAGATTTGGATGGAAAAAAAGCCTTGGATTATGTACGTAGCCGTAAAGAAGAAGGGGCAGGCGGTGATGAAGGACGTGCCGAAAGACAACGCCAAGTTATTGATACATTAGCTAAATCTGCTAGCGAGTCTTCAAGTATATTTAAATTAAACAAAATACTCAAAGTAAGTGAAAATAATGTTACAACTAATCTCAATGTAGGAGATTTAAAATCATTATATTCAAATTATAAAGACGCTACACAATCAATGGAAAAAATGTCGATTGACGGAGAAAATTTAGTAGAGTCGGACGGTATTTGGTATTTTGAACCAGATGAAACAGATAAAATAAATAAAATAGCCGAATATAAAAATAATTTAAAATAACAATAATTCCTTATTTAATGGAAGGTGTGGAACTATGGCTATTATAGTATTGATTATTATAGGATTAATATCCTCCATCATTGGCTCGTTAATTGGAGTAGGTGAAGGTATAATTATTGTACCAACGCTTGTTTTTATAGGTGCAAATTCTGATATACTTACAGGTATTACAATACAAACAGCCATTGACATTACCTCTTTAACACTGGTTTTACTGGTTTATTTTCAATTATTGGTAATCGGAGAGAAGGATAGAACGCGGTGGTGTTTTAATGACCCCGTTAATGATTATAGTCTTTAATTTTACACCTCATCTTGCTGTAACTACAAGTATGATTATTATTTTCACTTCTAGTTTAGCAAGTTCTGTCGGCCATACTATTTAAGGACACGTATTTTGGGGCTATGGTGTTGTATTAATTATCGCTAGTTACATAGGTACAAAATTTGGTGTGAGAATTAACCGTAATATTGATTCAGCAAAATTATCTAATTTACTTAAATTCGTCTTAATACTTCTGAGTATTTATTTAATCTTTAAAGGCCTCAATGAGTTATAATTTAACTTTAACTACATATATACGAAATTTAATATTTCTTGAAATATAGGTCTATTTTCAATCAGTTTTAAGCCGTTTGTAGAAACAATGAAAAATTCTAAAAATGCGTGGTTAAATGGTCATAAACTAACTTAGCGTTTCACTTTAATAACTATTCACATAATCAATGATTATCAGAAAGCATATTAAAAGAGACTCCTTTTAAAAGGAGTCTCTTAACTGTTTCATAATCAAATTTTGTCTTAATAACGATCG
>NZ_ALPU01000025.1:0-4171 GCF_000294465.1 Staphylococcus sp. OJ82 | reverse complement strand
TTGTCACTTTACTTGGTATATGAGAATAATTTCACTTAATAAATGAGAAAAAGCAGCGTACTTTAATATGGTACGTTGCTTTTTCTATTATCGTATACCTATGACCAAACTGTCTCTTGCTGTTTCTACAACCTCGGTGCTGATTTTATCTAAGCCATTTATATCCATAATTCTATCTATCTGCGCAAACAAGCGATGAATAAGTCTAAAATTACCCTTAGTGATTTTAATAATAGTTGTTATAGCTTCATAGTCAGTGAAGTCTTCAAGTTTTAAATCAACTCCTAGATCTTGCCACTTATACTCTAATATATGATGTGTTTCATCTTTGCTTAAATTATCGAATTCATGTGCAAAACCTATACGAGAATATAGTTGAGGATAACGAGATAGTTTTTTCTCAATACCTGGCATACCAATGAATACCATTGCTAGGTCACGTTCATCATAGATAGATCTTAATTGCTCTAAATGTTGCACTTTAAGTCTATCAATTTCGTCTATTATAATGAGTTCAATGTCTTGGAATGCATCACTAAAATTTTCACTATGTTCATGCTCGTATTTATTTAAAACATGTAATTTTTGACCCAAATCAATACTTCCATTAATACTGTGTAAGTCACTACTCAATCTTGTTTGCTTTTCTGCTGGTGCAGTATAAAATATTTTGTCTACAGATAATATATCGTCCGTTGTTTTATTAGCTAAATCTTTCCAGCCCCTATGGTTAACCTGGTTTTCAATAATATCCCAATTGGTATAATATCGTGAAGATAATGTTTTACCCACACCTGGTTGACCATAACATATACCAATATACTGATATTTAATACAAGCATCACAAAATTCAGCAAATCGTTTGTACTCTTTTGTTTCAATGAACTTCTGTTTTTTAGTCATTATGATACCTCTTTAGCTTTTTGACATTTTTGTCTATCTTGTGAGGTGAATAACTTTGATTTTTTTCTTCTTTTATTAAGTCAGTCGTACTAGGGCTAATAGCGTTTTGTTTCAAGTGCTTTCTTCTCTGACTACGAGCATGTTGTATATCCTTTATATCAATTGAATAATCAGATAAATCAGGAGATATAGCTGTACAAAGGAATTCATCTCTATAAAACACGCGTATTTCAGCCATATCATTGGGATTGTAACGAATCAGTACATATTCACCTACATAAGCTGCTAAATTCGTATTACTATATCTAAATCCTTGAAAATGAATACCATCTGAATGGATTTTTCTAGATTTAGGAATCTCTAGTAAGAGTAAATCGAGTTGTTCTAAACTACTGGGCATATTGGGGAAAAAGAGATTACTATTCCATCGACTTGTTGGTGAACAACCAATAGAACTGTGTTCTTTGTGATTATAGTCTTCAATCAAAAATTGGCGTAATTTTTCTTCGAACTCTTGAAATTCTAGTAAATTTTTAAACTCATCGTTATTGTTTATATATCCAGGAATTTGCTCTAGGAATGTTTGATTGACTGTTTGAAAGAATCTTTCTATTTTTCCACGACCTCGTGGCACGCCAACTTTTGAAAACATTAAATTAATTTTCAAATCAACAGCGACTTGTTCCATATGATGTGAAGTAAAGTCACTTCCATGGTCAGTATAGAACTTTTCAGGAATCCCACATATTGGCCATCTTGTATCACTCTTATTCCAAATAGCTTGATGTAGTGTTAGGGCAGTATTCTTGGCATTAGGACTATCAAATGTTAAAAAGTAGCCTGCAATTGCACGACTATAATCATCCATAATAATGGTTAACCACGGTCTATTGATGTTACCTTTTTGATCTAATATATAGACATCTAGCAAAGTATGGTCGGCTTGCCACATTTCATTTGGTCTTGATGATTCTCTTATTTGTATTAAATCGTACTTATTGTGATAGTATTTTTCACCCTGATGAGAAAAATCAATCACAGATTTAGGCATTGCTTTAATAACACTATAAACTTGTTTATAGCTTGGTGTATCAAAATTATGCTCTTTACAATAATTAGCGATTTTCCTATGAATTGTAGCAATACTATTTCTTTTATTTTTAAGTGCAAGGCGTTCAATTTCATCAATTATCTTTGGTTCTATTTTACGTGTCCCTTTATCGGCTCTTGTCGTATAAATTAGCCCCTTAAGTCCTTGTTCTTTATATAACTTATCCCACCTATAAAGTGTACTTAACGCAATGCCTGTATTTTTAGAAATACTCGATAAGGATTTGTTTCCTAATATAAAAGGTTTAATAACATCGTACTTTTGTATAGCCTCTTTACGCTTGGTTTCAGAAAAATTAGTGAGGTATTTCTCCTTGTTTTTCATCTTCCTTTTCCTCCAATTTATTGAGGTAACGATAAATTGTTGTGCGTGAAACTTGCCATTGTTCTGCAATTGTCTTAATTGGTGTACCATTATCATAAAGTGTTTTGAGTAAATTCAAATCTTGATTGCTTAATTTTTCAGGTCTTCCACCATAACGTCCTCTGGCACGAGCTGCAATTCGACCAGCCGAAGAACGTTCTAAAATTAAGTTACGTTCAAATTCTGCAAACGCTGCGAATAAATGAAATAATAATTGTCCTGTAGAACTTGATTTATCCATAGTTATATTTTCTTCTAAACTATGAAAACTCACGCCTCGTTCGTTAAGTTCATTAACTAATGTGATTAAATCTTCCATGTTACGTCCTAGTCTATCTAGTCTCCAAGCAACAATCGTGTCTCCTGATCTCGCAAATTCAATTGCTTTATCTAAACCAGGCCTTTTACTTTTTGAACCACTAATATGGTCGCTAAATATCTTTTCACAACCATATGCGTTTAATCGATCCTCCTGTAAATTCAAATTTTGTAATCCAGTTGAAACTCTTGCATAACCTATTTTCAAAATACAAACCTCCTATATACATATCCAGTGTACCATAACTTAATTCCAAGGTCTTTTGTGAACATAGATTTTTTGTTGGGTTTTTGAACACACAAATATATGTAATACTCACTTATTTCGACATAAAAAGAGAGTGTACAGAAAATGGTTATTTTCTGCACACTCTCTTCAAATGAAATATTAAAACAATTAATACTAGACATGATAAAATATATAATAAGAGTTAAATCAAGTCGTAGCATCCAAAAAGCAACTATCTCAATATACTAAGATATAGGAGGCCCAAAATGATACAATCTATCAATCATATATGTTATTCCGTTAGTGATTTAAAAAATTCGATACGCTTTTATAAAAATATTTTATGTGGCGAATTATTAGTAAGTGGAAAAACAACTGCATATTTCAATATTGGTGGCTTATGGGTTGCGTTAAACGAAGAAAAAGACATTCCTCGAAATGAAGTTCAATATTCGTACACACATGTAGCGTTTACTATAGATGAAAGTGAATTTAATGATTGGTATCAATGGTTCAAGGAAAATGACGTGAATATATTAGAAGGGCGTACTAGAGATGTAAGAGATAAGCAATCAATTTATTTTACTGATCCTGACGGACACAAGTTAGAGTTACATACTGGCACACTAGAAAATAGATTGAATTATTATAAAGAAACAAAACCGCATATGGTATTTTACAAATAAGTAGGTGCTCTATGACAAGATATACAAGATTGTTTGAAGAAAAAGACTTTAACCAAATCAATAAGTTACTACAACTATATTATGAGTTAGGATATCCAACAACGAGTAAAGAACTTATTCATCGATTAAGTAAGATTAATAATCACAAAGACTATTATATACTACTACTGATTGAAGACGAGATAATTATAGGCTTTAGTGGCATGTGCAGAATGATGTTCTATGAAAATGATGGGAATTATATGCGTATATTGTCTTTCGTTGTCAATTCAAATTTTAGAGGAAATGGATTCGGTTCATTATTGTTAAAGGAATCTGAAAAGTTAGCTGACAAGTTAAACTGTAAAGTAATTACATTGAATAGTGGAATTAGAACAGAAAGAGAAAATGCACATAAGTTTTATAAAGCTAATGGGTTTTCAAAAAGTATCAACTAATGAAATTTCATATTAGCAATAATAGCTTATTAGCCAATCTTAAAGCGCAGTACTTATATAGTGAGTGTACTGCGCTTTCTCATTTATTGGGTAAAATTATTCTCATATATCGAGTAAAGTAACA
>NZ_ALPU01000024.1:0-5222 GCF_000294465.1 Staphylococcus sp. OJ82 | reverse complement strand
GCGTCTATTGGGGAAAAACGTAAACCCAACCGCAAAGAGCCAAAACAAATTAGTTTCAGAGTGAGCGAATCCGAATATGAAAAGTTAAGGTCATCAGCCGAAACTTTGAATATGAGTGTGCCGAATTTCGTTAAGAAAAAGGCACATGGAAGTCGATTGGTAGCGCCCAAATTAGATAAAGAGACGCGACAATCGGTGGCCAAAGATTTAAGTAAGCTAGGTGCGAATGTGAATCAAATTGCTAAATACTGTAATCAACATAAAAATGAAACGCCCCATTATCATGCGATGGATCGTAATATTCAAGCAGTACGTGAAAGGTTGGATCAAATATGGAAAAACTTAAATTAGTTTCTTATGTTTTTATGATCATCTTTACACTTATAACGATTGCGACATCAATATTTTTAATTATTTCTGGTAATTATATAATGCCTATTTTTACTACGTTAATTTTAATTTTTGCTTGGTTAATCATTTATACGCAAAGAAGAAGTGATAAAAATGGCAACAACTAAATTAGGAAATACCAAATCGGCAAGCAGAGCCATTAATTACGCAGAAAAGCGAGCCAAAGAAAAGAGTGGTTTGAATTGCGACGTAGATTACGCTAAATCAGCTTTTAAAGCCACACGCGCTTTATATGGCAAAGAAGATGGGATTCAAGCGCATACGGTTATTCAGTCATTCAAACCGGGCGAAGTTACGCCAGAGCAATGTAATCAAATTGGTTTAGAATTAGCGGAAAAAATCGCACCCAATCATCAAGTCGCAGTTTATACACATACAGATAAAGACCATTATCACAACCATATTGTAATTAATTCAATTGACCTTGATACAGGTAAAAAATATCAAAGTAATAAAAAACAACGTGAGTTTGTTAAACAAGCCAATGACAATATTTGTCGTGAACATGGTTTATCGGTTCCTGAAAAACAAAGAGAAACACGCTATACACAAGCTGAATATGAAATCGGAAAAGAAGCTCAAAAAGGGAATAAATCGATACCTTGGAAAGAACAAATTCGTATGGTTATAGATCAAACACAAGCAACGAATTATGAAGAATTGAATCAAGATTTACTACAGAACGGCATAAAAATCGAACGTATAACTGACAAAACGATTACTTACAAACATCTTGAAGAAGATAAAAAAGTACGGGGGAGTAAGCTTGGCGAGAAATACGATAAAGGGGGCTTAGAACATGGGTATGATGGACGAATTAAATCCAGAGAACAAGAAAATACTAGAGAAACTGGACCAGATAGAAAAGCAACTCAATCAGAGTGGGACAACTTCGCAGACAACACCAGAAAACTTGAACACGATAGAAGAAGTTCTGAAGCAGCAAGACTTGCTCATGAGAAATCTATCCGAGATAAAGAAGAACGAGAAAGAGAGAGAGAACAGGCACAACGAGCTTCTAAAAAGTCTAGAGGATTCGACCTCGAACTTTGATGAATCAACACATGCTACAAAAGATAATTTTATGAATGTGGCAAGAAGTTATTTAAGAAAATTAGATACAGACAACCAAGAACAAGACTTTAAAAAAGCCTTTGATGAAAAATTTAAAGATATAGATAAACAAGCAAGTGATTTATTTGAGCATTATAAAAAACATAATGACCAAGCCAGAAAAGAAACAATAGAATACAAAAAGGCGATTACGGATCGCTTAGATAAAAACGATACAATCGTTGAGAATTTAAATAAATCCTTAGATATTATGACAAAAGGAGTTTTATCGCTATTCTTCGTAATAGCAATCATTGCGTTAGTAACAGTAATAACAGGGCCCATTGGAGAATTTGTTGGAGCTTCTAATCTTTATGATGGGATTACTTATGTGATTAAAACCTATGATACTGCTTGGAGATATTTAATGTTTATTGTGTATTTAGTACCTTATGCGATTTTTGGTTTTATTATATGGGCTATTTTAAAGTCTTTTGATGGATTGAAATATCGTTGAGGTATTAATTATTGTAAATAATGTTAAAAGTCCTAAAAAGTACCTTAAAATGCAAAATAAGGGTATATGTAATATATAATTAAGGAGTGGGAAAATGGCGAATCGTGAGAAATTAAAAAAACGTCTTGGGCTTGGATTGAATTTAGCTCAGGTAATTGTTCAAGTGTTTATTGTTTATTTAGCATACAAGCAATATAAATTATCTAAAGATTATTAATAATAAGTTAGGTTATGAGTTTAGAACATTGTTCTAGGCTCTTATTTTTGTTGTGTGTCAACGGTAACGGAATGAGCGTAGCGATATGAGTATAAGAAGTTGATACACTAGCACTTACTCGCCACACTAAACGCAGTGGAATTGGATAACATCCAATTCCCTGCAGTTTGAACGGCGAGTTCAAGAAGTTTTTTGATCTTCCTTTTTTTCAAAAAAGGAATGGTCTAGGTTTTTAAAATCAAAATAAATTCTGATTGAATTTATACATTCTTAAGGTGTTTTGAATTGTTTTTAGAACTTGGTGTGTTTTTGCCTTGAACTTTATATAATCTTTTTAAGAACTTTATAAACCCTTTTTAGGGGCTTGTTGAAGCTTACGACGAGAAGGGGTTTGGGACCCTAAAGGCATACTTTTGCCACATTAAAGGCATACTTTTGCCACATTAAAGGCATACTTTTGCCACATTAAAGGCATACTTTTGCCACATTCGTGGCATATACTTTTATTTAACATGCCTTTAATTTAATGTTACTATTATTACAACGTTTTAAAGCATAAAAAAATAGGACTAAAGGAAGGGTTTTCGCAGACAATTCCTTTAGTCCTAAAATACATAATACGTAGGAGTGATTATAACATGTCTGGAGAGACTGTTGTGTATAGAAATGAAATGAATCTAATCCCTTTAAGAAAATTCACGAGTGTAGAAATTAATTTATTTTTTGCTATGTGTAATAAATTAAAAGAACAAGATACAAACACTTTAACTTTATCTTTTGATGAATTAAAAGAATTAAGTAATTATAGTCCAGAAACTAGAAATATAAATCGTTTTGTTGATGATTTACAGAGAGTATACGATAAAATGCTAGAAATAAGATATACAATTCGTACAGAAACAAAAATTAAAAAATTTGTGCTTTTTCATAGATATGAAATTGATTTAGCTGAGAAATATTTAGAAATCGCTACTTCCCCAGATTTGAAGCATATATTAAACGAAATTACGTCAGATTTTACAAAGTTTGAATTACAAGAAATGACTCATTTAAAATCAACATATGCTAAAAATATGTTCAGATTACTAAAGCAATACAAACATACAGGTTATTTAAAAATAAGCATTGAAGATTTTAGAGAGCGTTTGGATGTCCCTAATTCCTATCGCATGACAAATATAAACCAATACGTATTATCGCCTATAATCAAAGAACTCGGTTTTATATTTAAAGATCTGACTATTAATAAAATCAAAGCTAAGAAAAGCCGTAAAATTGAGTGGTTAGAGTTCACTTTTGAACCTGAGAAACGCATTCATTCAAAGCGACAACCTGAAATGGCGAATGTAGGTAAGAAGAAACAAAATATAAATCGTGAGATGACGCCAGAATGGTTAGAAAATAAAAAGTATGAACCTATCAAACCCAAAACAACTGAATTTACAGAACAACAAAAAGAAGCGTTTTTAGAGAAAATGAATATAAATGAAAACTATAAGACGAACAAATAAAGTAGGACGTGTTATTTGATGAAAACGGTAAAAGAAGTTTCTGAAAGTTTAAATGTTTCTAAACAAACAATTCACTATCACTTAAAAAATTTACCATCAAATTTAAAAGTTAAAAAAACAGGCAATAAATCATTAATAGATGATAGTGTAATAGCTTATTTAGAGTCGATTTTAAATAAAAAATCGACAAAAGAATCGACAAACAAATCGTCAAGCTTTGACGAAAAATCGACAAAAGAATCGACAAACAAAAAAGAACCTATGAAGACACGTCATGACAGTTATATTGATAAATATATCGCACACTTAGAATCAGAAATTCGACAAAAGAATCGACAAATTGACGATTTAACAATTGCCTTAAAACAAGAACAATCATTGAACTTAAATAGCCAAAATATATTAAGTCATAATGATCCTATAGAAACAGACGATTTAAATACAAAAGAAGAGATTTTTGAGACAAAAACACCAGATCAAAATGAACAAAAACAATCCATTTTCTCTAAATTATTCAATAAAAAATAAGTTGTATATTATAGGACTTATAAGAACGGGTGTAAATTATGGAATCTTTTTTTAAGATATTGGGAAGTATTCTATGGGAATTATCTTACTTTATAACAATCCCAACAGAAAAATATAAAAATATTAAACGAGAGAAAAAGAGGAAATGGATACAAAGAAAAATAGAAATAAGGGATGGTAAAAGAAGAAGATTTACAAAAAATAAATTGAAAAAACTCGTTAAATCTATTCTCGTTAGTAAATAATAATGATTATAATCTGGAAAAAGACATGATTATTTCAATTGAGAATTGTTTGGAATACAAGGTTCTGTTGCAAAGTTGAATTTATAGTATAATTTTAACAAAAAGGAGTCTTCTGTATGAACTATTTCAGATATAAACAATTTAACCATACCGACTGAACAGATACTAGTACGTTTACCATTGGCAGTTTCAAAATCATGGGCAATAAATGCGTCAGAATTCATTAAGCAAGGTTCCTTTCTCATGTGTGAATATGATATGACTTTTTATAAATATGTGCTTAGAGTCAAGTTAATCAGATTTTAACAAGCCAAATTACAAGCCTATAATAAACATAAAAACTCATCCCAGATTTATATTGGGATGAGTTTTTTGAGACAATAAACTTAAGTTTTAATATGAAGATTACTCTTCGTCAAATGAACGTGCAGCTAATTCTTTCTCGTATAGGTAAAGTGTATTGCTGTCATCACCGATACGTTTTAGGTAATCAAGGTGTGTTTCAAACATAGCTTCTTCTTCTACTTGTTCATCTAAGAACCAATTCAAGAATGAAATAGTGGCATAATCTTTCGCTTGATTAGCTAGATCTGATAAATTATAAAATCTACGTGTAACATCTTGTTCTTGTGCTAAGCCATCTTGAAATGTTTCCAAGATACTAGAGAAATCTGATTTTGGCGCAGGAATCGTTGCAAATAAAGCGTGTTCTCCACGGTCATTGATATAATCATATATTT
>NZ_ALPU01000023.1:0-2981 GCF_000294465.1 Staphylococcus sp. OJ82 | reverse complement strand
GCGCCTGTTGGGGAAAACCGAAAACCCAACCGCAAAGAGCCAAAACAAATTAGTTTCAGAGTGAGCGAATCCGAATATGAAAAGTTAAGGTCTTCTGCCGAAACTTTGAATATGAGTGTGCCGACTTTCGTTAAGAAAAAGGCACATGGGAGTCGATTGGTAGCGCCCAAATTAGATAAAGAGACGCGACAATCGATGGCCAAAGATTTAAGTAAGTTGGGGGCCAACGTGAATCAGATTGCTAAATACTGTAATCAACATAAAAATGAAACGCCCCATTATCATGCAATGGATCGAAATATCCAAGCAGTACGTGAAAGGCTTAATGATATATGGCAAAGCCTAAATTAAAGCGTTATTCAAATATAGTGATAAGAATATTATTCAACATTTTATTATCACTAATCTTTTTAGGCTTTATCGCAATTTTATATTTCACGCATTTTGTATCAGTGATATCAGTGATTATTTGTTCCTTTTTATATACATTTATAAGTATTTTGAGAGACAGAATTGCTCCAAAAAAGAAGAAGAAGAAGAATGCTAAAAAATAAGTTAAAACACATACTTATTTTAAGTTATTTAATTATTTAGTGCTGGATTGATTATTGATGTAATAGAACCGAAAAAGAAACGAAGTGATGAAAATGGCAACAACTAAATTAGGCAATACAAAATCGGCAAGCAGGGCAATCAATTACGCAGAAAAGCGAGCAGAAGAAAAAAGTGGTTTGAATTGCGATGTAGATTACGCCAAATCAGCTTTCAAAGCCACACGGTCTTTATATGGCAAAGAAGATGGGATTCAAGCGCATACAGTAATCCAATCATTCAAACCGAACGAAGTAACATCGGAACAATGTAATCAAATTGGTTTGGAATTAGCCGAGAAAATCGCCCCCAATCATCAAGTCGCAGTTTATACGCATACAGATAAAAACCATTACCACAACCATATTGTGATTAATTCAATTGATCTTGAGACAGGTAAAAAATATCAAAGTAATAAAAAACAACGTGAACTGGTAAAACGAGAAAATGACAATATCTGTCATGAACATGGTTTATCAGTTCCAGAAAAACAAAGAGAAACACGCTATACACAAGCTGAGTATGAAATCGGAAAAGAAGCTCAAAAAGGCAATAAACCGATACCTTGGAAAGAACAAATTCGTATGGTTATAGATCAAACACAAGCGATCAATTATGAACAGTTAGGCGCTGATTTGCTACAGAACGGCATAAAAATCGAACGTATCACTGAAAAAACGATTACTTACAAACATCTTGAAGAAGATAAAAAGGTACGTGGCAGTAAACTAGGCGAGAAATACGATAAAAGGGGCTTAGAACATGGGTATGATGGACGAATTAAATCCAGAGAACGACAAAATACTAAAGAAACTCGACCAGATAGAAAAGCAACTCAATCAGAGTGGGACAACTTCGCAGACAACACCAGAAAACTCGCAAGTGATAGACGAAGTGCTGAAGCAGCAAGACTTGCTCATGAGAAATCTCTCCGAGATAAAGAAGAACGAGAAAGAGAGAGAAAAGAATCACAAAGCCTTGTTAGAGAATCTAAAAGATTCGACCTCGAACTTTAATCAAGCAACTAAAAATACCGAGGATAAATTTATAAGTGTAGCGAGAAGTTATTTAAGAAAATTGGATACAGACAACCAAGAACAAGATTTTAAACAAGCCTTTGATGAAAAATTTAAAGACTTAGATAAACAAGTAAGTGATTTATTAGAGCATTATAAAAAACATAATGACCAAGCAAAAAAAGAAACAAACGAATACAAAAAGACGATTACGGATCGCTTAGATAAAAACGATATAATTGTTGAGAATTTAAATAAATCTTTAGATATTATGACGAAAGGCGTTGTATCTTTATTTTTTGTTGTCGCAATCATTGCTTTGGTTTCGTTGGTAACGGGACCAATTAGTAACTTTTTTGGCATTTCACAAGGCTACGACTTTATTAATCATGAAATAGCGACAAAAGAAAGTATTTGGAGATATTTATGGGGTGTTTTATATGTTTTACCGTATGTTTTTTTCGGTTTTCTTATACATGGTGTTTTAAAAGCATTTAACGCCATAAGGTGGAAATGATGTGTAAATCATCATAATCAATGCTTACGTTGCTAAATACCCCTTTAAAATCCAAAATAAAGGCAAATAAAAAGCCATTTCAATATAAAATTGAAATGGCTAAAATAAAAGAAATGCTTTGTTCATTAATAATACCTATAAAAATACTACGTGAATTTCAGTCTAATTTCAAATTTTAAGCTACTATTAGCTTAAAACTAATAGTAGCCTGTGTGAACTTAAGTGTTAAGTAGAGATAGTGCTAAATGTACTATACCTGAATATTAAAAGTTTAAACTTTTAATTATATAATCTTTTAAGATCTTTTTGACAATGTTATAGGTAGTTATATTGTTGTGTACAAAAATGATTTAAATTTAATACCTTTATGTAATTTTACATGTGTTGAAATGAACTTATTTTTTCAATGTTTAACAAACTTAAAGAACAAGAAACACATAAATTAACTATACCTTTTGAGAATTTAAAAGAGCTATCTAATTATGATCAAACTGCAAAAGAAAGATTTATTAATGATTTAAAAAAAGCCACTAGAAATTATTCTAGTGGCTTTTTTTAAATCAAACTCTTATCTAATTATAAAATTAAAAACAACTAAGATATGAAATTAATGGAAAAAATAAAGAAGTTAGGGATACTTCTATACGAGTATTATAACAAAGAAAATTGGACAAGCTATACTAAATATATATAAAGTTAGTAAATTAATGCAAGAAATTAAAAAAACTACTGTTAATAAGCCTGTGCAAAGCTATAACAGTAGTTCGAAACACTTTTTGAAAATTTTTATGTTTAATTAAGAAGTGTTAGGAAAGAGTCCCAAATTAATTATAACAATAGTACATTATTGATGCATA
>NZ_ALPU01000022.1:0-3857 GCF_000294465.1 Staphylococcus sp. OJ82 | reverse complement strand
AATGGTTAAAAAATAAAAGGTATGAACCCATCAAACCAAAAACAACTGAATTTACAGAAGAACAACAAAAGGCATTTCTAGAAAAAATGAATAGAATTGAAAAATTGTAAGTTTAAGAACTAACACAAATACTCATAAATATTACCCAACACTTTCTATAAAAGTGTTGGGTAATATTTATGAGTATTAAAAAAATGACGATAAAATCGATAAAAACGTTGATTAAATTTATCGGTAAATACCAGTAAATTATGGTAAATTAGCGGTAAGCAGGTGATAAAATGAAAAGTTTTAAAAAAGCATCTGAAGAACTCCAAATTACTAAACAAACTTTAACTTCTTGGATAGAAGAAATAAATGAAAGTCATAATATAATTTGGAAAAACAAAACAAGATATTTAGATGAGATAGTAATCAATAAATTAAAGCAACATAAAAATATTGAAAATAAATACACTTCTTCTTCAGGAAAAGATAATATAGATCTGTTGGAAATTTTACAAAAAGAAAATGATTTACTTGTTAAACAACTTTCAATGAAAGATGAACAAATTAACAATTTAACAAGACTCATAGATCAACAACAGCAATTAACTATAAGTGATAAAAAGAACGTGAAGAATTAAAATACGAACTAAAAATTGCGTTAAACCAATTAGAATATAGCGAAAAAACAAGTGATTATTATGAATTTGAAGAGAATGAAAGGCAAGATAGTTCACATCATGAATATAAAGATATTCAGAATACACAAACTCACAAAAAAAGTCTTTGGAGATATTTATTTGGTAAATAGTAAGGAATAAACAAAAAAGTACCTATCACAAGAAACTCGTAATAGGTACTTTCTATTGAAGTATAAAAAAAGAGTATGTCTAACAACATATCAATACTTGGCTTACTCATTAATAGGTCTAGTAAATTTTACCCAGATTTTATATAAGTAAAACCTATTAAGTAGTAAAATTTTTATTATCGTTTTCTATTACAAGTATAAGAAGTAGCTTAAAAATATAATATAACGCTTAAATTTCGCTAATGATTCACTGAATAAAAATACAAAAGTAAGATGTATGAAAACACATGAAAACGTGTTAAACCAACGATGTATAAAGTGTGTATAAAAGTTCACAATCCATAAAAGTCAAAAACACTGTTAGATCAGTGTTTTTGGCTTTTTGTTTAGTTAACATAAATTAAGTATTATAGGTAGTGATCGTGCATGATATATACAATCTATTTAAAATGATAATAAACTTAAGTTTGTAATAAAGTGGTTTACATTTCTATTTAAAAAGTATAGGATGGAAAAGCAGTTAAATTTTGGAGGGATACCCAAGTCTGGCTTAAGGGAAATTGATATTTATTATTAATTAGAAGCTTTCCGCTTGCGTAGGTTCGAATCCTTCTCCCTCCGTTAAATTTCATTTTTAAGTCAAGCCTTTTAAAGTGCTTGACTTTTTTTTGTAATATACATATGAAAGCGCAATATCATATTAAGAAAGTAGGTTTATCATGTACTTTACTAAACTAGAAGTAAATGAATTTGAAATCTTTACTAATAAACATTTTTCTCACTATACGCAAAGTTCAAATCATTTTAACTACAAAAACAACCTAAAAAAAGATGTGCATTTAGTTGGAGTTAAAGATAGTGAACATAATATATTAGCAGCTTGTCTTTTGACTGAAGCACGCTCTTTGAAGTTTTTTAAATACTTTTACACACATCGTGGACCAGTTTTAGATTTTAATAATTATGAGCTAGTGAGATTTTTCTATAAGCACTTAACTAAATATTTGAAAAAAAATCGTGGTTTATTCGTTTTAACTGACCCTTATACATTAGAAAACATACGAAATACTCAAGGAGAAATATTAGAAAGTTATAACAATCGACCTTTACTTAAAACTATGGAAGATTTGGGCTATAAACACCAAGGATATACGGTTGGATACTCTCAAACGAGCCAAATTCGTTGGCTATCTGTTCTTGATTTGAAAAATAAAACAGAAGATCAATTACTTAAAGATATGGATTATCAAACGCGAAGAAATATTAAGAAAACATATGAAATGAATGTTAAAGTCCGTACATTGCCTATAGAAGAAACTGATACATTTTTCAAACTATTTAAAATGGCAGAAGAAAAACATGGCTTTACATTTAGAGGTAAAGAGTATTTTGAACAAATGCAAAAAATTTATCACAATAACAGCATGTTAAAATTAGCTTATATTGATTTGTCCGAACTCTTAATAAAACAAAACAATCATTTAGACAAACTAAATAACACTTTAGAACAAACCAAGACTAACTTGGAATCTAATCCTGATTCTAAAAAAAGTAAAAATAAATATGAACAAGAATTACAACAAATAAAAGCACAAAAAAGAAAGGTTTCCGAAACAGAATCCTTAATTGAAACAGATGGCATGATACTAGATTTAGCAGCTTCTTTATATATCTTTAATGACCATGAAGTTTATTATCTTTCTAGTGGATCAAACCCTAAATATAATCCTTATATGGGGGCATATAGGCTACAATGGGAAATGATAAAATTTGCAAAAGAACATAATATTAATCGTTATAACTTTTATGGTATAACGGGCGATTTCAGTGAAAATGCTGAAGATTTTGGTGTTCAAAAATTCAAATCAGGATTCAACGCTCACGTAGAAGAATATATAGGGGACTTTATCAAACCAGTTAGACCTATACTTTATAAAATCTATACACTACTAAAATAGTTTCAATAACCACCTGTTTTATATAAACATGGTGGTTATTTTATTATATATTTAATGCATATCGTGTTATAGATGTTATAAAGCTTTTTAGCTCTTATAATCTAGTTTTCTGGCTAGAAAAATATCAATATAAGTCTAATTTAAAATGTTGAAAAGGAGTTGTAATATGAAAAAAATTATTTTAGCTATATCAATTGCTGGTTTATTAGTAATTTTAGTAGGTTGTAATAGTAATAGTAACAGTTCTAGTGATACTATTACCTCACAAAGTAAAGACAAGGAAACACAAAACAAAAACGAGGAAACTAACACATCTGATAGTGGTGATAATACAGAAAGTAGCAAGAAACAAAATAAAGAACAAAATGATAATAAAAAGCAACAAAAAAATAATGACAGTAATGAGAATCAACAATCTACTGATAAAAATAAAAGCTACTTAAATGATTTTAACTCCGAAGAAATTGAATATGCACGAGTTTGGTATCAGTTAATATCAACAAGAAATGATTTAAAAGGGATTAGAGATGTGTATGTTACAGAAATACCAAAAGGTTCAAAAGTAAATCCACAAGCCCAAAATAGTGCAGTTTATAAAGAAAACGTTGTGAAATTAGAAGCTCCTATGAGGGCTGGTGGATCAATAACATATAGCAGTAATGGCGATGGAACAATTAATGTATACAATAATATTCCTTATAAATGGGAAAGCTCACAAACTAGTGATTATAGTAAAATGGATAAGGTAACCAGAAAAGCAATTGAGGATAATATTGAAACAATCTATATTAAACCTCATGATAATAAACAAGTAGCTAAATTAGCGAATAAAATTAAGTATAGTGAATAGAAAGTATTATTTAATTTTTAATACTTTCTATATTTAGCAACCACATTTTTGGTTGCTTCATTAGGTCTGTTTTTGATTTTTAATTTGGTTTTGAATCACATGAGTGGCTAGCAATAGTCACTCATTTTTTGCGTACGCAAAAACATAAAGGGTTTGGGATATAATCCCAACAAGCAGTATATCTAGTCACGAAGTGGCTAGCAAATACGACGCTTGCCAAACCAAATTATAACTTGAAATTTTGTTGATTATC
>NZ_ALPU01000021.1:0-38061 GCF_000294465.1 Staphylococcus sp. OJ82 | reverse complement strand
CATTTAAATAATATGGTGGAGACTAGCGGGATCGAACCGCTGACCTCCTGCGTGCAAAGCAGGCGCTCTCCCATCTGAGCTAAGCCCCCATATAAATTTTAAAGAGTCGGGAAGACAGGATTCGAACCTGCGACCCCTTGGTCCCAAACCAAGTGCTCTACCAAGCTGAGCTACTTCCCGTACATAATTTAATTGATTAAATTGATTAACACTTTTAAAGATGGTGCGCCCGACAGGGGTCGAACCTGTAACCTCTTGATTCGTAGTCAAGTACTCTATCCAGTTGAGCTACGGGCGCTATATTAAAAATGATGGTGCCGAGGACCGGAATCGAACCGGTACGGTGATCTCTCACCGCAGGATTTTAAGTCCTGTGCGTCTGCCAGTTCCGCCACCCCGGCAAAAATAATGGAGCAGAAGACGGGATTCGAACCCGCGACCCCGACCTTGGCAAGGTCGTATTCTACCGCTGAACTACTTCTGCAAATGAAACTGTATGAGCCATAGTGGGCTCGAACCACTGACCCTCTGATTAAAAGTCAGATGCTCTACCAACTGAGCTAATGGCTCATGAAATGGTGCCGGCCAGAGGACTTGAACCCCCAACCTACTGATTACAAGTCAGTTGCTCTACCAGTTGAGCTAGGCCGGCTATCATGAAATGATGGAGAATGACGGGTTCGAACCGCCGACCCTCTGCTTGTAAGGCAGATGCTCTCCCAGCTGAGCTAATTCTCCACATAATTTTTAATAAAAGCCTGGCAACGTCCTACTCTTGCGGAACGTAAGTCCGACTACCATCGGCGCTAAAGAGCTTAACTACTGTGTTCGGCATGGGAACAGGTGTGACCTCTTTGCTATTGCCACCAGACAAATTAACTTACTCAATTAATAATACATTGTTTGTTAATCTTTTGCAATAGTCAATTTTACACTATCTTAAAGATTTGTTTACAAGACTTTTACTTGAGTTATGTATATAGTGCTTGTCGTTTTTGATGACTTTTATATATTAATTCATTTTCACTTTAATGTCAATGCTTTTCGAACATTTCTCGACAAGAAATATTTTAAATGCTTATATGTCTTGTTTCGTTTCCTTAACTCGACTTGAATAATCTTATCACATAGAATCTATCTTTACCATACCTTTTTTAGTATATTATTATATTTTAATAGCATTATAATACTTAATTGTATCTTATTACTAATTTAATTAATTTATTTAGTACTTAAACCCTCTATTCTCTCTTATTTTTAGCATATCTATAGAGATTAAACCAAAAAACAGACCATATACTACGTCTCACCAGTGTGAAATCGTAACATATGATCTAGTTTAAATGATTAAATCAATTATCACTTAGTTTAAACCAAGCTTTTAATAATCTATTTTTGTTTCATATAAGGGAATAACAATACATCACGGATAGAAGCAGAATCAGTAAGTAACATTACTAATCTATCAATACCAATACCTAAACCACCTGTTGGAGGCATTCCGTACTCTAATGCTTCAATGAAATCTTCATCCATTTCGTGCGCTTCATCATTACCTTCTTCTTTTTCTACTAATTGCGCTTCAAATCTTGCTCTTTGATCAATAGGATCATTTAATTCTGTGAATGCATTACCGTGTTCTCTACCTACTATGAATAATTCAAAGCGATCCGTAAATCTTGGATCCTCTGGATTTTTCTTAGCTAGTGGTGAGATTTCGATTGGGTGTCCATAAATAAACGTTGGTTGAATTAAAGTTTCTTCAACTTTTTGCTCAAAGAACTCATTTAAGATATGACCATATTTCATATTATCTGTTATTTCAATGCCATGTTCTTTAGCTAATGATTTAGCTTCTTCATCAGTTTGCACCTCGAAGAAGTCCACACCTGTTTCTTCTTTAACAGCATCAGCCATATGAACTCGTTTCCAATCAGATTCTAAATCTATAATTTCTTCGCCGTAGTTTACTTTAGCAGTACCAAGTACTTTTTCAGAAATATGTCTAATCATATTCTCAGTTATATCCATGATATCGTGATAGTCAGCATACGCTTCATATAATTCAATCATAGTGAATTCTGGATTATGTCTTGTTGATACGCCTTCGTTTCTGAAAACACGTCCAATTTCATAAACTTTTTCTAATCCACCTACAATTAAACGTTTCAAATGTAATTCAATTGCAATTCGCATATATAATGTTGCGTCTAAAGCATTATGATGTGTTTCGAAAGGACGCGCAGCAGCTCCACCAGGAATTTGGTGCATCATAGGTGTTTCTACTTCTAAAAATCCTCTTTGATTTAAGTAATTACGCATTTCTTGTAATATCTTACTGCGGTTAATAAATGTTTGCGTGCTATCTTGATTTGTAATTAAGTCAAGGTAACGTTGACGATAACGCTGTTCGATATCTTGTAAACCGTGGAATTTATCAGGTAATGGACGTAATGCTTTAGTCAACAACGTGAATGTTTTAGCTTTAACAGACAATTCACCTGTATTCGTTTTGAACATTACACCTTCTATACCTACAATGTCTCCTAAGTCTGCAGAATTCCAAACTTCAAATTGTTCGTCTCCTACTTGGTCTTTTCTTACGTAAATTTGTATTTGACCAGTTAAATCTTGAACATGAGCAAATCCAGCTTTACCTTTTCCACGTTTAGTCATTAGACGACCGGCGATACTTACGTTGCTTTCATCTTCTTTGTCATGTAATTCTTCTTTTGTATATGCGTCCCAATCTTCATGCAATGGGGCAGCCGTAGAAGTACGTTCAAATTTTTGACCAAAAGGATCGATACCTAAATCGTATAACTCTTGTAATTTTTGACGGCGGACTTGCATTTGGTCGTTCATTTCTTCTGACATTACTTTCTCTCCTTTATGCTTCTTGTTCTAATTTTTATTATTCTTTAGCTTCAATCTTCACTTGGAACGTTTGATAGTTATCTATCATTTGTTGTTCTGTTTATTTCAAAGCTTTTCTAGTCTTACCATATAGATACAGCACACATTAAACCCACACCCATTTTTAACTGTACGTTTAAATGTAACGTTATCTACATTAGCCATAGGAGCAAGAATTACTCTATTATATATCTATACGACTCCCGTTTTCCACATATTTTATAACTATAAACCTTTATACTCTTTGACTGAATCGTCTGCCGTTACTATACTTCCAATTTTTTTATTGGAATGAGGTTCTACACAATCTGATGCTATATCATTTAACGGTATAAGTACAAATGCACGCTCTAGCATACGTGGATGCGGAACGTTCAGATTTTCTTCATCAATAATATGATTACCAAACAATAAAATATCAACATCTAAAGTTCTAGGGCCCCAACGTATATCTCTTACTCGGTGTAACTGCTGTTCAGTATGCAGACACTCTTTTAATAAATCTTGTGGAGTTAAGGATGTATAAATTTCAATACATTGATTTAAAAATTGTGGTTGGTCGACATAACCTACTGGCTCTGTTTCATATATCGGGGATTTTTGCGTTACTTGAATGCCATCTGTATTATCTAATATACGGATTGCTTCATCAAGTTGTGACGCTCTTTCTCCAACATTACTTCCTAATCCTAAATAAGCATATTCCATTAGAGATTCTCCCTCACTATTTCAACGCCTACACCATCATAATGGCCAGGTATAGGTGGATTTTCTTTAGTGATTCTAACTTTCGTTTCCATTACACGATTATAGTGTGAATTTATACGTTTTGCAATACGTTCAGCTAGATGCTCTAATAAATTTACAGGCTTGCCTTCCATGATTGCTTTTACTTCTTCAAAAACTTCACCATAATGGACTGTATCTGTAACCTCATCAGATTGCCCAGCCATACTCAAATCAACTTTCATTGTGACATCGACAATAAATATTTGTCCAATATCGTTTTCAGCTGGCAGCGCACCATGATAACTATAGAATCTCATACCATTAAGAAATATTGTGTCGCTCATCGTCATTCTCCTTTAAATAGTCCATGCTTTGTCCTAATCGAACATTTAATGCGACATTATGAACTCTTACCGCTTTTACGCCTTTCATTATACCATACGCAGTAGTAGCTGCCGTACTTTCATCACGTTCGGTAGGCGTTGTTTCTGTACCTATCATTTCTTTTATGAACCTTTTTCTACTTGTTGCTAATAGCACTGGATAACCTGTAGCTACCAGTTCATCTAAACGTGACATAACTTCTTTTTCTTCTTCACGTGTTTTGGCAAAGCCAATTCCTGGATCAATCCATACTTTATGTTGAGGTATACCTGCCATTTCCGCTTTATTTACTTGTTTTAATAAATACAGCAACATCTCATCCACTACCGGTTCTGTTCTTTGACCATCGCCATTGTGCATGAGTACGATCTCACCATTGTATTTCGCTACTACATTGAAAATACGTTCATCATAGTGTCCTGCCCATTGATCATTAATCATCGTGGCACCTAATTTCATTGCAGCTTCTGCCACTTCACTTCGATAGGTATCTATAGATAGTTGTACATCTAATTCAGCCAACGCACTTACAACAGGGAGAACACGCTCCAACTCTTCCTCAACGCTTATCTCTTCAAAACCTGGACGGGTAGATATCCCACCAACATCTATAATATCTACACCTTCATCCATTATTTCTTTTGCTCTCTTAATCGCTTTTTCAACTGTATTATATTTACCACCATCAGAAAAAGAGTCAGGAGTTACATTTAATATGCCCATAATTTTTGTATGCGTCATAATTATTCTTCTTCCTTTCACTTTATAAATGATTTCTCTTATGTATTATATTTACTATTCTATAATAACGTTAATTTTCAATTTTTTCAGTAATCAAAACTTGAAATCACATATGCTAGTGTATTGTTTTTACTTTGCTTACTTATGTTTCTTTATGTACACACAAAAAAACCGACTCACATGAATATGTGGCCGGTAATTGTTAAATATATATCATTTAGTCATCAAATGAATATAACGGTGTAGAAAGATAACGCTCACCATTACTTGGTAATACAGTAACAACTGTTTTACCTTTACCTAATGATTTTGCTTTTTCAATCGCTGCAACAATCGCAGCACCTGAAGAAATACCACCTAAGATGCCTTCTTCTTTAGCAACTCTACGTGACATATCCATAGCAACTTCATTACCTACTTTGATAATTTCATCGTATATGTTTGTATCTAAAGTATCTGGTACAAATCCTGCACCTAAACCTTGTAATTTATGTGGACCTGGTTCGCCGCCACTTAAGATAGCTGAGTCTTCTGGTTCAATCGCTACAAGATTAATGTCTGGGTATTTTTCTTTTAATACTTTACCCGCGCCACTAAGTGTTCCACCAGTACCTACACCAGCTAAGAATGAATCAATCGTTTTGCCTTCAAATTGTTCAACTAATTCTGGTCCAGTTGTTAATTCGTGTACACGAGGGTTTGCTGGGTTTTCGAATTGTTGCGGCTCATAATAACCGAATTCTTCTTTTAATTCTTTAGCTTTTTTGATTGCACCTTTCATTGCTTCTGATCCAGGTGTTAATACTAATTCTGCGCCGTATGCTTTTAACAAGTTACGACGTTCTTGACTCATTGTTTCAGGCATCGTAAATACTGCTTTATAACCTTTAGCTGCACAAACAAAAGCTAAGCCAATTCCTGTGTTACCACTTGTCGGTTCAACAATTGTATCACCTGGTTTAATTTTACCTGCTTGTTCAGCTTCTTCAATCATTGCTAATGCAATACGGTCTTTCACAGAGCCACCTGGATTTTGATATTCAAGTTTCACATATACGTCTGCTGCATCTTCCTCCACAACGTTGTTTAACTTAACAACAGGTGTATTGCCAATTGCTTTTACGATATTATCTACTGGTTTATTTGTCATTTAGTATTGCTCCTTTTCATTAAAAAGTTTAAAACCTACTTTTTCTCTCGGATATACTTTATATTTTATCAGATTTTTCAGCAAATACAACTATGAAGATTTAATATACCAATTTTTTTGTTCAATAGCCTAGTTCAATACCTAGTGTAAACCTTTTAGTTACTTTTTTCTATTAATCCATGTAACTCATCTTCTGAAAAATTATATTTATTTCTACAGAAATGGCATTCAACTTCTGCACCATGGTCTTTATCAATCATATCTTGAATTTCAGCTTCGCCTAAACCTTTAATAGCAGTTAAGAATTTTTCATGCCCACAATTACAATCGAATTGTGTAGGAAGATTTTCTAATAGTTGTACGTTTTCTTCCCCTAGTATTTCGAAAAGAATTTCTTCAGGCGTTAAACCTTGGTCAATCAGTTTAGAAACTGGTGTCATTTGATTGATTGCAGCTTCGAGTTTATCAACTGTTTCATCGTCTGCACCTGGCATAACTTGTATTATAAAGCCACCTGCAGCTTTAATTGAATTGTCAGGGTTTACTAATACGCCTAAACCTACTGACGATGGTACTTGTTCACTTTTAGCAAAGTAATAAGTGAAGTCATCTCCTAATTCACCAGAAACGAGTTCACTAGAACCAGAAAAGAAATCTTTCATTCCAATATCTTTTACAACTGTCAATGCACCTTCTGAACCAACTGCACGGCTAACATCTAATTTACCAGCATCATTTAAAGGGAAATGTGTTTGAGGATTCGTAACATAGCCTCTTATATTCCCTTTAGCATCAGCGTCAGCAATTATTTTACCAATTGGCCCTTTTCCATCAACTGTAACTGTTAATTTTTGATCGTCTTTAAGCATTGCACCCATCATCACTGTTGCTGTCATCGTACGTCCAAGTGCTGCTGAAGCAGTTGGCCACGTATAATGTCTTGTTTGTGCTTCTTGAACACTTTCAGTTGTTAACGCACTATAAGCGCGAATTTGTCCTCCAAAAGCTAATGCTTTAACTATATAATCGTTCGTCATTTTGTTTATTTCTCCTTTAATATCATCTAGTTTTGAAAATGTTTTTCTATCTTTACTCTAAGATTGTTTTTACACTTTTTATCAATGCAATTTATTGTAATCGTTCGAGGTAGAAATTGCGAAACATCTGTTTATAAATTATTCTGTTATATTTTGCTATTAAAAAAGCTTCCTTCTACTATCAATATGATAGCAGAAAGAAGCTTTAAGTTCAGTTATTAATTTCTATTGCTTGGATCATTCGGATCGTTCGGATTGCTAGGTTTATCGATATTAGGTGCTTGTTCATGACCTGTTTCTTCAGTGTCATTGTTGTCTTGTTGTTCATTTTCTTTATCGTTATCCTGTGTTTCATCATCTGAATCTAGTTGTTCTCTACGAACGTCCTCGTAAGATTTACCGTATTTTCCTTCTTCAAAGTCATCATCTTTATGTTCCACAACTTTGGCACTATCATAATCTACTTCTGGTAGGACACCATCGTTAAATAATGATTGGATTTGTTCGGCAACTAATGTTTCTTCAGTTAATAATGATTCAGCTATTAAATCTAACTGTGATTTATGCTCTAACAAGATAGCCTTACAACGCTCGTATTGTTCTTTAATAATACGTTGCACTTCTTTATCAATTTCGTATGCAATTTGTCCTGAAAACTCAGTGTCGCCTTGCATTTCTTTTCCTAAGAAGACTTGACCACCGTTGCTATTTGTGAATTGAACCGTTCCGATTTTTTCACTCATACCATATTCAGTAACCATTTGACGTGCAATTTGTGTCGCACGTTCAAAGTCATTAGATGCACCTGTAGATACTTCATTAAAGGTAATATCCTCAGATACACGTCCACCAAGTAGACCACAGATTTTATCTAATAATTCTTTTTCTGTCATTAAGAAGCGATCTTGTTTAGGTAACATCATTGCATAACCGCCGGCTTGTCCACGAGGTACGATTGTAACTTTGTGAACAACTTCAGCTTCATCAAGTACCATACCAATAATTGTATGACCAGCTTCATGGTGCGCTACAATATTACGTTCTTTTTCTGAGATTACGCGAGATTTCTTAGCTGGACCAGCGATAACACGGTCTGTCGCTTCTTCAATATCACGCATATCGATTTTTTTCTTACCTTCACGTACAGCAACTAATGATGCTTCGTTTAATAAGTTTTCTAAATCTGCACCAGAGAAACCAGGTGTTCTTTCTGAAACTGCTTTTAAGTCAACTGTTTCATCAAATGGTTTGTCTTTCGCATGAACATGAAGAATTGCTTCACGGCCTTTCACATCCGGACGACCTACTTGAATTTGTCTGTCGAAACGACCTGGACGTAATAACGCTGGGTCTAAAATGTCTGGACGGTTTGTAGCAGCTATCATAATGATACCTTCATTATCACCAAATCCATCCATTTCAACTAGTAATTGGTTCAATGTTTGCTCACGCTCATCATGGCCACCACCTACACCGGCACCACGTTGACGACCAACTGCATCGATTTCATCAATAAAGATGATACAAGGCGCGTTTTTCTTAGCATTTTCGAACAAGTCACGTACACGACTTGCACCAACACCCACAAACATCTCAACGAAGTCTGAACCACTGATTGAGAAGAACGGCGTGCCGGCTTCACCAGCAACTGCACGAGCTAATAATGTTTTACCTGTACCAGGAGGGCCAACTAAAAGAACACCTTTAGGAATTCTAGAACCCATTTGTTTGAATTGTTTATTGTCTTTTAAGAAATCGACTATTTCAATTAATTCTTGTTTCTCTTCATCTGCACCAGCTACATCAGTGAAGCGTACACGTTTTTGTTGATTATCGTACGTTTTCGCTTTGGATTTACCAAAGTTCATCATACGATTACCACCGCCACCGCCGCCACCTTGGGCTTGGCTAAGGAAGAATATAAATAAAAGTGCGATAATTAATACAGGAATTAATGTTGTTAATATACTTACAAATACACTTTGCTTTTCTTCTTCTTTAACTGTAAATTTCAATCCATCTTGACTTTGTGCTTTATCAGTTATTTTTTCTAGCTCTTTATCGTTGTTATATAAAATAGTTGAAGAATACTCTTCATCTTTATCTGTTTTACCACTTACCATATATACGTTTTGTTCAGGTTGTATTTCCAGTGATTTTAACTCACCTTTATCTAACTGCTTAACAAATTGATTATATGTAAGCTGCTTTGGCATATTCCCATTTCCGTTAAGCCACGAAAACAAGCCAAAAATAATAACGCCAATGATTGCGATAACTAGCACGTTACGAAAGGCTTTCTGCATGCGTCGTTTCCTCCTACTTCAATTATAAAACTAACAAAAATTGTAACACAACACTCGAGTTTTCGGCTACTATTTCAACTTTTGCGTTATGTTTACAATTCTTATTGTTTTACCCTTTAGTTTTATTTTTCTATTATGCTTAAAGTTAAATGAATATTATATATTGTCACGTACCCTCAAGTTTATGTATTAAATTTCAAATGATTTAAGTGTAACCCTACTTTTCACATTCACCAACTTAATTCGACTGTAACTTACAGTATATAACAACTTTTTCCGCGAATAAATTGTACTGCTTATTTTGAATAGATTTCTGGTTTCAATGTACCAATATAAGGTAAATTTCTATAATGTTCAGCGTAATCTAAACCATAGCCTACTACAAATTCGTCAGGTATCTTTTTACCTACGTATTTTGCTTCAATGTTTGCTTTACGACGGTTTGGTTTATCAAGTAGCGTAACAATTTCAAGTGAATTAACACGACGTGATTCAAGTAATTCAGTAATTGATTTTAATGTAGTACCAGTTTCTAGAATGTCTTCAATAATTAAAACATCTTTATTTTCAATAGATCCACTTAAGTCTTTCAAGATTTTTACTTCTCCTGTTGACTCGGTGCCTCCGTGATAACTAGAAACATCCATAAAGTCGATAGCTAAATGCGTATCAATGTATTTAATTAAATCTGCCATGAACATAACAGACCCTTTTAATATCCCAATACAAACAAGTGGCTTCCCTTTGTATTCCTCTGTTATTTTCTTACCTAGCTCTTCACAAATTTGATGTATATCTTCCTCTGACAATAAAATGTCTTTTAAATCATCTCGCATGTTTTCATTCCTCTCCCATATTTCGTATAAAAATTGATTGATTGTATCTTTTTTTTAAATATAATGTGCCAACAGCAATAATCTCATTATATGCATTAACTATAACTGGCATTTGGTTACGTTCAGTTTGCATAACCTTTTCATCAATAAGCAGTCTACTTATCTTTTTATGCCCTTTCATACCATTCAGTTCAAATTTGTCGCCGTCTTTTCTTGTACGGATAACTATAGGATACTCGAATGTAGGAAATTCGTTAGTAATATCAATGCTATAGCGACCATAGTTGTATACACCTGGTTGATCAATCTTAGTCGGAGCTAGTTTTTCTTTACAATTTGCCATTATTATAAATTTATCATAAGCGATGTGAATTATCCATTCATGTGTCGCATATAATGTGCATTGTGTTACATTTTCAGTAAGTTGCTGAAACCATTCATCGTAAGTTTTCTCAGTAATCGACTTATCTAATGGTAATTCAGCAAAAAGTTTATCCAAGACTGCCATTTTGACACTATGTCGTAAATTTAAAAATTGTTTTCTCGAAAAAGTAACTTCATTGTCATCATTACAAAAATCAACGAATGCCGAGATAAATGTTGTAGCTTCGTTTCGCACAACTTCTAATTGTTCATCATGCCAGTCTTTTAATTTTAGCAATTGTTCTGTAGATAAGTGTTTATTACTTTCAATGTCAGGTAATATACGATTACGAATATCATTTCTGACGTAATGATTTTCTGTATTTGATTCATCTTCATAATATGGAACGTTATGTTTTGTTTGATAATTACGTATTTCTGATTTCGTGGCTTCTAAAAAGGGTTTACATAAATTATAGTGACCTCTTGAAGAAAGATATGTCATACCCAAGCTACTTCTCGTAGAGCGTCCAGTCATGAGTCGATAAAATATCGTTTCAATTTGGTCATCTTGATGGTGTGCCGTAAGTAATACATCTGCCTTTAACTCGGTCATCATATCATCAAACCAATGATAACGTTCAGCTCTCGCTGCACTTTCAATACTATTACCTTTTTCAATCACAGCAGACAAGTCTAGATGTTGTACATGCAATGGAATCTGATGCTTGTCACAATACCCTTTAATAAATTGTTCTTCTGCTGCTGCAGCAGGACGAATATTGTGATTTACATGTAGACAAGTCAACTTAGTATATGAATCAGCTAAATGCGTAATCAATTGATGCAATAGCACCATGCTATCCACACCTGTAGAAACTGCCAATACAATGTGATTACTTTTATTCCAGCCTTCAGTATTTACTCTCAACTTATCTACCTCCTTGACCATAATGTTACCTTAACGATGCAAATGCTCGTAATATTATGACTTATATACAACAAAAAAAGAGACTGTTTCCTCAAGTAAGAAAACAGTCTTAGATTGTTACGATCAAACTTAATTTTGGAAAAATTATTGTACTTTGTTTTCAAGTCGTTAAATTAATTCCTATTTCAACAGTCTTATGATATATATTTATTAACGTTTCGCGCCTTTTCCACCACGTCTAGATTCTGTTTGACGTTTAATGGATGTTAATTTATCTTCACTATCTTTCAAGAAATCTGTTAATTTCTTTTCAAAGTCCTCACCTTTTGGTTGAGGTTTTTTATAATTGGGTTTACTTTGAGGTCTACGTGGACGATCTTTTGCTTTTTTAATTGATAAACTAATTTTACCATCATCAGCAATTGAAAGCACTTTAACTTCAACTACATCTCCAACAGATAAATGATCTTCTACGTTTTCCACGTAATTATCTGCAACTTCACTTATGTGAACTAAGCCACTCTTTCCTTCAGGAAGTTCGACGAAAGCGCCAAACTTTTTAATACCAGTGACTTTACCTTTAAGCTTGTTTCCTACTTCGATTGACATATTGTAAATAAATCCTCCCGATTTGTTTCGATTTTAACCCTATTATATGCCTGTTTGCATAAATTAACAATGGTATTGTTACTTAAATGATAAATTTCACTATTTATCCTCTTTTGATGATTTAGATTTCTCTTCAGATTTCTCACCAGGCAACTTGAAAATCACTTCTCCATCATTACTCAAATAATAATCATCTCGCGCAACTTTCTCTATATAACTTTTATCATTAAGATTGTTTAATTGTTCTTTTAATGCGAGTTCTTCATCTTGTTGCTTTTGATATTGTTGTTCTTTTTCTTGACGCTCAGCTGCGTCGTCTATATTACTTTGTTTTTGAGTGACAAGCATTACAGTTAAAATAATAATGAGGATAAGTAATATGCCACCAAATAAAGTAATACGTTTTCGTACGACTCTTCTTCTCATTTTTTGCTGTTGTTTCTTTTTATTTTCAGCAGAAGTGAACGTATTCCCTATGTTCTCAACTTTTTTACTCATTGCTTGTCACCTCCTTTTCTAGTCTCCACTAACCTTTTCTTCTTTGACTAATTCATACATACCTTTCGCATTTTCCTTAGTCGCATGTTCACTTAAACCAGTAACTTCAATTGTAATCACTTTTTGTCCAAATCGGATTACAAGTTCATCTGTTACTTTTACGTCAGTGCCTGCTTTTGCTACTGAACCATTCACAGTAATACGTCCTTGATCACTAATTTCTTTAGCTAAAGTACGACGTTTTACTAACCGTGATACTTTGAGATATTTATCTAATCTCATGATTTGTTTCCTCCTTGCTCTAAAATTTTTCTTAAAGCATCTGCGTCTAATGACATATTTTTTATTTTATCATACAACTTCAAGAAATGCTCTGCAAATACTTTTTCAAATTTAACACGTTTCGTTTTACCTTCTTTTGCTTTTGCTTCTGACCATATCTGTTTTAAATCTTCTTCGTTTTCCGCTTCGGCGTCACCAAAAATGTGGGGATGTCTACGTATCATTTTTTCTGAAAGACTTTGAACCACTTCATTTATATCAAGGAATCCATCTTTTTTGCCAATACTTGTATGCAATAGTACTTGTAAAAGTATGTCCCCCAACTCTTCAATAATATGCCAATCGTCTTCGTTATCTATTGCTTCAAACAATTCAAATGTTTCTTCTAATAGATAACGTTTTAATGTGTGATGTGTTTGAACTTTATCCCAAGGACAGCCTGTTTCGTCATCAACAAGCTGGTCTATTATGCTCGCAGCAAAATAAAAATCACTATAATATGATTCTTCTTTTTCTACTTTCGGAATGAATACACTTGTCAAATTACTGAAAATAGATGCATGATGGTCTAATTCATAAAGCGGTGTTTCTATTACATTTGCAGCATTATTTTGTGCGCCATCGACGATAAACACTGTTTGCTCATCATGGTAACGTTCCATCAATGTCACTTTTAAATCGCCTGCAGTCATAGGACTATAGACTTGAGTAATGAGCGTATGGGTACGAATATTTAACTGCTCTTTTGTTATAGCTGTCGCATCGAGTAATGTGAACCCGTCGTTAGGGTCTATCTTCACCGCTTCAAATATATCATCGATAAAGCTTTTGCCTCCCAAAACTTCAACCTGAAGATCATTATGTTCTTGCGCATGAGCTTCTAATTTCACAGTTGTCGTTTCAGCTACACGTGGATGTCCAGGCACTGTATAAATGACATCATCACTATGGGCCGCTTCAATGAGTTGCGACACGATACGTTCATAGACGCCCTCGAATGATGCTTGTGCCTCGTATTCACTATCAAAACTTTTGAATTGTATATTTTCTGCAGTTAATTCTTTAATTACAGGATGATCCAATGTACGCGTGTAAACCATTGTTTGTTTTTTAAGAAATTTGTAGATACCTAAAGGTAAATCATCAATACCGTAGTTACCTAAGCCAACAATTGTTATTTTACCTGACATTAATGTTTCCCTCTTTTCATATGATAAAGTTTATCGCCCAATGGTAAATGTTTTAATTCTCTATAACTCAATAAATGCATACGTACAATAGCGAAAATAATTACTAATACGCCAATAATTGCTGCGACGACTAATTCAATCAAACCTGTGATTCTACTTTGTGTAGGTACGAGCCACATTCCTAGTTGAACAGCCACTGATAGCATCACCATCGTAGCACCCAATTTAATCACGAATTTTTTCATCATCTGGAATTTATAGTGTTTTAGTACGTGATAATGTAGAACGAGCGTAAATATAATGAGTGAAATAACCGTACTGATACTGCCACCTAGCATTAATAATTGTGGTATTAACATCACATTGAGAATTACTTTACTGACCACACCAGTGATAAATGCAAATAGCACAGGACGCACTTGGTTTTTCACTTGTAATAAAGCAATGTCCATCATTATGAGCGAGACGCATATAACTGTAAGCATATAGAGAGATAATGTACCAGTCAGACTATCGTTTTTAAAAAACACACTATTCATGACTGGCAGTAAATTAATTAATCCAATACCAGCTGCCACACTAAACATCACTGTAATCTTGATAGAGGCATTCGCATATCTATTAATCAGAATGTTGTTGCGTGCTTTAATCGCATCGGTAAGCATCGGTATAAGCACAAAACAAAATGTCGTTGTCACAATTAAACCCATTTGTATAAATGAAGCACCACGATCAAAGATACCTTTTTGTGTGGTTGCTTCTTGAAAATTTAAGCCTGCATTCTGAAGTGCATGTATAACCGTAAAGCTATCTATCACTTGCCAAACGATGACAATAAGCTGGCTTACAGCAAAGATGATAATAGCCATTGATAACTTTTTCCACTCTACTATTGTCTTGTCATTTGGTTTCTTCGCTTGCTTGAGCTTAAAAGGCTTGCCTTGCATTAGGAATATACTAGATGCTAAAAAACCTACTGCTGAACCGATAATAGCTACTGTACCAGCAGTGTAAACAGACCATTGTTGTGTCATAAATAATACAATAGCAATGATGATGATTACAACACGTATCACTTGCTCTATGACTTGTGATATCGCTGGAACAGTCATATGTTGATGCGCTTGGTAGTAGCCTCTATACACTCCTAATATACCAACAAACAAGAAACTAAAACTTGCTGCTCTTAACATTGGTGTGAGGTTAGTGTCACCCATTAGGAGTGCCACCCACTTAGCACCTATAAAAACAACCAAGAAAAATGCAGTACTAATGAGTTGTAACCTAAGCAATACTTTAGTGTAATGTCTTAATTCCCCATGTGTGCCAAACGTTTGAGTGACAGCACTAGGAATTGCATTCATTGTTAAAATAACACCTAAAGCAACAATCGGATATATTTGTTGATAAGCATATAATCCTTCGTCTCCAAGTATATTTTGATACGGGACACGATAAATTGCGCTTAGTATTTTAACAATAACAAGTGCAATTGTAAGAACAACTACGCCGTCGAAGGCCGTATTCTTATCGTCCTTAGATTTCATCTGATATAACCATACTTTCTTCTAGACATTTCGCTAAGAATTTCAAACTATCTAACCAGTTACTTACTTTATTTAAAGTCACTTTCATTTTACCATCTTGAACGCCAACTTTCATTGCACGGCCTAATGGTTGCGTTTGTTTAAATAACGTTTCTCCATTAATATCTGTCGTTCCCTTTTCAGACAGATAAACTTCTACCTTTTTGCCTACATCTTTAATAAGTGCCACTCCAGCGTTTAAAGCATGAACTTTTATCTCCATCATATCCAACAGTCTTTCTGCTTCTATTGGGTAATCATTGAAACGATCAATTAATTCATCTTTAACATCCATGAGTTGTGCTTCAGTTTCAATCTTACGTAATTTTTTATAGATTTCTATTTTAGACTGTTCATTTGGAATATATTCAGCAGGTAAATAAGCATCAATATTGAGTTCAATTTCAATTTCAGGTGCATCTTGCTTCTCATCTTTAACACCACGTTTTTCATTCACTGCTTCTTCTAACATTTGTGAATAAAGGTCGAATCCAACAGAATCAATAAATCCGTGTTGTTGTTTACCCAAGAGATTACCTGCGCCTCGAATATTTAAATCACGCATAGCAATTTTAAAGCCTGAGCCTAACTCAGTAAATTCCTTAATTGCTTGCAAACGGTCTTCAGCTGTTTCTGACAATACTTTATTCGTAGGGTGTAAGAAATAAGCATAGCCAATACGGCTTGAACGTCCAACACGACCTCTCAATTGGTATAACTGGCTGAGTCCGAAACGATCCGCATCTTCGATAATAAGTGTGTTGGCGTTTGGAACATCAACTCCCGTTTCAATGATTGTAGTCGTTACGAGAATGTCGTATTCATGATTAATAAAACTTAGCATTGTTTCTTCTAAGTCTCCTTCTTTCATCTGTCCATGTGCAATACCAATATTCGCTTCTGGCATTAACATTTGTAATTGCTCTCGTTTTTCATAAATAGATTGCACTTTATTATATAAATAAAAGACTTGTCCTTCTCTAGATAATTCTCTTTCTAGTGCTTCTTTAATAAAATTCGTATTCTGTTCTAATACGTAAGTTTGTACTGGAAAACGATTTTCTGGTGGTGTTTCAATCACTGATAAATCACGAACGCCCAACATACTCATGTGTAATGTACGTGGGATAGGCGTTGCCGTCAGTGTTAAAACGTCCACATTTGTTTTCAATGATTTGATTCTTTCTTTATGACGCACACCAAATCGTTGTTCTTCATCCACAATTAATAAGCCTAAATCTTTATAATGAATATCTTTACTTAATAGTTTATGAGTACCTACGACGATATCAACGAAGCCTGATTTTAATTTTTCTTTTGTTTCTTTAACTTCTTTTGTACTTCTAAAGCGACTAATGAGTTGAACTTCGATTGGAAAGTCCTGCATACGCTCAATTAATGTTTCATAATGTTGTTGAGCTAAAATTGTCGTTGGAACTAAGAAGGCAACCTGCTTTCCTTCCATAACAGCTTTAAACGCTGCACGTACTGCAACTTCTGTCTTACCATAACCTACATCACCACATAGCAATCGATCCATTGGACGTTCAATTTCCATATCCTGTTTAATTTCTTCGATTGATTTACCTTGGTCAGGCGTAAGTTCGTAAGGGAAATCTATTTCAAATTCGTTTTGTTCTGCCGTATCTGGGCCATATTTATAACCTACAGACATTTCACGTTCTTTATATAGATCAATTAATTCATCAGCCATATCTTCAACGCTTTGTTGTACTTTAGCTTTTGTTTTTTTCCATTCTGTACCACCAAGTTTATTTAACCTAGGTGTCTTATCCTCTGATGCTACATATTTTTGAACTTGATCCATCTGATCAACTGGTACAAATAATTGGTCTGTCCCTTTATATTGAAGTTTAATATAATCTTTATGTACGCCACCGACTTCAAGTGTTTCAACACCTAAATATCTACCGACACCGTGGTGCACATGTACGACATAATCTCCTACTTTTAAATCTTGGTATGATTTAATTTTTTCAGCGTTTGTTAGTGTTTTTTGTTGTTTTGGTTTTTTCTTTTGTTTAGATTTGAATAGTTCGCGTTCCGTCACGACAACAAGTTGCATATAAGGTAGCTCAAATCCTTCTGACAAACTACCCTCTGTAATGATCGCATTGCCCCCATCGTTTCGTTGACTTGGCGTATCGATAAATGTTGGGATATGCATTTCATTAAGCATAGATTGAATACGTTCTTTTCTCACTTCAGTTTCAGCAAGAACAACGACAGTATAATCATTTTGGATGAAGCGCTGAAATTCTGAACGCATAATATCGTATTGACCATAAAATTGCTGTACTGGCTTACATGAAAACTTGATAATTTCATTGAGTTGAACAGGCATTGTCGCCGTGAATAATGTGAAATACGTCACTGGATAATGTTTCAATAACGCTTCAAACCCATCATATTGTAAGAAGTTTTGATCAATAAATCCTTTACCACTTTCTATCAGGTTTTGCATAAATTCATCAACTTCAGTAATAAGTGTTTGCTCAGTTTCTTTAATTCTATTATGTTCATCAACTGCAACAATAGCGTCATCTTTAAAATAATCCATAATAGTCGCTGGTTGTTCATACATAAACGACACAAGTCGACGCAATACTTGATGATCAAACATCGTTGATTCAAAAAGTTCGAAACTTTCGTAAGTTTCTTTTAAATCATTACGTGCTGATTTTTCAATTTTGGGGCGTGTATTTTCATAAGCCTCTTTTAATTTTAATTTTGTATGTTTAAGCACATCGTCGGTGATAATATAATCACTTGCTGTCGTAATATTGACTTCTTCGATGTTCTCTTTTGATCTTTGTGTCTCCACATCAAAATCACGAATCGAATCCACTTCAGTATCGAATAGTTCAATTCTTACTGGCTTCCCAATTAACGGGTAAATATCAACAATGCCCCCGCGTAATGAAAATTCACCTATATGTGACACTACACTTTCCCTACGGTAGCCCATATTTACTAATTTATTTAAAAATTCATCAATTTCAATATCGTCACCAACAGATAGTGTTAACTGATGAGATTTCCACATTTCAACTGGAGTGAGCCATTTTTTCAAACCGTTTAATGGTACGATAAATAACCCTCTCTTTTCTTGAGCAAGTGCCGTTAGTGTACGTACACGCTCGCTCATAAATTGAGGGCTTTGTGTTGAGAATTCTTCTGTCATGATATCTTGCATTGGATATTTGTAGACGTCGTCTGCATCTACAAATTGCAGCAAATCACTTTCCAATTTATCTGCTTGATATAAATTATTTGTAACAACTAATAATTGTTTAGTACTGTGCAAATATTTTTCGGCTATAATTGTTGATTTAGCTGCTCCAGATAAGCCAGTTACTAGTACATTTTCTTTACCAAATACGTCGTTTAATTCTTGGTATCTTTTGTCTTCATTTATATATTGTGTAATTATTGATTTCACTTGACTTCACCATTGTATTCATTCATCACACGATCAAAGCGAGAACTTTCTATATAAGCCTCAACTGCACGTGCAGAATGTTCTATTACTTTATTCATTATTTGCATTTCCTGTTTTGAAAATTTTTGTAACACATAATCGACAATTGACATACCATTTGACGGTCTATCTACACCGATTCTAATACGTTTGAATTGGTCTGTACCTAGTACTTGAATCATTGATTTGATACCATTATGGCCACCAGCGCTGCCTTTTTGTCTTAGACGAATCTCCCCTTGTGGTAAATCTAAATCATCATATAAAACGACTAAATCATCTATATCTATGTCATAATATTTCATTAACGGGCCTACCGCTTCGCCTGACAAATTCATCATTGTTAGTGGTTCAATAAACATGACTTTTTCTCCACCGATGCGTTCAATCGTATAGGCACCTTTAAATTTTTGTTTATCTAATGAGAATTGATTTTGATCTAACATGTAGTCTATAACTTCAAAACCAATATTATGTTTTGTTTGTTCAAAACGTTTACCTATATTGCCTAGGCCTACAATACATTTCATTATGTTACCTCCAATTGTTGTTGTCACTTAACTATATATATCATTTTCATGTATTTGAATTAATAAACAATTAAAAATTATTTTTTCATATCATTCACTATAATAACATAAAAAAGCACCTGCTTAACGTATTAAGCACGGTGCTTTTTATAAGATATTACAATGTTGGTATCATCAACTTATGTTGACAATGAAGCGTGAAGTATATTATTTTTCTTCTTCGTCTTCTTTATCTTCGCCTACAACTTCTGGCTCTTCAGTTTGTGCTTCGCCTTCCATTGCTTCGATTTCTTCTTCAGTTGGTTCTTCAGTCGGAGCTACTACTGTAACTACTGAATCAGTAGCTTCGTTTTCAATAGTAAAGTCGCCTGACACTTTAATATCTTCAACTGAAATAGTATCACCGATTGCCAATTCACTGATTTCAACTTCGATTGCTTCAGGAATATTGTCTGGAGTAGCTGTAACTTCAAGGTCGAATAATGGTTGTTCAACCACGCCACCTTCTTTAGCACCTGCTGCTTCACCAATTAAGTGAACAGGTACTTCAACAGTACGTTCTTCAGTCATATTGATTGCTAAGAAGTCAATGTGAGTGATTTGGTTTTTAAGTGGGTCGAATTGGTAGTCTGAAACCATTACTTTAATTGTTTTAGAACCTACGCCTAATTCGATAACACCGTTACGTCCAACTTCACGGATAACTTTAATAAATTCTACTTCGTCTACTTTAACAGAAGTATTTTTTGTACCATAACCGTAAACGATTGCAGGTACTTTACCAGTATTTCTTAGTGTTTTAAGGTCTGAACGTGTTTGTTTACCTTGACGAATAATTGACTTTAATGCAGTCATATTCATTTTCCACCTTTCGTTTTGCTCTAATATGAGCCCCTCACTTGCCCATCAACATAATGTTGCTTGCAAGCGTTTATTTTGCTCGTGAATTCACGAACGAAATCATTATACATTTATCTAATATTTTAGTCAAATAGCACACTAACAGATTCGCGTTCATAAACACGGATAATTGCTTGTGCTAATAAACCAGCTACAGATAACTCTTTCGTATTGCTTGGTTTACGTGTTTCATCTAATTGAATTGAATTTGTTACGATTAGTTCTTTGATTGCTGAATTTTCGATACGCTCTTTAGCTGGACCTGATAATACAGGATGTGTACAACAAGCATATACATCTTTAGCACCTTTATCTTTTAGTGCTTGTGCTGCCAATGTGATTGTTCCTGCTGTATCAATGATATCATCAATAATAATAGCCGTACGTCCTTCTATTTCACCAACAATGTTCATCACTTCTGCAACATTGGGTTTTGGACGACGTTTATCAATAATAGCAATCGGTGATTTAAGTATATCTGCAAGTTTACGCGCTCTTGTTACGCCACCGTGGTCTGGAGAGACTACAACACACTCTTCAAGATCAATACCTGACTCATTCTTGAAGTATTCTGCTAAGATTGGCACACCCATTAAGTGGTCAATTGGCATATCGAAGAAACCTTGGATTTGAGGTGCGTGTAAATCTAACGCTATCATACGATCTGCGCCTGCAGTTTCAATTAAGTTTGCTACAAGTTTAGCTGTGATTGGTTCACGGCTACGTGCTTTTCTGTCTTGACGCGCATAACCATAATATGGAACAACTATATTAATATTAGCTGCTGATGCACGTCTACAAGCATCAACCATAATTAATAATTCCATTAAATGTAAATTTACAGGGTTTGATGTAGGTTGAATAATAAATACATCACAACCACGAATACTTTCCTCTATATTGATTTGAATTTCTCCATCGCTGAAACGTTTTACGGAACATTTTCCTAGTTCAATTCCAACATGATCTGCTACTTCTTGGGCTAAAGGTTCGTTACCTTTTAAAGAAAATATTTTCAAAGCAGAATTCTTATACTCATTGTTTAACATTTATAGTCCTCCAATTAATTCATTCAATTAGTTTTCATTTAAAGACAAGCGCAAACTTACATTGTTTATCAATATAAAGCATTTTGTGGCTAACAACTTACTCAATTACATTAAGTTTAACAGTTCAAGCATGCATGTCTAAACATATACCTTTTATTTTTTTAAATAACCTTCTTTGGTTGTTTGTCTAGCTCTCGCTAATGCTAAACTGTCTTCTGGAACACTATCAGTAATTGTAGAGCCAGCAGCAATTAGAGAACGCTCGCCTAACGTAATAGGTGCTACCAAATTCGTATTGCACCCTATAAACGAATCATTACCAATAATCGTCTTGAATTTGTTAATACCATCATAGTTTACTGTGATTGAACCACAGCCAAGATTCACACGTTCACCTATTTCTGCGTCACCAATATAACTCAAGTGAGGTAATTTAGCTCCTGCTTTTACGACTGATTTCTTAACTTCAACAAAATTGCCGACTTTCACTTTTTTGCCTAAGTCTGTACCTGGACGAAGTTGCGCAAATGGTCCAATTATCGCATAATCATCAACCATTGCTTCATTGATCACTGAATGTTTAATTGTAACATTATCACCTATTTTACTATTCGTGATTTCTGTATATTGTCCTACAACTGTATCTTCTCCAATTTCACTATGTCCTGCAAGTTTAACTCCAGGTTCTATAATTGTGTCTTCTCCAATAGTTACATCTGCACCGATATAAGTATTGGATGGATCTACAATTGTCACACCATTTTTCATATGAAATTGGTTGATACGTTTTCTATATGCTTTTTCTGCTTCGCTTAACATCACTCGATCATTTACACCCATAATTTCTTCAAAATCATTCGTATGGTAAATGCCGACTGTACCTTTATCTTCTAAAATTAATGAAAGTACATCAGGCAAGTAGTATTCGCCTTGCACATTATTGTTGTTCACTAACTCTAACTTTTCAAATAGCATTTGATTATCAAATGCGAAAATACCTGAACTAATTTCATTAATTTGTTGTTCTGCATCTGTTGCATCTTTTTGTTCGACTATTTTAACTAATTGATTGTCTGCATCACGTATAATTCTGCCATAACCATATGGGTTCGTTGCTGTAGCTGTTAATACGGTAGCTAGTGATTGGTTATTTTCGTGATGTTCAATTAAAGATTTAAGTGTTTCTGTCGTAATTAATGGTGTGTCTCCACAAACTACTAACGTTGTACCTTGTTTATCATTTAAATGTTCACTAGCCATTTTAACGGCATGAGCAGTACCTAATTGTTCTTCTTGAAAACTATAAAGAGATGCATCGCCTAACGTTTCTTTCACGCTTTCTGCGCCATGACCTACGATTGTTACAAGCTGTTCTACGCCAGATTGTTTAACGTTATCCACGACATGTTCAATCATTGATTTGCCAGCGACATCATGTAGTACTTTGTATTTCTTTGATTTCATACGTGTACCCTTACCAGCTGCGAGTACTATTGCATGTCTTTGCATGTATGTTAACCCTCCATTAAAATATACACTTCTTTATTATTATAATTTAACGCTAGTCACACTTTCAAGGCTCAAAGTGCCAATGTTTTTTATTAAAGCGTTTTTTATTACGATTGTTAAAAATAAAGTGCATAGTATTTGTCATCTATTTAGGTTTTGTAAACCGCTTCATTTCCTGAAGTAGTTTTTCTTATTATCGATAATTTTCAACATATTATTATGAACGAAACATACGCTATCACTTCTTTATGTAATTGTTTCATTCATAATAATATAGTTAAGTAAAACGATGTAAGTTTGAGTTATTTATTATAAATTTCAAAATTATAATTTTTGTCACCTTTACATTTTATAAATAATTTTAATATTTTATATTTTAGTCACGCTTACATAAATAAAGAAGATTGAATTCCCCAATTTTAGAAATTCAACCTTCTTTAAAACGATATTAAATTCACTATAATAATCTCAAATAATTAAATTAAGCTTCCTCATTAGTATCTTCTGATGATTGAGCATTTTTATCAGGGATGACCTCATCAGTTTCTTCATATACTTTCATCACAGCATCCTGTATTTCTTGTCTCATCTCTGAATTGATCGGATGCGCGATATCTCGGAATTCACCATCTGGTGTACGTTTACTTGGCATTGCGACGAATAGACCTGTGTTGCCTTCAATAACGCGTAAATCATGTACCACAAATGATTCATCTAAAGTGATTGAAACAAGCGCTTTCATTCTACCGTCTGTTTGTATTTTTCTAAGTCTTACATCTGTCACTTTCATGTAGTGAGCCCCCCATAGTATCTCTTTGTTAGAAGCTTAACAATTTTATTAAAAATTATAAATCCTTACTTCACTTGTGCAATTACTTCTATTTCTACTTTAACATCTTTAGGTAGTCTCGCTACCTCAACACAACTTCTAGCCGGTTGATGATGATTAAAATATTTGCCATAAACTTCATTTATATTTTGAAATTCATTCATATCAGCAATAAAAATAGTAGCTTTTATAACCGAATCTATATCCGATCCAGCTTGGTCTAGTACAACTTTTAAATTTTCTAAGACTTGTGTCGTCTGTTCTTTTACATCATCGCTAACAATCTCTCCATTTAAATTTAATGGGATTTGTCCAGATGTGAATACTAGACCATTTATTTCTGTTGCATGTGAGTATGGCCCTAACGCTTCCGGTGCTTTGGTTGTATTAATCGTTTTCATGATGTCGTAATCGCTCCTTTAAGAAAATTTAGTTAAACTGTTGCCTTTCTCCACTTTAAATTCCTGATTGTATTCATCTACATCAGATAATCTAACTAAGGAAGTATAATCTTCAATTAATCTTTGTTTAACTTCTTTTGATTCTACTAGTACCGATACCCCTTTCACATGTGCTTTAAACTCGTTCATTAAATTCATCACACCATTGATGGATCCGCCTGCGCGCATAAAATCATCTACTACAAGGACATTAGAATTCTCTGGTAATGTTCTCTTAGATAACACCATTGTTTCAATTTTTCGGGAAGATCCTGACACATAATTGATAGATACCGTAGAACCTTCAGTCACTTTGTTATCTTTTCGAATGACAACTACCGGTAAATTCAATACGTTCGCTACTGAATTAGCAAGAGAGATACCTTTCGTAGCAATCGTAACGATTGCATCTAATTCTTCGTCCATATAAAGTGTAGCAATCAGTTTTCCGACACGGTTAAGTAACGTCGGATCCCCCATTAAATCAGATAAGAATAAATACCCTCCTGGTAGCAAACGATTCTTCTCTTGGAGTTGTGCGATAACGTCATCGATGACTTCACTCGCTTCTTCTTTACTCATTTCTGGTTTATACGTCACACCGCCACTTGCCCCAGCTGTGGTAATCACTGTCCCTAATTTTTCTTTTTGGAATGTGGTTTTAATAATTTGAACATCTTCACTTATAGATGATTTCGCTTGTTTAAATTTTTGTACGAAATAAGTTAATGGTATCAATTTATTAGGGTTATTCATCAAGTATTGTGTCATATAAACAATTCGTTCGCTTCTTTTATAGCGCATTTAACTCATCCCTTCTCACTAGCCTAATAATCTTACTATATACACTTCATTACAACAGCCATTGACTGCATTGTAAACATGTCTTGCCTGGCGTTCTTTTTGTGTTAGTCCATAAACAGATGGGCCGCTTCCACTCATAACAGCACCATCCGCACCATTCTCTAACATATTGTCTTTTATTTTTAAAATCTCACTATGCAATTTACCCGAAACAGGTTCCAATCGGTTTGAAAGACTTTTGCAAAGTAATTCATAATCTCCTGAAATTAAAGCTGATTTACAAGCTGTTGTATCCACATGATGTGACTGATTTAAGTCTAATTTTTTGAAGATACTCGGAGAAGATATACCTAAATTTGGTTTTGCCACCACAACCCATGCTGATGGAGGTTTATTCAGAAACGTAATATGTTCACCTTTACCTCTGCATAATGCTGTTTTACCAAAAATACAAAAAGGGATATCTGTACCTATCTTAATACCAAGCTCACACAACTCGTTTAATGGTCTATTTAGCTCATACAGGCGATTCATCCCTCTCATCGTAGCTGCAGCGTCAGTAGAGCCTCCTGCAAGCCCTGCTGACACCGGTATATTCTTATCTATAGTGATTGTAATACCTTGCTTTAGATTATAAGTTCTTTTCATCAATTCTGCAGCTTTATACGCTAAGTTTTTATTATCGGAGGGAACGTAAGTTTGCTCTACATCAACAACAATTTTTTTGTCATTGCGTAGTTCAAATGACAAGCGATCATTTAAATCAATCGTCGTCATAATCATTTCAACTTCATGAAAACCATCATCTCGTTTAAAGAGTGTATCCAGCGTTAAATTAATCTTAGCCGGAGCCGTTTCATAGATCATATTCCCACCCTCTTCCAATTCGATATGGTAATAAAATGATTTTAACATATTGTTATAGTTGCATTGGCTGTTTTCAAAAACTTATTTTCGATATTTTGATAAATATTTTTATAAATATACATTTAACTATATTGGACAATAAATCATTTCTTAATTTACTATTCTACAATATAGTACGTCTCTATTAAAATTATATCCATTCCCTGCATCCTAAATTGTGACACAGAAAAAGGTATGTTGGCGAAGTTACACCAACATACCTTTTTCATTTAATGATCTTAATATTAAAGTTTAAATTAAAAAGTATGGCTCCTAAGAGACAAACTTTATTTAAATCACTTTTATTTAGTGTGCAATTGCTTCTTGCTGATTATCATCTTCAAAAGAAACTTGTACGTTTTCAGTTAAAACGTCAGCGTATGTATAAGATACACGCTCAAAGTTGTAAATTTCTTGATCTAGCTCAACAATGAAAACAGAAGGGTACGTTTCTTTTAACACACCACTACGCTCAATTGTTTTCTTACGACCACCATTCGCTTTAAGTACGATTCGGTTTCCTAATTGACAATCAAGTGAATTTTTGATGTCTCCAATAGATTTTGGCATATTGCTCCACCTCGCTACAAGTTGTATAATAACACAAATAGCGCGCTTTTGTCAAACAAAACATCAATTTTAGCAATGTAACTCAAGCTTGTCAATAATTTAAAATGCTAATTCTGTGAAATTTTTCAATTCATTGTATAATTTTGCAAATTCTTTTATTGAAAGCGTTTCTCCACGTCTTCTTGGATCTATACCACTTGTTTCTAACCATTTTTTAATAATTTCTTTGTTCGCTTTACCATCTACAAACAAACTTTGATAGTTATTGCTAATTGTTTTTCGTCTTTGGCTAAATGCAGCTTTTGTCATTTTGAAAAATTTATCTTCGTTATCTATATCTACTTCCGGTGTCTGACGCTTCATCAATTTTACAACAATTGAATCTACATTTGGCGGTGGCAAGAAGACAGTCTTCGGCACTGTTAACACTTTACTGGTTTCAGTATAATATTGGGTAACTATTGAAAGTGATCCATAAGCTTTTGTACCTACTTGTGCATTCAATCTTTCACCGACTTCTTTCTGCATCATAACTACGTAGCCATCGATAGGTAAAGTTTGTTGCATTAGATTCAATAATATCGGTGTTGTAATATAATATGGTAAGTTAGCGACCACCATGATATTGTCACAATCTGCTAAATGCTCTGTAACATAATGTGCAATATCAGCTTTTAATATATCTTTATTTATAATTTCCACGTTATCATAAGGTCCCATTGTATCTTTCAACACTGGTATCAAACGTTGATCAATTTCAAATGCAACAACTTTCTTTGCGTTTTTAGCTAATTGTTCCGTGAGCGAACCCATACCAGGCCCTATTTCTATAATACCTGTATTTTCACCTATGTCGCTGGCATCGATAATTTTTTGTATAATGTTAACGTCAATCAAGAAGTTTTGTCCTAAACTTTTTTTGAAATTAAAACCATATTGATTGAGCAATGCTTTTGTACGCGATGGTGTTGCAACATCTTTAATATCCACTTATCATTCACTTCCTTCATTATCACTTAATGCATTCCTAACATCTTCTTCAGTATAGCCAAACGCATTGAGCTTATTTATTAATTGTTTGCCGTTAGAATGTCCTATATGTAGCTTACGTCCAATTATTTCTCTTTTTTTGCGTGCATCTTTCCCAATTATTAATCCTAAATCAATTAACACTGATTTACTTATTGTTTCGTGTCCTTCTTCGAATGGTGTACTCACATTTATTAAGGCATCTTTAATATCTTCAAGTTGTGCATGTTCTACACCAATCTTGCCTCGTTTACTTTTGGCTTTTTCTCTATCGATATATGCGTGTTTAACGCCTGGTACATGTTTTTGAATTGTATTACGTATTTTATCACCCGGGAAATCAGGATCTGTTAATACAATGACACCTCTTGTTTCAAATGCTTGTGCTATAACACTTAGCGTTTGCTCGTTAATCGCACTCCCATTTGTTTCAATCGTATCACATTCTACCGCTCTTTTAACGCGTTCCGTATCGTCTCTACCTTCTACTACAATAAATTCGTTAATCTTCATTTATTGTTACACCTTTCATCTCTTTAATTCGATTTTAGATAAAAATAAAAAAGGTATCGTCGCAAATAATGGTTACTACTTAGCATTTACTCTATGAACTAAGCCCTATTTCAGACCGATACCTTTTTTGTAATGTGTCTATCCTTTTAATTTAAACAATTGTTCTGCATTTTCAGTTGTTTGCTTGCATACTTCCTCATAGCTCACACCGCGTAATTCAGCAATTTGTTCTGCAACCAATGTCACACGAACAGGTTCATTTCTTTTGCCTCTATAAGGATGTGGTGATAAGAATGGTGCATCCGTTTCAACTAATAATCGATCAAATGGAACATGCTTTGCTACTTCTTTAGGTTGTTTCGCATTTTTAAAAGTGACTGGACCACCTAAAGATACATAGAAATTCAATTTATTAATTACATCATCCGCAATTTCAGGAGAAGCGCTGAAACTGTGCATGATACCACCAATTTCTTCCGCATGTTCCTCTTTAAGAATATCTATACAATCTTGCGTTGCTTCCCTATTGTGAATAATAATTGGTAAATTGACGCGTTTAGCCAATGCGATTTGTTTTCTAAATAATGCTTGTTGTACATCTTTCGGCGACTTGTCCCAATGATAATCTAATCCCGTCTCACCTATGCCAATCACTTTAGGGTGTTCTGCAAGCTTTTCTATCCATTCTAACCGTTCTTCTGTGCAATCAACCGCATCTACAGGGTGCCATCCAATAATGCCATAGATAAATTCGTATTGGTCAATCAGTTCCATCGTACGTTCGACTGTTGGTGTATCAAATCCAACAACAAACATTCGATCTACACCGTTGTCTCTTGCACGTTCAATGACCGCTTCTAAATCTTCATCATATTGTTCTGCATTTAAATGAACATGTGTATCAATAAGCATGTTATACCGCTCCCTTAATTTGTGATTACTTAATTATTGCACCATTTGGAATTGCGCTTGGTAAACTTACAAGTGTCAGTACACCATCTTTTTCAGCAGATAAAATCATACCTTCTGATTTTCTACCCATCAATTTAGCAGGTTTTAAATTTGTTACAACTGCAACTTTTTTACCTATAATATCTTCTGGTTGATAGTATTTTGCAATACCAGAGACGATTTGACGGTGTTCACTATCTAAATCAACTTGGATTTTCAATAATTTATCAGATTTTTTAACTTGCTCAGCATCTGTAATCGTAGCAGCTTTAATTTCTACTTTATCAAAATCTTTGATATCGATTGGCGACTTACTAGGTACTTCTTCTTCAGTTTCTTCTGAAACTTCTGCCGCTTTTTCTGGCTGCATAGATTGTTTAATATAATCGATTTCTGCATCACTATCTAAACGCGGGAAGATTGGTTGTGGTTTATCACTAACAACGATTGGCGCAGTTAAGGCACCATATTGTTTCACGCTATCAAATTCATATAATTCAGGTGAATTAATATTCAACTGTTCAAAAATTTGTTTTGGTGCGTGCGTAAGGAATGGTCTTAATAACACTGCTACAATGCGAATGTTTTCTACTAAATGCGCCATTACATTACTTAGCATGTCTTTTTGATTTTCATCTTTAGCTAATACCCACGGCGATGTTTCGTCAATATATTTATTAGTACGGCTGATTAACTTCCAAACCGTTGAAAGTGCTACTGAGAATTGTAAATCGTCCATATTTTCATGGAATGTATTCACTGTGTCTATCGCCATTTGTTCCATATCTTCATCCAACTCGTGTTTTGGACCTTGATATGCTGGTAATTCGCCATCAAAATATTTATTGACCATAGAAATTGTACGATTCACTAAATTACCTAAGTCATTTGCTAAATCATAATTTGTACGTTCAACAAAACCTTCAGGCGTGAAGACACCATCTGAACCAAATGGTAATTCGCGCATTAAATAATAACGCGTAGCATCTAGACCATAACGATCTATAAGTACATTAGGATCGACCACGTTACCTTTAGATTTACTCATTTTGCCATCTTTCATAAGTATCCAGCCATGCGCAAAGACTTTCTTAGGAAGTGGAACATCTAATGCCATCAACAAGATTGGCCAGATAATTGAGTGGAAACGCACAATTTCCTTCGCCATGATATGAATATCTGCTGGCCAATATTTTTTGAATAAGCTATCATCATCTGATAAGTAACCTAGTGAAGAAATATAGTTCACAAGCGCATCAATCCACACGTAAACGACGTGTTTAGGATTTGATTTCACATGAATACCCCAATCGAATGACGTACGTGAAACTGCTAAATCTTCTAATCCTGGTTTGATGAAATTGTTAATCATTTCATTTTTACGTGAAGGTGGTTGAATAAAATCAGGGTTTTCATCGTAAAATTCTAATAAACGGTCTGTATATTTAGATAAATTGAAGAAATAACTTTCCTCTTTAACTAATTCTACTTCGTGACCAGAGTCTGGACTTTTACCGCCAACGATTTCACCATTTTCAAATACCGGATCCACTAATTGCGTCTCAGTATAATAAGTTTCATCTGGTACAGAATACCAACCTTCATATTCGCCAAGATAAATATCCTCTTGCTTTAATAAACGTTCAAATATTTGTTGCACCACTTCTTTATGTCGCGCTTCTGTTGTACGAATAAAATCATCGTTTGAGATTTCTAATTTATTCCATAAATCTTTAATTCCAGCAATCATTTCATCCAAATATTCTAATTCAGATTTCCCAGCTTTTTGTGCTTTTTCCTGTATTTTTTGACCATGTTCATCCGTACCTGTTAAATATCGAACATCATAGCCTTGCATTCTTTTATAACGTGCGATTACATCACCAGCTGTTGTTGTATATGCGTGACCGATATGTAAATTCCCACTTGGATAATATATTGGTGTAGTGATATAAAATGTTTCTTTCGCCATCAATGTTCCTCCTCGTTTCCTACGCTTTAAATATATCTAAATTCATTTTTCCCTCAATGAAACAGATGTATGTTTTATATTTCATTTTCTAATTTAGCCACTTTTATAATGATATGATTAGATTACTATTCATATCGAACTTTTCATGACTTAATTCTTCTGAAATTTTAATATGATTAATAATCTCTATCTTGTCTACATTACCATAAATCACGCGTGTTATGGGAGTTTTTCAACTCATTTTTCTTGATTAAACGTGATTTCATCCTATGAAAGTTCTTCACTTTACCTTAGAAGCTTTATCTTAAGAATTATCAATCCAACCTGGATTAATTATTGGAAACCTCATGATAAATATCATAAACTTCGCCAGTCTTCATATGACGCATTTCAGCAACTTGTTTAATTGCAGCTTTAGGTTTCATATTTTCGTTTATATAATAATCCACATGTGCTTGTATCGACATATCTTCAAACCACGACGTATCTTCTTCAGCTATTGCACCTTCGATGACTATGACAAATTCACCCTTAGTTGGAATACGATTTTCATTAAGTTGGTTTAGTAATTCTCCAACTTCTCCTGTGACAATTTGCTCAAACTTTTTAGTTAATTCTCTACCTAGTGAAACTTTTCGCGTTTCATCTACTTTTTGAATTGTTTTCAACGTCTCCTTCACACGATGTGGGGACTCATAAATAATCAGTGTACTATCTTCAAACATCCGTTGCTCTAAAATATCTAATTTTTGCTTTTCTTTTCGTGGCAAAAACCCTAAAAATGTATAAGTAAATGATGGTAACCCACTCGCCATCAGTGCCGTCAATCCAGCATTAGGGCCTGGCACCGTTTCAACTCTGATTTCACTTGCCCTCGCTGCCACGACAAGCTCGTAACCGGGATCGCTAATCAATGGCAATCCTGCATCTGATACAAGTGCGATGCTAACATCCTGCTGCAGTTGTTCTATTAGGTAATCCGTTTGTTGTTCCTTATTGTGATCATGATAGGACTTCAGGGGTGCTTGTATATCATAATGTGCACATAACTTTTTAGTCACTCTTGTATCTTCACAAGCAATCAAATCCACCGATCTTAAAATGTCTACAGCTCTATATGTAATATCTGCTAAATTTCCTATAGGTGTTCCTACTAAATATAATGTCGCCATGAGTTATCCCTCGCTTATTAATACTAATTTTTGTTGCCTAGAATAGGTTTTTATTTCGTATTCTCGTTTTAAAGCTTCTGACTTCGTATCAAACATTTCTTGATAAACTAACTCTACCGGACGTCTTATTTTAGTATATTTGGCGCCTTGTCCTTTATTATGCTTTTCTACCCTTTTTTCTATGTCTTTTGCATAACCAGTATATAAACTTCCATCTTTACACTTAACAATGTATATATAATGTTTATCCATAATATATTTCTCTCATTTCTTTAGTATACGTTCCATCATTATTATATATGTAAAATGGTGTTTGAATGTCTAGCCCTTGATTACCGCCTTTTCTACCTTCAACAACAATTGTTTGCGCCACTTTACCCTGCTTACTATAGATGAAATGAAGTTTCTTGGGTTCAATCTGGTATGCTCTCATATAGGTTAAGACATCCATAAGACGTTCTGCTCGATGTACCATCACAAAACGTCCGCCTTGTTTCAGTAAATGTCTGGCTGCAAAACAACAATCCTCTAGTGTACACATGATCTCATGTCGTGCGATCTTATGTGCTTCCTTCTGATGTTGGAACGCTTGATTCGCTTTAAAATAAGGCGGATTACAAGTAATAAGGCTATATTTTGCAGGACTAAACTGTTTGTGCGCCTCTTTCAAATCCATATGATGCATCTGTATTCTATTTTCTAAATGGTTATGTACGATACTACGTTGTGCCATATCTACAAGTTGTTGCTGTATTTCGATTCCATCTATAGCTTGCTGTCCTTTATCAGAAAGTAATAAAGGTATCACACCATTACCCGAACACAAATCCATAATCGTATCTTGTTTTTTTACTTTTGTGAAATGTGCAAGTAGTAAAGCATCTGTTGAAAAAGAAAACACATCATCATTTTGAATAATTTCTAGTTTTTCTTTAATTAAAAAATCTAACCTTTCATTTTCCATATGCATATTCATTATATCCTCCAAAAAAAAGACGAGACTGCGATGCTTAATAACCAAGCCTATCGCTACATCTCATCCTCAATCACATTTCATCCATATTGTTTTATAGGCAATTTCGTTCTTTAATTATTCACTCAGCACTTCTAAACAAAATAAACAGTCGTCACCTTTTCTATGTTTTCCGAATAACTCACCATTACAAATATGAAAACCCTCTTTATAAAGCATTGCTAAATTATCTTTACTGCGAAGTGGTCGCTTATATTGTGCTTTATGACCGCTTTCTATTTTTTTAGGTTTTTCTTCTTTATCTATTAAAGTTTTCAGATTTTCATTCTCTATTTGTAAGGCTACATTTTCTTCTATGAGTTCGACAGTAAGATTTTTCAAATTAACCATATCACCGTTGATTTGATTAATATTTTCTTCTAAATGTGCTAACTTTTCAAATATCTCGCTTCGATTCAATGTTGTAACGGCCTCCTAATTAAACGTTTCTAATTCTTCCATCTTATATTCAAGTGGTTGCTCTAGGCCTTCCACTTTAATTTGCATGGAAATGTCTAAAATATTTAACCCTATCACTTTACCGTTACCTTCTGGTGTTTCAATCGGATCACCAACATCAGGTAATTGTGCACGTGCCTCTTCATAATAATCATTTTCATACTTGAGACAACACATCAAACGTCCACAGGCTCCCGAAATTTTAGTTGGATTTAAAGATAAGTTTTGATCCTTAGCCATTTTTATAGATACTGGTTCAAAATCACCTAAAAATGTTGAACAACATAAAGAACGTCCACATGGCCCAATGCCACCCAATAATTTTGCTTCGTCTCTAACACCTATCTGTCTTAATTCAATACGTGTTTTTAACTTCTGTGCCAAGACTTTTACGAGTTTTCTAAAATCAACTCGTTCATCTGAAGTAAAATTAAATATTACTTTTGATTTATCTAATGTGAATTCACAGTTAACCAAACGCATTTCTAATTGTTGTTGCTGTATTGTATCTTTACACAATTGCAAAGCTTCTTTTGCAGCTTGCTCATTTTGTTCATATCTGATTAAATCTTCTTCAGTTGCAATACGTACAATTTCTTTTAATGGTAGTGTTACATCTTGATCCGCAACATTTAAAGGTTCGTATTTTACACGACCCATCTCTAACCCTCTTTTAGACTCTACAACTACCCAGTCTCCTACAGTTAAATTAAAGTGTTGAGGCGAATAATATTCCATTTTCCCTGATTTTTGAAAATCAATACCTACTACATTTTGCATAACTAATTCACCCCTTTTATTACGATTTGCTCAAACACTAAAGTTGGATTCACATTTTGATTCAACTTTTTATGTGCTTCTGTTATTTGATCATACATCAAAATAATTTGATTATATGTTAGTTTTTTCGTATATTCTTGTACATCGACTTGTAAATCTTGATATATCATATCATCAGTCATCCCTACTTTAGCATGCATAACATCTTGAAAGAAACCATTAACTGCAGCTAATGTGACCATTTGTAGCCTTCTATTTTTAGCCTGTTTCAATAAATCGACAATAGCAATCAATGCCATAGGTCGATTTGTTAAAAGTAATTGGCACCATTTAATGACACTTTTACGTAGCGCCATTAAATCTGCTTCTTCGTTTAGCGTAACTGCCGTTTCAATTTGCGTAGTATATGTACTTAATAATTCAGCTACTGGACGAGAAATATCACGTTCTACTAATCTATTTATAAAATTAGCTTTATTAATAGGTTTAAAATAAACATGCTGACATCTCGAATGGATTGTGTCTAAAATTTGTTCAGGCTTCGTAGTTAATAAGATGGCGATAGTATTTTCAGGAGGTTCCTCTAAAAATTTCAAAATGCTATTTTCACCTTGAATGGTTAACTTTTCAAAGGATTCAATAATATATACTTTATAGTCACCTTCTATTGGTAATTGATTCATATGATGTAATAACTGTTCTATTTGATCTTTCTTTATTGTATTCTCTTCAGAGGATATATACATAAAATCAGGATGATTAAATGTTTCTACCTTTAACTGACATTGATTGTCTTGATCACATAAAATCAGCTTCGTAAAATCAATAGCGACTTGTTGCATTGTCTGACCATCATCACCCTCAAATAAATAAGCATGTGACAATTTATTTGATTGATAGGCTTTCGTCAGTCTTTCTCGTTCGTCCATTATAAAGTTACTCCTTTATATAAAAAGGCTGCTTATATATAGTTACTCTACAAAAAACATTCCAAAAGATTACCATAGGCACATCTTTTTAGCTAAAATGTAATTTGAGAGGCTACTATATTAAGCAACCATGATTTTAGAATTGATGGAAAGTTTCAACAGGCATTACAAATACCGTTGCTCCTCCAACTTCTACTTCAACCGGATACGGTATATAAGAATCTGCACTACCACCCATCGGTGTAATAGGTGATACAAGCTGCTCTCTGTTACCACAAGTATCATTGATAACTTTCAACATCTCATCCACGCGATCATCTTCAACACCAGATAAGAACGTAGTATTCCCAGCTCTTAAAAATCCACCAGTGGTTGCAAGTTTTGTTGCTCTAAAATTATGTTTAACAAGTTTGTCCGACAGTTCTTGACTATCCTGATCTTGTACAATTGCTATAATCATTTTCATACTAAACACCTCTTCCAAATATTATATCACAATTTTTCTAAGTATTTGTTGATAGATTCATACGTCGCATTTACTACTTCTTCTATACTTCGATTTGCATCAATCACAATAAAACGTTTAGACTCATTATGAATAATTTTCTTATAACCTTCAACTACTTTTTCATGAAATATTACATCTTCTTGATCTAAACGATTCTGATTTCGCTGATTTTTTTGTATACGGTCACGACCTACCTCTACGCTCACATCAAGGTAAATGGTTCTATCTGGATATAAACCATTAATAGCAAATTCATTAATAGATTTCACTTCTTCTATTCCTATACCCCGTGCATAACCTTGATAAGCTAATGAACTATCTATATAACGATCACATAATACTATCTTGCCCTCATCTAATGATGGTATAACTTTACCAACAAGATGTTCACGTCTTGAGCCCGCAAATAATAAGGCTTCTGTGCGCTCATCCATATCGTCGCCTTCAAGTAATACTTCACGTATTTGCTCTCCAGTTTTAACACCACCAGGTTCTCTAGTGAGTACAACATCATACTCTGTTTCTAACCTTTCTGCCACTTGTTGAATGACTGTAGTTTTACCTGAACCTTCTGGGCCCTCAAAAGTTATAAAAGCTGACATTTTATTCATCCTTAATTTCTATTTTATAATTTTTAATTCCTTCTACTCTTATATTATTATCATACCAATAATTCATTAATTCTATCATATTTTCTGTAATTTTTTCTCCTTTAAACATAACGGGAATGCCAGGAGGATATGGAACGATATTTGTTGCTAAAACTTTAGATCCAGCATGACTAATATCGATACTTTTTGTATCAACTATATCACCCGCTTGGTATGTACCTTCTTCAGTCCTAAACGCTGACTGATTAAGCGTTTGTGTGTGTCTCACTTCCAACTCAATTTGTCGTATTCTTTCTATTAATAAATCAAATGGATAGGTATCCCCCTTATGCCATAAAGGCAAAACGAACAATACCTGATGTTCATCAGCAAGTTCAACGTAAATATCTTTAGTTTCAAAATACTTTTGTAATTGAAAACCAGTATAACCATTACAACGTATATTCAATTTCAGTGGATCTTCAACCTTAACGACTTCAGCGCCAATTTCTTTTAACGCTTGAATTAATTGGTCTCTTTTTTCAAAAAAGAGTTTACTGTTATAATCTTTATAAAATTGATGTGCTAATTCCAAACTCATCATCAATAAATAGGACGGGCTTGAAGATTGAAAATAGGACAAATATTTAATAACCTTTTCTCTTCTCGGTGCATTCTTATGAATAAATATAATAGAACTCATTGTTAGTGATGGTAATGATTTATGATACGATTGCACCACGTAATCCGCTCCCATATTTAAAGTAGAATTGGGAAAACCTTCCAAATCAAAATGGGCACCATGTGCTTCATCTATTAATACAGGTATATTGTGCTCCTTTAGATCTTTGATAGCATTAGATACATCAAAACACTCACCATAATAATTAGGATATGTAAGAATTGCTAATTTAGTTTGTTCTATTTGAGAAAGCAATGTATCCAAATTCGGCCCTAAATATTGGTTCGTTTTTTTGCTCATTGTCATTTGCAATAATTGACACTGTTCTGATGTTAAATCCAAAGCATGAAATACAGATTTATGTGCATTTCGAACTATAGAATAATGTCCATGTTGCCCTGAAAACCCTTGGATTACTGATAAAATACCAGATGTAGTCCCATTGACTAAATAATACGCATCATAATCAGGATGTTTCTTTATACCTTCCATACTTTCTGCTATCACTTCTTCAGGATGATGCAAATCATCTAATTCTGTAATCTCAGTCATATCCATTTTAAAATTTAGTTGCTCTAAATAACCAATTGTCATGTTTTTATGTCCAGGTACATGCATCGAAATCGAATTTCTATTTAGTATATTTTTAAGTTTATTAGTTAATGGTAATGTCATATGCATCCTCGCTTTTCAAGCAGTAATTTCAACTCTCATATCTCATAGTTCATTATATTTTAACATATAGGCAGTAGGAGATGTATTTGTCCATGCCTGCCTCTATTTCCAAATGTACTGCATATAAAAGACTTTGTCTTTAAACAGGCTTCACTAATTTTCTCACGCATAAAAAAAGAGACCTTTCTAGGT
>NZ_ALPU01000020.1:0-16402 GCF_000294465.1 Staphylococcus sp. OJ82 | reverse complement strand
GATGGGTTTAAATACATTTTTTTAATCAGTTACGTAATAAGAACTAGGAATATCTAAAGGTTCTTTAAAACTATTAATATTTAACAACTTGAATTATTTTTATAAACTTAATCGTCTTCATCTGGAAAGTCATCTTCTTCTGTTATATCAATTTCATCAAAAAATTCATTTTCAATGGTTAAATCATTTTTGTCTATTTGATTTTGTGTTAACAATTTAAAAGATATCCAAAGGAGTATATTTAAAAAAATTGTAATAATAGAAAATTTAAAAAAGTTCATTTTATCACCGCGCTTTTCTCTTATTAAAGATGTATTTAATTTACATGGTCCACTTTATTACAGTTTTTCCCCACGAAGTAGATAAATCAGCTTCGAATGCATTGATTGCATCTCTAATTGTCCTTACTTCAAATTCTTGCCCTTTAAGTAAAGATAATTTTTCTACTACATCTGGGTTTTTTATATATATGTTAACTATATTTTGAAAGTCTTTAGAGCCACTTCTACTACTGCCAATCATTGTTAATCCTTTCTCCAATATTAATCTCGTATTGATTTCAACAGGGTATTCGCTTACACCTAATAAAGCAATACTCCCTTCTGGTGAAATCAAGTCAATTATTTGGTTAATAGCTGATTGACTGCCTTTCCCTCCGACACATTCAAAAGCATGATCAATTTTTAAAGTTTCTGGAATATTATTAATATAAATAATATCATCAACAAAAGAAAAGTGACTTAACTTATAATCAGTTTTACCAAAAGCATAAATTTTGGCTTCGGGATAAAGGTTACGTAATAAAATTGCTGTTATATACCCTAAATTGCCATCACCCCATATCCCAAAGGAATTAGTTTTAGAAATGGATTTGTTTTTAAAACGTTGTATAGCATGCCAGCTAACACTAACTAATTCAGAATATGACAAAACACTCATATCTAAGTCCTCAGGAATTTCTACGACACGATCATGATCCATAAATACGTAATCTTGCATGAACCCATCATAACCACTAGATCTAAATTTACTACTAGGTAAATAATTTTCATTTATAATATTATCTTTTTCCACAGGAGTATTAGGTACCATAACCACCTTAGTGCCACTATTATAGATTCCTTGAGAGTCATAAACAACTTCTCCTACTCCTTCATGCGTTAAGGCCATTGGCAGTTTTTTGTTAAGAACTTGCTCATCTCTTTTTCCTGTATAGTAACGTTGATCTGCAGCGCAAATAGATAGATATAAAGGTCTAACAATAACTTTATTACTTTTTATATTTTCATTACGATAAGTTATTTCAAACTGACGTGGTGCTACCAATTGATAAACTTGGTTAATCATCCGACCACCCACCTTTTATAATAGAATTAGCTACTTTTAAGTCATAGGGAGTTGTAATTTTTATATTATATAACTCGCCATTTACTAGTTTTACACTTTGATTTGAAACGACCATTATTTTGCAAGCATCTGTTAATACTTTTTTATTATCATCAGATAGATTGTTATAATTATCTATCAAAGAACGAATGTTGAAAGATTGAGGCGTCTGCCCTTGAAACATTTCATTTCTTAATGGAATAGATTCTATATCTTCTCCATTTTTTGAAGTGATTATTGTGTCTATAGCTGGAATAACAGTATCTACAGCTTTATTTTGAAGCACAGTTTTTATATTTTCGTCAATAATCCGTCTTGTTAAAAAAGGTCGAACAGCATCATGCGTGACTATTACATCGTCATTTGTTATTACTTTATTTTTTTCTATATTATCAATAATGTTCATAATAGTTTCATTTCTATCTGATCCACCTTGAACAACTTCAAGACGAGAGTCATCTAGATTAAATTTATTCAAGATATCTTTTGTGTGTAAAACCCATTGTTTGGGAGTAGCAATAAAGATTTTATCAAATTCTTTAGTTAATAAAAATTTTTCAACTGTATGTATAAGAATAGGTTTGCCATCAAGATCTAAAAATTGTTTAGGTAAAGGGACATTCCCCATTCTAGAACCAATTCCTCCAGCTAAAATGCCAGCGTATATCATACTTAACTCCTCCTTAAAATACTCTTTAATTTAAGATCCAAAAATATTTCTAACTAATCTTTCGGTAGCTTTACCATCTAAGTATTTAAAATATTTATTTAAAAACAAATCTATTTTATATTCTTCAAAATCTTGATTTTCAATTGCTCTCATTAAGTCATTGAAGTTCTGAACAATTTTTCCAGGAACAAAATCAGTATAATTTATATAAAAATCTCGAGTTGCGATATAATCTTCTAAATCAAAAGCATAAAAAAGCATAGGTTTTCTTAATAAAGCAAATTCATAAACGATTGAAGAATAATCACTTATTAATAAATCTGCAACAAATAATAAATCATTCACTTCTGTATAATCATGTACATCAATTAAATACTCTTCATATTTTTTAGGAATTTTTATATTATTTCTAACTAATGGATGCATTTTAAATAAAATGACAGCGTCATTATCTTCTGCGTAATGAGCCAATCTATCTAAATCTAATTTAAAAAATGGATAAAATGCAGTTCTATGACCATTTCCTCTAAATGTTGGTGCGAATAATATAATCTTTTTGTCTTTTATATTAGGGTATTTTGAAAAGACTCTTTTTTGACTTAGTTCTTTATAATTTTCATCGAAAAAGACGTCTGTGCGAGGCACGCCAGTAGGTATAACGTTTTCATCTTTAATACCAAAAGCTTCACCATAAATTGGAACATCATGTTCCGAAGCAACAAAAGATTTAGTATAATATCTGTGATTTTTATAATGATAGAAAAAACCGCCTTTTTTACCTATTCTACTAAATCCGACAGTTTTAAAAGCCCCTACTGCATGCCAAACTTGAATAATTTCTTGTTTTTTTCGAAATTTCAAACCTATCAACATAGGATGATAATCATCAAGAAATATATAATCTGATTTTCCTAATAGTAAGGGGAACATTACCTTACTAAGCATATTTCTTCTTTCAGAAACATGTGGTTTGAAAATAAAATGAAATTTATATTTTTTATCTAAATTTCTTTCTATCATTTTATCGTACACAAATTTTAAATTTCCAGATAACTTTGCTCTAGAATCAGAAGTAAATAAAACTGTATTACTTTTTCTCATATTCAATAATTTTGAAATGTTAAAAAGAGTTTTAAAAGCAAAATTTCTAATTATAAAAGAATTTTGATGATATTTTTTAATGATATTTCTTTTCTTTTGTTTTAAAAAACTAGGTTTAGGTTTAGTCATTTTAAGAGTAATATCTAATACAAATTCATTTAAATCTCTTGCAATATTAGGCGTCACAGTGTAAGTTGTTTTTTTGGATTTACCACCATGTCTAAATATTACTCTTGATTTTAGTAATAAATAGTTTGCTTTTTCATTTTCTGTTTCTAAATAATTAAAATTTTCTAATTCGTTTTCTGTTAAATCATAAAACTCTTTATCTAAGAACTCTTGAGATAATTCACCAATATTTTTTTGTTTATTTTGTAATACAATTAAATATCTATTTGAAGGTAAATAATTACCATCATTTATGTTCACAGTGCTTAATCTTAATCTAAACCTATTTTCGTTTATGTATACATCGTTAGGTTCCAATGTTAAACTTTCGGTAGGATTTTGAATATAAAATGTACTTTTGTTTAAATCAATATTCTTTACATATCCTTCAATATATAATTGGACTCTTTCCCAATAAAAATTTGTGATTATTACTTCTGTTTCCATTTCCATAAAGATTCTCCTTAATTTGTATTCATACTCGTAATAGTATATGTTTAAACATAAGTTTTCAAGATAATTCTAAAGACGCTGATTATATGTCTGTTTTTAGTTATAAGGTACACAATAACTCATGTTACCTTATTATTTTGAATATAACTTATTATACAAATAAACTTTGAAAAAACAAAATAATAATCTTTTTATTAACAAACATTCATTGAACTTTTAAAGGAGGATTTTAATGAGACGTAACGTTTACATGGTAATGCATGAAGTAAATATGAAAAAAGGTGGTATAACAACAGCTGCTTTGAATAGAACTAAACTTTTCCAAAGAAAGGGATACGAAGGAAATCTATTAACTTTTGATTTTAAGCCTAATTATGATTATATAGAAAGAAAAATGAAAGAGATAGGGAAATTAGGTGAAAACTCTCGAATAATAAATATGTATAGCTTTTTAAAAGAGCATAAAAAAACATTTAAAAAAAACATTTATATTCAGGCTAATGAAAATATAATTTGTAATATTTTAAAATATTACAGAAAGTATATAGAGGCAGAAAATATTGATTTATATGATTATGAAATTTCAGTTATAAAAGATAGTTATATCTTATTAACAAATAATACAAACTATATAGAAATCAATCTTTTTGAAAATGTTGTACAACAAATAAGTATTACTGAAGAAAACAAAAAAAGAGTAGAAAAGTATTTTACAAATGACGGATTCTGTTATTTAAATAAAACAATAAATACCCTAAAAAACAAAACCGAAAATATTAATCTAAATTATTACAAACATTCTTTTTCATTCGAAAACGAAATAGGATTAGAAAATTACTTTATAAATTTAATAATATCCGAAGACAATAATAAAAATATCGAATCAATATTTATTATTGATGGTCAAGGAAGTTTAAGAAGAGCGTTAAATTTATCAGTTAAAAATTGTAAAGTTTTCTTTGTGTTACACCTTAATCATTTTTTAAAACCATATAATAAAACATCTAAAATGGATCCGAAATTAGAAAAAGTTTTTACCCATATTAAAGATCTAGATGGTTTAATTGTTTTAACTGAAAAACAAAAACAAGATGTTGTTAATGTGTTTGGTCATGAAAATAAAATTTTTGTAATCCCTAATTATATAGCTAAAAACAAATTAGAGAATATAAAAAAAGAAAACAAAAACTTAATTATTATATCTAGGTTAGTTAAACAAAAAAGAATAGATAGAGCATTAAAAGTTTTTCAGATGGTTAAACAAAAGGTTCCTGGAGTAAATTTAAAAATATTTGGTGATGGACCAGAGAAAGCAAATTTACAAAATATAATAGATAAAAATGATTTAAATAATAGTGTTACTTTGATGGGGCACACTAATAGAGCAATGAAAGAATATAAAAAAGCTAATATTAATATCTTAACATCTGAAACAGAAGCGTTTGCATTAACTATTGTTGAGGCAGCATTATGTAAGACCCCGACTGTAACATTTGATATAAATTATGGACCTAGTGATTTAATTAAATCTTATGTTAATGGAATAATAGTTGAAAATGAAAAAGAAATGGCTCAATCTATTATATATATGTTAAAAAAGACTAACAAGACTAAAAAAATGGGACAAGAAGGTCATAATATATTCTCCAAAATATATTCTTCTAAAAATATATTTAAAAAATGGGATTCAGTTTTTAATCTAAACTGATAAAATTTCAGGGTATAAGCCTCTTTACAAATAAAAAGCGGTGATTTTTATTTGTTAACTAAAAATCACCGCTTTTTATTAATTACATAAATTCATCAAAAAATTATTCATTTTGATGATAATATTGTAAGGCTTTTTGTAAAAAGTACCAATAATTATTGGTTTCAAAATTTATAATGTTATCAAATTTACTCTCGCCCACCAATCTTTTGGCTTCTCTTTTATAAGCTGTAAGTATTGTTTCTTTGTGTTCTTCGTTAATAAAACTATTATTTTCATTATATTTATTTATTGCCACTATTTCATTTAAGGTTCTAGGAAAAGCTGTAGCATGTGGTAGAATGTTTGTGTTTATATCTAGCTTTTGTAATATTTTAACCTTGTTTTCATCATTAACTATTTTCTTTTTAATAATAATTGAATTAATAGTCTCATTTTTTTGTGATTTATTAATTTCTGAAATCAAAAAAGAAGGTGATTTTGGGTTTTGGAGTTCTCCACATATATATAAAGAAGAGTTATCAAAAACTTTCTTTTCTACTACATTTACATGTTGATCGTTATCAAAAAAGAACCAAGAACTAATATCTTGTGCTGAATGGCCTTGATCATATAAACAAAACCTGTCTTTTGCTTGTAAATATTTATTACTAGGTTGTGTTTCCTTTAACCCTTTTTCAACTTGTATTTTTAACTCTTCACTAGTTTTAGCAATAAAACCTGGAAGTTCGCTAGTGTTTAAATTCAGCCCTCTATTTTCTGAATATTCTTTTAAATCATATAGATAATGTACTATTGGTCTTTCTGTAGCTATGAAGTCAAAAAATACACTTGAATAATCTGATATTAGTAAGTCCGTAATGCTTAAAAGTTCGTTAGTAGAAATGCTATCTGAAGGTAAAATAATATTAGCAGGTATTTCTAATTTTTGTATTAAATTATTAGTTTTTGGATGCCCTCTGAACAGGACATAAGCACCCAAAGAAGACAAACTAATTAAATCATCTACTAACTTGTTTCCATCAATTTCATTATTTTCGACGTCTTTTTCTCTCCAAGTGGGAGCGTATAATATCACTTTTTTATTATTTTTAATTCCCAATTCTTCTTTAATATTTTCTTTCTCTGTTTTAGAAGCATTCAAAGTGATATCTATTCTTGGATAACCCGCTACCGCCATTTGTCCAGTGAATATACCTTCAATACCATAAGCAGATTTGATTTTTTCAACCATAAAATTATTAGGGGAGAGTATGTGTGTGGCTTGTAATAAATTTCTTGTAGCTCCTGCAGCACCTATCAATTCATTATTATTATCTCTACCAACAGTTTTATAAAATATACCGTGTGTTGTTTGTAAATATTTCTGTTCGTCTTTTCTAACAAAATAATTTTCAAATCTAGAATCACAAATAAGAAACTTAGCCTTACATAAATACTTCATATAAGCATCTGAACCTTTTTTGACAAATATTATATTATCTTTATTTCTATATTTGTCAGGAACAGAATTTAAAGAATTAATTGCCCATATATGCACAAAGTTTTTAAAGTCTTCATGTTCATAAATATATTCAAAAACCCCTGCTGGGTTGCCCATTATTCTATTTCCATTCATACTTTCATAAAATACCATATTGTTATCTACTTTATAATATTCAAAAAAAGTGGCATATCTAACGGATTTATTTTGAATAACGTTATCGTAATTATTTTTAGTCATTTTGCTTGGCGCTCTGAATATTTCTGCTTCTAAAAATTTTTCTAATGCTTCCGCATTTTTATGTTGTTTTTTTAAAACATATGCTAATTTTCTATAATTATTTGGCCTATGCATTTGTTGTCTTTCAATTGCTTTTTTATACCATTTTTCTGCGTTCTCAAAATCATTTATATCTTCATAACACTGAGCTAGTGTATAACATTTAGGTGAATAGATTTTATCTAAATCTAAAGATTTCTCAAAAAACTCAATAGCTTCATAATATTGATTTGATTTTCTTAATAATTCTCCTATTTTAAAATAGATATCAGCATTTTTTCCATTTAATAAAATACTCTTTTTATAAGTCAAGATGGCAAGAGACAAATTCTTTTTATCTATATGAAGTTGAGCCATGCTATTTAAATTATCATCCTTATATTTACTTAACTTAGCTGCTTTTTCAAAATATGTTATAGAATTTTGATCGTCAACATCGTATTTAATACAACCAAGATGATAATATGCGTTAACTAGTTGTTCATTGTTTAATGCTTTATCACCTGTTTTTATAGCATATTCATAGAAAGTTATTATTTCTTCATTTGAATAATTCTTTGTTTGATAAAGAAGCTCAGCTAATTGATAACTTGCTATAGGATCCTCGGGGACATGATTAAGGTAACGTTTTAGAAAATGGATTGCTTTTTTATTTTCTACTTGATATTGACTCAATTGAGCTAACATCAATATGGCTCCAGTATGAGAAGGATTAAATTCTAATACTTTTTCAAAATATGTTATAGAATTTTGATCATCGCTTTCATATTTAATACAACCAAGATGATAATATGTATTAACTAATTGTTCTCTGTTTAATGCTTTATCACCTGTTTTTATAGCATATTCATAGAAAGTTATTATTTCTTCATTTGAATAATTCTTTGTTTGATAAAGAAGCTCAGCTAATTGATAACTTGCTATAGGATCCTCGGGGACATGATTAAGGTAACGTTTTAGAAAATAGATTGCTTTTTCATTATCATCGTTGTTTTGATATAATTTAGCCAATATAAATGTAGCTTCAGCATGAGAAGGATTAAGTTCTAATACTTTTGTTAAATGATTTATCAATTTCCTTTCATTATTAATCTTAATTAAGCGTGATCCTTTTGTTTTAAAATATAAATCACCAATTTTATTACGAAACATCAAAATCCATCCTTTTATTATAATAAGTTAATTATAAATAAATATTATCATATTTTGACAGGTATTAGTAGTTGTGTTTTTAAAACCTCTTTTAAAGCTATGACGCTTTTCCTATATTGTTACTTACGCCTTTTATTTATTCTATTAAATTATTAAAGTAAATCAATAATAATATTTGTAGACAGTTAATATTTTCTCAACAAAAAAATTATAAAATTAGTAATTGATATTGGAAGTCTTTTATTTTACTAGGTTCAATTCAATTGTTTTGTGCCCTCTTTACTAAGGAAGTCAAAAGAAACGCTATAAATCATGTTTGGAAATGGTTAATAAGCCGTTAAGACCTAAAACACGCCTAATTTCATTAAATATTTTTGTCCCACCTTTTATATTTTTAATATTGAATTTTACTTTTTCTGCTTTCATATTATCTTGTAATAAAGTTTTTCCATACTTACTCAAATCATTCTTCGACCAATTATCCATAGTTATTACCTTAGACCCAGTTTAACTGCTGAAATAGCTAAAAGTCATCGACCAGTTCCAACATATAGTAATTTGTCTCTCGGACTTATCCGACCTATATCTAAAATTACTTCTCTATATATTATTTTAATTATTGTTGAATATAAAACGCACTTTATAAACATGTAAATAGAAAACTAAACAAGCATTTAGGCATATAGGTCGTTCACACACTTAATTATAAAATAAGTATTATAGGAAGTTAAAACTATGATAGATACAATTAAAATAGAGATCGATGGGCCTGTAGCTGCAAGCAAAATCCAAATTATTGAAAAATTAGTTAATACAGGCTTCTTGCCAAGCGAGAGGATTATTGGCGTTGAAACAGTCGGCTGTCAACATACAGCGATTCGTGAAGATACTTCTATGAATTTTCCAGCCAATTGACAAATTAAAAGAACGAAATGATGATATTGAACTTATCTTTGTTGAATCAGGTGGAGATGACTTAGCTGTCACATTTAGTCCTGAATTGTAGATTTTTTAATGACAAAAACTTAAGCTATTTAAAATAAACTGATTCAAAATATGGCCTTTTCTTTCTAAAATATACGTAACATCATCGTCGATTAGCAGAAGTTACGTTATAAAATAAGCACTACAAAATCACAAACTTGTAGTGCTTTTAGTCTTTCTAATTACCAAACAATCTGCTCCAGAAGCCTTTTTTAGGTGGCTTTTCTTCTCTCTCTTCGCTTTCACTATCTATTTCTTCGAATTGTTTATCGTCTTTTGCGGATGGTTTTTCGTTGAGATTTTCATCCTTTTTCTTTTTAAGTATATCTCTATGCTGCACTTCTGTGGGTTGTTTCCACTCTTTTTGTTGATTAAAATATTCAGCTTTTTGCACATTAACATTTTGTTTATCATTAGAAGAAGTATCAAAGAAATAATTAAGCTGTTTTTCTTCCTCTAATTGATTTTCTAATTTTTGGATTTTTTTATTACTTTCTAAAGCTAGTATTTGTTGGTTTTCTAGCAATCTATTCAGTGTATTTATCTGTTCTTCATCTCTATTTAACTGTTGTTTGTATATATCTAATTGGTTATATAAATGTTTGATCGTCTCATCTTTTACAAGATTATCTTCATTGGGATTAGCTTCTTCTTTTTTTTCATTATCAAAGTAATAATTTTTGTTTTGGTTTTTTTAAATTCTATTTACCACTATAACTTCATCTTCATCTGATAAATAGTTTACATTATCAACCTTTTGAAAGTTCACACTTGCTTTTTTGGCATTATTGTAAACAGTCATTTTTGTTACATTTAATTCATCTGCAATTTGTTTCATACTCTTCATATAAAACCCTCCATATATCTATATATATAAGGTTTATACCTTTATACATCTATTATACTTGTAAATATAGCATTGTAAAAACCATTATATATATAACTTCGCATAGAGCGTATAACAGTTATTTATATGATTATACACGGTTTATACTTGGTGTTAAAGAGTTTATATAGAGGTGTATAACCCCTTGTATAAACTGATTATATAGATGTATTTTGCTTTAAAAAAATGCATACATTCAAATGCGTATAAATAATCAAACAAATCTTTCGAAAGTGCTAATATAAATATATAAAGAAATCTGACTATGGGAATAGTCAGATTTTCTCGATAAAAAAAGTGCTTGTTTATATAGTTGTTATATTCTTATTATATATTAAGAATCATTAGTGAAAGTTTAATACATATAAACATGCTTATAGCTTTTTATTACCTCTTTTTAAAATTTAAGTGTGAAAGATGTTTTTTTTTATGTCCAACTTTAATATTAAAGAAAGCCAAAAAGAGAAATTTTATCAATTATCCAACATTTTTAACTTTAAAGATTTTATCTATTTTTTATTCGTCTGTATAATAACAGATAAAATTATGGTTAAAATAAATATCAGTATAGTTGTAAAAATAATAATTTTATTATTAGGATTTTTATCTTCTTGCTCATCATATTCTTCTAATTCTTTAATTCTTTGCTCGTCTATTTCAACTTCTTCTCTTGAGCCTAGCTCATTATCTAAGATATAGGGTTGTTGGTCTTTTACTTTCATAAATTTTTTCTCCTTATTATTAGAATAGCAAAGACACCTAAATCTTTCGGTGTCTCAGTTTTTTAAATTTCATTTTTATTACATTCGGCTAAGCAGTTCTTTTTTTATAATAATCAAAGCATGGTTACCTTTTGAGTTGATGTTTTCCTGAGCATTTAGTATTAATAGATCAATTAAATCGTCGTTATCTTTTTGACTTATTTCGTCTTTGAATTGATCAATATTTTCTATTAAAATTTTTTGATTGGGTTGCTGCTTGTCTATAGTGTAATACTGGTCAGCGCCCAAACCACCCTCTTCAATCATTTTCGATATTTCATTAGATCGTGTTTCATTTGTTTTGCTTATTTCTATTTCTTTTTTATCAGAGTTAACCATTACTATCCCCCCCTATATGCCCATCATACACAGTGTAATAATACATATTTAAAATAACAATAACTCTGCTCACTAACAATTTACTGAGGGTTTAATAAATGACATTCTTGGTATCGCTTACATAGATGGTTATTATTAGAATTCATATCAAAGAGGCACCATTGGTTGACCAAGGTGCCTCTTAATCGTTTCAAAAACAAATTTCATCTTAATAAGGATGGTTTCTAGTAATTAATTATTATTATAGCTTTCTAAAATATAAGGTTTTGCTTTTTCAAAATCATTATTATCTTTTATAGTAATAGATAAATTTCCAGTTCCATAATGACCAATATTAGTTACATCACGAGTGAAACCTTTTTCTAATTTCACACTATCTAAATTAACTTTTATATAAAGAAGTATTTTATTTTGAGAAGGTAATACTTCTATACACACGAAATTTTTAATTCTTTTAAATGCAATATAAAATTTTAACTCTTTAACTTGGACATCGTCACTTAAAGCTAAAAGATAATTATATATTTCATTATATAAATCATTAATTTGCTGATTTGCTTTATTAATATTTTCGGAAATAATTGAAGTATCCTTGTCAAAATCTGGGTTTGTTTTTTTATTTATAATTGTTTTTTCTTTATGTAAAGTTGAAGCGTTTACTAAATCTAACATAAATAGGTTTTCTTCAAATTGTTTATATCTGTATAATTCAATATTTCTATTTATTTGCTGTACTGCATGTGCATCATATTTTGTGAATCCACCTGCTATACATAATAATCTGGGTGTCTGCCAATCAATTTTGTCAGCAGTATTTGTATTTAACTTTTTCATCACAAGTAATTCAAATTCTGCTTTATGATCCATTAACCAATCTAAATAAAAAAGACCTTGATTAATTACATTTTCATTTGTTGCTCTTTTATATTCTAAAATAACAGGAGAATAATTCTCATCAATACCTAAGGTATCGATTCTTCCAGCATGTTTTTTGCCCGTAGAATACTCGGATGCGAGGAACGAAATGCCCAATAGATTTTCAGAATTATTTTCTATTACGGTTTGAAGAGATTTTTCTATAGCCATTGATTCTCCATATAATTCATATGCTATTTCGTTATTCAGTTTAAATAATTTTACATCTCCCATATATACTCTCCTTTATTTAATAAAACATATAGTTAACATAATAGGATGTTCCCAGATGTAAACAAACATCTTCTGTTATATGATTTTTATGTATTAATTTATGGTTATAAAAAGACTCCTTTTAAATAAGGAGTCTTTTAACTGATATAAAATAACAGTTATCTAAATGAAAAATCAGTTTTCAATCACTACTTAAATTTCGAGTTCTACCGTGGTTTAAGTAGAATATTGCGACCTAATTTATTTGTTTCTTAAAATTGCAATATCAATGTGTCGTATAACATTTTATTTATTAATATAACCCTTTTAACTCATTACTTGTATCAATAAATATATTTTTAACTTGTTGATAATTACTTAAGGCTTCTTTATATGTTTCTCGGTCCAATACCTGATTTTTATAACCACCAAACGGCGCGCCTTCTGGCACTTGATTATATGTGTTAATCCAAATGCGACCTGTTTTTACAGCTTTCGCAATGTTTAACGCACGTGTAATATCTTGGGAGAATACGCCTCCTGCTAAACCATACTCAGAATCATTAGCAATTTTAATTGCTTCTTCGTCATCTTTTACTTTTATAATTGTTAAAACAGGACCAAAAATTTCTTCTTGAGCTAATTTATCAGCATTATCTTTAACAGCGATTAATGTTGGTTCTAGGAAGTAACCACTATCTAAACCATCGTTAGTAATACGTTTACCCCCTGTGAGAATTTCAGCATTAGATTGTTCTGCATAAGTGATATAAGATTGGATTTTTTCCATCTGTTCTTGGCTTGTTTGACTACCCATTTGTGTTTTTTCATCTAATGGGTCGCCTATTTTAATATTTGAAAAGGCCTCTTTTAGACGTGAAATTAATTTATCATATATACCTTCCTGAACCAGCAGACGAGATCCAGCACTACAAACTTCCCCTTGGTTAAATAAAATTCCAAGTTGTATACCTTCAACTGCTAAATCTAAATTAGCATCATCTAAGATAATATTGGCACTTTTACCGCCAAGTTCTAAAGTAGCTGGTACAATACGTTTTGCACCGGCTTCAGCAACTTGATATCCCACATTTGTTGAGCCTGTAAACGAAAGCTTGTTAACACCTTCATGATTAAAAATAGCATTGCCTGATTCTGAACCTTTACCTGTTACTACATTGACTACACCTTTAGGTAAAATTTCTTGGAAAATTTTAGCAACTTCCAATAAACTTAAGGGTGTTGAGGAAGAAGGTTGAATAACAATTGTATTACCTGCTGCAATTGCTGGTGCTATCTTCCAAGATGCTAATAACATCGGGAAGTTCCAAGCTACAACTGCCCCTACGACACCAATTGGTTCGTGGCGAATGATGCTCATTGTGTCTTTATCTATATCATTGACAGAACCTTCATGTGTTTCGATAACGCTTGCAAAATAATTAAAGTGTCTTGCAGCGTATGGTATGTCAATACCTGAGGTTTCACGGATTGGTTTACCATTATTTAAGGTTTCGATTGTTGCAATTTTTTCTTTATTTTCCATCATTTTATTACTAATTTGTCTTAATAAATTAGCACGTTCTGTTTTAGATGTTAAACTCCATGACTCAAATGCCTCTTGAGCTGCTGCTACAGCTGTATCTACATCTTTTTCATTAGCTTTGGTAATATGTGATAATGTTTCTCCTGTCGCTGGATTTTTAACTTCCAGTGTTTCATCACTATGCCCTTTCACAAATTCTCCGTTTATAAACAAACCGTAATTCTCATCCAAATAATTTTTAATATCTACTGTCATTTGAATCTCTCCTTTGTTTTAAAACTTCTTGTGGCTTAGTTACCTTGTTGTTATTTTAGTATAACTTATATTGTAATACTTATTAAATTTTTCAACCGTTAACTATTTTAATTTGAAAAAGTTTGAGCTACTTTATTTAATTTTTCTGGTAGATTATTTGCATCCATATGAACTTCACTAAAATGCATTTTATTTGGCGTATCATTAATTTCATTTAATACCTTTTTAACTCTGAACTAGTTGTGACGTTATTTGTTTTAACATCATTATAAAGTGCTGTTTTACCATGAATCTTACGATCAATTTTATAACCATCATTGTTAATGATAAATATAACAGGAATTAAATGTTCACTAATAATTGTTGATAAGGCTTGTACAGTTAATTGTAATGCACCTTCACCGATTAATAACACATTTCTACGATGTTTATCTGCAATTTTTATACCAAGGGTGGCTGGTAGTGTATATCCTATTGAGCCGCATAATAAATTTATTATCTTTATATAATATTAATATTTAATTAAAATATATAAATTCTTCATAAGGCAAATTAAAATAATGTCCTAACACTTCTGCTTCTATTTCTGTAGGAGTTTTTTCTCCCTTTTCAAATTGCCATAATCTTTTTTCATCAAATGATAAGTCAGAAATTTTATTTAATTCATCTTTAAGTTGTTTAAGTGTTAGCTCATGTCTTTTTCTTAAATTAATTAATATATCCATTTATACTCTCTCCTGTTTTATAGTAAATATGAATACAACTTTGATTGCATAAAAAGTTATTTTTAGACTTATGCAAGTCTCAAGACTATCATTTCTGATTTTAAATATATGAATCATATATTTAATCACATCATCTTATACGCATATCTAAATTTAAAACTACAGTTAGAAATATTTCTAACTGTAGTAAGTGTGTAATTAAAAAGTTATATGGGGGAGCTTTATTTTATTAATACCTTTAATTTATCTAAATTAAACCTAAATTTACATAATCGATGATTATCAGAAGTTACAAAAAATGCGTCACTAGTATAGTGACGCATTTTAGCATTTTCTTTATTTGAAAAGTTACTATAAATTAACTTTTTAATACTTATTATTTTCTAAAAATTCTTCTAAAACTTTATCAATTATTGATTTTATAGACGTATCTTTATCTAACGCCATTTGGTTTAGCCTTTTCTTAATATCAGTATCTACTCTCATTGTTGTACTTTTAGATATAGGTCTATAATTCTCTGTGTATTTCACTTCCGAAGTATCTATATTATCTAAAAATCCAGCCATACATTTCATTCCTCCTCAATTAATTTAATTCTACTAACTAATTCTTCATATACTTTGTTGAACATATGTATGACTTTTTTATCATGCATATCTTTATCTTTTATCCCATCAGCAGCGAACTTTTTTATTCTTTCTCTTTGATATATTTGGTGTTCAAATAACGCTTCAGAAAACGCAGATTTAGACATCTCTAATATTTGTTTATCTACTCGTCCATTTTTTTTTATTAATACTGGAACTGCACCAACTAATTCAAATGGTAAATCTGACTCTTTTTTTCTATCTCTTAGAAAATTAACAAAAGAAAGACTGCTCTCATAAGCTGATTGTTGTGTTTGAAATACCATTAAAATATAATTACTTGCGTAAACAGCATTATTAGTAAAATCTGAATTTATAGTAGGTGGCACATCTATAAATACATAATCGAAATCATAAATTTTTTCAATTTTTTCTACCACATTTTTTAAAATATATCTTTTTTTCAAAATGTCTGTTTTTGAAATAATATCGGATAAATTAGCCAAAGACGAATCAGCGGGCAATAATGATAAATTAGAAGTTAATCTAATGATACTTTCATCTATATTTCCACTTTTTAGCATATTTATGAATGAAAGTGATTCCTCTTTAAATTCTGGATAAGTTCTTTTCATAATTTGAGTAGCGTTACCTTGAGGATCAAAATCTATTAAAAGAACCTTTTTGTTATAGTTTTCAGATGCAATATAAGAAAGTAATGTAGATACTGTAGTTTTACCTACGCCACCTTTAAAATTTCCAACTGTTATTATATTCAAAATAACCCTCC
>NZ_ALPU01000019.1:0-6095 GCF_000294465.1 Staphylococcus sp. OJ82 | reverse complement strand
CATAAAAAGTTACAAAATAAATTGTTTCTATAGGTATATAAGTGTTATTATTAATTTATAACAAAATAAAAAGAGCAACTATTGGTAGTAGTTGCCCTTAAATGTTTGGTAATAAAACGTTGGCACACGTTTATTTAATATCAAATTTATACTTGTATTATATAATGAATGATTACTTAGTGCAAGTATTGAAGTTATTATATGAACGGAAAATATATAAAAGCGTTTTATTACCTCTTACCAATTTAAAATTCGGAAAGAGGTTTTTTATTATGACAAATGAAGAAAATCAAAAATTCACAAAACTACACAAATTCTTATTTACAGACAACAAGTTCAAAGCTATGAGAGCCAAAAGTAAATTACTCTATGCGATTATTACTGAACGTCAAAGTTTAACAATTGCTTATGCAAAAAATAACCAAGATCAATCTCAATTTTTAGATGAAAATAATCGTTTATTTTCAATATATTCAAATTCAGATTTAAAAGGTATGCTACATGTTTCTGAACCTACAATTATAAATTTAAAAAAAGAATTGATTGAATATGGTCTTTTAGAAGAAATAAGAGTTCCTACTTCAAATAATCGATTATATCCCAAAAAGCCATATGATAAATACTATTATCTAAATGATATTGATGAGTTTTATCGTTTGCCTTATGCACTTTTTGATAATCCATTTTATAATAAACTATCGCCCGATGCTATTATTACTTACGCTATTTATCTAAGTCGTTATGAATATAGTGTATTTAAAGATATTTTTTACGATAAAACACATAATATTTACTGCGTGATGCCAAATCAAGAAATTGCAAAATTTTTGAATATAAATCGTAAAAAAGTGGCTAGGCTCAAAAATGAGTTAATTGCTTATGGATTAATAGAAGTAAAACCTTCAAAAAGAGCAGATAAATTATATGTAAATCCTCCAAAACAGCGTAATGACAACAAACTTAAAAAATGGGACATTGCAAACTTAAAAAATGGGACATTGCAAACTAAAGATATGGGACATTGCAAACTTAAAAAATGGGACGCTAGTTATACTGATCTTAGTAACACTAATATTAGTGTTATTGATTCTAATGATATGAATGATATAAGAGAGGCAAATATAGAAGATACAAAACCTAATCAACCAAATCATACAGATCATTTACAAAAGCAATCCGATGAAGAAGCTTTAAAACATTTAGAACTTCAGGAAATGCCCGAAGATACAAAAAGATACATGAATAATTTTAGTGCTAAAGAAATACAAATCATTAAATCAGTTATACTAAAAGCTAAGCGTTCGTTTAATGATTTGTATGGTGAAGTGTATATGCTTGAAGATATGGATGATGAATTATTTACGGTACTTAAAAGATTCAAAGGTATAATGGTTAAAAAACAAGAAAAATTGGAAAATATGCAAGGATATTTAATGCGCTCTATTTTGTCCGAATTAGAAGAAATGCGCTCAACGAATATGCGTAGAAAAAACTTTGAAAACAGCCCACTCAACGTATTTAAATCATAAAATACAAGAAAAAAGGGGAACGATAGGCTATGAATTTTTCGTTAGTGAAAAGCTAGAGAACTGCAAATATAAGTATATCAAAGCGATTAACGATTATATAAAACAAGAAAAATCTCATATTATCGGTATCGATTTAGGCAAATACCATTACTTAACAGCGTCAAATATAGACCGATCTTTTGTTTTTGTCGATAAACATAACACGCTCTTCCATCTTTTTAGAAAATACGAGAGACGTATTGCTAATAAGCAATATGATAATAGCGAAGCTTATTCTAAACTGAAAACAGGACTTAAAAGCCATATCAATCAAGTTGTTAACGAAATGTTAGAACAAACGTCCAATCGTTTTCAAACCGTCTTTGCATTAGATGATCATGGTTCAAGTCATTTATCTTTTCCTAGTTTGGTATTTGACTTAACTTATTTTGCGATTAAGCAGCGAAAAAATGAAAGTGACGAAATACTGATCGTTGATGAAAGTTTCACGTCTATTGAATGTCCAATATGCCATGATAGAAATCAGTACAACAGAACTAATAAAAATAAGTTTAAGTGTACAAAATGTGGATTCATACATCAAAACAATGATATTGTAGCTGCTAGCAATATAGCAAAGAAAGGACAATTATTAAATTCTTAATATAAAGGGGGGATAAAATGATGAATAATAAACAAAAAGCGAGGCTAAAACATTACAAAAACTATGATTATCCAAAACAAGCGTATGCTTTCTTTGATCATAAAAAGGTAAAAGTTGTTTTAAATAATGGAGAATCATTTACGGGGTATATTGTTAAAGAATATACGTACGAAATATTATTAGTGAAAAGCGATGGCATCAAAGATCCAAAAGATAATGAATTAGAGAAACGTACGCTCATTCCTAAACACTCGATTGCTTATACGACCAATTTCATTCATTTACCTCAAGAATAAAGAATAATTAAAATTAGTTATATTGGTTTTGAGGGGATTTTTAGCGTGAATATAGGTCAGAATCTTTAGTTCGACCTTTATATTCATGCTGTAGCAAACGAACAAAGTGAGTGCGGTAGAATCATACCTAACGTAGCAAAATAAAAAATAATTATGATAATCAATAATGTTTCTCTGCACTATCATGTGCTAGAGTGAAATTAGAGAATTAATAGTCCAATCAAAACATATTCTCTTGTCATTTTGTATAATATTGCTTCCAAAGCCCTAACTACTATTTGTAGTTAGGGCTTTTAATTTCTGGATATAAAAATAACCCCACACCTTATTAGGTGTAGTGATTTAAAAGGTAATATACACAAGAAAATATAAATAAAATAAGAGATGATAAGCGAAAGCACTCTATTTAGTGTTTTTCCTAAATAAATGTTGATAAAAATTTTGATGACTAATGTGTCTTGTTAAAGGTTTTTATTAATATATGTTTCACGTAGAACAGTATTGGTTTTAAGTGATTAGTCGTCGCGATTTTCATCACTTTTTTTTATGTTTAGGAGCCAATATATCTCTAATAATATAAATAATTGTCATTAAAACTATAAAACCAATAGACCATTTAACATCTGGAAAATCAGTGAAAATTAGGTTCTGTTGCAAAGTTGAATTTATAGTATAATTTTAACAAAAAGGAGTCTTCTGTATGAACTATTTCAGATATAAACCATTTAACAAGGATGTTATCACTGTAGCCGTTGGGTTCAAGAATATGCCCCAATTTTATATCAAATTTGGAAGAAAAAGCATAAAAAAGCTTATTACAAATGGCGTATTGATGAGACGTACATCAAAATAAAAGGAGAATGGAGCTATTTATATCGTGCCATTGATGCAGAGGGACATACATTAGATATTTGGTTGCGTAAGCAACGAGATAATCATTCAGCATATGCGTTTATCAAACGTCTCATTAAACAATTTGGTAAACCTCAAAAGGTAATTACAGATCAGGCACCTTCAACGAAGGTAGCAATGGTTAAAGTAATTAAAGCTTTTAAACTTAAACCTGACTGCCATTGTACATCGAAATATCTGAATAACCTCATTGAGCAAGATCACCGTCATATTAAAGTAAGAAAGACAAGGTATCAAAGTATCAATACAGCAAAGAATACTTTAAAAGGTATTGAATGTATTTACGCTCTATATAAAAAGAACCGCAGGTCTCTTCAGATCTACGGATTTTCGCCATGCCACGAAATTAGCATCATGCTAGCAAGTTAAGTGAACACTGACATGATAAATTAGTGGTTAGCTATATTTTTTACTTTGCAACAGAACCTATAATCATCTCTTTTTTTATTATATGTAATCTCTAACTTACGAACATATCCTTTTATAACATTACCTACTTTTTTCTTTTTATAAGTTTTCTAAAAGAATTGTTGTAACGTTTTATTTCATTTTCTAATTCATCACTCATTACATTAGGTGTAGTCAAAGTTAAAAAGATAAACTCTTTATTTTCTTGCTGCTTAATATATTGCATCATCAGAGATAAACCCAACGCATCTTTTCTAGCTTTTCTCCAAGCACAGACAGGACAAAATCGATTTTTACAAGAATTAGCTTTATATAATTTCTGTTTTTCTAAAGTTTTATCAGCTACAAAAGACAGAAATGTATTGCAATCTTCAACTAAATCCATTTGATTCTCTCCAATATGACGTTTAATAAATTTCTGAAATACTTGATTTCTTTGTTTTTTCTCAGTATACTTTTCCATGTTATAACACATAAAAACAACTTAGTTTTCACAAACTATGACAATAAAAAAAGTTGCTTTTTCTCCTTTCTCATAATGTTTTTAGATTCGACACCTAAAACACTACATGAGTATGCTGAAAAAAGCAACTTTTTTTGGGTCTAAAACCAGGCATATCAATGCTTTAAGGGTAACTAGCCTCGCCGGCAATAGTTACCCTTATTATCAAGACAAGAAGAAACTCGTTTCACTCGTTTTAAAAAAAACAAAAAAACGGAGTTGATTTTATGATTCTACAAATTTTTTATAGAGCTATAATTCCCTTTGCTGTAATGAGTTTTATTTCCTTAATTCTATTGCTACAAGAAAAAAATTACCAAGCAAAAGGTACATTTATTACAAGTCTTATAATATTAATTTTAGGATTAAGCTCTTTTATATACGAAATTAATACGCTAAATTTGAAACAAAAAACCATTGTTCATTTCGTTCTAATGCTTGTTACAATCTATCCAATTTTACTTCTCAGTGGATGGTTTAAATTAAATGTTTTTTTAGACTATTTAAAAGTTTTTGGTATATTTATAAGCTTCGGAGTAGCATTTTGGATAATATTTTTACTAATTTCAAAATTAACAACTAAATAAATATTGCTTTATTCCAATTGCTTTATTGACGTTGAGCCTCGGAACCCTTAACAATCCCAAAACTTGTCGAATGGTCGGCTTAATAGCTCACGCTATGCCGACATTCGTCTGCAAGTTTAGTTAAGGGTTCTTCTCAACATCAATAAATTTTCTCGGCATAAATGCGTGGTCTACTTTTTATTCTTACTCACTTTGATAGCAAAAAATGCCATTCCAATACAAAACCACATACCTATAATCGATAACCACATAGCAGCCATAGAATCACTCCTTTTTAGCAAACTTTATCACAAGAACTATTTAAATTTTAAATACCTTTATTTTGAATTTTAAGGGGGCATTTTAAAGATTTAGGGGTAAATCATATAGTTTTATGCCTAAAAATCTACATAAGCTTTTAAAACGCAAATATGAGCCAAATAAATATATCTTAATTTCACAAACTAAAATTCGAGCAAAACCAGTGTCGAATTTTTGAGACACTGCCCAGTTACATGCAAATTAAAATTTTCATGATTTTTTATAGTTCCTAACAGGGTTAAAATTTGTATAACGAAAGTATAATGTTTATATAACGTTAGTATAATAAAGCATTTTAACATTATACTTTTGATAATCGTTTATCGTCGTCATCACAATAACTTTTAAAATACTCGTGCATAATTCAACAGCTGACCTCCCAATAACTACATGGTGTTATCGGGAGGTCAGCTGTTAGCACTTATATTTTGTTATTGTTCTTCCTCGATTTCGTCTATCATTTTGTGATTGATTTCTCTTTTTTCTTGTTCTGTTAAGTCATAAAGTTCACTAGCTAAATACTCTTTTTGTTTCCAAATATAAAAAATTTGATAGATATATTCGGTTGGATCAATTTCTTTTAAATAATCTAAATCCCCATTTTTTAATTTCTTTTTAGCCTCTTTAAATAATCCTGAATAAACTAATACCTGTTTACCTTTAAGTGATTTATAGAATGCATCAAATACTTTTTGATTTATTAAATAATCACTATCTTTACCAGAATACTTAGCCATTTCATATAACTCTTTATTATTATTTTGTCTTATTTTTTGAACTTGAACTTGTGTGATTTCTGAAATGCCAGTTACATCACGCCATAAATCTAACCATTCTTGTTGACTAATATAAGACTTTGTATCTTTAAAATATGATTTATTCACTGCAATTAACACATGAAAATGAGGGTTATAATCA
>NZ_ALPU01000018.1:0-6010 GCF_000294465.1 Staphylococcus sp. OJ82 | reverse complement strand
AGCGTTCTTTTTATGTTTTTTTGATATTGTTTATACGACTATCAATTTGATAACTGTTAAAATCACACTAGGTGGTAAAAAGTTAAAATAGAAGTAGTGAAAAATCAAAAAGGAGATTTTTCATGATGAAAAGTATAAGTCAATTATCGACAGAACTAAATGTATCACGAACAACAATTTGGAATTATTTACAAAACCTACCTCAGAACTTATCAGTAATTAAAGAAAAAAATGTCTATAAAATTGATATAGACGTAGAAAACTTTATAAGAGAGAGACTATTAAAAAAATCAAATGGAGGTTTAAAAGGTAAAGAGAAAGAAATTAACGTTCTTCATATGGAAAAAGATTTACTAAAGAAAAGGATCAAGGAAATTAGAAAAAATAATGAATATCTTAAGAGGGACATTAGTAAGAAAGAAAACTTGATTGAAGATTTGATGATACTCTTCAAACAACAACAAAAACTACAATTAGATGTTAATAAAGAGTTAATCGAATATAAAAGAGCAAAGGATTAAATATAATTAATACACTACTTCGAATTTTATAAATCAAAATTGTGAGTAGAAAATGACCTAATCGTATTATGAATTAATGCAGAAGGTCATTTTTTAATTGAGATTTTAATTATGATTAGAGAATCATAGTTGAATAAAATTTACATGTAGAGTCAAAAAACAGATGAAAATTTTAAATTAGTATATAAATAGTGAACATGAAGTGTGTAAGTCATAAAAAATTCCGGAGGATGAAATAATAGAAAATGAAAAATCAATTAAAGAAAAAATTCAAGACTTTTACTTGAATGGTGGGACATATGATGAAGAAGAAATAGATTCCGGATATTCAGTAGGTGAAGAAGAATTATAAAATTCAATTTAGCAAATGGACTTCCTAAATATAGAAGTCCATTTTTTATTAATGTATATCTTAAGTAAATGTAATTCAAAAAGTCAAAAAATAATTTAAGAATTATAAAATATTCCTTTTAATATTTCAATGAATATAGTCTTTATAATGATTTTTGGTATACGTGTTGGTTGATTTTATTAAAATCTAATTATTTTTTATGCAGATTTAAGAATAAAAAATAAGAGCATAAGGAAATACAATGCCACTTGCGTGTCAATCAGCATAGCTGATGTATTTTCTCTTAATATTTCTGAGTCGTTCAGTTTAGTTAAAACATTGGTATAATAGTATTTTATTGATATTTGTACACCCTAAAATCAAGTGATTATAAAGTTATGCATTTGTACGTAAATGGCATCGAAGAGTTTACATTTTTTATTCAAAATCACCTTGATATAGAGCTTTCCATCTCTACTTTTATTCTTCATGAATAAGTTTTTAATACCTTTTTATTCACGATGAATAAGTCGAATTCCATTAAAAATAAAAAGTTTTCAATGGAAAAGTAACTTAGAGTAGAACTAAAAAAGGATTTAGATATATAGTGAAATTTGATTTAAGAGATTAATTTTTATTTAGATTTAAAAAATAAGAGAAGGTAATGAAAGAAACAATAAGTTTTTATTTTAGCTTTTACCTCTTTTAACTTACTAAGAAGATATTTCTAATCTTGTGTTTGTTTTGATTTTGAAAATTTAGTAGAAAGGAAATTAAATTTATGAATAATATATATACAGTAATACTAATAATAGTTACTATTGGAACCACTATTTATAATATCTGGAAATGGGTCAAAGAAAAAAGGGATGCTAGTAATAAGACTAGTATCTGGCTTGAAAGTTTGAAGCTAAGTTCAGCAATAACTACATTTGTTTTACTGTTTATACTGTTAGTATATTTCACAAATATTAGTGAAGGCATGATATATGATTTGCTTAATATATTTTACATTTTGTTTTTATTTATATCTATATTAATAGGTTTTGTTGCGTTTATTAGGAAAGAAATATACAAAGATAGGTATGGAGATATTATTTATCAAGATTGTCTTAGATATAGAAGAGAGAGTCAGAATGCTTATAGTACTATCAATTACATCCAGTCAGAAATTGGTAAAAGAATAATAGAGAATGATTTTACTTATAAAGTGAAGCTAGAACATGCCCAAAAAATTTATAACTCAATTCCTGACATACAAAGTATAACTAAAAAATATAATAAATTATGTCAAAAAAGTTGGTTAAGCGTAGCCGGACTTAATGGTTTAGTGATATTAAGTTTGTTTGATGCAGCTGCTGGAAAAACTTTAGCATATGTTATGAGTTCTATTTTAATAACATTTATAATGTTTGTTGCTAACTCTTTAAATATATATAACGATCTAAGAATTAAATATGGAAAACGCAATTCTACTATTGCTAAAATAAAAAGTCATCAAGATATATATGAGAAGTTACTGAAAAAGAATAACCACGGTAAATAGTTAAAATGAAAACTCTATTATTGAGGACAATGAAAAATAAATATACATAATTCAACTTATCGGAAGTGGATATGCTTACACTTTCACAAATGATATAATAACAGAGTCGTCTTAACTTCCGGCGATATATTCGACGGAAGGAGGTGAGACCAGTGGAACTGCTTTTTGTTAGTGTAATTGCACCTGTTGTTTCAGGATGCATAATTGCGGCTTTTACGTTTTGGCTAAACAGTCGCAATAAATAATAAGGCGACATAGCCCACCAAAAAGAACCCCCAACCTATTCCAGTAGGTTGGGGGTTCGGTGTTCCAATGGAACTACTTTTTGTTAAACACATTATAACATTATAGTGGAGAGAAATGCAAAGTGATATATACGATATTAGTTACAAGGTATCGTTTTAATATTTTCGACGCTAATTGTCAAGAATTTAAAGGATAAATTATGAATGTTATATATTGAGAGTTTATACTTTATATTTATTTTTTTAGTATTAGATTTTAAAAATGTAGTTAGATGCTTATATTTTCTTGGATGCGCTCTAAACAGATATTTAGCCATTTATAAAATAGATTTTCATTGGAACGTGTATTAAATTTAAAATAAATAATACAAAAATCAAAATTTATGAAACCAAATTTTTGATGACTTCATTAAGCTTCGTATCAATATACTTATCTTTATGTATGACTAAATAGAAATAGCGTGTGATGTCTAAGTTTGTTACTTCTAGTTTTTCTAAATCATAAGGTGTTAATGTGGATTTAGAAACAATAGAAAAGCCGTTACCAGCATGGACCATATTTTTAATTAGATTTGTGTTATTAATTTCTACTAAATAAGAGGATGAAGTCATTTGTGATAAAGCATTTTCTTGATAGACTCTTGTACCTGATCCACGTTCTCTGATAAAGCATATTGCTTTATTTGGAGATGATGATTTTTTACGAATTAATACTATTTCATCTTGAGCAATACGTCTACTGTATATGATATTGCTTTGAACCTCTTTTTCGATTATACCTAAATCGATAATGTTATTCTTAATATGTTGTAATACTGTGTCAGAATTATTTAAATGCACATGAATATATAATTCAGGATATTTTTTTACTAAATCAGTAAGATGTTGTGACAATCGATATTCGCCATACGTGTAACTACTCCCTACCGTTAAATCTCCCGAAATCGTATCAGGCTGCATTTTCAAATCGTGTCTTAAGGTTTGTTCTAAATGCTCACGCTTTAAAGCATATTGAAATAGTTTCTCCCCATCACTCGTTAAAGACATTTTAGAATGTCTAAATTCGAAAATTTTTACATCGTATTCCAGTTCTAATCGTTTAATATCACGACTTATTGATGGCTGTGAAGTATATAAATTTTCTGCAGCCTTAGTAAAGCTTTGCGTTTTAACTACTTCAGTTAGAACTTTTAATGAATCCATTAACTAGGCCTCCTGACATTTGAGTCCCTCTATTATAACAAAGTTGTTATGAGTAATATACTTAATATTTATTTCACGTTATAACTTTGCGGTGCTAAGCTTTTGATAAAGGAGGAGTTAAAAAGTGAAGTCCTTAAAAAGTAAAGCCTTTATTTATGGTTTATTATTCACATTTATCATCGCAGTTATAAGTTTATTAGGCTCAAAGTTACCATTTTTAGATAAGATAGGCGCTTTAACAATTGCTATACTGATTGCGATTCTATATAGACATTTTAAGGGTTACCCTGAAGCATATCGTTCAGGCATCGCATTTTCATCTAAACGGTTACTGAAATTAGCTATTATATTATATGGATTAAAGTTAAATATTTATGATGTGATAGGAAAAGGTAGCGGTTTGTTATTAATCGATATTGGAGTCATCCTTTTTAGTATCGGATTAATGTTGTTACTAAATAAATACATTAAAGGAGATAAACACCTCACGCTATTATTAGGTATTGGCACTGGGGTATGTGGCGCGGCGGCTATTGCAGCAATATCTCCAATATTAAAATCCAGAGAAAAAGATTCTGCGATTAGTATCGGGATTGTCGCACTTATTGGCACTATATTTTCACTTGCATATACTGTGATATATTCTGTTTTTACAATATCTCCTGAAGTATTTGGGGTCTGGTCAGGCACAAGTTTACATGAAATTGCACATGTAATTCTTGCTGCGGATTTCTCAGGTCAAGCAGCTTTGAGTATTGGGTTGTTAGGAAAGCTGGGACGTGTGTTTTTATTAATACCTTTGAGTATTATTTTAATTCTAATTATGAGATTTAAATCACATGGCGAGACCGAAAAAAAACGTATTGATGTACCTTACTTTTTACTTGGTTTTATCATGATGGCACTGTTCCATACTTATGTGCCATTGCCACACATGGTTATGCAAATTATCGATAATGTCACGACTATATGCTTATTGATGGCAATGGTTGCATTAGGGTTAAATGTTTCCTTTAAAGATTTAAAAGATCGTGCTTTCAAACCATTAATAGTTGTCATTATTGTATCTATTTGTTTATCAACTGTAACATTTATCGTTGCGAAGTGCTTTTATGGTTAGATTATAAGTAGACTAAAAAATTGATATAAACATCTATATAAAGTTGAAAAAAGTCTTCAGTAATTCAATTTCTCAAATCTTTCGATGTAGATTTTGAGGGATTGAATTATGAATCTAATGTTTTTCATTTATCTTATTGATGTATGTTAGGATAAAAAGTTCTTTATCAATATTAAAATCTTTGGTGTTATTTATATTTAAATATTAACTCCCCATTTAAATTATCTATAAATGTGTAATGAAATCCTAACTCTTCATAAAAGTAACATGGCTGATAAACTAGATAATATTATAAATAATAGCATACATCCAAGTCTTGCTGATCCTGCTATTGAAGTAATCCAATTACTTGGATCAATATATCTTAAAGCAACAAAAAGTCCTGGGCTTAAATGTATTATTAGTTTCTTTATACTATATGCTTCGCTATCAAAAGAAACTTTTCCATTTATTTCTTCTAAATTTTTTTTTACTTTAAAATATCATAATTTATAATGATAATATGAAAAATTGTTATTTGACTCCTAAAAAAGATAGTACTTCTCATATGTGAATCTACTGTTACTTCTGATTTTTTTAATTATTCAGTAATATATTATACTACGTTTCTCTTCCTCTATTTGTAGCACGAATTTCTTATAAAATAAATTTTATGCTAATAGCTATCATTGGATTGCATTAAAAATTCCAGTATATTTTTTAAAATTAGAATTACTTCAAATTTTATATCTTTATTATTATGTTTAGTGTATAATAACACTGAAAAAATAAGAGGAAGTAGGAGAAGATAAATATAATGAGAAGAAATATTAAAAATCAGAAATTTTCTATAAGAAAATTTAAAATTGGTATTGGATCTGTTGTTATAGGTGCTGTGTTTTTCATTTCACAAAATAGCGTAGCAGATGCAGATACTATTAAATCGGCCGAAGAAGGATTTAATGAAGTAAGCAACAGGGTAACAGAAAATGAATCAAATGAAATAGCTGATTCAACTAATGGGAAGCAAGAAGATATGGCTAAAGAATCAAATGAAAATGCCGA
>NZ_ALPU01000017.1:0-753 GCF_000294465.1 Staphylococcus sp. OJ82 | reverse complement strand
CTAAGCGAAAGCGAATCGTTAAGTACGTCAGAATCATTAAGTGAAAGTGAGTCATTAAGTACGTCGGAGTCGTTAAGCGAGAGTGAGTCATTAAGTACATCGGAATCACTAAGTGAAAGTGAATCATTGAGTACGTCGGAATCACTGAGCAAAAGCGAATCATTAAGTACGTCCGAGTCGTTAAGCGAAAGTGAGTCATTAAGCGCATCGGAATCACTAAGCGAAAGTGAATCATTAAGTACGTCAGAATCACTAAGTGAGAGTGAGTCGTTGAGTACCTCGGAATCACTAAGTGAAAGTGAATCAATGAGTACCTCAGAATCACTAAGTGAAAGTGAGTCATTAAGTACCTCAGAATCATTAAGTGAAAGTGAGTCATTAAGTACATCAGAATCACTAAGCGAAAGTGAATCACTAAGTACATCTGAGTCATTAAGCGAAAGTGAATCACTAAGTACATCAGAATTACTAAGCGAAAGTGAATCACTAAGTACGTCGGAATCACTAAGCGAGAGCGAATCGTTGAGTACCTCGGAATCACTAAGTGAAAGTGAATCAATGAGTACCTCAGAATCACTAAGTGAAAGTGAGTCATTAAGTACCTCAGAATCATTAAGTGAAAGTGAGTCATTAAGTACATCAGAATCACTAAGCGAAAGTGAATCACTAAGTACATCTGAGTCATTAAGCGAAAGTGAATCACTAAGTACATCTGAGTCATTAAGCGAAAGTGAATCACTAAGTACATCAGAA
>NZ_ALPU01000016.1:0-9041 GCF_000294465.1 Staphylococcus sp. OJ82 | reverse complement strand
CGAATCATTGAGTACATCTGAATCGTTGAGCGAGAGCGAATCATTAAGTACATCTGAGTCATTAAGCGAAAGCGAATCATTGAGTACATCTGAATCGTTGAGCGAGAGCGAATCAATGACTTCATTTGATCCAAATAATTCATTAGATTCTACAAACACATTAGAATCAGCAAATGATTCAGATTCTGAGAATGAAGCGAACCAAAATGAAAAAGATAAAGACAAAGATTCAGAGTTACCAAATACAGGTGACGATACAACGAAAAACGGATTGTTAGCGGGTATTCTTGGACTAGGTGGTTTGGCACTACTGAGAAGACGTCGTAAAAAAGAAACTGATAATAATTAATAACATTTGATTTGAATATCAATACAAAATACAGCTGAGGGTATTCTCCTTGGCTTATTTTGTTATAATAAGTTAATAAATATTTCTATAGTTATAGGAAGTGTAATATATGAGTGAAAAAGAAGAATTAGATCAAATAAATAGACAAATTGAAGAAGAATTAAATGAATATGATGCTGAAAAAGATCAACAAAAAGTAAAAAAAGAATTTCTGACACTTAAGTTTTTTGCTATGTTTATCATATTGTCGTTGATGATTTTAAGTATAGTAAAATTGTTTGTTTAATAAGTAAATTTGTGATTTTAACTTTAGTTACTGAGGTGTAATACATGACGATATATAACATGAACTATGGCATTGGATGGGCGAGTAGTGGTGTAGAGTATGCCCAACTATACAGAGCTCAAGCTTTAAGAGGAAGAGAAGAAACATTAAAGTTCGTGTTTTTAGAATTTATAAAAACTGAAAATATACAAACTTTAACAAAAAATTTAGGGTTTAATGATGATGAAGTGATATGGTTATACCAATTTTTCACAGATATAAAAATAGCACCTTCAAGTGTTAAATTAGATGATATTATTCAATCACTCAATGACGACATCACTAAAACAAAAGATGAAGTAAAAATCAAAAAATATTTCTTTAATAAAAATAGTAACTATATCGTGTGTCATTTGAAAGACGAAGATAGTGATATTGTTGATAGAGTAGAATATGTATCAAGAGGGAAATTACTACGCAAAGATTATTATTCCTATGTACGTGTCTTTTCAGAGTATTACGCACCTGAAGATAATATGGCTAAATTATATATGAGAGTCTTTTACAATGAAGACGGTTCTACAGCATATAATGAATATGTAAATGGTGATGATAGTATGTTTGTCTTTAAAGATAGAATATTATATTCCAAACAAAATTTTATTGCATATTTTATGGAAAAACTTCAGTTGTCGCAGAAAGATATGATTTTATTAGATCGCTCAAAAGATATTAGTCAAGTTATGATAGAAAATAAAAATCAAGCTAAATTAGGTGTAGTAATTCATGCAGAACATTATAATGCATCGACAACGAACGACGATTATATACTTTGGAATAATCATTATGAATATGTATTCACTAATGCGCAGGAAATAGATTTCTTTATCACAGCAACGGAAATTCAAAATAAACTGCTGACAGAACAATTTGAAAAGTATAATCATATCATGCCTAAAATATATACAATACCTGTAGGCAATTTAACAACTTTAACACAACCTTTAAATAGAAAACCTTATTCTATTATTACTGCTTCAAGATTAGCAGCTGAAAAACGTGTAGATTGGTTAGTTAAAGCAGTCGCAATTGCGAAACAACAAAGACCTGAAATAACATTTGATATATATGGAGAAGGTGCTCAAAAGCAGACATTGCATAACCTTATTCGTGAAAATAATGCAGAAAGTTATATCACTTTACATGGCCATGTAAATTTAAATCAAGTATATAAGAATTATGAATTGTTTCTATCAGGATCAACGAGTGAAGGCTTTGGATTAACATTGATGGAAGCGATTGGTTCAGGATTAGGGCTTATTGGTTTTGATGTTAATTATGGAAATCCGACTTTTATTGAGGACAAAGAAAATGGCTATCTCATACCTATTAAATTAAATGTAGAGTCAGAGTCAGAAATAGTAGGAAAAATTGCTGAAGCTATAATTCGATTTTTTGAAAATGATACAAATGATTTCCATGAGGCATCTTATAAAGTTGCTGAACAATTTACACAAGATGCTGTAAAAATCCAATGGAATAATTTAATTGAAGAGGTGCTTTATGATTAATTTATTTGAAGCTTTCGATAAACAAACAATAGTCCTTTATAATTCATTTAAATTTTCTGGTATGAATAGACAAACAATCGTTATTGAAGCAGATGGCTTTCTTCCTGATGATGTTAAAACCCCATATGAATTCTTTGCAGAAAATGAAAATTTGCCAGTTAAACCATTATTTTTTAACCAAGTTAAAACACCGAAATTCTGGTTGATTGAAGGCAATAATAACGATGCTGTAATTAAAGATACAGGAGATATTAAAGCGAGAATTATTTATAAAAAGAATTATAAACATAGAATCGTAGAACGTATCGAGTGGTTAAATAAACAAGGGCATACGCAGTATATTGATTATTATAATAAATACGGATACAGTTATGCACAAGTAGTATTAGATCCTAATACCCATAAAAGAATATTAAAACGTTACTATAACGCTAAAGGTGAAGTGTTTATGGTTGAGAATTTCATCACAAATGATGTTATTTTGAATTGGCAAGGCAAAGAATACTTCTTCCATTCGAAAATACAATTTGTTAATTTCTATATCCAAGTTGCAGGGTTAGAATCAGAACAATTTTTAATCAACTCATTTTCAGTACCAGCCGCAGTGATGAATGGTTTAAGCGAGCCTAGCAATGATTATTTTTATTGGCAAGGTGATATTACGAGCTATATTATTCGTCATATGGAAAATATACTATCTAAAGAACGTAGATCATTCAGTATTATTGTGCCGAGCGATGAAGCCTATGAACAACTTAAATCATCCATTAGTGATAAATGGAAAAATAGAATATATAAATCTGGATATGTATATAAATTCCTGAAGTCTAATCATCATTCTAACCAAGTGCTAACACTAACAAATTCTGACCAAATACCGCATTTAGAACAAATTGTACAAGCACATCCACATTTAGATTTTCATATTGCAGCTATGACTGAAATGTCTAAGATATTAATGAACTTGAATAAATATACCAATGCTAAATTATATCCAAATGCTAAAAAGACTGAATTTAAAGCACTTTATAAAAAATGCGATATCTATTTAGATATTAATAAAGGCAACGAAATATTAGATGCAGTTAGGGCAGCTTTTGACTACAAACTATTAATTTTAGGTTATGATGCCACTGCGCACAATAAGGTAGTAACAGCACCAAATCATTTATTCGATGTAGAGGATCCTGAATTACTAATCAATGCGCTAAATGAAGTTACACAACACAAAGACATATTCGATAATTACTTAGAATTACAATTAAAACAAGCCAACGCTATCGATAAAACAGTATTTATCGAATCAGTAAATTAAGCGTCTTTTCCTTATATTTTTAATTTACATAATCGATGATTATCAGAATATATATCAAAAAGAGACTCCTTTTTTCAATAAGGAGTCTCTTAATCGTTTCAAAATCAAATTCTGTCTAAATAAGGAAAATTATAAATTTCTCTCTTTTACTTATCAATAATATCTTCAAAATGTTTTTTATCTGGCTGTAATGTTAAACCTAAGTATTTTCTTTCCCGATTTGCTTCTTTATAAAATGACACCATCATTAATATAATAACGATACTAAATGGAAACGCAGATATAATGGCTGCCGATTGGAGTGCCTCTAAACTAGTATTTCCACCTGCTAATAATAATATATAAGAAATAGTAGATAAAGCTACGCCCCATATAATTTTCACAAAACCTGAAGGATTTAAATTGCCAAATGAAGTTTGCATACCCAAAACAAAAGTAGCAGAATCGGCAGAAGTAATAAAGAAAGAAGCTATTAAAGCCAAAGCAATAATAGATAAAATGAAACCAAACGGCAATTCGTTAAAAATACCGAACAATTGAGTTTCGGGTGGCATTTTAAATATACTACTATTTACTTTTCCTATTTCAATACCTGTTGTACCAAAAGCACTAAACCAAATAATACTAACTGTAATAGGTACACTTAAAACCGCAATTAAAAATTCTCTAATACTACGTCCTTTTGATATTCTAGCAATGAATACACCTACAAATGGACTCCAACTCATCCACCATCCTAAATAATAGAGCATCCAAGAATCTAACCACATAGATTTTTGTTGATTTAATGGAGCAACATCCAAGCTATTAATAATTAAATTATTTAAATAATCTCCTGTTGAACTGGTCATAATATTTAAAATGAGGATTGTAGGCCCAACAATAAGAATAACAATTAATAAAATAGCTGCAAAAACCATATTTAGATTACTTAAGTATTGTATACCTTTGCTTAAACCTGTCCAAGCACTAAACAAAAATAATACTGTTATAACAACGATAATTATACCTTGTACAATTATATTATTAGGAACTCCAAATAAATAATTTAAACCACCATTTAATTGTATTGCACCTATTCCTAATGACACTGCCACTCCAATAACAGTAGCAAATACAGCTAATACATCGACAACAACTCCTAAAGGTCCTTCTACTTTATTCCCTAATAAAGGTCTTAGAGTTCTTGAAATTAATCCGTTTTCTCCTTTTCTAAATTGAGAATATGCAAGAACCAATGCTACAATGCCATATATTGACCATGTATGAAAACCATAGTCCATAAATGTAGATTTAAAAGCTTCTGCCATAGCTTCTTGTGTTTCTGGTTTTGCATTTGGTGGAGAGAGGTAATGTGATATTGGCTCAGAGGAACCATAAAATACTAAACCAATACCCATACCGGCACTAAATAACATTGTTAACCAAGAAATTGTTTTAAATTCTGGTTCATCTTCTGGTTTTCCTAACTTTAATTTTCCTATTGGGCTAAATATTAAGAAAATAGAAAAAGCTATGATGACCGCATATAGCAACATATAATACCAACCAAATGTATTTGTCACCCAAGCTGATATAGCATTGGTAATTTCTCCAAATTGTTTAGGAAAGAATGTACCTAACAATACAAGTATTCCAATGATACTGGCGGAATATATAAAAACATTGGAAACTTTGTTTTTTTTACTCATCACGTTAATAACTCCTAACTATAAAAAACAGATGTTTAGAATCATAGCACAATAAAAAGATTATTCAATAGTGAATCTGAAATATATTAATTCAAGGAATATATTTGAATAATTTGAATATGGAAATAAGCATATATATTCAGGATATATACATAAGTAATGGGCATCTAAATAATAATTAATAGGAGAGTGGTGTAAATGTTCAAAAATATATTATTATCCTATGATTTCGAAAATGATTTTAGTGCTATCCCTGACTATTTAGAAAAAGCCATCGGTGAAGATTCTGTTGTTGTAATTTATCACGTTGTAACAGAAAATGATTTTGCAATTAGTGTCAAATATTATAATAAGCAAAAAAAAGATATTCAATATAAAATAGATGTAGCTTTTGGGCACACTCTAATCATATAATAATTTAGAAACACTATATTAAAAGGTTAGTTTATTTGAAAGTAACTTTTAAAAGGCATACTATTAAATTAACTAAAACAAGGAGGTTTTATCAATGAAAGCAGCAGTTTGGTATGGTCAAAAGGATGTACGAGTTGAAGATCGAAAATCTAAAGAGTTACAAGATAATGAGGTTAAAGTTAAAGTGTCTTGGGCTGGCATTTGTGGTACAGATTTACATGAATACTTAGAAGGCCCTATATTTATTTCAACAGACAAACCTGACCCGTTCCTTGGCCAAAAAGCGCCCGTTACATTAGGCCACGAATTTGCAGGTGTAGTAGATGATATTGGTTCTAAGGTTACAAAATTTAATAAAGGCGATCGTGTTGTCATTAATCCTACAGTTTCAAATCGTGAAAAAGAAGAAAATATTGATCTTTATGATGGTTATTCATTTATAGGCTTAGGTTCTGATGGTGGATTTGCAGAATTTACAAACGCCCCAGAAGAGAATGTTTATAAATTACCAGATAATGTTTCTGATAAAGAAGGCGCCCTTGTAGAACCGACGGCTGTTGCAGTTCAAGCAATTAAAGAAGGAGAAGTTCTATTTGGCGATACTGTTGCTATTTTTGGTGCAGGGCCAATCGGTTTATTAACAACTATAGCAGCCAAAGCAGCTGGTGCTAGCAAAATATTTGTTTTCGATTTATCGGAAGAACGACTTAATAAAGCTAAATCAGTAGGTGCTACTCATACGATAAATTCTGGTGAATCAAACCCAAGTGATATTATTAGTAAATACACTGATAATGGCGTTGATGTAGCATTTGAGGTAGCTGGTGTAGCGCCAACACTTAAATCTGCAATAGATGTTACTAAAGCAAGAGGTATTGTTGTTATAGTTTCTATATTCGGCCATCCTATTGAATGGAATCCAATGCAATTAACGAATACAGGTGTAAAACTTACTTCGACGATTGCTTATACACCTACTACATTTCAACAAACAATAGACTTAATTAACGAAGGTAATTTAAAAGTAAAAGACGTCGTTACTGATGAAATTGAGTTAAATGATATTGTAGAGTCAGGATTTGAACAACTTGTAAACGATAAATCACAAGCAAAAATTCTCGTTAAATTATAATATAGGTTATAAAAACTAATGAAAGGAGAATCTTCAAATTAGAGATTCTCCTTTCATTAGTTTTCTTCCTGTGATTATTTGTTTTTACTACTTCATTTTTATTATTCTATATACAGTAGAACGACTCACTCCTGTTTGTTTAGCAATCTCTTCGCCTGTAAGTTTTTGTTCATCGTATAGAAATTTAATTTCTCTTTTCTTATGGTCAGGCAATGAAGGTCTGCCGCCTTTTCGCCCTCTTGCTCGTGCTGCTTCTAATCCTTTTTTTGTTCGTTCACTTAATAAGTTAGCTTCAAGTTCAGCGAATGCACTCATCATGGTAAAGAACATCTTGCCCATCGCATCTTTAGTCGATACGTTCATATCTATAATATGTAAATCAATGCTGTTTTCATCTAACCATTGTGATAACTCAATTAATTGTTTCGTTGTACGTCCAAGACGATCTAGTTTATAAATCACTAGAATATCTCCCTCACGTAAATAATCTAAGCATTTATCAAGTTCTGTTCTATTCGTTTTACGGCCACTCGCTTTCTCGCTAAAGATACGTTCACAACCATATTCCTCAAGTGTATCAATCTGTCCATCAAGACTTTGATCTTGTGTTGATACACGTGCATAACCAATTTTAGCCATTTGAATACCACCTCTTTTAATCGTTTTATGGGTACTTATTAACGAAATCTAATTCTCGATGCAAATAAACGCGTCTCTCATCGTCTAAAAACTCATGATTTTTGATATTTATGATACATTGATTATAGCACAAGTTTATAGACTTAAATATCCAAGAAAAACCTCCTAATTTATAGTTAAGAGGTTTTGTGTCAAAAACGAAAATATGTGCAAATTCATTTCTTTCTTGCTTTAACTAATATAAATGGAGGGAACTGTTTTAACGTATTAATACGATCTTCATCATAATATTTAAATACTTCTTCTGATTGTCCAAGGTCCTTAACATATTCAATTTCAAAGCCACTATTTATTAAACTATTGAAAATAGTTTCAATCGTATGATGGTATTTGAAAACGTCTTTTCCTATCCAGTTAGCAGAACGAATAGATTCATCAAAGTAACGTTCCATTCGCAAATAAACTCCATTTTCATCTTCTTTTTTAACTTCTGAATCCATAGTAGCTGTTTGGATTGGATGCTCCATAGTAAATACAAGGGTTCCTTCACTTTTTAGTAATTGGTATAATTTTTGACAACATTTTTCAAAGTCTTCTATGTAATGAAATACTAGTGAAGACACTATGACATCAAAGGTTTCATCTATATTAAGTGTCATAAAATCCTCATGGTATAATGTCACAGGTTTATCTTTAAATTTCTTACGACTTTCATCTATCATGTTTTTTGATTGTTCGATACCTGTTATATGGTTTGGATTATACGTTAACATGTAGGTTATAAGATTTCCCATTCCACACCCCACATCAAGTATTTTCGTTCCAAATAAGTCAGGCATTAAGCGTTTCATTTCAGGCATTTCCACTACCTCATTATAACTTAAATGGCTATTCCTCTTATTCTTATACCCTTCAAAAAATTCTGAGTCATCATAAATATTATTCATAAAATATCCCCCTTTTTATTTTTGAAAGCAATAAGAAGATAAATATATTAATGAGATTACATAGTATTTATCCTCTACTATCTTTAATTCTGTATACAGTTTGTCTGGTAATATCTACTTCTTTTGCAATTTTACTAATCGAAACGCCTTGTTCTAGCATTTCTACAACTCGATGATATACCAGTCGTTTCTGAGAGTCTTTAGCATTGGGAGAATAAAGTACAGGTCTGCCTTTATAAACCCCTTTTTCTTTAGCTACTTTAATACCCTGTGCTTGCCTACGCTTACTTTCATTTCTTTCTTGCTCTGAAATCATTGCTAAAATTTGAATGATTAAATCTTTCATGAACTTATCTAATAATGGGTTACCAATTGCTTCATTCATCATAGGCAAGCTTGTAATCATTAATTGAACTTCTTTTTCTTTTAAATAGTTCACCGTTTGAATAATCTCGTCATAATTTCTTCCTAGACGGTCAATCGATTCAACGATTAAACGATCTCCCATTCTTACAAAGTTCAATGTTTCTATAAAAATAGGTCTATCTTCAATCGATTTACCTGATTGTTTTTCTGTGAATATTTTTTCAGCACCAAATGCTTCTAAATTTTCAATCTGTCTATCTAAATTCTGATCAATGGTTGATACTCGTGCATAACCAACTATCATTTTCAACACCCTTTCTCATACACCCTAATCATACATTTAGAAACTGTA
>NZ_ALPU01000015.1:0-40156 GCF_000294465.1 Staphylococcus sp. OJ82 | reverse complement strand
TGCTGTTTTCGTTTGTATGATTAGGGTGTATGAGAAAGGGTGTTAAAAATGATAGTTGGATATGCAAGAGTTTCGACCATTGATCAAAATTTAGATAGACAAATTGAAAATTTGTACTCTTTTGGTGCTGAGAAAATTTTCACAGAAAAACAATCAGGTAAATCTATAGAAAACAGACCTGTTTTTCAAGAAGTATTAAATTTTTTAAGAATGGGAGATCGTTTGATTGTCGAATCTATTGATAGACTAGGACGAAATTATGATGAAATAATTCAAACAGTTAATTATTTAAAAGATAAAGAAGTTCAATTAATGATAACGAGTTTACCTATGATGAATGAAGTGATTGGAAATCCACTACTAGATAAATTCATGAAAGACTTAATTATCCAAATTTTAGCAATGATTTCAGAACAAGAAAGAAATGAAAGTAAACGTAGACAAGCTCAAGGTATTAAAGTAGCCAAAGAAAAAGGGATATATAAAGGGAGACCTGTTCTGTATTCTCCCAATGCTAAAGACCCACAAAAACGTTTGGTTTATTACCGAGTTGTTGAATTACTTGAACAAGGTAAATCTATAAGTACTATAGCTAAAGAAGTAGGTATTACACGCCAAACTATATATAGAATAAAAAACAGTAGATAAAATAATATAGACATGAATCTATATAGATGTTAATCTATTGAATGTCTAGGAGGTATATTCATGTCTTATAAAGAACTATCAACAATATTAAAAGTTTTATCAGATCCAAGTAGGTTGGAAATACTGGATTTACTATCTTGTGGTGAGTTATGTGCTTGTGACTTGCTAGAGCATTTTCAATTCTCCCAACCTACGCTAAGTCATCATATGAAGTCATTAGTAGATAACGAGTTAGTTACTACACGAAAAAATGGTAATAAACATATGTATCAACTTAATCATGAATTTTTAGATTATATTAATCAAAACTTGAACATTATTAACACATCTAACCAACGCTGCGTATGTAAAAGTATGAAATCAGGTGAGTGTTGATGACAATTTTAGCAATTGTGATTTTTCTTTTAACTTTAATCTTTGTAATATGGCAACCGAAAGGTTTAGATATTGGTATTACAGCTTTAATTGGAGCTGTCGTTGCTATCATTACGGGAGTCGTAAGTTTTTCCGATGTATTAGAAGTAACAGGTATTGTTTGGAATGCTACCTTAACATTTGTAGCTGTTATTCTTATTTCATTAATATTAGATGAGATTGGATTTTTTGAATGGTCTGCGATACATATGGTCAAGGCTTCAAACGGTAATGGATTAAAAATGTTTGTTTTTATCATGATATTAGGGGCAATTGTAGCAGCATTTTTCGCAAATGATGGTGCAGCTTTAATCTTAACTCCTATTGTATTAGCAATGGTAAGAAATCTAGGTTTTAATAAAAAAGTGATTTTTCCTTTTATTATTGCTAGTGGTTTTATTGCTGATACTACATCACTACCTTTAATTGTAAGTAACTTAGTGAATATCGTTTCTGCAGATTACTTCGATATTGGATTTATTGAATATTTTAGTCGCATGATTATTCCCAACATATTCTCTCTGATTGCTAGTATTCTCGTTTTATGGTTATATTTCAGAAAATCTATACCTAAAACGTTCAATACAGAAAATCTTTCAGACCCTAAAAATGTAATCAAAGATCCTAAATTATTTAAGCTTTCATGGATTGTATTAGCAATACTACTTGTGGGATATCTTGTTAGTGAGTTTATACAAATACCTGTATCAATCATTGCTGGTATCATTGCTCTTATCTTTGTAATATTAGCTCGTAAATCTAAAGCAGTTCATACAAAACAAGTAATTAAAGGCGCACCATGGAATATTGTTGTATTTTCTATTGGTATGTACCTTGTTGTGTTTGGACTAAAAAATGTAGGTATTACAACTATTCTTGGGGATATCCTAACAAATATTTCAAGTTATGGGTTATTCAGCAGTATCATGGGTATGGGCTTTATAGCTGCTTTCTTATCTTCAATTATGAACAACATGCCAACTGTTTTAATAGATGCAATAGCGATTGGTCAATCCAGTGCTACAGGAATATTAAAAGAAGGTATGGTTTATGCGAATGTCATAGGTTCTGATTTAGGACCTAAAATTACGCCAATTGGTTCTTTAGCAACATTATTGTGGCTACATGTCTTAACACAAAAAGGTGTGAAGATTTCATGGGGAACATACTTTAAAACTGGAATTATCATTACTATTCCAGTCCTATTTGTAACACTCTTAGGTTTATACCTTACACTAATCATATTTTAAGAAAAGAGGCTTTAATTATGGATAAGAAAACAATTTATTTTATATGCACAGGAAACTCTTGTCGTAGCCAAATGGCTGAAGGTTGGGGAAGGGAAATATTGGGTGAGGATTGGAATGTCTATTCTGCCGGTATTGAAACACATGGTGTTAATCCTAAAGCAATAGAAGCTATGAATGAAGTGGATATTGATATATCAAACCATACGTCAGACTTGATTGATAATGATATTTTAAAACAATCAGATTTGGTCGTAACGTTATGTAGTGATGCAGACGATAATTGTCCTATTTTACCACCAAACGTTAAAAAAGAGCATTGGGGTTTTGATGATCCAGCAGGTAAAGAATGGTCAGAATTCCAGCGTGTTAGAGACGAGATTAAATTAGCTATAGAAAAGTTTAAATTGAGATAATAATAAACACCTCTTATTAACTAAATAAGGGGTGTTTTGCCATTTAAGACGCGAAATTTGTGCCATATAACTCCAAAAATGACATAAGAGGTTTTTCTTGGATATTTAAGTCTATAAACTTGTGTTATAATCAATGTATCATAATTCTCGAAAAACATGAGTTTTCAGACGATGAGAGACGCGCTTATTTGCATCGAGAATTAGATTTCGTTAATAAGTACCCATAAAACGATTAAAAGAGGTGGTATTTAAATGGCTAAAATTGGTTATGCACGTGTATCAACACAAGATCAAAGTCTTGATGGACAGATTGATAAACTTGAGGAATATGGTTGTGAACGTATCTTCAGAGAGAAAGCGAGTGGTCGCAAAACGAAAAGAACGGAACTTGATAAGTGTTTGGATTATTTACGAGAAGGAGATATTCTAGTTATCTATAAACTAGATCGTCTTGGACGTACAACGAAACAATTAATTGAGTTATCTCAATGGTTCGATGAAAACAGCATTGATTTACATATTATTGATATGAATGTATCGACCAAAGATGCAATGGGTAAAATGTTCTTTACCATGATGAGTGCATTTGCTGAACTTGAAGCTAACTTATTAAGTGAACGTACGAAAAAAGGATTAGAAGCAGCACGAGCAAGAGGGCGAAAAGGCGGGAGGCCTTCATTACCTGACCATAAGAAAAGAGAAATTAAGTTTCTATACGATGAACAAAAACTTACAGGAGAAGAAATTGCTAAGCAAACTAGTGTAAGTCGTTCAACGGTATACAGAATAATAAAAAATAATTAGTTTAAACAACTGGTAACGTGAAGAAATAATAAAAACTTTAATAAATTCTCTTTTTTAGAAGAAAAATTAAAATTGGTCGTTCATAAAAAATCATGAATTATCTAAAAAACAACGATTGATATTAAAGATTTAGAAGAACAAGAATTTATTTTATTTAATTCTGATTTCTATTTAAACCATAAAATCAAAAATACATGTAGAAATTATGGCTTTAATCCTAATATGATTTTTAAAACCACTCAATGGAGCTTCACAGAAGAAATATTATTAAATAATCTAGGGATATGTATATTACCCGAAGGAATACTAGACTTATTAGATAATAATTTACAAGTCATCGATATTAATAAACCTTCCATGAAATGGGAACTTACTATTATTTGGAGAAAAGATATTATAGTTGATTCTTTAACAAAAAATTGGATTAAATTTCTCCAAGAAAAATTCTTAATTAACTATTAAATATAAAAGCATTTGAGAAATTTATAGCTATATAAAAAAAGGATATTTTATATTTATACACTCTCGCTCTATAATTAGAACGTAAAACATTATAGAAACGGGAGTTTTTTATGGAAAATTATAAATTTCCTAGTGATAGTAAAATTGTCAGTACGGACCAAGTATTAATTAATGATTTAAACAATTATAATACACTATTTGGGGGGGTGTTAATGAAAAAAATTGATAATAACGCCACACTATCAGCTAGAAGACATGCAAGAGTTAAAGAATGTGTTACAGCTTCTACAGATTCAGTAGAATTTTTATATCCAATCACCCAATCTGATTCAGTTTGTATAGAATCTTATGTAGTTTATACAGGAGAAAAATCTATGGAAATATTTTGTAAAGTCATTTCAGAAGATATGATTACTGCAGAAAGAAAAATTGCTGCTGTAGCTTTTCTTACTTTTGTAGCTTTGGATGAAAAGAAAAAACCAATTAAAATACCCAAAATCTCTCCTCAGTCCAAAGAAGAAAAATTATTATTTATGGATGGCGAAGCAAGAGCTAAAATGCGAAAAATTAAAAGATCACAAACTAAAAATATAATTGACTCTCTTGATATCAATAAGCCATGGGAATTGGAGTAGTGATAAAATGATTAATGAAATGGAAGAATTAAACCAAATTAAGTTAGATTTGAAAAAACTAAGAAACGAATTTCCTAGTATGTATGAAAAGTTAGAATATATAGCTAGTTTGACAAGACAATTAAGTATCCATTATAAATATTTAGGAGCACTTATGTTTTCAGATAACCGTGAAAATATTCAAAATGAGAGACCAATTTTAATAAGAGAATCTGTTTTAAAATTATATGAACAAGAAGTAGCAAAAGTTAAAAAAGATAGTGATTTTGTGTTTTTTAAAGATATGATGTTAAAATTCCAAAATGTGGACTACTCACAAATATTTCTTATCATTTTAGGTGCTGAACCTGGTTTTGTATTTAATAATACAATTATTAAATAATAAGTTCATTAAGAATGCTTAGATTAACAAATTATAAAAATTTAAAAATCACTTGACTAAATAAAACTATATTTTAGCTAATAAAAGAGCCACTCTGATTTAGATTGGCTCTTTTATTAGCTTTTATAACTTAACGAGAATTTTTGCTTGTGATTTATCGTTTACAAGTTGTTTAAATCCTGACTCCACAATATCATCTAACTCTATCTCATCAGTAACGACATCTTTAACTTTTAAATTACCTTCGTTAATTAAATCTATTGTTTGTTGAAATGTAGTAGGTGTATAAGCAATTGTCGAAGTGAGCTTTACACCTGTATTTGTTAATTGCATTGGATTCCATTCAATAGGATGACCAAATATAGACACTATAACGACAGTACCTCTTGCTTTAGTAACGTCTATAGCAGATTTAAGTGTTGGTGCTACACCAGCTACTTCAAATGCTACATCAACTCCATTATCTGTATGTTTATTAATAACATCACTTGGATCTGATTCACCAGAATTTATAGTATGAGTAGCACCAATCGCTTTAGCTTTATTCAATCTTTCTTCTGATAAATCAAAAACAAATATCTTACTTGCACCTGCAGCTTTAGCTGCTATGACTGTTAACAAACCGATTGGCCCTGCACCAAAAATAGCAACAGTGTCGCCAAATAGAACTTCACCTTCTTTAATTGCTTGAACTGCAACAGCCATCGGTTCTACAAGGGCTCCTTCTTTATCAGAAACGTTATCTGGTAATTTATAAACATTCTCTTCTGGGGCGTTTGTAAGTTCTGCAAATCCACCATCAGAACCTAAACCTATAAATGAATAACCATCATAAAGATCAATATTTTCTTCTTTTTCATGATTTGAAACTGTAGGATTAATGACAACACGATCGCCTTTATTAAATTTTGTAACCTTAGAACCAATATCATCTACTACGCCTGCAAATTCGTGGCCTAATGTAACGGGCGCTTTTTGACCAAGTAACGGGTCTGGTTTGTCTGTGGAAATAAATATAGGCCCTTCTAAGTATTCATGTAAATCTGTACCACAAATCCCAGCCCAAGACACTTTAACTTTAACTTCATTATCTTGTAACTCTTTTGATTTTCGGTCTTCAATTCGTACATCTTTTTGACCATACCAAACTGCTGCTTTCATTGATAAAACCTCCTTCTTTTAATTAATTTAATAGTACTCCTCTTAAAAATTACTTTCAAATAAACTAACCTTTTTATATAGTGTTTCTAAATTATTATATGATTAAAGTAACCCCTTAAGATACATTATTTTAAATTGCAATATATTTTAATATCTCTTTAATTAGAGTATGTCACTAGTTTCATCTAACGAATTTAAAACTTCAAGTTATCGCTCTTTTTAGCATAACTAAAAACAAAATAAACATTATTATAATCATATGTATATAGTAAATTCCCAATTTTATTGAACACTCTTCTTCGGAAAAATGCCTATAAGCTTGTTTTTATAAAGCAAAGCAAACTCAATAATTTTAAATACTAAAGGCAATAAAGACGTATCCAGAAAGCTCATCCTTATTAAATGACTAATCTATAAACCCCTTTATACCTGTCAACATTATAGTAATAATGGTTAATACTTTAACAGTTATACTAATAAGATCTTTTTTAATTTCATAGCCCAAGCCTTTAAATTTACATACTATTTCTATATAAATACGAATAATGTTGATAATATCCTTCATATACAAAACCAAATAATAATACAAGTAATAAAACAGCTAAAATAGAGATGAATATTAGACTCATCAATCACCGGACCCTCAATCTATGGCTGGTGAATGGGGGGGCTTTTAATAGTAAGGCTCTGTCGCCTTACTTATTGCGGTTGTTTAGCCAAAACGTAATATTTATAATAATATCCAGAAATTTCTCACATTAGCGTCAATTCTTTGATTATAGTACCCATTAACAAGATTTTATTATTACCTATCTTTTGACTGCAACCCCTGCCCCTTGCTAAAAAAGATAAACATGGACAAGAGGAATACACCTTGTTTTAAACACCCTTTTAGGTGCTTTTTACATACTCATGTCATTTGTCTTCTTGATTAAAAAAAACATCTGCTAATTCTTGCTCTTCATCTGTTTCAATGAAATTCTTATAACGTTTCTTCAAATCCTCTGCGTTTAGAGTTATATCATTTGTATTAAAATATGGGTCGTCATCTGCTAAACTGTTCATCCTTTTGGTTATTTCTTCTTCATTCCAGCCCATCTTTTCTATCTCTTTTTTATAATTCATGTTGTCTCCCTTATTAAAAATGTTTTTAAAATTATAATGTAAATTACGTAGAAAATAACTTCATACAAATTAACAGATGTATAAGTTATAAATTAAATCCGCCTATTTTTAAAACGACGTGCTACTTCATTTTTCTTAATTATACCAAAAATTTTCATTGACACACAAAGACATAAATGAGAGTTTTAAATCTAGCGATATTAGTTATAAATTCTTAGAAACGATCACAAGTTCAAGTAATATGTGTTTACACGACGCTACTTTTAAGAACTTAATAAAAGTAGAAGAATTAGCAAAAGATACTAACAATACTTTTTCTAATTTAAGTGATGAATTCACTGCTGAAGACATAGCGCAAGCTATACTAGTAGTGAATGAATTAGGTGGGGTAAAACCAAGTAAATTGATTTTTATTTAAACTATGTATATTTGTTCTTATTTTGCATTCCTCTCCACTATGATGTTATAATACAAGTAACGAATAGAAAGTCCATAGATATACACCGAGCCCCAACCTATTGCCGTAGGTTGGGGCTCTTTATGTGATATGGATAGTCGCCTATTTATTGCGTTGGTTTAACCAATAGGTAAAACAAGCTACAATACATCCAGTTATCACAGGTGCAATAACCGTTACGAATAAAAAGTCCACAGATGCTCACCTCCTTCCGCCGAAAATACCGCCGGAAGTTAAGGCGACCTCACTATTATACCATCTGTATCTTTTGAAGCATATGTACTTCCGATAAGTTGAATTATGCCAAATTAAGAAAAGAGATATCAAATAGGAAGATAACCCTTGTTATATTTAAAAATAATTAAACTAAGCATTGATATTACTATCAAAAATGAACAAACCTTTATAAATAATTTAAAAGAATAATTATTCTCCACTTCTAATTCTTTAACCCTTTGAATGTAAATATCAACATCTTCTCTAGATCCATATTCTTCATATAAAATCATTGGCTTCTTTCTACTTATTATCATTTTTAACCCCTTTATTAATATTAGATTGTAATCATACTATACACATAACAATATATTTAAACTACTTTTAAATTTTCCAAAGTATATATTTCGAACTTCTTTCTAAAGCATCTTTTAGAAAGAAGTTTTACCGTGAATAGCTATTAGTAACTTATTTATTAATATACTAATCTATTTAGCGAGATAAACATGCAAAGACATATTAGATTTGAGCACTATTTTATAAAGATTAAAATGAATATAAGTACACATCTTTCCTCTTAATATATAAAAAATACATCAGATAAGGCAATAGAGAAAATGTCGAAAATGTTTATTAGTTTTTAAAGAAATATAGAATATTAATGAAAACACAAAGAAAAGTTGAAATGATCATTAGTTTAATTAGACAAATAAAAATAGACCACTCAATTTTGCAATTTTAGCGGTCTAAATAATACATAAATTCTTTATTTTTTCTATAATGTATCATTTGTGTTTTTTAATTTAATATATTTATCAATATAATTTGAAAAGATACCATCAACGCCTATACTCAACATTTTCTTCATATCTTTTTCGGTGTTAACCGTATAAGGATGCACTTTTAAATTATATTGATGTAACTTTTGTACAGTGGCAGAATCCAAATCGCTATATTCTGGAGCTATACCTTTAGCATATAAAGTAATGAATTTTAAATCTTTACCTGTAAATGTTGATAATTTATATTTGTCCACCAGTTGTACTAATGGAATTTGGTTATTCATATTTGCAACCTTCAATAAACTTTCTTGAGAAAATGATTGAATGACAACTTGTCCTTCACTTAAATTTTGTTCATTTAATAAATTATATTTTTTTAAACTATGTAAAAGCTTTTCTTCCATTCCTGGATAAACATCAGGTGATTTTGTTTCTATATAATAATTTGCCTCATCACCATAGCGATTTAATATTTCTTCTAAGGTAGGGATCTTGGCTCCTTTATATTTCTTTTTAGCATACTGTGGATATTTTTTGTTAAACCAACTACCAGCATCCATCTTTTTTAATTCTTCTGTGGTATAATCTTCAACTTTTCCTTTATGACCAGTAGTGCGTTCAACATCTTCATCATGCATTGCAATCAAATTTCCATCTTTCGTCATTTGTAAATCTAACTCAATATAATCCGCATTAAATTCTTCATGAGATTTATCATAAGAAAAAAATGTATGTTCTGGAGCGTAACCACTAGCCCCTCTGTGTGCAATTGAAACGTTTTTATCCAAAACATTATTATCTTTAATTTCTTTTTGGGAAGAAAAGCCACTAGCACTTATAATACTCGTAGTAATAGGTGTTAATACTAATAATAAAACCGCTAAATAGATTACTTTCTTGATATTTATCTTATTCCAACCCCTTTAACATTTTATTTAAGCTTAGCAAAACAAAATTACATTGACAATGCTTAATTATTTGCTTAGACTCAATCTGCAGTTATTATTTCATAAATCTTATATAAAATTTATTGTTAAGGAGGGATTATTATGTTGAATTTCTTAAAACCAGCTAAACAGATCGATCCATTGCCATCAGAGAAAGTCGATGATACATATAAAAAATTACGCTTCCAAGTATTTTTAGGTATTTTTATGGGTTATGCCGGTTATTATTTACTAAGAAAAAACTTTTCTTTAGCTATGCCTTCATTAATTGAACAAGGATTTAGTAAAGGAGAACTTGGTATTGCATTATCTGCTATTTCTATTGCTTATGGTTTTAGTAAATTCGTAATGGGAACTGTGAGCGATCGAAGTAACGCTAGAACGTTTTTAACCTTAGGTTTAATACTGACAGCAATCGTAAATTTATTACTCGGTTTTGTTCCGTTTTTCACATCTAGTATTACCATCATGTTTATCATGCTATTCCTAAACGGATGGTTTCAAGGTATGGGGTGGCCGCCTTCAGGACGCGTCTTAGTTCACTGGTATAGTGTAAGTGAACGTGGCAGTAAAACGTCTATTTGGAACGTGGCTCATAATGTTGGTGGCGGCTTAATGGCTCCAATTGCAACATGGGGTATTTCTATGACTGCCTTATATAATTTTGGATATTTAAAAGGTTTCGAAGGTGTATTCATTTATCCAGCAATACTCGCTATCATAATCGCTATTATTGCCTATTGTTTAATTCGGGACACACCTCAATCACAAGGTTTACCACCTATTGAAAAATACAAAAACGATTACTCAACTTCATCTAAAGAAACGCTTGAAACAGAATTGACCACAAAGGAAATCTTATTTAAATATGTACTTAATAACAAATGGATATGGGCAATCGCGTTTGCAAATATTTTTGTTTATTTCGTACGTTACGGCATTTTAGATTGGGCGCCAACATACTTAAGTGAAGAAAAACAATTTGATTTAAACGCTTCAGGATGGGCTTATTTCTTATATGAATGGGCTGGAATACCTGGTACTCTACTCTGTGGTTACTTATCAGACAAACTTTTTAAAGGCCGTCGTGGCCCAGCTGGTTTTTTCTTTATGCTAGGCGTAACAATATTTATATTAATATATTGGTTAAACCCACCTGGAAATCCATGGTTGGATAATGTTTCTTTAATCGCTATTGGATTCCTAATATACGGTCCTGTAATGTTAATTGGGTTACAAGCCTTAGATTATGTGCCTAAAAAAGCCGCAGGTACTGCAGCTGGATTGACAGGACTATTCGGTTATCTGTTTGGCGCAGTTATGGCTAATGTTGTATTAGGTTTCATAGTTCAGCAATTTGGATGGGACGTTGGTTTTATTTTACTAACAGTGATTAGTATATTAGCAATGTTAAGTTTCATTTTAACTTGGAACAAACGAGGACAAGAACAAATTGACTAACATAATTTTGCATTCCTACCAATTATAGTGCTATAATGCAATTAACAAAGATTATCAGGCATGTATGCACCAAATCCCCTTACTATGGCCGTAGTAAGGGGATTTTTGGTGTGACTAGTCGCCTATTCGTCATTACGCCTGAGAGATAGGCGACTCCATTATTATACCATCTGTAAATATATAAGCATATGCACTTCCGATAAGTTGAACTATGTTAATTAAACCTCCAAACTAATAATACAAATTGCTAATATAAAAAGTTTGAAAACCAACGTTAATAAAAAATATCAAGATTGAAAAGATACAAAAAATTGCTATAAAAAGGAATCTTTTAGGATTCTTCCGGAATTCTAAAGATTCCCATCCTGTATAGATACCTTTACAACAGCTTTTATAGAAAATCGTGAACAGTTTCACAATGCCATTTAATGACACTTTACTTTTTCAATTTATTTTTGTCCTTAATTTACTATAAGTGTTGTTATAGCAATATTTATATAAATGAAAATTAAGTATGCAAAACCCTAGCTATGCTAGGTGCCATGTAAATGGCATTGTTCACCCTTATCCTGTTGTCTAGGAATCCCAAAAGATTCCCCTACACTTTAATGGTTCATAAACATAAGTCAGTTTGTACCTTTAAGTTCTATTTTATTAAGTTATTTATGTCGCTTAAATCAAAATAAGTTTATACAAATATGACACTAATCAAAAATATTAAAGGGATTTTAAAACAATAATATATAAACACTTTGCTTTTTACGTTCTATTAAATGAACACTCTTTACGCTTTTATTTACTAACTAAATTATCCTCATATATCTTTTCAAATTAACATTAAACTACTTTCTGATACATATAATATGAATAAGCGAGTGGTAATAGAACCAAGATAATACATAAACTAATAGTAATAATTGAACTAATTATATTGAATATACCTAATAATAATAAAACAAAACCTACAACGATATAAATACGTGAACTAAACCTTTGTGTCTTCTTCCAAACTATTTCATTACTTCTAGCCCATTTATTTTTAATACCAAACAAACCATTTCTAGGTGCTGTAGGCAAATAATTTCCTACAATCATAAGTAAAATACCTACAAAAATAGGAACTAAAAACTCTACTGATATAGATTGTCCTAATGCACTAAGAATCATCACAACTGAAATCAAATATATAAACCCATGGATTAAAGGGCACTGAACCCTTAAAATGGGAACTTAATAAAAACACTATTTTCTAGGATGCTAATTTCCTGAACTCTATAGGAGATAAGTAGCCTAGTTTTTGTTGAATTCTTACTTTATTATAGTTTTCAATGTAATTTTCGACAATATCTATTACAATGTTATTAGAGCTCTTGAGCTCTTTATTTAAGTAGAATGTTTCACACTTTAGCGAGGAATGGAAACATTCAATTGGGGCATTATCAGCTGGCGTTCCCTTACGGGACATGCTTCTGGTAATGCTTTTTTCTTCGCATAATTTATAATATTCATACGATGTGTAAACACTTCCTTGATCGCTATGAAGTATACAACTATCTGGAATTTCTAATTGGTTCAAAGTCTCGTTCACTAAATTTTGATTCTGGTGATTATCTATAGTATAAGCAACTATTTCCCCGTTATAGACATCCATAATTGACGATAGATACAACATTGTATTACCGAAAGGTAAATAAGTAATATCTGTTACAAGTACTTCTAATGGACGATTTGCATTAAAATTCCTCTGTAACAAATTGCCTGTTTTATAGAATGGATTACCTGGTTTTTTAGATTTTTTAGGTTTAACCCTACAATTCAATTCGTTTTCTTGCATAAGCCTTTGCACTTTCTTGTGATTAATTTTTTCCTTACTAAATTTATTTAATTCAGCAGTCACTTTTCTATAACCATAGGTATATTTGTGCTTATGACAAATCGATTTAATTGCTTCTAATTCCGAATTTGTTTCATGTTTTTTACATTTCCAGCGATAATAGGTAGATTTGGGTATGTTAAATACCTCTAATATCATTTTAACTGTATATTTTGATTCTAATGCTTCAACCACTTGTATTATTATTTTGGGCGACACTCCCTTTCCAATTCCTTGTACTTTTTTAAAATTTCTAATTCTGCGTTTTTTCTTTTATTCTCCAATTTTAATTGTTCAATTTCTGAAAGTTCTTCTAATCCCTTTCCGTAGGAATATTGTTTTCCAACTTGTTGATGAAATCTATAATGTTCACCATTTTGGTACCATTTCCACCAAGTTTTCACTTGTGATCTATTTCTAATGTTTAATGTATTCATAATTTCTTTTGCACTATATCCCTCAATTTTCATTTCAATAGCTTTATTTTTGGTTTCTAGTGAATAAGTAACTCTTTTCATAGAAAAACACCTCCGTATAAATTCATTTTAGTATGAATTCAACGAAAGTGTTTTTATTTTATTCCCACAATTGGGGGTCAGTTCATAAAGGGTTAAGTAATTGATTTAAGAACTTTACATTAGAAAATTTTGTTTGATTTTGATCTCTATAAATTTTAATGTTCGTTATTATGTAACAAAAAATCATAATCCCAATCATTATAATGAAGGCTAAAAATTTATTAGCCGACCAATTTACATCTCCATTTGAATTGTATTGCATTGGAATAGAATTAGGTAAAAATGGTAATGCAATTAACCACGTTATAATTGCTAAAATGATTATAACTAAACTTATTTTTGACTGCCTCAATACTTCTTTCAAATACGTTTCCTCCTTAGTTATTATTTATTAAACTGAACAATCCATTTAATAACTTCTTCAAAAACAGATAAATTCAAGTGATAATAAATATACTTACCTTGTCTTTCTGAATAAATTAAATCATTGAATTTCAGTACTTTTAAATGTTGAGATACACTAGCTTGGCTCATATCAAATTGGTTAGCAATTTCACTTGCAGTTAGTCTATTATCCTTAAGCATTTCTAAAATATCTCTTCTCGTTTTATCTGATAATGCTTTGAAAACATCCCTCATAAATCCCACCTTCGACCTTTCATTTAATCATTTAAGTATATACTTAAATGATAGTTCTCATTTTTATTATTGTCAAATACATACTTGAAATAAACATATATGTAATCCCCTCATTGATCGATGTAAATAGTACTATTTTTTTGTTTTTACTATGTTGCACAATGTGTGCACCAACACCATATATAGGTACAACATGATGTGCAACAACACTATATATTGGTGCAACAACCTGTGCAACAAAGAAAAAAAGTGATGGCACTGGGTTAATCTTTAAACCCTTGATATGTCTGGCTTCGCCAGACCCACCACAAAAAATGGTGGCATATATCCCTTATGCTCTTTACTCGTGTGCAACAGCCTGTGCAACATAATATCCCTCATACTTACTTTCGAATTAATTTTGCATCATAAATTTCCATTGATTATATAGTCTTTTTAATTTTCGTTTTATAGATTTGACTATTTTCGATTACTTTTTAGCATTATCCTCTAAAATATTCAAAGCTATTTTAGCTACTATATCGACACATATCACTAATCCAATAAAGTGAAAGGCATTATTTGAGATCTATTAAAATTTTTACAGTAAAATTAAGTGTTAATAATACAATATTCAATAAGATTATCAGTGTAGATATTATTATTAAAATAGGTATTTTTTTGATAAAAGTAACTCAAGACGTTTAAAATAATTTCTATAATTTATTACGTCTATTTCAACAATACTTCTGAATTTAACTTGATCCTTCACACATTATATTTTCAATTAAACATATTAACAAAGTGAATATATTTATTCTTATATTATATATAAATATCTTTAAATATAAAATTTACTATTCCTATTGAAATAGTATTACATTAGCATAATAATTTTGTTAAGATTAATTAGTGCGAAAAATTAGGAGGTTACATATTGAAACTTTTATCTATGGAAAATATTAATAAGAAAATCAAGCGAAAACACGTTTTAAAAGATATTACTTTTTCACTTGAAGAAGGCCACATTATAGGCTTAGTTGGAGGCAATGGTGCAGGCAAAACAACACTCATGAAAGTGGTTTTAGGACTTTCCAATTATCAATCGGGTCAATTCAAAAAACATCCGAGTTCAAATCATAATGACATAGGCGCATTGATTGAAAGTCCTGGTTTATATCCGTTTTTAACAGGTTATGACAACATGAAACTCATCGACGAAGACCCAGATAATAAGAATATAGATTGGATTATCAAAGAATTAAAAATGGAGAAATTTATACATACAAAAGTAAAAACCTATTCGTTAGGGATGAAACAAAAATTAGGTATCGCACTTGCCTTCTTAAACCATCCGCAACTTATTATTTTAGATGAGCCTATGAATGGTTTAGATCCAAAAGCTGTAAAAAATGTAAGAGAAGCCATCATCAGCTTAAGAGAAAAAGGCGTTACTTTTCTTATATCAAGTCACATATTAAGTGAACTCGTTAAAGTCACAGACTCAATACTAATCATTGATGATGGAGAAATCATTAAAGAAACAACGATGGATGAATTAAATCAATCAGGTGAAAGCGATCTTGAAAATGTGCTCCTTAATATCATTGATCGCAAGGAGGAAGCGTAACTATGGTAACACTCGTCAAACAAGAACTATTTAAAATGTTCAAGAAAAAATCATCAATCATCATACCCATTCTCATTTTTATATTAATGATTGGTTTAGCCATATTAAGTAAAAGCTATCCTGATATCATAGGTTCAAAATCATTATTTAAACAAGGGTTTAGTTCCTTCTCGTGGCTTTTTTTCCTCATGATTATACAAGCCAGCACGATTATAACGATGGAATTTCATTATGGAACCATTAAAAACTTACTATACCGAAATTATTCTAGAACAAGCATTATCATCAGTAAGTTCATTGCCTTATTTATCTACTCACTTATTATATTTGTGATTAGTATGATTATTACTATCATTATCAATTTAACAATGTTCTCTGATGTAAATATCTTAAAACAAACGGGCGATAATCTATCTCTTTTACAAGAAATGTTGTTAACGGGCTTAGGTAGCTATGTAGGCATGTGGTTATTACTAAGCCTAACGCTCCTCATCTCTTGTATCTTTAAAAGTCCTGGCGTTTCAATCGCAATCGGTATTATTTTTTATTTCGCAATTTCTATTGTTTCAGGCATCTTATTCGCATTGATCAATCAATGGGAATGGTTAAAATGGTTACCGATTAATATGTTGAATTTAAGCTCTCAAATTATAGATAATGACATGATGAAATCCTTCACTAAGTTGGAATTACATGAACTCTTTATTGGGAACATTGTTTATATTGTAATTTTCTTAGTACTCGTTATTTTTGTTTTCAAAAAGAAAAATGTCTAGATATTAAATCAAAATTTTGCATCAAGTAATTTAACTAAACACGCGCTTATAATGCTAAGCGCGTGTTTTTTAATAGAAAGGAGCTTTTCATGAAATTCGTAGCACTATTTATAGGCATCTTAGTAATCATATCCTGGATACTCGTTATCAAAGATTCGAAAAATAACGACCAAAAAACAGAGAAATCTCAAAATATCATGTTAATCGCATGTTTATTAACTTTAATTATGACGATTTTACAAATATTTTATTAATAAAATCAAAGGAGTTTTACGCATGATAATCACACTTCTAGTATTGATGATAGTTAACTTTTTAGAATCTCTGTACCTAGCAATGAAATATTAGGGATTGAAGAAAAGCGATGCAACAGATAGTGCATACAAACAAATGGTAAATAAAGTCGCACCATTCATGTATATAACATTAGCTGTATCCGTTACCTTTTTAATTATATTTGAGCTTTTTGAGTGAATACAAATCGAGAAATGAACATATATTAATAATGTTTTCAGGTATCAAATTCATCATCTTGCAGTCAGTGTAATTTTTGCAATCTATTACATAATTGAATTTTTTCAATCAAGTAGAAAAATATCAAAATAAGTAGTTTTATATAGGAGCGCTTTAAATGATCACTTTATGTATTACAATTATCGCCACATGGCTGATTATAAGCATGTGTTACTTTTTAATATATTTGAAGAACAATAAAATCAGATAAAAGATGTTTTTTAAAAGAAAGGTAAGAAAAGAAAATGATGAAAGAGATAATCGCTATCACAGCACTGTCTTACGGTATCACTACAGGTGTATGGTATTTATACGTAGGTCATGGAGAATTAGGATGCTTAAAGAAAAAGATAACCACTATCCTTTCAATATTAAACAGCATTATAGTAATTATATTTGGAGGGTTAACGCTTTTAAACCTTTTAGGAATAATAAGTTATGATCAACCTTTAATATTATTAGCGCTATCGATGTTTCAACTTTCTATATTAGAAGAAAATAAATTTGGAGTGTTTTATATTTACTTTGGTTTAGCCCTACTTATAATAAGTATCTTCATACGTTAGATGGAAAAGATAAAAGTATTGATATTTTATTTAGTGTATTACTTCTAATTACATTAATAAGTGCTTTGGTTTCATTTATTCTAAAAATAGTTAAATAAAAAAATAAATATGTATAAAAGCGAGGTGTTAAGTATGAAAAATAGATTTTTAGAGGCAATAAAAGATTTCTTTTTCATTTTTATATCCACCTTTATAATAGCAACCCTATTAAACTATATAAATCCTGATATAAGCCTTAATAAATATTGGGGTAAGTTAGGTACTTTGAATTGGGTTAATATCTACAATAGTCCGAATTTAAACGGGTTAATTGTACTTGGTTTTATACTTGGTGGTATTTCATTTATTTATGATATATTTTTCAACAAAGAAAACGAAGCAAAATCTAAGTAGGAAAGTATTTCACTTATACTATACGAGTGATTAAACTCTAGCCCTATGTATTTCTACATTCTTACTTTCTAGCGTGTGTAAGAATTTATCGAATAATAAAAGGAGGATATTATGAAAACCTCATGGTTTTTCTGGTGGATAGTCAGCGTACTCGAGTTCTTATCGTTTATAGTCTTATCATTAATGGTTTGGTTCAGAGAAGTAGATGCTTCTGGTGCTATTCAAACAATTGAACTTAAATGGATCAACCTAGCAATATTAGTTGCTTTTTTCTCACTACCTTTCGTAATGCAATTCATATGGTTAATCGTTAATTTAAATTATTCAAAAAACAGGCCTGAATTTTAGGCTCTGTTTTTACTTAATAACTTTTATTTTTTAGCTTGTTTTCCAACCATAAAAATATTATTAATACTCCTAGTTTCTATTGTGACAAGCCCTATTGGACATGTTTTAGGCATCGATAGCATGTACAGTGCATTGCATCACACGATTACACATACACAATCAGCATGGGGTTATTTATGGTACTTCACTTATATCATCCCTTACATACTCTTTCTTTTAATTTTATGGGGGTGCTTAAGTCTTTTAAAAGTGTTTGAAAGATAGAAATTAAAAACAAAGGCGGTTAAAAATGATATACAAATTAGACTCAAAACCCGATATAACAATAAATAAATTAGGTGATATCTGGTTAAATTCAAATATAAAAAGTCATAATTTTATCGATAAAAGTTATTGGATTAATAATTATGAAAATGTTTTAGAAGCTTTTAAAGACTCTGAGATTATCGTTTACAAAAGCGAAGGTGAAATACTTGGTTTTTGTGGTTTAACAGATGATTATATAGCAGGTATGTTTGTGGAAGAAAACGAAAGAGGCAAAGGTGTCGGAAAAGATTTAATGCAATACATACAAAATGATAAAGACACCCTGTTTCTTAACGTATATAAAAATAATAGCAAAGCAATCTACTTTTACAAAAACCATAACTTCAAAATAGTAGACGAAAACACAGATGAAACAGGTAACAAAGAATATAAAATGACTTGGACTAAATAATTAACTTTAATAGTATAACTCAAATTATTACATTGCTAGTGGTGTTATTTTTGAGCTATTTTATATAGTATCAAGATGAGAAGAAATTCGTTTCAAAAATAAAAAATTCAAAACCAAATTCAGCCTAAATATAACTCTTTAATTTCTTCTTTATCAAAGCCCTTAGAGAAATCTAAAAAATAAGGCGTTTGCCATTTTTGAGTACTAACAGCTGTTTTATTTAAACCGTACTCCCAACTAGGATAAACCCGAATAGCCATTTTCCCTTTATATTTTTCTGAGCTTATAACCCCCTTTTTCACTAAAAGTTCTTTAGGAAAAACAAACTGTCCTTTTTTAGATCCATCCAAAATATTAATAATTAGCTTATCTTTTGATTCACTAAAATTAAAAGGTCTGTTTTTATTAATTTCATTTTTACGCCAAAAAGCAACGAAATAACCAAGTTTTTCAGGCGTTTTTTTAGCTAATCTACTTTTGAAAGTCATTCCTTTAAATTCAAAATTAAAACTCTCATATTCTTTATTCCATTGTTCAATTTCAAAGTTTACCAAAGAAAAATCATAACTAAACAAAAGTACTTCGTTTAAAAAATCTATAGACACATAATTATTATTCATAAAAAGCCCCTTTCTATTTAAATTTCATTATAAAGCGATATAGCTTTATTCCAATTGCTTTATTGACGTTGAGTCTCGGAACCCTTAAAAATCCCAAAACTTGTTGAATGGTCGGCTTAATAGCTCACGCTATGCCGACATTCGTCTGCAAGTTTAGTCATGGATTGGATTTTTATTTTTATATAGCCTCATTTGGATTCTAAAGGGGCATTTTAAAGAATTAAGGGTTGTTTATATAGATTTATACCTAAAATTTATATACGTTCTTAAAATGCAAATATGAGCCAAATAAACATATCTTAATTTCACACGCCAATTTTTGATAAAAATCAGTTTCGATTTTTTAAGCCACTCTCATTTATGTACCTAATTCTTTATTGCACTTGAACTTTAACAAAGGATTGAGTATATAAATACTCTCTCTTAGTATTCACTTCTCAAAAGACCATAGATTAATATATCTCTGTACGCATCTTGCACTAATTTATCTTGTCTCAAAATGCCCTCTCGTTTCATACCTAACTTTTCCAACACAATTCCCGCAGCTATATTGCTTGAATCAATGGAGGCCCATATTCTATTAAGTTTCTGTACTTTAAAGGCATATTTGATAATTGTTTTTGCGATATCCGTCGCAACGCCGTTGCCCCAATGATTTGGGTGGACAATAAAGTTGATTTCAGCACTTTGGTTCACTTCATCTATGGCTAATTGTATCGTCCCTATGACTTTATCTGTATCAGGATCAACGAGGACATTGTAAATCCAATTCGAATCTTTATCTAAAACCACATTAATGAATTGCTGAGTCTCTTCATAACTTTGAGGACCCCAAGTTTGATACTGTGTCACTTCTGGTAAAGCATATAATTCATTTAAACGATCTATATCAGTATTCTTTAAGTCTCTAGAATAGAACTCCATACGCGCCCTCCTAAAAATTATTAATCCTATGTAATCCTTTATTTAAATGTGAAATTACTCCACATCTACTGATTAAAGATATTATGTTGTTTCATGTTTTGACGTCGCATATAAAGTGCATGTGTTTCTTCGAATTCAGCTTTAATGGATTGCATTAAATACCCTTGCATAGCTTCAACGGTTTCATTCTTTTGTAGCAGCATCGCTTTAAAACGTTTCAACACACTTACAATTTCAAACTCAACATCTTCTAAACGATAATAGGTATCATGTGCACTATTAAATGATTTCTTCCCTTTGAGTAATACACTTTTAATAATTCGTATTTCTCTAATTTCAAATTTACTTAAATAGTCTTGAAGTTGTTGCGGCAATTCTTCGAGTACTTGGAACTTAAGCGCATCATTATTAAATTCGGTTTGTTGATGATTTGTATGATCCGAATGATTATTGTTTATTGGATTGTTGTATGTATCATTCATATCATGCGTATCATTATTCTCAGTCTCTATATAATCAGTATTACTTAAGTCAGTATCATTAGACTGTGAATTTGGAAGTTCTTGACCAATTAAATTCACAGTTCCAGAACTTCCAAATTCATTGTTCTGGAACTGTGAATTTGGAAGTTCCTTGATATGACTCGGTTCAGTGTCATAATTTGGTTTCAATAAATATAATCTGTTAGGTTTGTTAAGACCTACACGTTCTTGAGTAAGTAAATTAAATTTCACTAATTCTTTTTTTAATTTTATGATTTTTTGTTCAGCATAGCCTAAATATTCACATAAATGTTTATTACTGAAAATAAAATAAATGTTGTTATTTTTATCTACCCATTCGTTCTGTATAGATAATTCAAAGCGATCTTTTAATAATGCATACATAATTTTGGCTTCTGCTGACATTTTTTTAAAATATGCATCTTCAAACAAATATTTAGGCAATTGATAAAATCTTTCAGTTTTCACTTGTGATAAATTGTATTTCTCAAAACTTGGCATAATAAAAACCTCATTTCCATTTATTTTGGGATTGAGGTAATAAAACAATTTTTACGAAAGTTACATGTTTTGTGCTTGCACTTAGATGACTAGATATATATAATACAAGTATCAAAAAAATATATAAACAAACGAATGCAAATCGTTTTATTACCGAGAGCCGATGCTACGCCAATAGCATTGGCTCTTTTAATATTCATAAAATAATATTAACACTTTTAAACCTGTATATAAAGCGTTTTAAGAATAGTTAGAATTATTCTATAACCTCAAAATACTACCTATAATATTTTTAGTGCCTAATTAGGTAGTTATAATACTGTATAGGTATCTAATTAGGCATTTAGGTGCTAAATTAGCCACTAAACCTAGGTGGTAAAAGATGAAAAAAACTTCGTTAGGTGGTAAAATTTAGGTACCTAATTTAGTACCTAAGGATGGATGTTATGAAAACTATTAAAATGGTTGCTGATGAACTGAATGTAACCAAACAAACTATTGTTAATAATGCTAAAAACTTAAATGTTTCTTTTAAAAAAGAAAACGGTGTTAATTATATTAATAATGATGATTACTTGAGAATTATAGAAAAAATAACTAAAAAAGAAAATACGATAGAAAATAGGGAAACTGTTAAAAAAAAGACTTTAATAAAAAATATCCAGAAGTTGAAAATACAGTATATAGCAATATTGATAGTTCTGATACACTAAAAACAAAAGTGAATGAATTAGAAAAACAAATAGAAATATTCGAAACTAGAGCTAAAAATGATGAAAAATATATTGGAAGTCTGACTAAACAATTAGACCAACAGAATAGCAATGTTAATACATTGAATAAACTATTGGAGAATCAACAAATTTTAGCTTTGGAAAGTAATAAAAAAATTCAAAAGCTAGAACATCAATTAGAAGAAGAACGACAGCTTAATTATTCTTTTGATACAACGACTAATGATAGACAAAACGTCAATGCGCAAGAAGCAACTTTTACTAAAGAATCTCCAAATATCAACCAACAACAAGAAGAAAATGAGCCATCAGAAACAGAAGTGGAACATACAGATATATCTGAAGAGAAAAAGATTGAAAGTATAAAAGAAGATGAATTCCAAAAGAATGATAAACCATCTGAAGAAATCAAGAGTGATCCTGGTAATAGGGAAGAGGAAGCACCTAAAAAGGGGTTTTGGAGCCGGTTTTTTGGTAGCTAATATAATTAATTAGGCACTAAAAGGTTATAACCTTTTAGTGCCTTTTTTATATAGTGATAACTTCTGATAATCATCGGTTATGTTAATTTAAATAATAAATCATATATTATGATTTATTATTTATTACAATTTTCCCTCTAGAATGACCATTTTCACTTAATTTATGAGCTTCTCGAACAAAAGATAGTGGGAAAATAGCTTCGAAGTAAGCTTTGACAACACCATATCCATATAAATTAACAACTTCTATTAAATCTTGACGATTTAATTCTGTCCATGTGAAATATGCTGTAATTCCCTTACTTTCTGCTTTCTTTTTATTAACTTGTCCGCGTATAGATATTAGTCTGCCTCCAGGTTTCAATACATCATAACTACGTTCAAGTGTTTCTCCTGCTTGTGTATCAAGGACGATGTCATAATCATGTACATAATCTTCAAAACGTTCTGTATTGTAGTCAATGGTAACATCTGCCCCAATTGATTTTAAAAATTCATGGTTGTGTGTACTTGCAGTAGTTGCTACATAGGCACCTTTAGCTTTAGCTAATTGAATGCCAAATATACCTACTGCACCTGCGCCACCATGTATTAATACTTTATCGCCGTGTTGCATTTCACCATATTTTATTAACGCTTGATAGACAGTCAAACCATTAATTGGAATTGTCGCACCTTCTTCAAAAGATAATGATTCAGGTTTTTTAACAACTGTGTTTTGATTAATGGCCACAAATTCTGCATAACCACCGTTTTTATCAAGTTGTTGTGTTGCAATAACTGGTGTACCTACTGTTAAATCTGTTACTTTTGAGCCGACTTTACGTATAACGCCTGATATATCCCATCCTAAAATGAGCGGTATAGGGTAATCAATTTTCCCTTCTTGTTCACCTCGTCTAACATGCCAATCGTATGGGCTAATACCTGTATTTTCAACTTCAATTAATACTTCTTCATCTGTTATCTCAGGTAGTGGTAAATTAAATTCTTGTAATACATCAGCTTCTCCATATGATTCTATTGCAAATGCTCTCATCAATATAACCTCCTAATTAGTTCACTTTGTGTGTTGGAAAATATGGAACAATTTCTTCGCCTAATTCATCTATAATGTCTTCAACAGGTCTTCTACCAATTATAGAAAAGCTAAATATTTGGGTATATAATAATCTTTATTATTATATTTAATTAACAACACAACATCTTTAATTTTTATAGTGACAAAAATGTCAGTATTGTTATTTGTCGTAAATAATACCATAATGATAATATAAAAGATAGATAGGAGGGCGTTTTAATGGAATTACAATTAGCAATTGATTTATTAAATAAAGAGGATGCTACAGAATTAGCAAATAAAGTTAAAGATTATGTAGATATCGTAGAAATTGGAACACCAATTGTTATAAATGAAGGATTACCAGCTGTACAACATTTAAATGATAATATTGATAGTGTAAAAGTATTAGCAGATTTAAAAATTATGGATGCTGCCGACTATGAAGTAAGCCAAGCAGTTAAATTTGGTGCAGACATAGTAACAATTTTAGGCGTTGCAGAAGATGCATCAATTAAAGCAGCAGTTGATGAAGCACATAAACATGGCAAACAATTATTAGTAGATATGATTGCAGTACAAGATTTAGAAAAACGTGCGAAAGATTTAGATGATTTAGGCGCAGATTATATCGCTGTTCATACTGGTTATGACTTACAAGCTGAAGGTCAATCTCCTTTAGAAAGTTTACGTAAAGTTAAATCTGTAATTAGTAATTCTAAAGTAGCAGTCGCAGGTGGTATTAAACCAGATACAATTAAAGATATTGTTGCAGAAAATCCTGATTTAATTATTGTTGGTGGCGGCATTGCAAATGCTGATGACCCTGTAGAAGCTGCTAAACAATGTCGTGATATTGTAGATGCCCATACAAATGCATAATCAGTTACAATTAATATTAAATAAGATTAAACTAAACAGATAAAAATGCACATGTAGTTGGTGAAAAAATTAGAAAACATTTTATGTTTAAACTTTCTTTTTCTAGTGTATATAGTACTTAGGTTTTAAAATATAATTGAAAGGTAGGTTGTATTATGACTAAAAAAGTAGCAATCATTTTAGCAGATGAATTTGAAGATATAGAATTGACTAGTCCAAAAGAAGCATTAGAAAATGCTGGATTTGAGACTGAAGTTATTGGAGATACAGAAAAACATGAACTTGTTGGCAAACATGGGGAAAAAGTAACTGTAGATGTTAGCATTGCAGATGCGAAACCAGAAAGTTATGATGCCTTATTAATTCCTGGCGGATTCTCACCCGATCATTTACGTGGTGATGAAGAAGGTCGCTATGGTACATTTACTAAGTATTTTACTCAAAATGATGTGCCTACATTTGCGATTTGTCATGGTCCACTTTTACTAGTTGATACTGATGATTTAAAGGGCCGCACAATAACTGGAGTTATCAATGTGCGTAAAGATTTATCTAATGCTGGTGCACACGTTGTTGATGAATCAGTTGTAATAGATGATAATATTGTAACGAGTCGTGTCCCAGATGACTTAGATGATTTCAATAGAGAAATTATTAAAAAATTAAAAGCATAATTTTGTAATATCAATCAGTATTTATTATCTAAGAGACTAACAGCAAAGTTTATAACTTTGCTGTTAGTCTCTTGTTGTTAGGTTTTTATAAAAATAAAATGAACTTAACTTCATTAAGATAACTTATAATCTACGATAAAATATTAGATATTCTACATACTGTTTTTGTAATGTAACCTATTTCGAAATTCTACTAATCTTTTAACTTCATCTATACTATTAATTGTTAAAAATTACAATGGAGGGCAATTTAATTTATGAATGATATTACCATTATAGGAGCTTCACAAAATAATTTGAAAAATATAAATATAACTATACCTAAACATTTAGTTACAGTATTTACAGGTCGTTCTGGTTCAGGTAAGTCATCACTGGTTTTCAGAACAATAGCTGCTGAATCTGAACAACTTTTAAATGAAAGTTATTCTAGCTACATTCAATTTCATTTAAATAAGCAGCCTAAACCAAAAGTAAAAGCAATTAAAAATCTTCCTGTTGCAATGACGATTAGTCAAAAAAGATTTAATGGTAATTCTCGCTCTACTGTAGGTACAGTATCTGATATATACGCCTCTGTTAGATTGTTATGGTCAAGGATAGGTGAACCTTTTGTCGGTTATTCAGATGCTTTTTCATTTAACAGTCCCAATGGTATGTGTGAAACATGTGAAGGATTAGGTTACATTGAAGACATTAATTTAAACGAGCTCTTAGATTGGAGCAAATCTTTAAATGAAGGTGCTATTAATTTTCCATCTTTTGGACCTGATAAAGAAAGAGGGAAAGCTTATCGTGATAGTGGTCTGTTTGATAATGATAAAAAATTAAAAGCATATACAAAAGAAGAATTAGATTTGTTTTTGTATCAGGAGCCAATAAAATTAAAAAAACCACCTGAAGAATGGCGGAAATCAGCAAAATATGTGGGGCTTATACCTAGGTTTAGAAGAATATTCTTGGGAGATAAAGAATTTAACAAAAAACGTTATGCTAAACATCTTAAAAATGTTGTGGAAAATAAAATTTGTCCAACTTGTAACGGTCAACGTTTAAATTCGAAAATTTTGAGTTGTAAAATTATGGGGAAAAATATTTCAGATTTCACACAAATGACTGTAAAAGAAAATTTAGCATTTCTTAATAAATTAAATAATTCAACAGCCCAGTTTATTATTGAACCACTCCGAAAACAATTAGAAGCACTTGATTATATAGGATTAAGTTATTTAACTCTTGACCGTGTAACCACTTCTTTATCAGGTGGAGAAGCACAACGGCTTAAATTAATACGACATTTAAATAGTTCGCTATCTGATTTGGTTTATATCATTGATGAACCAAGTGTTGGTTTACATCCAGAGGATATTGCAAAAATAAATGAAATTTTGAAATCTTTAAAACATAAAGGTAATACAGTATTAATTGTAGAACATGATCCTGATGTAATTAAAGAAGCAGATTATATTATTGATATGGGGCCAAGTTCAGGGGCGCAAGGTGGAGAGATAACGTTTAAGGGAACATACAAAGAATTATTGTCTTCAGATACATCTACTGGGGAAGCACTACGTATCAAACATCACTTAAAAAATGAGATACGTGAAGCAAAGAGTTTTTATCATCTTGGACCAGTGACCCAAAACAATTTGAATAATGTGACAGTTGATATACCCAAGCATGTTTTGACAGTATTAACTGGAGTAGCAGGTTCTGGGAAAAGTTCACTTGTTAAGGCAGGTTTTGCAAAAAATGATAATGCAGTATTTATGGATCAAAAAGCGATACAAGGTTCCAATCGGTCTAATTTACTAACTTATTTAGGTGTTTTTGACAGAGTCAGAAATTTTTTCAGCAAAGAAACTGGATTAAATAAATCTATGTTTAGTTATAATTCGAAAGGAGCTTGTGCCAATTGTGGTGGTAAAGGTTATATTGAAACAGAACTTGCATTTATGGGTGAATTTTCACAAACATGTGAAGTGTGTCACGGTAAACGTTATAAGCCAGAAGTGTTGAATGCAACTATAGATGGCTATTCTATTGCTGATTTTCTTGAATTGACTGTTGACGAAGGTATAAGATTTTTTGATAAAGAAAATGAAATTCAGTCTAAGTTACAAGCTATAAGTAAAACCGGATTAAATTACGTAACCCTTGGCCAACCTCTATCTACATTATCAGGTGGTGAAATTCAACGCGTTAAATTAGGCCAATATTTAAATGATGATGTTACAGATAGTATTTTTATATTTGATGAACCTACGACAGGTTTACATGAAGCTGATATTCCTATATTGATAAACTGTTTTAATGACCTTATTGAACAAAATAACACTGTTATTTTAATTGAACATAATTTATCAATTATGTGTGATGCTGATTGGATTATAGATGTAGGACCAGGCCCTGGTCTAGATGGGGGTAAAGTACAATTTAGTGGCTATCCTATAAACTTTGTTAAAGAGAATAAAACATTAACATCTAAGCATTTGAAACTTTATATAGCAAATGATTAAAATTGTTTCATATTTTCATATAGCATTGGTTAGATTTAGAAATTTTGTAACTTAGCGATTCTGAAAATTATCACATGAAATTAATAAAGAAGTCTATATACTGGTTATAATCTGTATATAGACTTCTTTATATATTTATTATTATGGTTTTAGAATTACTTTAATATTATTATCTTTTTTCTGATCGAAAATATCATACGCTTGTTTTGCATCTTCTAAAGGCATTGTGTGAGTTATAATTTCTGTTGGATCAAAAACTTCATTTTTAATCATTTCATATAATTTTGGCATTTGATGAATAACTGGCGCTTGTCCACTTTTTACTTGGACATCTCTATTAAAAATTAAATCTATTGGATAATTGTCTGCAGGTGTACCGTAAATACCAGTTAATTGAATCGTTCCAAATTTTCTTACTGATTCAGCTGCTGTAATAATTGGACTAATATTACCTCGTTGTGCTGAATTTGAACTTATCTCTAAATCATCTTGAGCAACTTGTCCATCCATTCCAACACAATCTATAACGACATCTGCACCACCGCGTGTGCTTTCACGAAGTAATTTTCCTATATTATCTTCTTTAGAAAAATTATAAACTTCAGCGCCATTGGATTTTTTGGCATGGTTTAATCTATGTTCTACATTGTCAATGGCAATCACACGTTCAGCGCCTTTTAATTTAGCAAATTTTTGTGCCATTAAACCGATTGGGCCACAACCAAGAACAATAACGGTATCTCCAGATTTTACGCCTGCATGTTCAACACTCCAATAAGCTGTTGGGACAACATCAGATAAAAATAATACTTGTTCGTCTTTCAAATCACTATCTGGAACTTTGAAAGAGGAGAAATCGGCAAATGGGACTCTTAAATACTCTGCTTGACCTCCCCAGTGGTTTCCGTGCATGCCACCAAAACCGAAAAGTCCACCATTATCCATTTTCCAACTTGCCGGTGATGGATTAGAATTATCACACTGAGACTCCATTTCATTATTACAATAGAAACAATCGCCGCAACCTATGTTAAAAGGTATAACCACTCTATCTCCCTTTTTTAAGGTTTTAACGTCTTTTCCTACTTCTTCTACAATTCCCATTGGCTCATGTCCAATAACAAAACCAGGATCCATAAATAAATCGCCTTGATGATAAAGATGTAAATCAGAACCACATATACCTGAAGCTGTTATTTTTATTATTGCATCCGTTGATTCTTCTATTATTGGATCATGTACTTCACGAACTTCCATATTTTTATGACCTTGATAAGTAACTGCTTTCATTTAAACCACACTCCTTTAAAAAACTTTACCCTTGATATTATAATGTAAACTCAGAAGAATAAATTGATTTATTACTCTTTTTAGAAAATTGTTAGTTTATATGTTGCAAAATACCAAACATCGCATTTATTTAGCCAAAATTAATAAAAAAGTAATTATAGATAAGTTTAATACACGTAAGCAATATACTATATTAGAATAAAATTAAAGATTTATCTAAAAGTAACTATACAGTTTTGAACTATTTATAAGTAACTGCTGATTTTAAAGAAGAATTTGTGCGTGTTTTCTTAAACCGAAATAAAAATCTGAAAAAGCAAAGGATTTTGATGTTTATTGCTTTTAAAAGCTAGTAATTTAAATGAACATTATGTTATTGCTACTTTTTGGGAAATCAAGCTACTTACAAACTATGGCAAGATTCTCGAGAATATAAAGTATCTCATAAGAAAAGAGGGATAAAAAATGTATAGATCAAGATATTTTCGTTAACGAGCATGTTTTGAAATGATTAAGACACTCTTTTTAAAGAAGTGTCTTTTTTATACTACTTTATAGCTTAAAAGTTTTGAAAAATTTGTTTAATTTTCATACTTACTTTTTTTCGGCGTAGTTAAAGCTACGACAGCTATAATAATAAATAGTCCGCCTAGTAGTTGATAGTATCCAAAGGATTCATTTAACCAAGTAATTGAAATGATGATGGCAACAAGAGGTTCTATACTGGATAAAATGCTTGTTTCAGATGGAGATAAATACTTTAAACTTCCAATATAAAGAAGAAATGAAAGAGTTCCACTTATAATCACACCTAATAACATAATAGTTGTTGTGATTGTTAAGTCTTCAATAAAACTTTGAATACTAAAATTTAAATTTAATAAAAAGGAAAGTACACCTGCGATTAACATCCCCCACCCAACCACAAGAATGACGCCCCATTTCTTGATTAAAGAAACGGGTTGTATAGTATAAAATGTAAAACCTAACATTGTAAGAATTCCAAAGATAATACCCTGTTTGGTTAGAAGAATGTTTTGATACGAACCATTTGTGATTAAAAAATAGAGACCAATTAAAGCTATAACTATAGAAATAAATTGTCTGGCAGTTGGTAGCTGCTTGATTTGTATGGATACATAAATTGTAATAAGTATTGGAGCAAAAAACTGAAACAACATAGCCGTGACAGCATTGCTTACATTGATTGCCTCGATAAAAAAGTATTGAGCACCGAGCATACCAATAGCGCCAAATAATATAAGTTGAATTCTGTGACCCGGGTGCTTCCAAATTTCAAAGATTTGTTTTTTTGAAAAAGAAAGGTACAAGAGAAGAAAAATTCCAGCTAATAATAAGCGAAAAACAAGAAAATCTATGGATGAAATGCTGGAATGTTGGAAAAGCCACTGTATCATCGGTCCCGATAGGCCCCAAAGAGTTGCTCCGCTAATAATCATAATAAATCCTATATGTTGATTTTGTTGATTCATTTTAACCCTCCATTGTTGTTGTTTTTTTATTTCTATGATGTAAAAATTGTACTCTTGAGGTATTATAGTGAATATCTGACTCTTTTATAAGTGCCAGTATTTTATTAGTAGAGGGGGCCAGAGTTAATGTTACAGTTAACACCGAATTTTGATATTCAAGGCAAAGATCCGATTTATATCCAGTTATATTCGTATATTAAACAAGAGATAAAGAAAAAAAATTATTACCTGAAATGAAATTGCCTTCAAAACGAAAACTTTCTCAGCATCTTTGCGTTAGTCAAAATACTGTTGAATCTGCCTATGGGCAATTAGTTGCTGAAGGCTACTTAAAAGCACTTCCTAGAAAAGGATATTATGTTTGCGATATTGAAGAAGAGGATTTTAATATAAATTATCAAAATCCCCAGTATGTGGAGGAAAAATTAAATAACAACGATGGTTATACCTATGATTTTGCATACACTGGTGTTGATCCAGAATCGTTTCCTTTTAACCTTTATAGAAAGTTGGTAAATGAAATATTTCAAAGTGATAACAAACAAATATTACAGTTAGGCCATCCTCAAGGAGAGCTATATTTACGAAGAGCGATTGCGGATTATATTTACGAAGCAAGAGGAGTAAAATGTTATCCAAGTCAAATTGTTATCGGATCTGGCACACAAACTTTAATGAAGATACTTTTTCTATTATTACCAAGGAGCAAATTTGCTGTTGAAGACCCTGGCTATCATAGGAAAATGATGTTGTTTGAAAAAGAAGCAAATCAAGTAGAATTGGTTCCAATCGATTCAGAAGGTATGCTTGTTTCCCATTTAAGTAAATCTGATGCAGATGTAGCGATTGTGACGCCGTCCCATCAGTTTCCTAGTGGTATGATTATGCCGGTTTCAAAACGCTTACAAATATTGAAATGGGCAAAAGAGCAAAAAGACCGTTATATTATTGAAGATGATTATGATAGTGAATTTCGATATAGTGGTAAACCAGTACCTGCGCTTCAAGGGTTAGATACCGGAGAAAATGTGATTTATATGGGTACTTTCTCCAAATTGCTATTACCTTCTCTGCGTATTAGTTATATGGTTTTACCAATTTCTCTAATCAAGATTTATCAAGAAGACTTTTTCTTTTATGCTCAAACAGTCTCTCGCATAGACCAAAATATCTTAAAAGAATTTTTAAATAGAGGATATTGGGAAAAACATATTCAAAAAATGAAAGTAGTTTATCGAAAAAAAAGAGATGTTTTAATTACAGCTATTTCAAAACATTTCCCAGAAAGTGTTGAAGTTATAGGCGAAGACTCTGGTTTGCATTTAACCCTACGTTTAAATAATGGTATGACAGAACAAGAGGCTATTGATCAAGCAGCAAAATTTGGTGTAAAAGTAAATTCTGTTTCTGAATACGGGGAAAATGATGGCCAAACCGTCCTCCTTGGCTTTGCAGTACTATCCATAGAACAAATAAAAGCAGCAGTTAAACTGCTTGAAAAAGCATGGTTTGAAAAAAATACAAGTAATCATTATTAAGATTTTCTTTTTCAATAATGACTCTAAAGGTAAGTATATACAAAGTATTGTATATAAGAATGATGCTAAAAGAGACTTTTGTTACTCATACTGTGATATCAACAATAGTTTCGATAGCAAGGTTAGTATTTATACTAATATTCCATTATTTTTAATATTAATTTTATTATAAAGATTAACTTAAAGCGAAGTATAATTATACTTCGCCTTTTTAAATATATAATCTAATGACCCTATATACACTATTAATATCAGAAAAAATATTTTGTATGTTTAGAGCGTATTTCTATGTCTTTGAGTCGTTCTCTATTTATATCGATCTACTAGTCCATATAAAAACATATCAATATTCCTGAAAGAGATTATATAAAGTTCGGTTCAATTTTTCTTCTTTTAAAAAAATTAACTAATTTTCATTGTTAATTAATTTCAAATATTCATCTCCCCATTCACAAATACCATAGACCACATTGTCGAGAGACAAACCAACACTAGTTAATCGATATTCAACTTTTGGAGGGACTACTGGATATATAGTTCTTTTTATTATCATATCCTTTTCAAGCTCTCTTAATTGTCTAATTAACATTCTTTGATTAATATCTGGTAATTTTTTTTCTAATTCACTCAACCTAAGTACTTCTGATTGTAATAAATGGTAAATAATAGGGATTTTCCACCTACCACCAATTACTGATAAAGCTAAATCTTTAGAAGTGTAAAATAATTTATTATTGTATTCTATTAACAATTTCTTCTCCTCAGTGACATATTTGTCAGTATTGTATTTTCGAATTTATTATACCATAATGAATACATAATATATAGGAGGTAATAACATATGGAATTACAACTAGCAATTGATTTATTGAATAAAGAGGAAGCGACAAAACTTGCGAATAAAGTTAAAGATTATGTAGATATCGTAGAAATTGGTACACCAATCGTTATTAATGAAGGTTTACCAGCGGTTCAACATTTAAATGATAATATAGAAGGCGTAAAAGTACTTGCAGACTTAAAAATTATGGATGCTGCAGACTATGAAGTAAGCCAAGCAGTTAAATTTGGTGCAGACGTAATAACAATTTTAGGTGTTGCTGAAGATGCATCAATTAAAGCAGCAGTTGAAGAAGCACATAAAAGTGGTAAAGAACTGTTAGTAGATATGATTGCAGTCCAAGATTTAGAAAAACGTGCTAAAGAATTAGACGATTTAGGCGCAGACTATATCGCTGTGCATACTGGTTATGACTTACAAGCTGAAGGTCAATCTCCTTTAGAAAGTTTACGTAAAGTTAAATCTGTAATTAGTAATTCTAAAGTAGCAGTTGCAGGTGGTATTAAACCAGATACAATTAAAGATATTGTTTCAGAAAATCCTGATTTAATTATTGTTGGTGGCGGCATTGCAAATGCTGATGACCCTGTAGAAGCTGCTAAACAATGTAGAGCTGCGATTGAAGGAAAATAATGATGACAGAAATCACAAATTATCGTTTAATACTAGATGAAATAGACAACACATTATCACATGTGAAAGACAGTGAAGCCGAAACGTTTTTAAAGCAAATTATTAAAGCAGAGCAAGTTTTTGTATCTGGAAAAGGACGTTCGGGTTTTGTAGCAAATAGTTTTGCGATGAGATTGAATCAGCTTGGGAAGGGTGCACATGTAGTTGGTGAGTCCACTACACCTTCCATTACCGAAAAAGATTTGTTTGTTATTATCTCTGGGTCAGGTTCGACAGAGCATTTAAGATTATTAGCAGATAAAGCTAAAGCTGTTGGTGCAGAAGTTGTATTATTATCGACAAACCCGGCTTCAGCGATAGGTGAACTTGCAAATGCAGTTATTGAATTACCGGCAGGGACGAAATATGATGCTGAAGGTTCAGCACAACCCCTAGGTAGCCTATTTGAACAAGCATCACAAGTGTTTTTAGATAGTATTGTTTTAGACTTAATGACTAAGTTAAAAGTTGATGAAGAAGCAATGCAGCAAAATCATGCTAATCTGGAATAAAACCTACAAAAGATGATTCACTTTAATACTCCACATTTATTTGTGGGGTATTTTTAATTTAAAGAAACGCCTTGAGATATTTCCTAGTAGTTATAAAAACTAATTAGTATTGAATATCACTACTACATTTTTGAAAAGTGATATAGATTTATAGCCAGAATTTTTAGATTTACATTGACGATACTGCATCAAAAGAAAAAGTCAATCTACTTTTTCTAGTTTGACTTTTATTTTTATATCTAAAGGCACACTTACACACCTAAAAAACGTCGTGCTAAAAACAAATTTACATGTGGTAATCCAATATCCTTATTATACATTTTAACAGTTGGTTTAAAGCAAACTTTAAAAATATATAATTTTTAACCTATTCAATTACATTTGTTTCTTAAAACGCATATATGAGCCAGAATAGAAAAGAGTTGCAGGAAAGATCAAAGATTGCTAAAGAATCAGCAAGTTTTGGCGTTAGAGAGTAATAAAAAAGATTCAAAAATTAATTAGAGGAAGAGAGGCTGCTTAATTATTCCTTTGATACACCTACTAATGATAGATAAAACGTGGATGTGTAAGAAGTATCATATACTACAAACGCTGTAAATATTAATCAACATTAGGAAGAAAAAAGGGTGAATAAACACAACTTAAAAAGGCTTTTGGAGTCGTTTGTTAGTAACTAATTGTAATTAAAAAGGTGCGACAAGCTCATAAACTTGTCGTACCTTTTTATGTAAATCGTACTTCTGATACTCATCAATTTAATTTTAAATTTAAGTTCATTTATCAATAAAATTGGGTATTATTTATTAAGAGACGTAGAACTCTTGCCACACTTATATCAAATTAATTTAATTGTAGTGAGCAATTTAGCTTATTATGAAAAAGATGAGCTGAGGCAAGCATGTGCCTGCTCATTTTTAAAATTGGAGGCTAAATTTACAAAAAAATTCTATTAACAGGTGCTTCAGCATATCATATATAGAAAATAAGTCTAATGAACAAAATGTTACATGGAAATCTTCAGATTTATTTGATTTAAATGAGATAACAGAAGTAATGAAAAACGTAGATATCGCTATCTATCTTGTTCATTCGATCATACCTTCAGCTAAGTTAACACAAGCAAGTTTTGAAGATATGGATGAAATATTAGCAGATAATTTTGCTAAAGCATCAAGGTTTTAATAAAGTTAAACATATCATATTTATGAGTGGCCTAATTCCAAATACGAATGAATTACCACAATGTTTAAGAAGTCGCTTAGAGTGTAAAGACATTTTAGGAGCATATGGTGTGCCAGTAACTACGTTGAGAGCTGGACTAATTATAAGTGCTAAGGGAAATTCTTATCCAATACTAAAAAATTGGTATCCAATGCTCGTTTTTATATAGTTAATATGAAATTTATATTCATAGATTGTTGAATATAAATTGTTTTATGCTACGTTTAATTTCCTACTACTATTTCCTAAAAAAGAAAAGGAGCTAAATATGATCAATATTATATCAGCGATAGGATCGCTTGGAACATTTATTATGGCGTTATTTTATTTTGTATCAGTATCACTTCAACTTTACCAAATGAAAATAAGTTTTATTCCTGCATTAGGATTTAATCAGATTTTATTAATTAGAGATAAAGACCAAAAATTAAATTTAAAAAACACCACTTCCAATGTGGAAGAAAATGAAGATTATTTGAAATTATATAATTTAGGAGGCGGTGCAGCAAAAAAAATCACCATTGAAGTTTTATTAGGTGAAGATAAAGTTATTCAAAAAAAGTATGTTAATATGTTACCTAGTAAAGAAGGTTATATGTTACCTATAAATAAGACAGTATTTGATGAATTAGACGATACTATAAAAAATAACGGTTACGAATCCAATATGAATATTAAGTTATCCTATTATCATAATGTGAGTAGAAAAAAACAAGAAATATTTTTAAAAGGGCATATAGATGCATTCAATAACTACAAAGATAAGGAAATTTATGAATTACAGTTTATTTAAAGTAATAAAATGAATGAAAAATAAGATAGTTAATAGTAAGGTCTTTCTTTAACAAAATGCTTTTTAATCATAAAATATGCTAATGATTCTTATAATAATCGTATTTTTTATATCATCTCATTAGTTGATACTTTGCTTGTTCAGTTAACACTAACAAAGAAAAAATAGAGTTCAGCTTGTTTTAAATACTGATTATGAGTTAATTATTTTATAAGAATACTAATCTACATTTTCATGATTAATTCATAAAATAACTAGCCTAGAATTACAAAGAGTGTAAATTTATGTCTATAATTAAAATTCTAGTTAGAAAAATCGTTCATTATTAAGACAAAATTTGATTATGAAACGATTAAAACACATACATATTATGTATGTGTTTTTGCTATACTTATATCTATTAATTAATATAATTACTAAAGGTCGGTACAATAATACTTGAAAGTAAAAGATTAATATTGAAATTTTCACTTTCTATGGCATAAATTTTCTCTACTAAATCGCAATTTTTTATATGAAGTTAAAGAACTATAAAAAATGTAAGGAGCAATTTATATTTTCTCCATTTCTCCTCCCTCTAATACTGTACTTTTACTTATTCGCTTTCCAGCAATTTAAATTTATCTTCTAATGTTTGAAGTCCTTTATCTATAATATTTTTTTGTTCTATTAAATTTTTTTGATGTTCTAAAAATATGTCTTTTCGTTTCATTTTGGTAGAACTTCCTTGATGATACAATTCAGCAATTTCTTTTAACTTTGATACAGGCATATGTGTCTGACGCATACATTTTATAAACTCAATCCAATATAGATCCTCTACTGAAAAATCTCTATAGCCATTCTTATTTCTGGTAACAAATGGAAAAAGCCCTGCTTTGTCATAGTATCGAATAGTATGTTCACTGATGCCTAAATTATCGGCTACTTGCTTTACTTGCATAATTTACCTCCTAAAAAAGGTGACTTTATAAAGTCACCTTTTTGGTCTATTTAATAAGTTGAACTAGTAAATCTTCATAGTCATTATGGATAATAGCTTCAAACCCAAATGTTGATACCATATCACTCTTTAATGACTCCACAGTGTTATAACCAATGAGTTCAGGATCATCTATTTTTAAACCAATTCGTTTAATGTCATTATGGAATAAATTATTTTGATGAGATAGCTCAATTATTTCTTCAGCTAAAGATTTAACGTAATTATTACTTGGCAAAGATACGTTCTTATCATCTATGACCTTTTCTTCCGTTATAATCTTAATATCTGTTTCATTTTCTTTAAATATTGCTAAAAAGTAATACATATCAAAATGACCTCCTTATTCTTTAAAGTTAACTAGCGTGTCGTATAACCGCCATTTGCAAATAATGTTTGTCCATTTATCCACCAACCATCTAAAGTTAAGAAAGTAATAATCGGCGCGATGTCTTCTATATTTGTAAGTTGATTATGAAGTGCTTGGGATTTATGGAATGCCACAGCATCTTCGCCTTCTTGAGGATAGAAGAAAGGTGTATCCATTGGTCCAGGAGCCACTGCATTAACTGAAATCCCTCTATCCATAAACTCTGATGATGCTGCGCGTGTATAATGCTCGACGGGAGCTTTTCCTCCAGCGTAAGTTGAATAAAATCCTGTATAAGCAGCAAGCAATGCAGTGGCTAGAGTGATGATTTTGCCATTATCATTCATAGCCTTTTCAGCATATTTAATAAAGAAATAAGCTGACTTTGCATTGATGTCTGCCATACTATCAAACTCTTCTTCAGTCGTTTCTGAAATAGGTTTTTTAAGTACTTTTCCTACTGTATTTATTGCGATATCAACTTTTCCAAACGTCTCTTCAGCATGTTGAAATAAAGCTTGGACATTACTAACCTTAGTTAAATCACCAGAAAATAATGTACCTTCTCCACCTAACTCTTCAACTTTTGAAAGTGTAGCTTTAGCATCATCTAAAGACTTTTCATCATGATAATGGATTACTAATTTAGCCCCATCTTTAGCGTAAGTAGTGCTTAATAAGCCACCAAGGTTCTTAGCACCCCCAGCAATAACTACAACTTTGTCTCGTAAACTATTAAATTTACCCATATTATATAACCTCCTTTGAATATATTTCAATCATAAACCTTAGACCGCGATATCAGGCAAGTGTTTATCTGATGTTTTTTGGAATCGGTTTCGTTGGAATGATAACTGGTTCAATAGCAACTTATTTTCTGAAAGGTAATAAGAAGTCTAATATAAAAGGTCGTTTAAAAATAATAGGCAAAGATTAATTAAAATCATCAGAAATTAAACAACTAAAAGTTTAAGTATAATTAAAATAATTTTTAGGTCGACCTAATTTATGCTATAATATTCATTGATAAATTTAATGTTCAATGAGGAGATTTTTAAAGTGAAGAAAAGTTTAGAAGAAATAAATGGAAAAGTTTCTTTTGATAGCGAAGCAAATGGTATCAAGAAACTAATAATGTATCTAGGCCCTGGCCTTCTTGTTGCCGTAGGCTATATGGATCCAGGTAATTGGATTACTTCAATGGCAGGAGGAGCACAATTTGGATATACATTATTATTTATAATATTATTATCGAGCTTATCAGCCATGTTACTTCAAAGTATGTGCGCTCGTTTAGGTATTGCGAGTGGTATGGACTTAGCTCAAGTAACTAAACACATAAGTAATAAGCCGTTGTCGATAGCAGCTTGGATTGTTACAGAGTTAGCAATTATGGCTACAGATATTGCAGAGGTCATTGGTAGTGCGATAGCATTAAATCTACTTTTTGATATACCTTTAGTAGTGGGAGTAACTATTACTGTATTAGATGTTTTACTTTTACTAGTAATTATTAAATTTGGCTTTAGAAAGATTGAAGCTATCGTAGGTGTATTAATTTTTACAGTTCTTTTTATCTTTGTATTTGAAGTTTACTTTGCTTCTCCAGAATGGAGTGCTGTTTTAGGTGGCTTTATTCCAAGTACAGAAATAGCTACTAACAATGGTGTGTTATACATAGCTTTAGGTATCATTGGTGCGACAATCATGCCTCATAATTTGTATTTGCATTCTTCAATTGTTCAATCACGTAACTACATACGTGAAAGTAAAGCTAAGAAAAAAGAGGCTATTAAATACGCTATTATTGATTCACATATACAACTTTCAATTGCGTTTATTATTAATTGTTTGATTTTAATATTAGGTGCCGCTCTATTCTTTGGTAATGGTGAAGACTTAGGACGATTTTATGATTTATATAATGCTTTACGAGAATCGGATTTTGCAGGAGCTATAGGTGGTGCTGTTATGAGTACATTATTTGCCATAGCTTTGCTAGCTTCAGGGCAAAATTCAACCATTACGGGCACATTATCAGGACAAATTGTCATGGAAGGGTTTTTAAATATAAGAATTCCTCAATGGGCAAGAAGATTAGTCACTAGACTAATCGCTGTGGTTCCTGTATTCATCTGTTTATGGTTATATGGTTCAAGTACTTCTAAAATTGAGGATCTATTAATTTTCACACAAGTGTTTTTAAGTATTGCATTACCCTTTAGTATTATTCCTTTAACGTTAGCAACCAATAACCCTAAAATAATGGGAAAAGAATTTACAAATAAAACATGGGTTAATATTATTGCTTGGATTTTAACAATCATATTAAGTATATTGAATATATATCTAATTATAGAAACATTTAATGAGTTTTTATAAAAATTCATTAAAATTAAAAAATTTGATGTTCGTCAGACTTTCATAAACAA
>NZ_ALPU01000014.1:0-4817 GCF_000294465.1 Staphylococcus sp. OJ82 | reverse complement strand
ATTTCTATATAGTATCAAGACAAGAAGAAACTCGTTTCACTCGTTTCAAAAACCCTCCTGATTTTTAGAGAAAAACTCTCTTATTTCATCGTCTTTAATAAAATAATATGCCATCTTTCCATCTTTATAAAAATCAAGTACCTCATTTTTATATAAAAGCCTTAAATGATGTGAAGTTGAAGCAACACTCATTTTCAATATCAAAGAAATATCACAAACACACAACTCATCTTCTTTAATCAAAGATAATATGATTTTCAATTTCTTCTCATCACAAATTTTTTCTAAAATGTTAAGTAATTTCTTAGATTTATCATCTTCTAAAAAACTTAAAGCATTGTTAACTTTATCCTCATGTACACAGATCACATCACAAGCATTTTCATAACTCATATAAAATCACACCCTAAATTAAAATATAAATCCTAAAATTGTTTGAATAGTGTCATTTTCAATAATAATAAATAAACCTAAAGCTATATAAATAACAGCCATAATCCAACGACTAAATTTCTCAACAATTTCTCCAACTCCTGGAATATTAGCTAATTTTTGTGCAGTAAATACCAAGAAGAAAATTAAAATTAAAAAGACAAACAGAGTAATTAATAAATTAGTAACACTTAATGTCACAAAATACGGAACAAATAAACCAATATTATCAGCACCACAACTTGCTATCGTAACAATTGCAACCGTACCAACTAATTTAGACAATCCTTTTTCATTCAATTCTTTTTTAGCTCTCTTTTCTCCTTCACAATCATCATAAATAGCCACTTTAATTCCAAGATAAATTGGTATTAAACCCAATAAACCTAATATCCACTTCTCTGGAACATAATTTAATACAAAAGCTAAAAACAAACTAACTAATATTAAAATAATAGACCCTAAATATTGACCAACATAAATATCTCTATATTCTTTTCTAGTCTTTGCTCTAGCAAAAAATATTAATAAAATTACTAATAAATCAACTGCTGTAGCAATATAAAGAACAGCAGCAGTAACAACCGTTTGAATCATAATACACCTCATTCAAAAATATTTTTGAATGTATTGTAACTTATATTTTTAAATAATCATAGATGCTTTATTCCAATTGCTTTATTGACGTTGAGCCTCGGAACCCTTAACAATCCCAAAACTTGTCGAATGGTCGGCTTAATAGCTCACGCTATGCCGACATTCGTCTGCAAGTTTAGTTAAGGGTTCTTCTCAACGCACAATAAATTTTATCGGCATAAATGCGTGTTCTTGTTATAATATGGCTATAACGTTTAGGCGCTTATTAACAGTAGTTTTTTATAATCTACTTTGCAAAAGCCAATCCATTTTTATGTGGATTGGCTTTTTATTTTATATATCCAAGGGCGCACTTACACACCTAAAAGGTGTCGTTCTAAAATCATATTTGCGTTTGATAATCTAATATATCTATTTTGTATTTTAAGGGGGTATTTAGAGCAAACTCTAAAGTAATATATATTTTTATCTGTATAATCATTTTATTTCTTAAAACACAAATATGAGCCAAATAAGAGGTGTTCTTTATGATAATAAACTTTGAATTTATATTTTCCGTATTTGATAAAACATCACAAGAACTTTTTGATCTATATGATATTCCAAACACTAAAGAATTATAAAAACAATCCAAATTATGAAAAAGCAAAATATCTCTGATACTGATTTGGAATTTCTTAAACTTTATAATTTTTATTTTGCAGATAAACCATACATAAATTTCTGGTAAATCCAGTGTCGATTTTTAAGACACTGCCCAGTTACATGCAAATTAAAATTTTCATAGTAAAACTGGTCAACGATGCCGGTTGAACGCTATAGTTCCCCCAGGGGAAAAAATACATAAAAAACGCTAGCTTTTAAACTAACGTTTCAAAGCTTTTAAGTAATAATTTGGTTTTTCAAAATTCCAAATTGCAGTAATTGAATGTGCTTTTTCTTCTTGGTTTGTTGTTTTATCTTAGTCACTTATATTAATTAAATTGCCATCTTCGGCATCATCTAAATTTAGAATTTTATATTTTTGTTTAAGTAATCCACTATAACTCAACATACATTTTCGATATAAACCTTGTTTTAAATTACTAACCTGAATTTTTTTCACTATATCCAGTTAAATAATCCGATGACTTAATCGGATATTTTGAGGCCTCTTTGATTGCTATAGATTATTTGAATTACTGATTAAAGATATTATGTTGTTTCATGTTTTGACGTCGCATATAAAGTGCATGTGTTTCTTCGAATTCAGCTTTAATGGATTGCATTAAATACCCTTGCATCGCTTCAACCGTTTCATTCTTTTGTAGCAGCATCGCTTTAAAACGTTTCAACACACTTACAATTTCAAACTCAACATCTTCTAAACGGTAATACGTATCATGTGCATTATTAAATGATTTTTTACCTTTGAGTAATACACTTTTAATAATCCGAATTTCTCTAATTTCAAATTTACTTAAATAGTCTTGAAGTTGTTGAGGCAATTCTTCGAGGACTTGAAACTTAAGCGCATCATTATTAAATTCGGTTTGTTGATGATTTGTATGATTCGAATGATTATTGTTTATTGAATTGTTGTATGTATCATTCATATCATGCGTATCATTATTCTCAGTCTCTATATAATCAGTATTACTTAAGTCAGTATCATTAGAGTCTAAGTTTTGGGATTCTGGGCTCCCATTGTTTGGGATTCTGGGCTCCCATTGTTTGGGATTCTGGACTCCCATTATTTGGGATTCCTTACTATCACTTGATTCGTCATTGTTTGAAGTGCTATTTTGTATTTCTTTTTCAATATTTATATTTGTTTCAATTTCATGAAGGTATAGTTTGTTTGGTCGATTAAATCCAGTTTTAACTTGTTCTAATAAACCCACTTCTTGTAATTCTTTTTTAATTTTGGTTATTGTATTTTTACTTTTATCTAACACTTCTTGAAGATTTTCATTTGTGAAAATAAAATATATATCTCCATTTTGATCTATCCAATTATTTTTAATAGATAAACTTACTCTATCATTAAGAATTGCATAGGTAACTTTTGCACTATCACTTAACTTTTTATATTTTTCATTGATAAATAATACTTTATGTAGCATATAGAAATTTTGACTGGCCTGATTTTTTATGTTTTTTCTAGACATAATAAAAACCCCTTTCCTATTCAAATTTTGGATAGAGGTAATAAAACATTACAAGAACACATAAATTTTTTGCTTGCACTTTGATGATATAGTTGTATATAATACAGATATCAAAATATTTATAAACGTGCTGCAACGTTTTATTACCAAACCCCGACTATTACCAGTAGTTGGGGTTTTTGTTGTATTAAGGTTATTATAGCACTTTGAATAAGCTTATAAAAGGGAAAATGTAGGTTTGTCAAGGGTTGATAAAGGGTTTATAAACCCTTGACAACAACCATCAACCCTTTATAAACACTTGATAAAAGGGTTGATGGTTGTATATTTTTGATTTACCAATTACTTTATTATGAAGCATAACAAGCTTGTAATATGTTATAAAGGGTTTATAAACATTTTATAAAGGGTTGATGATATGAAAAGTGTGAAAATATTGAGTGAAGAATTAGGGGTTAGTAAGCAAACAATTTTCAATAACATTAAACGATTGAATATAGAGACAATAAAACAGGAAAACACTTCGTTTATTAAAGAAGATACCGATATAGAAAAAATTATTCAAAGAGTAAATGAAAATAAAAAGAAATATGGTTTTGAAAGTACTACTGAAGACAAACAAAAAAAAGAGTCAGATAATATTAATGTTGAATCCAAAAGTGATACTCAAATAGTAGAAATCCTTAAAAATCAGATTGATACTTTGAATGATCAAATTGAGAAACAAGAAAATCGTCATGAAACAACAATTGAATTCTACAGAAAAGAGTTGCAGGAAAGATCAAAATTACTTGAGAATCAGCAAGTATTGGCATTAGAGAGTAATAAGAAGATTCAAAAATTGGAGAATCAATTAGAGGAAGAAAGACAGCTTAATTATTCCTTTGATACATCTGTTAATGATAGACAAAACGTTAATGCGCAAGAAGCAACATTTACCGAAGAATCTAAAGATATTAATCAAGAAGAAGAAGATGAACAGCCAACAGAAGTACAACATAAAGATGTAGCTGAAGAGAAAAAAGATGACAGTACAAACGAAAAAGTATTAGCAAAAGATGATAAACCATCTGAAGAAATAGAGAGTGAGAATGAGGATAGGGGAAAACAGCCCCCTAAAAAAGGGTTTTGGAGTCGTTTATTTGGTAACTAATTGTAATTAAAAAGGCACGACAAGTTTATGAACTTGTCGTGCTTTTTTATGTGAATCGAACTTCTGATAATCATCGATTATGTAAAGACATTATTATAAAATCAAAACAATAAATTCAGATGATTTTATTAGTTTTAGGATTATTACTTATATCATCTCAAGTAGGCGTATGGCCAGCTGTAATGTTATTAATAGTTAGAATGACATAAATCATTTATCGTGGTTGCTTTATTATTAGATTTTCTCACTTCTGAACAAATAGAAACATGAGGAGCGATAAAAAAATATAGTATAATTGATATCGCTCTTGAATGTTAGTTTAGTTAAGATGTGTCATCGTAGTCCAAAAACATATTAAAAGAGATACAGTACTTTATTTAATTATATTTATTCACATTTAATGGGAAGTGTGTTTTACTGTCTAGCATATTAATTAAACAACTGCACAAACCTTATCAATAATTATTAGTGAATATCTAATGCCT
>NZ_ALPU01000013.1:0-41609 GCF_000294465.1 Staphylococcus sp. OJ82 | reverse complement strand
TTATTAAGTATATAAATGGAAAAGAGGAAAAATAATAAATAGAAGAACTTTTTTGGATTTTGGAGAGTTAAGACACTTACAAAAATTTGTAAGTGTCTTTAAATTGTCTACGTTTTCCAATATGAAAATAGAGGTCCTTGTCCACCAAATATTGGATCATAATCTGGTAGAGGCGCGTTTTTGATGTTGCGTAAATTTTGGGGACGTTCACTTTCTTTGCCTACACATATATCATAAGATTGTCCGTTAGGATATGCTCCTTTAACAGTGAAATTTGAACTTTCGTTTAACAACTTGTGGCCAGAACCAGCTGGCAATATGAGTACATCACCAAATTTAACATCTACTTTAGAGCCTTGTTCACCTCCTAATTGAAGTTGTGCAGAGCCATCTACAATTAAAAGTACTTCATGAGAATTACTATGGTAATGATGGTATGAAAAAATGCCATTTTCCCAAGAATTTAACCAATTATTATTTTCTATAATATTGTCTAGCTTGTCATTGGTATCTGAGACATTTAAATATATTAATATTGGAAATGAAGGATTATTCGGTATTGAACCATCGTCTTCATATTTTAATGTCTTTATCTCTATATCTTTAATCGGTTTCATAAAATTCCTCCTTTGGAATAAAATGTATTTCGGTAAGCTTTATATTACTTGTTGTTAGTTTTTTATTCGTAAAGTTTCGGTTATGTAGAAAGCGCTTACGTTAATACACTCATAAACAAACCTGAATATGATAAATAATAAAACTCTACTGTACTATTACCCATTAAATGATAGGACAAAAGAAAATATAATAACCTCATGTTTAGCAAAATTTTATGCATAAGCACCGCGACCTTGTTCTTTGACGCCCCATATAGGGCTCTATTACAATTGCAGAATCAGCTTTTCGTTATTAAATCTCTTAAAGCTACACGACTGATGTTTTTAATAACATTGTTTACTTAAACAGGTCAATCTCTAAAAATACGAAAAATAAAATAAAATAAAATAAAATATAAATAAGTGAGTATATTCTTTATAAGTATTGGTCTATTTATTTTAGTGCTTAATTTTTAATCATAATAGGGTATATATAACCGTGAGTTAAATTTGAAAGAGGGTAAGTTTATGGAACTACAGATTGGAGACACTTGGTATGGTAAGCAGGGAACGATTTATGAAAATATACAAGCGACTATTGATGATATCACAGCTCGTTATGTACAGGTTTTCTTTACACCTACACTTAACCATAGTGGTTACCCTGTGTGTGGCATGGCGCTGGGTAAACGTCATTTTCACAAGAATTTTGATGCTCAGCCGCCTTATTATCAGCTAACACTTTTTGATTATTTCAACGAATAAACAAGATGAAAACATATAGTTTTTCTCTTTTAAAATCAGTACTATAGTTACTATTTAACATCATAAAAGTCTCTTTGTTGAAAAGTTTCCTGTTTGAAGATAACCAAATACTCGTACTATTCTAATAATTTTTATTAACTTTGTCTACTTCACACTTTAGTTTATAGTTACTATAAACTAAAGTGTGAAGGGCCAAAAGAGTTAAGGAGTAGCATAGTTAGTTATGGAATTTTTTCCTAATACTGATAGTTATGTAATTTTAATCGTAAAAAGTGTTATACCAAGATAACTCCTCTTGGTATAACACTTTTCCTTTGATTGATTTCATTTTACGCAATTTCTTTACAAGCTTTCGCGCATTTGAAACAAGCCTCTGCGCATTTCTGACAGTGATTATGTTCATGTTTTTGGCATTCACTTCCACATGCTTCACAAATTCTGGAGCACACTTTTGCCAAATCAGGCGCAAATGAGGTGCTTCTCGTTAATGCATGTTCCAGAAATGCGCAAATTTCTGCACATTCACGGTCCAGCCGGATACATTCTGCCATCATTTTTACATCTTCTTCTTTCAAACAGGCGTAATAACAGTGATTACATGCTTCTACACATTCATGTAATGTTTGAATCAGCTGTTGGTGTTCTTCATCGACCATATACAAAAACCTCCTATTAATTTAAGTACTCTACATATAATAAATTCCCATTTCGTTTTGCACATAAACCGATTTTGTTAAATACTATAGAAACTACGCAAAATTCAACATTAAGATCTCATTTAGTTGTAGTTAAAAATTATTCTATCTTGCATTCTCCCATTGTCTTGGTATTTATGAATGTGGCAATAGAATATATATTTTTTTATTTTTAAAGTGATTTGAGACAGCAAAATATGTATCCTGTTTATCTTCAACATAGAATATCTCTTCAATCAATTTAAAAGACCAACAATTCCATTTAATAATGTATAGACATTAAATAAGCTTACGGATTCCACTTGATGTTATATAAATGGAACCCGTAAGCCTATCCAGGGTGAAAAGTCATATTTTAGTTAAGTCACAGAAATATAATTCGTACGTCTAATGAAATTAAAAATACCAATTGATAATAGTAAAAGTGTTTTATAAAACGCCTATAATTCTAAAATCATTAACAATTAAAAAAAATTTATTATCAAATATACTATTTTTATATGATTCAATCTCACTTTCAGAAAAATCTAATGTTTTTAATTTTTCTTTGATATTTTCGCTCTTATTCTCAAATGTATTATTACTATCAATTGGATAATAACTAATACTTGTAACATGTGTGTTATTAATTATATTAGTAATACACTCTGAGTTTTTTGTAAGAATGTAAATATTTTGAACATTCACGCCTTGGTCTTTTAACGCTTTGATATCTACTTCTAATTCATCAACGTTTATATATTCTTTTACAACAGGTTTCAAAGTATCCCTCCTCTTGTTAATTCAAATTCTATTATGATTTTTAGAATTAATTACTAAAGTAAAATAATGATTTTCAGTTATATAAAAATAAGTACTTTCTATAATCAAATCGAATAATTCAGCTCTATCGACATCTGATGACATTTTATATTGAGATTCTAATTTTTCTTGATATTCATAATCCACAAAAATTATTTGCTCTCTTTTAACAGTAATAGTTTTTTGTTTGTATATTAATTCAATGAGTGATTTTTTGTAATGTATTGCTTCAATCTTATCAATATCAAAAGCATTATAGACAAAATTTTTTACTCTTTGTTCCCTTTTACGTTTACTTTGTTGAACTTTAAAATCTTTAGTGTATTGATGTTTAACAAAAATATAAACTAACAACACTATTATTATGGCAATAAGAAAAAATACAGTAGACATCAGTTTACACCCCGTTTTATATTTTTCATGAACTCATTATAATTAATATTTCCTTAAAAATAGTCTTTAAACATTTTATTTATTTCATTTAATATAAAAAAATAAGGTATTAATACACTAAAGAGACCTCAGCATAAACTCTTTAGTTCACACACACTCGCTGCCATTAACATTTATCGTTAATGATAGCTTTAATTTTAAGGAATTTTATTATGGATCTTCACAACCAACTTGTCAGGACAACTTAAAACTTCTTGAGTTTTAAAGCACTAATGTCGTCCCAATATTTAAAATATAAATGACACTAATCCTTTTCTATAAGCATTTATTTATATAATGTGTTTTTCAATCGATTGTAAGTTAGAAAAAATTTGATTTTGAAACGATTGAGAGAGTCCTTATTCAATGAGAATTCTTTTTTTCGGAATAGCCAGCGATAGATTCACCTATAACAATTGCTATTTTATCATTGGGACAAGCGTTATTATAATACCACTTGAAACTTTTGCTCCAATATCTAGTGTTATTCGACCAATAAGTAGTAACGATTTACTAGTGGACATAATTTTAGCATTAGTATTAGAAAATCTATTCAATTGAGATACTATATAAGAGTAAAATGTTTATATTTGAGTATAAAAGGAAAAGAATAGAATGAGATTTTGGTTGTTTAGGCTTGAAGGGGATGAGAATAATGAAAAAAATAGCGGATCAACGTGTTGACTAACCATTTGTAGCCCAAAATTCAGTTGTTACTTCTCCTAATAATTTAACAACAATACATTTTAAACGCTAATGGGCCCTCTATGAACGATGTTAATAAGATTCCTATAAAGAGAAGGGTTCCCTGTAAATATACTACATAGATGCGAAGAAACTTCTAGGGTTTTTAAAGGTCGGGTCTCCCCTTATTTAGAAGGAGACATTTTTTATAATAAAGACTTATCTAACACATTCAAATCAAGCGTTGAAAATAGTAGTAAAGCTTTTTATGAAGGAGATATCGCTGATAAAATTGCTGAGTTTATGAAACAAGACGGGTGATTAAGGTGACTATTTTAACTATATTAAAATTGATGATAAAACCTATATTTGTAATATTAGGAGGTCAAAAAAGTGTCGAAATTTAAGTCTTTGCTTCTACTCTTTGGCTCGCTAATCCTGCTTAGTGGTTGTTCTAACGTAGAAGTTTTAAACCCAAAAGGGCCAATGGCAAGTAATTCGAAGTTTTTGATTATGTATTCGATCATCTTCATGCTTGCTATCGTTGTCGCTGTAATTCTCTTGTTCACAGTCTTTCTATACAAATATAGAATGGGCAAGACAGAGGAAACAGGAAAGATGCACCATAGTTTTTTACTTGAATCGATCTGGTTCATTATTCCAATAATCATTGTAATTGCTATAGCCATTCCAACGGTTAAATCACTTTACATGTATGAGGAAACACCAGATAAAAAAGATGACCCTATTGTAGTTTATGCTGCAAGTGCTGGTTATAAGTGGTTCTTTAGTTATCCTGAAGAAAAAATCGAAACTGTTAATCACTTAACTATTCCCAAGGATCGACCTGTTGTTTTCAAACTCCAATCAATGGATATGATGACAAGTTTCTGGATTCCACAACTTGGTGGTCAGAAATACGCGATGACAGGTATGACAATGGACTGGACATTAACATCCAGTGAAGAAGGCACGTTCCGTGGACGTAACTCAAACTTCAATGGTGAAGGTTTTTCTCGTCAAACTTTCGATGTTAACTCAGTAAGTCAAAGTGAATTTAACGATTGGGTCAAAGATGCTCAAAGAAAAAAAGAGTTAGATCAAGATACATTTGATAAGCAACTTTTACCAACTACTGAAAATGAAGAGTTAACTTTCAGTGGTACCCATCTAGCATTTGTTGATCCTGCAGCAGATCCTGAGTATATTTTCTATGCCTATGATCGTTACAATTACGTACAAAAAGATCCGAACTTTAACACTGAAGAAGAATTAACTGAAGATGTGTTAGATGAACCTGATCAACCTGCACGTAAACCGCAAATCACAAATGCGAACTATGAAAGGCATGGTATGAAAGCCATGATTCTTGGCAACGACGAGCCTTACGATAGTGAATTCAAAGACGAAGAATCACATAATATCGATGAAATGGACAAAATATCTGAAGGTGCAAAAGATGAAAAAGCATCTAAAATAGAGAAAAAAGACCATGAAAACGGAGGTGGACAGTAATGAATTTTCCATGGGATCAATTGCTCGTTCACGGTGATTGGATGATTACAATGACACAAATTGGAGCCCCATTCGCCGTCATCGCTGTAATTGCAGCAATTAGCTACTTTAAATTGTGGAAATATCTATACAGGGAATGGTTTACATCTGTTGATCATAAAAAAATCGGCATCATGTATTTAATCTGTGCTTTATTAATGTTTGTTCGCGGTGGTATTGACGCGCTAATGATGCGTACACAATTGGCTATACCAAACAATACATTCTTAGAAGCAAACCACTATAATGAAGTCTTTAGCACGCACGGCGTTATTATGATTATCTTTATGGTAATGCCATTCATTTTTGGTTTATGGAATGTCATTGTACCTTTACAAATTGGCGCTCGTGATGTTGCATTCCCTGTATTAAATAACGTAAGTTTTTGGTTATTCTTCTCAGGTATGGTTTTATTCAACATGTCATTTATAATCGGAGGCGCACCTGCGGCTGGCTGGACAAATTATGCACCGATGGCAGGAGAATTCAGTCCCGGACCCGGAGTCAACTATTACTTAATTGCAATTCAAATTTCTGGTATCGGTACACTTATGACGGGTATTAACTTCTTCGTATCTATACTTAGATGTAAAACACCTACGATGAAATTTATGGAAATGCCAATGTTTACAGTTACTGCTTTCATTACAACATTACTCGTTATCTTAGCATTCCCAATATTAACAGTCGCGTTAGCACTATTTACAACTGATAATATATTCGGTACAGCGTTCTTTACAGTTGCAAATGGTGGTATGCCAATGCTCTGGGCTAACTTCTTCTGGGTATGGGGGCACCCCGAAGTTTATATTGTTGTCCTTCCAGCATTTGGTATTTATTCTGAAATTATTCCAACGTTTGCGCGTAAACGCCTATTTGGTCACCAAAGTATGGTTTGGGCGACTGCAGGTATCGCATTCTTAAGCTTCTTAGTTTGGGTTCATCATTTCTTCACAATGGGTAATGGTGCATTAATCAACTCATTCTTCTCAATTTCAACCATGCTTATTGGTATACCAACCGGTGTTAAAATCTTTAACTGGTTGTTTACGCTTTATCAAGGTCGAATTACTTTTGAAGCACCCATGTTATTCGCACTAGCATTTATCCCTACCTTCCTAATAGGTGGCGTAACTGGTGTGATGCTTTCTATGGCAGCAGCCGATTACCAATATCATAATACTTACTTCTTAATTGCACACTTCCACTACACATTAGTAGCAGGTGTTGCATTTGGTTTGTTAGGAGCATTAATTTTCTGGTGGCCTAAGATGACTGGATTTAAGTTAAACGAAACGTTAAACAAATGGTGTTTCTGGTTATTCATTATTGGTTTTAATGTTTGTTTCTTACCACAATTCGTGCTTGGTTTAGATGGTATGCCTCGTCGTTTATACACTTATATGCCAGAAGATGGTTGGTGGTTACTAAACATAATCTCTACTGTCGGAGCACTAACGATGGCATTAGGCTTCATGTTCTTAATTGCAAGTATTGCATATAGTTTCTTCAAATCACCACGTGAATCAACTGGCGATAACTGGGATGGTTTAGGTCGTACATTAGAGTGGTCAACTGCTTCAGCAATGCCACCTAAATACAACTTTGCTATCACACCTGACTGGAATGACTATGATACATTTGTTGATATGAAAGCACACGGTCGTCACTACTTAGATAATCACAATTATACTGATATTCATATGCCAAATAACACGCCAGTTGGTTTCTTTATGGGGATTTTCTTCACAATTGGTGGGTTCTTCTTAATCTTTGAAACTATTATTCCAGCCATTATTTGCTTAATCGGCATCTTTAGTACGATGATTTTCCGCAGTTTCCAAGTTGACCACGGTTATCATATCCCAGCTTCTGAAGTAGCAGAAACCGAAAAACGTTTACGTAAAGCACGTGTAAAAGAAAAGGAGGCTGTAAGTCATGAGTCATAATGCAAACACAATTGATCAACGTTCGCATGAAGGTGAATTAAATAAACTTGGCTTTTGGATTTTCCTTACAGCTGAATTTTCATTATTTGGTACGTTATTTGCAGCGTTACTAACACTGCAACACGGTGGCGATTATGCTGGTAAAATGACGACTGAGTTATTTGAATTACCCCTAGTTTTAATAATGACATTTGCGTTATTAATTAGTTCTTACACATGTGGTATTGCAATATATTATATGAGAAACGAAAAAGAAAAATTAATGATGGTTTGGATGATTATCACTGTATTACTAGGTATCGTGTTCGTAGGTTTTGAAATTTACGAGTTCGCCCACTATGTAGGTGAAGGTGTTAATCTAACTATCGGTTCTTATTGGTCTAGTTTCTTTATACTATTAGGAACACATGGTGCCCACGTATCGTTAGGTATCGTCTGGATTATCTGCTTATTAATTCAAGTAGCTATGCGAGGATTAAATAAAGACAATGCTCCTAAATTATTTATAGTAAGTTTATATTGGCACTTTTTAGATGTTGTATGGATCTTCATCTTCACTGCCGTATATATGATAGGGATGGTGTTTAGCGGATGAATACAATAGTAAAACACACAGTAGGTTTTATTGCCTCAATCGTTCTAACGTTATTAGCGGTATTTGTAACTTTATACACATCTATGGCACTTAATGTGAAGATTACTATCCTCTTTGGTTTTGCATTTATACAAGCTGCAGTTCAATTATTAATGTTCATGCATTTAACTGAAGGTAAAGACGGAAACATACAAAGTTTTAAAGTTATATTTGCGATTATCATTACCTTAATTATCATAATTGGTACTTATTGGGTAATGCAAGGTGGACACTCAGCTCACTTATAATCTATAGAAAAGGACCTCTCTTCAGAAGAAGCTTTTGGAATGGCCCAATTAGTCAGAGGTGTTTTTTTAGAAAAAATATTAAACATATATAATATACTAAGCAACCCGTGATGACAGAAGATATTGTACAAACAAATGTTAACTTCACAAATTATCCCTATCTCTGTCGGAAATTCTCAGTAAGTAGGAGGTTATCATTGTTATACTGTTTCTATTTGTAGGATTAGTGACTATGAGAGGTTATTTAAAATAATCTGTATTGAGACAATATTTCATTTTGAAACGATTAAAGGACTCCTTATTGAATAAGGAGTCCTTTTTAATGTTATTCTGATAACCATAGATTATGTAAATTCAGGTTTAATTTAGATAAATTAAAGGTATTAATAAAACAGGGCTTCCCATATAACTTTTTGATTACACACTTACTACAGTTAGAAATATTTCTAACTGTAGTTTTAAATTTAGATATGCACATAAGATGATGTGATTAAATATATGCTTCATATATTTAAAATCAGAAATGATAGTCTTGAGACTTGTATAAGTATAAAAAAGGAGAGAGAATAAATGGATATATTAATTAATTTAAGAAAAAGACATGAGCTAACACTTAAACAACTTAAGGATGAATTAAATAAAATGTCTGACTTATCATTTGATGAAAAAAGATTATGGCAATTTGAAAAGGGAGAAAAAACTCCTACCGAAACAGAAGCAGAAGTGTTAGGACATTATTTTAATTTGCCTTATGAAGAATTTATATATTATTAAAATGTATTAATATTTAAATTAAATATTAATAATGAAGGATGGTTAATGTGACTGTTTTAACTATATTACAATTAATTGTAAACATTATTATTGTTTTAGCTTTACTTAGCGTGCTTTTAGCAGGCGCTCTGTTACTTTTTAAAGACAAAAGACAAAAACAACACAGCGTATTACGTAATTATCCGTTACTCGCGCATGTTCGCTATTTTTTAGAAAAAATAGGGCCTGAAATGCGCCAGTATTTATTTTTACAAGATACCAAAGGTAAACCATTCTCAAGAAATGATTACACTAATATTGTTGTCGCGGGTAAATACAATTCAAGAATGTCTAGTTATGGCACTCAAAATGATTATGAAGATGGTTTCTATATTCAAAATACTATGTTTCCCTTACAAACAGCTGAATTACATATCGATCAATCAACTATGATCTCTACATTTATTTATGAAGTCGATAACGAACGTTTATTTAACCGAGATGAACATATATCTAAAACTGAAATTGATCCGTACTTTTTGTCTGACGAGGACGCTATTATACTTGGAAAAGGCTTAGATTATCCTTTTAAAATTAAACGACTTGTCGGTCAATCAGGTATGAGTTATGGTGCCTTAGGTAGCCATGCTATTACAGCTTTATCCATGGGGTTAGGTCAAGCTGGAACTTGGATGAATACAGGTGAAGGCGGTTTATCTAAATATCATCTTAAAGGTGGCGCAGATATTATATTCCAAATTGGACCAGGTTTATTCGGCGTACGTGATAAAGAAGGGGAATTCGATTTAAAAGAATTTCTCAAATTGGCAAACCGCGACAGAATTAAAGCTTTTGAAATAAAGCTAGCGCAGGGCGCTAAAACACGGGGTGGTCATATGCAAGGTAATAAAGTAACAGAGGAAATTGCTGAAATTAGAAACGTAGAACCATGGAAAACAATTAATTCTCCCAACCGTTTCAATTCAATTGGCAACCCCAAAGATTTATTAAATTGGGTAACGTTTTTACAACACCAAGGTCAGAAACCTGTAGGTTTTAAAATTGTAGTTAGTAAGGTATCAGAAATTGAAAAACTTATTAATACTATGATTGAAACTAACCAATACCCTGATTTTATCACTATCGATGGCGGGGAAGGTGGCACCGGTGCCACTTTCCAAGAACTTCAAGATGGTGTGGGTTTGCCATTGTTTATAGCCCTACCTATTGTAACAGCGTTACTTGAAAAGTATGATATTCGTCACCAAATGAAAGTCTTTGCTTCTGGTAAACTTATCACACCAGACAAAATTGCTATTGCTTTAGGTTTAGGAGCAGATTTAGTTAATATCGCACGAGGGATGATGATCAGCGTTGGATGCGTCATGAGTCAACAATGTCATATGAATACTTGCCCAGTTGGTGTGGCAACAACTGATCCTAAACGAGAAAAAGGTCTCATTATTGACGAGAAAAAGTATCGCGTTACTAACTACGTTACAAGTTTGCATGAAGGTTTGTTTAATATTGCTGCTGCTGTAGGTGTAAAAAGCCCTACCCAAATTTCAAAAGATCATATCATCATTAAAAAGAAAGATGGCACAGTGAAATCTATAAATGACTATAAATTAAAACTAATTAATTATAAATAAATCAAAAACTAATTGTAATAATATATATTTTTTAGTTTAACTTATCAAAAAATTAATATTTTCAATAATCCAACTTCCTATAAATTCAAAAATTTTTCAAGCATTGTATAATGAATCAGAGGTGGTTTTCCATGAAAGAAAGTACAAGAAGAGAACTAGAATTTAACTTTCTAGGTTTTGATGTAAAAATTGACGCGTTTTACAAACTCCTTTATCAAATTAACGATATAATGTTAGCTTTATTCTTCATTGTCGGTAGCTTCTTGTTTTTTAGTGAATCAACTACTTTCTATGGCACAGTCTTATTTGTTATTGGGAGCTTTGAGTTATTAATTAGGCCTATAATAACTATCTCTAGGGATATCCATATATATAAAATTAAAAAAGACAAAAACCTATAGGTCTGGACTGTATCCTGCCAAATCAATAATTATTGGTGATATAAATACAAGGAGCCGCACATAAATGCTTAATGAATGGAAGAAATATTAGAACAATAATGAACGTGGTTCTTCATGTTTATTGCAAAAGAAAGCGAAAATGTAATAGGAAGCGATGGCGCAGAAAAAATGGAATTTGTGAAAAAAACACTTTATTTTTTGTAGTAAGAACTGATAAGGGTAACTGGCCTTCTATAAATTTAGCTTACAGATTAGGATTTCAAAGAGATGCTAATTTTGATGATTTTACAGATAAAAGAGATATATTCTTTTTTAAAAATCTAATTTAGTGACTAAAATATAATAATTCATACCAAATTTTAAAACAATTAAGAGACTTTTTTTCTAAGAAGTCTCTTTTAATATGCTTTTTAGAACTATTTTGCTCATCTAGATTTTTTTCATGACTGACAATCATCATAACTTATCTCGTTGGCTTCTTTAGTATTTAGTTTTATTTAATTACTAAGTATTCAAAATGATACAGTACTTTATGTAATTATATTTTTTGGTGGATTTTATAATGAACTTAGCCACCTCTGATATAAAAAACGCCATGTGAATTTCATGTTATATTGAAAGTTAACCACAACACTCAATAAAGGAATGAAATCACATGACGCAACTTCATGATACCACTGAATCCATCAAAGGAAAACATCTGAGCAAAGCGGAACGGGCCCAAATTAAGATTTTAAAGCAGGAGAATTACTCCAACCGTGACATTGCGGCGCGTTTAGGACGTGCACCCCAGACCATCAATAACGAAATCAAACGCGGAACCGTCCGACAAATCCGCCGTCAGAAACAGAATGGAAAAACATATGATTATGAGTATCATGTCTATGATCCAGACTACGCTCAGACGCGTTATGAAACCCACCGCCTTCACTCTGGCCGGCGGCCAAAATGGAGCCGATCCAATACATTTGTCGACTGGGCAGATACACAGATGCTGGACCACCACTGGTCGCCCGATGCCGTCATTGGTGCTGCGAAACAAAGGGATGTGTGCCCTGCTGAACTGATACCATGTACGACGACACTGTACAACTGGATTGACCGGCAGATCATGCGCACAAAGAACATCCATCTATCGGAGAAGCTCAGCCGCAACACAAAATCAAAAACACGCAAGGACCGCGAACATAAACGTGATCTGGGACCGTCCATCGCTGAACGGCCAGAAGGTGTCGAATCCCGGGAGACATTCGGTCACTGGGAAATCGACACCGTCATCGGTTCAAAACACAAGGATGATGCGGTGCTGCTGACATTGGTGGAGCGACAGACCCGTTTTGAAGTGCTTTTGAAAATTGAAGGCAAGGACGCTCAACCTGTCACAGAGGCAATCGAACGACTCGTTGAACGGGGCGGTGCGCATATGCCATCATTATTCAAGACCATCACAGCCGATAACGGGTCTGAATTCAGTGAACTCCATGAAACATTAAAGTCTGTTACGGATGTTTACTTCGCCCGGCCGTTTGCCTCATATGAACGGGGCACCAGCGAAAACCAGCACAAGCTCATCCGTCGGTTTATCCCGAAAGGCCAGTCCATCTCGTCCATCAGTGATCGGCAAGTTCAACGGATTCAGCGGTGGATGAATGACTACCCGCGTAAAATCCTGGACTACAAGACGCCACACGAATGTTTCGTTAAAGCATTCAAACAGACGCAATCGGCTCAGAGCGCCTAGTGTAAAATCGCCTCCGCCCCCTCGGGGGAGGAGGAACACACCCACCATCATAGTGTTTTCACAATCTCTGATTATGGTGAACTCAAGGTGGCTAACTTAAACTTGAAATTTGCGACCTGAAAAACTTTTAAAGTAGTAAACTTTTTTACTAATCCTTGAACAATAATGCCTTACTATTTGGATAGGTTGGAAATTGATTCATCGCTATCGTCCAGTCTTGTTCAGGTACAGTAAATTCATATTTATTCACTAAGTGATCTGAAAACACTCGCATACTATGCAAGGTAATCCACTCCCCGGCACAACGATGCATTTCTCTAAATTTCCCGCCACCTTGAGCAATCATTTCATATTCTTCTTCATATGATAAATCTTTTGCTTTACCGATATAGCGCTCGATATCAAACTGCTCTGGTAAAACCAGATTACGCTCATCATGGTTCGTTCCGTAAACATCTAAAACGACCCAACTATCTTTTGGAATCTCATACCCATCTATTTCCACATCACTTATACTAATTGCCGGTAACATTGGGAAAAATGGATAATAACGACGCATTTCTTGGATGAAAGGGTCTTGCAGGTTAGCAAAATCTGCTTGTAAGGCATTGTAAATACCTTCTTTGGCGAAAAGCGCATGCCCCATTAAGGCTACCCAAACAGTTAGTGCTACTGTTGGACGGATAATATTTAATAAATCAACTGCCGCTACTTCGACAGGTAATAATTCCCCATTAAGATCTGTCGCATTCGCAAAAGTATATAAAGCACGATTTTCTTTACCCGGAACAGGATGCTTTCGCGCTTCTTTTATGAGTTCCTGCGCCCATTTCTCTGACTCCTTACGATCTGAAATACCTTTCATATGATCTGTAGGAGAAGTAACCGCACTACTAATCATCGAAATTTGATTCTCAGCAAGCTTTTCTAATGTTTCTTTATCAAACTTGGCTAAATTAATTCCAGACCATTCCGAAATAGCATTAAATAATACTTTATTCGCTAGATCAAATAACTCAAACTCACCATGTTGTTTATCTAAAGCTTCTGATAAATGTTTCGCTAAAACTTGATGATATTCTTCCATTCTTTCCGGTGTCATTAAATCCATGAAATAATTTTTACGATGGTGGTGCGCTTTTCCGTCCAATGTTTGCACTCCATCTTCGCCGAACAATGTTTTGAGCACAGGTTTTGGCATCGCACCTTCCCGTTTAAAATTTTCAGGGTCATAAAACTTCCGAGCCGCTTCCTCGCCGTAAATAACTGTTATACTTTCATTAAAAAATTCTGCTTTCACTACTGGAGCATCCACATCTTCGCGTAGCTCACCTAGTAAATTATATCCTTTATTCATCAATTCTTTTGCATCTTTTAGTTTAATTTTTGTTTCTGGTACTTGTTTCAACGTTTATCCTCCTTAATATTGCTCTGTCTCCATAATTTGCTATTGTAATTTATATAATTCCCTAGTATTCATTTAGATAAACGTTTGTTTGGAGGAGGTGGATTTTATAATGAACCTAGCCACCTATGATACAAAAAACGCCATGTGAATTTCATGTTATATTGAAGTTAACCACAACTCTCAATAAAGGAATGAAATCACATGACGCAACTTCATTTGAAGTCATCCTGAAAATCAATGGTAAAGCCGCCCAGCCTGTCACACAGGCGGCGGAATCACTCGTCGAACGTGCCGGCGCGCATATGCCGTCACTGTTTCGGACCATCACGTCAAATAATGGTTCGGAATTCAGTGAACTGTATAACACGCTGAAAGTAGTGACCGATGTGTACTTCGCCCGGCCGTTTGCCTCATATGAACGGGACACCAGCGAAAACCAGCACAAGCTCATCCGTCGGTTTATCCCGAAAGGCCAGTCCATCTCGTCCATCAGTGATCGGCAAGTTCAACGGATTCAGCGGTGGATGAATGACTACCCGCGTAAAATCCTGGACTACAAGACGCCACACGAATGTTTCGTTAAAGCATTCAAACAGACGCAATCGGCTCAGAGCGCCTAGTGTAAAATCGCCTCCGCCCCCTCGGGGGAGGAGGAACACACCCACCATCATAGTGCTTTCACAATCTCTGATTATGGTGAACTCAAGGTGGCTAACTTAAACTTGAAATTTGCGAATTATATTTTTTCAATTTTTTTGGATTTTTAGTATAAGAATAAGCATTATCTATTAATAATTAAATAAACCTAAAAGTTATAAAACAGGATTCAAATTATCATTTTATATTTTCAGAAAACAGTAACATTATATGCATGTTAAAGTAAATATGTAAGGGCTTTCTATAATTATTAAATGCATAGGAGAGGAATAGACATGATTTTTGAGAAAATGGAACAATCTGATTATGAGCAACTAGTATTTTGTCATGATAAAACAAGTGGCTTAAGAGCAATTATTTGTATTCATGACTCTACGCTTGGTCCTGCACTAGGTGGGTGTCGTTTCTGGAATTATGATACAGAAGAGGAAGCGATTGTAGATGTGATGCGTTTAGCAAAAGGTATGACGTATAAAAATGCAGCTGCAGGACTTAACTTAGGTGGCGCAAAAACAGTCGTAATGGGCGATCCAAAAACAGATAAGTCAGAAGCATTTTTTAGAGCATTGGGACGTTATATTAATAGTTTAGATGGGCGCTATATTATTGCAGAAGACGTAGGCACAAGTGTTGAAGATATGGATATGATTTATCAAGAAACACCTTATGTATGTGGTATAAGTGAGTCATTTGGTTCGGGTGGTAATCCAAGCCCAATGACAGCATTAGGTGTTTATTATGCTATGAAACGTACGGCAAAAGAAGCATTTGGTAGCGATACTCTTGAAGGTAAAACGGTCGCTGTACAAGGGGTAGGAAATGTTGCATATCATATGTGCAAATTTTTACATGAAGAAGGCGCTGATCTTATTGTAACGGATGTTAACGAAGAAGCTATAAAATGTGCTGTAGAGGACTTTAATGCTAAGGCAGTGAGTATCGAAGATATTTATGGTGTTGAAGCTGATATCTTCGCTCCTTGTGCATTAGGTGGTGTTTTAAATGATGAGAGCATACCAAAATTAAAATTTAAAATGATTTGTGGTAGCGCTAATAATCAGTTGTTAGACCAAGATAAACACGGGAAAATGTTAAATGAACGTGGTATTATCTATGCACCAGATTTTGTTGTAAATAGTGGGGGCGTGATTAATGTTTCAGATGAGTTACAAGGTTATAATAAGGAACGTGCAACTCAAAAAGTGAAAGGTGTATATAATCAAATAGGTAAGATTTTAAACATCGCTAATGAAAAAAACATCCTACCATTAGAAGCTGCAGAACATTTAGCAGAAGAACGTATTGAAGCTTTACTACGTGTACATGGTAAATTTTCGTCAAAAGCCAATAATCAAATTAATAAATAAATACATTTATTTTAGTCATAATTGTACCTCAAATAATCAGAAGTTAACGTATACAATTTTTAACAGTAATCGAAAAAGATTAATAAGGAAAAATTCAATTTCAAGATCTTTATTTTGTTAATTGAGTTATTTTTGTAGTGTTAATATGAGATTAAAGGAGAAATGATGAATGAAAAAAAGAGTAGGACAATATTTAATGGATTGTATCAGTACTGTGGGCGTTGACAAAATTTTTGGAGTTCCGGGAGATTTTAATCTTACCTTTTTAGATGACATTATTAACCGAGATGATATGGATTGGGTAGGTAATACAAATGAATTAAATGCCAGTTATGCTGCAGATGGTTATTCCAGAATGAAAGGTATTAGTGCTATGGTTACCACGTTTGGAGTAGGAGAACTCAGTGCTATAAATGGAATAGCAGGGGCTTATGCAGAACGTGTTCCTATCATAGCCATTACAGGTGCCCCCACACGCGAAGTCGAAAATGCTGGTAAATATGTACACCATTCGTTAGGGGAAGGTCGTTTTGATGATTACCGTAAAATGTATAAACACATTACTACCGCACAAGGATATATAACGCCTGAGAATGCAGAAGAGGAAATACCACGGCTAATTGATGCTGCAATAAATGAAAAACGTCCAGTTCACCTTCATTTACCAATCGATGTTGCAGCAGAAGAAATTGAAGTAAAAGCACCTTACCGTTATAGAAAACCCAACACACGAGACGTTTCTAGTTATATTAAAATGATAGAAGAAAAATTAAAAAATGCAAAAAATCCTTTGATTATTGCAGGCCATGAAATCAATAGTTTCAATTTGCATCAGCAATTAGAAAAATTTGTGAACCAAACGCAAATTCCAGTAGTTCAACTCTCTTTAGGTAAAGGTGCATTTAATGAAGAAAACTCATATTACATGGGTATTTATGATGGAGAGGTTGCAGAAGAACAAATTAAAAATTATGTAGATAAAAGTGATGTAATTTTAAATATAGGGGCTAAATTAACAGATTCTGCAACTGCAGGCTTCTCATACAACTTTGATTTAGAAGATGTAATAACGATGAATCATCGCAATTTCATAATAGAGGAAATCAAAGACTCGGAAGTTAACCTTCCAGACCTTTTAAAAGGCTTATTAACGATGAATTACGTTAGTAAAGCAAATTATCCAAGCTATCAAGGCTATCAAGATAACAATTTAGATATAAATGAGAAACCATTGACACAAGAAACTTATTTCAAATTAATACAAAAATTTATAAAAAAAGACGATGTTATTATCGCTGACCAAGGTACTGCTTTCTTTGGGGCTTACGATTTAACACTGTATGAAGATAATAAATTTATTGGCCAACCATTATGGGGCTCAATAGGATATACACTACCAGCGACCCTTGGTACACAAATTGCAAATAAACATCGTAGAAATGTGTTATTAATTGGTGAGGGTGCATTACAATTAACTGTACAAGCCTTATCAACAATTATTAGTGAGCATTTAAAACCTGTTATATTTATCATCAACAATGATGGGTATACAATTGAGCGTAAGATTCATGGTAAAACAGCACCTTATAATGACATTCAAATGTGGGATTACAAAATGTTACCTTCAATATTTGGGGCGAAAGGAAATAACATTAAAATAAATAATGTCACAACTAGTTCAGAATTGAAAAAGGTGTTAAATGAAATTAATGATACGCCAAATAAAATGCATTTTATTGAAGTTCACATGGATGTAAATGATGCACCAGAAAAATTAAATAAAGTAGCTCAAGCTTTTTCAAATCAAAATAGTTAACAGTTGAAAAATTTAATAAGTATTACCATATAAGTTATACTAAAGTAACAATAAGATAACTAAGCCACAAGAAGTTTTAAAACAAAGGAGAGATTCAAATGACAGTAGATATTAAAAATTATTTGGATGAGAATTATGGTTTGTTTATAAACGGAGAATTTGTGAAAGGGCATAGTGATGAAACACTAGAAGTTAAAAATCCAGCGACAGGAGAAACATTATCACATATTACCAAAGCTAATGAAAAAGATGTAGATACAGCTGTAGCAGCAGCTCAAGAGGCATTTGAGTCATGGAGTTTAACATCTAAAACAGAACGTGCTAATTTATTAAGACAAATTAGTAATAAAATGATGGAAAATAAAGAAAAAATTGCAACAATCGAAACCTTAAATAATGGTAAACCAATCCGTGAAACCTCAGGTATTGACATACCATACGCTGCAAGACACTTTAATTATTTTGCAAGCGTTATCGAAACACATGAAGGTTCTGTCAATGATATAGATAAAGACACAATGAGCATCATTCGCCACGAACCAATTGGTGTCGTAGGGGCAGTTGTAGCTTGGAACTTCCCGATGTTATTAGCATCTTGGAAGATAGCACCAGCAATTGCAGCAGGTAATACAATTGTTATTCAACCTTCTTCCTCAACACCCTTAAGTTTATTGGAAGTTGCTAAAATTTTCCAAGAAATTTTACCTAAAGGTGTAGTCAATGTAGTAACAGGTAAAGGTTCAGAATCAGGCAATGCTATTTTTAATCATGAAGGTGTTAACAAGCTTTCGTTTACAGGCTCAACAAATGTGGGATATCAAGTTGCTGAAGCCGGTGCAAAACGTATTGTACCAGCTACTTTAGAACTTGGCGGTAAAAGTGCCAATATTATCTTAGATGATGCTAATTTAGATTTAGCAGTTGAAGGTATACAACTTGGAATTTTATTTAACCAAGGGGAAGTTTGTAGTGCTGGATCTCGTCTGCTGGTTCAGGAAGGTATATATGATAAATTAATTTCACGTCTAAAAGAGGCCTTTTCAAATATTAAAATAGGCGACCCATTAGATGAAAAAACACAAATGGGTAGTCAAACAAGCCAAGAACAGATGGAAAAAATCCAATCTTATATCACTTATGCAGAACAATCTAATGCTGAAATTCTCACAGGGGGTAAACGTATTACTAACGATGGTTTAGATAGTGGTTACTTCCTAGAACCAACATTAATCGCTGTTAAAGATAATGCTGATAAATTAGCTCAAGAAGAAATTTTTGGTCCTGTTTTAACAATTATAAAAGTAAAAGATGACGAAGAAGCAATTAAAATTGCTAATGATTCTGAGTATGGTTTAGCAGGAGGCGTATTCTCCCAAGATATTACACGTGCGTTAAACATTGCGAAAGCTGTAAAAACAGGTCGCATTTGGATTAACACATATAATCAAGTGCCAGAAGGCGCGCCGTTTGGTGGTTATAAAAAATCAGGTATTGGACGAGAAACATATAAAGAAGCCTTAAGTAATTATCAACAAGTTAAAAATATATTTATTGATACAAGTAATGAGTTAAAAGGGTTATATTAATAAATAAAATGTTATACGACACATTGATATTGCAATTTTAAGAAACAAATAAATTAGGTCACAATATTCTACTTAAACTACGGTAGAACTCGAAATTTAAGTAGTGATTGAAAACTGATTTTTCATTTAGATAACTGTTATTTTATATCAGTTAAAAGACTCCTTATTTAAAAGGAGTCTTTTTATAATCATAAATTAATACATAAAAATCATATAACAGAAGATGATTAGTTAACATCTATTTAATTTCTGATATGTTAATATTTAATTATACTTAAATTTAATAGGGTGGAGCGATTAAATTGGGATACCAAAGTGAATATGGTTTAGAAGAAAATGTAGTTAAACAGCTACAAGATTTGGGGTATGAGCGTGTATCATTGCGCAACGAAACACAATTGAAAGAGAATTTCAGACGTATTTTAAATGAACGAAATGCAGATAAATTAGAGGGTACGCCTATATCAGATAGTGAATTCAAACGTATCATGATTGATATAAGTGATAAAAGTGTATTTGAAAGTGCTCAAATATTAAGAGATAAATATGTACTAGAACGTGACGATGAAACAAAAGTTTATCTTAGTTTAATGAATATAAAAAAGTGGTGTCAAAATACATTTCAAGTCACAAATCAAGTGAGTGTAAATGATACACACAAAAGTCGTTATGATGTAACTGTTTTAATTAATGGATTACCTTTGGTTCAAATTGAACTTAAACGTAGTGGCGTTGCGATTACAGAAGCTTTTAATCAAATTGAACGCTATCGCCGCCAAAACTATACAGGGCTATTCAGATTCATACAAATGTTTGTTGTGAGTAATAAAATGGAAACGCGCTACTACGCGAATAGCGATCAAAAAATCATGAAAAGTCATATGTTTTATTGGAGCGATGAAAAAAATGAGCGCATTAATGTGCTTAAAGATTTTATTGAATCTTTCTTAGAACCGTGCCATATTGCTAAAATGATTAGCCGTTATATGATTATTAATGAAACGGATAAAATATTAATGGCCTTGAGACCGTATCAAGTCTATGCTGTAGAGGCTTTGTTAAATCGTGCTATAGAAACAAATAACAATGGTTATATTTGGCATACGACAGGGAGTGGTAAAACCCTCACATCGTTTAAAGCGAGTCAAATCTTAGCGCAAGAACCAGATATTAAGAAAGTGATATTCTTAGTCGATCGCAAAGACCTAGATGGTCAAACTTTAGGGGAATTTAATAAGTTTGAGTCAGATTCTGTTGATAGGACGTTCAATACTAAAAAGTTACTCAAACAAATGGATGATCCGACACGGAAACTAATTATTACGACGATTCAAAAAATGGATAATGCGATTAAATCAGGACATCCAGTAATGGAACGTTATAAAGAAGATAAAGTCGTTTTTATTATTGACGAATGCCATCGAACACAATTTGGTTCAATGCACCGTATCATCAGACAACATTTCGGAAACGCCCAATACTTTGGTTTTACGGGAACACCTAGATTTGAAGAGAATGCGAGTCAAGATGGACGCGCGACTGCGGATATTTTTGGAGAATGTCTACACCATTATCTAATCAAAGATGCGATTAGAGATGGTAACGTGCTAGGTTTTTCTGTTGAATATATGAATACGTTTGACCGTAGTGAAAAAATTACCGAAGACGGTTATGTTAATAAAATTAATGAAGCTGAAATATGGATGGCAGACGAACGTGTTCAAAAAGTAGCAGAACATATTATTGCGAATCATAATAAAAAAACACGTGACCAAATGTACACAGGTATGTTGACCGTTCAAAGTATTCCAATGGCAATTCAATACTATCATGTTTTCCAAAAATTGAAGAAACAAGGTGTACATGATTTTAATGTCACGACAATATTCAGTTATCAAGATAATGAAGCCATAGATGATACGATGGATGAACAAACGAGAAGAGATATATTAGAAGGTATTATTCAAACGTATAACGAGACCTTTGATAAAAATTTCTCAACGGATACGTTTGATGGTTACTTCAATGATGTATCAAACCGTGTCAAAAAAGGATTACCCGATCAAAAATTAGATATTCTTATCGTTGTCGATATGTTCTTAACAGGCTTTGATAGTAAAAAATTAAATACGTTATATGTTGATCGTAATTTACAGCATCATACGCTTATTCAAGCTTACTCACGTACCAACCGTGTGGAAGAACCAACGAAGCCTTATGGAAATATCGTTGCTTATAGAAACTTAAAAGAAAAAACGGATGAAGCTATTGAGCTTTTCTCTAAAACAGACAATACAGATACGGTATTGAGCTTATCGTTCCAAGCGTACTTAACGAAATTTAAACAGGCTCTGATCGAACTATTTGAATTAGCTGAAACACCTCAAGCCGCAGACCAATTAGAAAGAGAAGAAGATCAGCGTGACTTTGTTATTGCATATCGCGAGTTAGCAAAGCATATGCAAAAGTTAAAAACGTTTGATGAATTTGCATTTGATAAGGAAACGTTAGGTATTGATGAACAAACATATGAAGATTATAAAGGTAAATATTTAGATATCTATGATAAAGTGATACGACCTGATAAAGAAATTCCAGAGGGAGAATCTATATTAGATAATATTGATTTTAATATTGAGATTTTACGAAATGATTTGATTAATGTTCAGTATATTTTAGATTTATTAAATCAAATTGATTTAAGCGATACAGAACAACAAGAAAAAGACATTAAAGAGATTCGTAAAGTGCTTGATAAAGCTGACGATGACCAATTGAGATTAAAATCCGATTTAATTCGAACATTCCTAGATAAAGTCGTACCGAACTTAAATGAAGGTGATTCAATTGATGATGCTTATTATAATTATGAATCTAAAGTGAAGGTCGGAGAGTTGGAACAATTTTCTGAGGAAACAGATTATCCGTTAGAATTATTGAAATCATTGGTTAAGGAATTTGAGTTTAGTGGTCATTTAAATAATAATTTAATTGAAGAAGGCGTTTCTGGCGGTCTTTTAATACGTACTAAAAAAATAAAGCGTGTTAAATCATTTATCAAAGATATGGTTAAAAAATATAGTGTTTAATGTAAAACAAGTGTAGTTTTCAAAAACTACACTTGTTTTTATTTTAAAGTCATGCTATATTTGTTTTGTAGAAAAACACAACTACAGGAGGTTTGGTATGTTAAAAGATTATGTTAATTATCAAAGTGGCACATTAATACAGCGCTTAGAAGTTGATGAGAGCGACCTGGGGAATCGTTATATGGTATATGATCAAAATATGTTAGATATAGATTTAGGGTTAACCATAGATGATACATATCAACCTAGAGTCATCAAATTAAAAGATACATCAAGAGCAACCGTTGTACGTAAAGATGATATTGTCATAAGTATGATGACAGGTGAGTGTACCTTAGTGAGCTCAAGACACGACGGTTCAATTTTACCTTATAACTATACAAAAATTGAAGTTACTTCAGACTTATTGGAACCTGCTTTTTTAGTCTATTGGTTTCAACTAGCCCCAGAGGTACAATCACAATATAAGCAATATATGCAGGGTGGCTCAACAATAAAAAAACTAACACATCAACAGTTAAAATCACTCTATATTACCTTACCTTCCATTGAACGACAACGGTTGATTGGGCAAATTGGTATTAAAGAAAAACAATTAAACGTATTAAAACAAAGACAAAGTCGATTAAAAAAACAATTCTTATCTAACACTTTATTCAAGGAGGACAATTAAATGTCTATTACGGAAAAACAACGCCAACAACAAGCTGAATTACAAAAAAATCTATGGTCTATCGCTGATGACTTACGGGGCAATATGGATGCCAACGAGTTTAAAAACTATATCTTAGGTATGATTTTTTATCGTTTCCTAAGTGAAAAAATTGAAGAACAAGCACAAATACTCTTAGCTGAAGACAATATAGATTATGAAACTGCGATGGCAGATGAAGATTATAGACCTGTCTTAGAGCAAGAATTTATTTCACGTATCGGTTATGTGATTGAACCACAATATCTATTTAGTCACTTAGTTAAAAAAATTGAGAAACAAGTTTTTGAAATGGAAGACCTGAGTAATGCGATTAAAAACATAGAAAATTCTACACGGGGTCATGATAGTGAAGATGACTTTATTCACCTATTTGATGATTTAGACCTTAATTCTTCACGTTTGGGTAACTCTAATGCTGCACGTACAAAATTGATTTCAAAAGTAATGATGAAGATATCTACATTACCTTTTGTTCATAGTGATATGGAGATTGATATGTTAGGTGATGCTTACGAGTACTTAATTGGTCAATTCGCAGCAAGTTCAGGTAAAAAAGCAGGCGAATTCTATACACCCCAACAAGTTTCAACCATTTTAGCTAAAATCGTAACAGCCAATAAAAAAGACCTCAAAAGTGTTTATGACCCTACATGTGGTTCAGGTTCCTTATTACTTCGTGTTGGTCGTGAAGCCGATGTGCGTCAATATTATGGTCAAGAATACAACAGTACAACGTATAACTTAGCACGTATGAACATGTTGTTACATGATGTGAACTATGCGAATTTTAAAATCGAAAATGGAGATACAATAGAAGATCCAGCCATTTCAGATGAACGTTTTGAGGCAGTTGTGGCCAATCCACCTTATAGTGCGAAATGGAGTTCAGATTCACAATTCTTAGAAGACCCACGTTTTAGTAATTATGGGAAATTAGCACCGAAATCAAAAGCAGATTTTGCATTCATTCAGCACATGATTTATCACTTAGATGATAATGGCACAATGGCTGTCGTTTTACCGCATGGCGTGTTATTCCGTGGCGCAGCTGAAGGTGTCATTCGTGAATACTTAATTAAAGAAAAAAACTATTTAGATGCGGTCATCGGTTTACCATCGAACTTATTCTTCGGTACATCGATACCAACAAGTATACTCGTCTTTAAAAAGTGTCGTGAAGATGATGAAAATGTGTTGTTTATTGATGCATCACAATCATTTGAAAAAGGAAAAAATCAAAACCATTTAACAACCGAAGATGTAGAAAAAATTGTTGAAACGTATAAAAATCGAGAAACATTAGATAAGTATAGTTACGCGGCAAGTTTAGAAGAAATCGCAGAAAATGATTATAACCTTAATATTCCAAGATATGTTGATACATTTGAAGAAGAAGAACCTATTGATTTAGAACAAGTTCAAAAAGACTTAAATCAAATTGACGATGAAATTGTAGAAGTGGAACAAGAAATTAATAGCTATCTCAAAGAATTAGGAGTGTTAAAACATGACTAATAAGATGAAGAATGTGCCTGAATTGAGATTTCCTGAGTTTATCGAAGAATGGGAAGAAAAAAGATTGGGAGACCTCTATAAATACCAACAGGGGCAACAGATACCAGTGGAAAATCAATACAAAATACAAATTAATAATATGAAAAGATTTATAAGAATAGTAGATGTTACTGAAAATCCAAAAAAAAGATATATAAAAGACCGTAAAGAAAGTGGTTTAATAAATCAAAAAGATTTAATCATGATTCGGTATGGAGCATCAGCGGGCACGATATCAATGGGTTACGAAGGAGTTATAGCTAATAATTTATTTAAATTTGTAAAAAAACAAAATGTAGATAATAGATATTTCTATTTCTTATTAAAGAAAAGTCACTTTAAAATAAAATCTTTATCTAGTCAATCAGCTATGCCTGCACTAAATTTTAATGCTATGGATACATTAAAATTTAGTATACCGCAGTACTCAGAACAACAAAAAATCGGTAGTTTTTTTAGCAAACTTGACCGACAAATTGAATTAGAGGAACAAAAATTAGAGAAGTTAGAAGAACAGAAAAAGGGATATATGCAAAAGATTTTTTCTCAAGAGTTAAGATTTAAAGATGACAATGGAAATGATTATCCTAATTGGGAAAATGAAAAATTAGGTGATTTAATAAATGAAGTAAATGAAAGAACAACATCTAATAATCAATATGTGTTACTTTCTTCTACTAAAAATTGTTTATTATCTCAAGAAGAGTATTTCAAAAAGCAGATTGGTAGTAAAGATAGTACAGGATATAAAATTTTACGGTTGAACCAATTAGTATTAAGTCCTCAAAACTTATGGTTAGGAAATATTAATTTTAACCAACGTTTTGATATAGGTATAGTTTCACCGTCTTATAGAATATATAATTTAAGTCATCAATTTGATATTAATTTTGCAAAAGATTTATTAAAAAGTCCTCGATATATTTATGAATATGCACAAGCTTCTGAACAAGGAGCAAGTATCGTTAGACGTAATTTAAATTTAGAGTTGTTTTATTCTATAAAAATTTCTCTACCAAGTATTGAGGAACAAAGAAAAATAGGAGTATTCTTAAATAAATTAGATAAGTTAATAAGAAAACAATACAATAAAATTGAGGTATTAAAACAACGAAAAAATGGTTTACTACAGAGAATGTTTATCTAATACTGATAAAGTCCTATTATGTTAACTAAAAAAGCCCAAAAACTGACAAACCAGTTTTTGGGTTTTTTCGTTACTTTAAATTTATAGTTTGAATTCCTAACTACATTACATTTTTAAAACACACTATCATTATAATAACAGTATTCCTTTTGAATAATATTTTTGTTAAACTTATTTTGTGTCACAAATTAGGAGGGTTACGTTGAAGCTGCTATCCATGGAAAATATTAATAAAAAAATCAAGCGAAAACATATTTTGAAAGATATAACATTCTCGCTTGAAAAAGGCCAAATCATAGGCTTAGTTGGAGGTAATGGTGCTGGTAAAACCACACTTATGAAAGTGATTTTGGGTCTTTCCAGTTATCAATCAGGAAAATTCAAAAAGCATCTAAGTTCAAATAAGAATGACATAGGCGCATTGATTGAAAGTCCTGGTTTATATCCATTTTTAACAGGTTATGACAACATGAAATTAATCGATGAAGATCCAGACAATAAAAACATCGACTTGATTATCAAAGAATTAAAAATGGAGAAGTTTATACATACAAAAGTAAAAACCTATTCATTAGGAATGAAACAAAAATTAGGTATTGCACTTGCTTTCTTAAATCATCCGCAACTTGTTATTTTAGATGAACCTATGAATGGTTTAGATCCAAAAGCTGTAAAAAATGTAAGAGAAGCAATTATCAGCTTAAGAGAACAGGGAGTTACCTTCCTCATATCAAGTCATATATTAAGTGAACTCGTTAAAGTCACAGATTCAATACTAATTATTGATGATGGAGAAATCATTAAAGAAACAACGATGGATGAGTTAAACCAATCAGGTGAAAGCGACCTCGAAAATGTTCTCCTTAATATCATTGATCGCAAGGAGGAAGTATAACTATGGCAACACTCATCAAACAAGAACTATTTAAAATGTTCAAGAAAAAATCATCAATTATTATACCTATACTTATTTTTGCCGTAATGCTTGGCTTAGCAATACTAAGCAAGAACTACCCTAATATCATGGGATCCGAGTCCTTATTTAAACAAGGCTATAGCTCATTTTCTTGGATTTTTTTCCTTATGATTATTCAGGCGAGTACGATTATAACGATGGAATTCCATTATGGCACGATTAAAAACTTATTATATAGAAATTATTCTAGAACAAGCATTATCATCAGTAAGATCATTTCTTTAGTTATTTATTCACTTATCATATTTGCTATTAGTATTGTGATTAGTTTAATTCTTAACTTAACTTTCTTCTCTGATGTGAATATTTTAAAACAATCTGGTGATGATTTATCCCTTTTACAAGATATGTTATTAACTGCATTAGGTAATTATATAGGTATGTGGTTATTACTAAGCTTAACGCTTCTTATTTCTTGTATCTTTAAAAGCCCTGGGGTTTCTATCGCAATCGGTATTATCTTTTATTTCGCCATTTCTATTATTTCAGGTATCTTATTCGCACTTATTACGCAATGGGAATGGTTAAAATGGTTACCGATTAATATGTTGAATTTAAGCTCTCAAATTATAAATAACGACACGATAAAATCCTTAACTAAGCTGGAATTACATGAAATGTTCATCGGAAATATTGTTTATATTGTAATTTTCTTGGTACTTCTCGTTTTTGTTTTCAAGAAGAAAAATATCTAGGTATTACATCAAAATTTTATTTCAAATAATTTAACTAAACACGCGCTTAGCATTATAAGTGCGTGTTTTAATACTATTAACAGATTAGATTAATCCTGGATAATCATTAGCTTTTGTATTGAAATTTGCGGTAATAGAAAGATTACGTGACACCCTTAGCACTAAAGACTCTCATAAAAGGGTTAAAAAGAAACGAAAAAAAGAAATTAATGCTAGTAGTATTTTTCATACTAATATCACACTTAATTATATTTTCACAAATAAATCTGACATTATAAGAACGGTTTTATCATTTTTTGATTTGTGACGATAATGACCTTTTTCAAATATTTTACAAATGGTTCGTTTTTGACACAAAACCTCTTACTATAAAAGTTAGAGGTTTTTCTTACATATTTCAGTTTCTAAACTTGTGTTATAATCAATGTACCATAAATATCAAAAATAGTGAGTTTTTAGACGATGAGAGACGCGCTTATTTGCATCGAGAATTAGATTTCGTTAATAAGTACCCAGAAAACGATTAAAAGAGGTGGCATTCAAATGGCTAAAATTGGTTATGCACGTGTATCAACACAAGATCAAAGTCTTGATGGACAAATTGATACACTTGAAGAATATGGTTGTGAACGCATCTTTAGCGAGAAAGCAAGTGGTCGTAAAACGAAAAGAACGGAACTTGATAAGTGTTTAGATTATTTACGTGAAAGATATAATTTTTAAACTTTCATTCATAACATGTGCTAAATCTTCTTGATAATTCGTTCGATACAATTCTAATTTCTTCTTAAATGGTTAATAAGGGTTTGAAATAATCTCATTCAAACCTTCTGCTATTTAAGTAAATAATGGTATTCTTAGCTCAATACGTTTTGATAAAATATTATACTTAACATCCCAATTATATGGTTTTGATAATTCTTTTAACATTTTATACTGATTCTTAGTGTATCTCTCTTTTAAATTAAATTTCTCGTAAACTTTTTTACATTTATATCCTGATTTAAAGATATTAAAATATTCTTTTCTTACTTCATCCATATGTTCCTGTATTTTGTCATTATGAATAATTTTTAAAGCCACTTCTTTATCTTTGTAATTATTTTTCATATTTATCACCTAATTATTAATATTTGTTCTATATAGTCTATTACCAAGAATTAATATAATTAGCTTTAATTTATTTTCTCCTTCGACATATTTTTTGTTGAAAATAAATAATTTTACTAATAATATCAACAAAGTAATAAGTAATAGAAAAACAGCAATAAATGCAATAATTAAAGCTATAGCCATGTTATCATTTACAGCACCACATTCTAAACGTACGTAAGGATATAAAAGATATAGTAATTTACTTGCGCTATAAACAAAAAAGAAAAGACCATTTGTAAAATAACCATAATGAACGCCCAGCCATTCTTTTTTTATAATTGTAAAAATCATCGCTATAGTAAATATTAATGGAACACCTACACCAATCATTATGAATATATTATGAACCGCGAGTATCGTCGCAGTTAAAAAACATGCTAGTTCAACTGAATCCATAATGTTACCTTTTTTGTTTTTGGTTTCTGATGAATACGCAACTCTCTTTATAGAAAAAACACTGTTTAATTTATATTAGTCCTTATAGTCATAGTTATTTTAAAATTTATTGTTCATTGCATTATTAAAAATTAATGCAGCGTTACTTAATATGAGAGCCCTCATTGCTAGAAGGCTCTCATATACTACGGCAATGTAAACTAATTTAATTTGTTGCAATATCTTTGCTCGTTTTAATAATAAACAAAACAAGTAAAGTCAAGCAAACAGAGCCAACAAGTGTCGGGATTATAAAGAACATGCCTGCTGAATTTGGTAATGCGTTGCCTGAAGAATTTAACATTGTTAGACCAATGAATGCACCAATTACTGCTGAAATCAAACTAATAATAAGATTAGTAATTTTATTGTTAGTTAACCAGATTGAAAATGCCACGCCAACGATTACACCTATTACTATTGTAATGATAAAATCCATAAAACCCCTCCAGTAATGTAATATTTCAAACTGCGTTAATATTAAGTAATTCCTAACGTTGATAGAAAGCCATAATAAATATCCTACTTACAACCTCAAATAACCTCAAAAGAAGTATGTTAAACACACAAAATTAAAATATTGACTTAAACAAAAACTTATTTGCTAATTTGAATAATAAAAAAACAACAACCCACACCCCGAATACCTCTTGCTCAAAAAACAAAGAAGTTAAATCATTCGAATAAGTAATTGTTTTACGTATAGCCTTTCTCATTTACAAAGATTTATGATTTATACATATGAATACAGGGGATAAAATAAGTGTATATCAAATAATGAGGAGGGGTTTGTATGTCAAAATACGTTTTTCAATCGCCAAGTAGATATATACAAGGAAAAGGAGAAATAAAAAGTTTAGCTAATGAGGTTAATAAATTAGGTGACTCACCCTTGATTATTTCAGATAGTTTAGTTTGGTCACTAACAAATAAAGATATAAATGAGAGTTTTAAATCTAGCGAAATGAGTTATAAATACGAAGAATTTAATGGGGAAGCCTCTGAAAACGAAATAGCAAGACTTAGCCAAATAGCTAAAGACCATAACATAAATGTAATTGTTGGGGTTGGAGGAGGAAAGACGTTAGATACAGCAAAAGCAATTTCGGATGATCTTAATTCTCCTGTTATTATTGTCCCAACAACTGCTTCTACAGATGCCCCTACGAGTGCTTTATCAGTTATCTATTCGGATGAAGGTGTTTTTACGGGTTACAGATTTTACTATAAAAACCCAAATGTAGTACTAGCAGATTCACAAATTATAGTCCAAGCACCAATTAAATTGTTTGCGGCGGGGATGAGCGATGCTTTAGCTACTTTAGTAGAAGTTAAAGCAACTTTAAACCGTAGAGGGGAAACTATGGTAGATGGAAAACCAACATTAGCTTCTTTAGCCATTGCTGAAAAAGCAGAAGAAACAATATTTAAATACGGTAAAAGCGCCTATTTTTCTGCAGCACAAGGTATTGTAACACCTCAAGTGGAGTCTATTATCGAGGCAAACACTTTACTTTCAGGACTTGGTTTTGAAAATGGGGGTCTTGCTGCAGCCCACGCAATACACAATGGGTTTACAGCTTTATCAGGAGACATTCATAAACTTGGACACGGCGAAAAAGTAGCGTATGGGACTTTGGTTCAAATGGTTTTAGAAAATAGACCTTATGAAGAAATTAAAAAATATATGGACTTTTATAAATTCTTAGAAATGCCAACAAATTTAAGTAATATGTATTTACACGACGCTTCTTTTGAGGACTTAATAAAAGTAGGAGAATTAGCAAAAGACTCTAATGATACTTTCTCTAATTTAAGTGATGAATTCACTGCTGAAGACATAGCGCAAGCTATACTAGCAGTGAATGAATTAAGTGGAGGCAAAGCTAAGTAAATTGCTCTTTATTTAAACTATGTATATTTATTCTTATTTTGCATTTCCATCCGACATGATGTTATAATGTTATTAACAAATGTATTATGCACATAAAACACCACCCCCTAATCTACGGACATAGATTAGGGGGTTTTTTTTTAGGTGTTATTGGTATGTCGCCTATTTATCATTGTTATTTAGCCAACATCTAAATAATATGAGAATTACACCAGTGATCACGGGTGCAATTACTGAAACAAATATATCATGCCACATAAACTCACCTCCTCCATGTTATACGCATGGAGTTATAGGCGACTTCATTATTATACCATCTGTAAATACGTAAGTATATCCACTTCCGATAAGTTGAATTATGTTTAAATAAAAGAGCGGAGGGTTTAAATATCCTATTACATGCTTTTTTTATTTCTCGTGTCATACAAGCAAACGATAGTCTAATATGACCTTCACCAAATTCTAAAAAGGATTTTTCGGACACTAAGGCCAATTGTTCTGATTCTAAAAATTGTGTACAAAATTCAAACAGGTCTTTATTATATTGACTATCATCTGGAAAAATATAAAAAGCACCTTCGTTTTTTCAACAGGTAGGCCCATTTTTGGATTCGACTATATATGTATATAGTTACGTCGTTCTAAATAAGCTTGATTCATTTTTTAATATCTTCATCTCCATTCTTCAATGCACGATAACTCGCGCATTCATTATGCAGTTACCAATACCGGAGGCATATCTCCAAATGTAGTTCAATCAAAAGCAGAAGTATTATATTTAATACGTACTAAAAATTTAAAAGAAACAAAAAAGTTATTTGAGCGTATTAAAAAAATTGCACATGGTGCTTCTTTAATGACAGAAACAGAATATGAAATAATAATTGATAAAGTGTGTTCTGATTACTCACCAAACAAAGCATTAGAAAAAGTAATGTATGAATACTTAAAAGAAGAGGAAAACATCATACAGTATACTAATGATGAAATGGACTTTGCCAAAAAAACGTGAGAAACTTTATCAGAAAATGAAAAAGTTAATGCCTTGAAACCTTTAAATAGCTTTGACGTTATAAATGATAAAGAAAAATTATATAATAAATTTTCAAGCGATGTCGTAAATAGTTATGAAAAAACAGACCAACCAATGTCAGGTTCTAGTGACGTTGCAGATATAAGTTGGGTTTTACCTACAGTACAAGTGACGCGTAGTACAGACGTTATAGGAACTCAATTACACACTTGTGACAAATAATATCTCAAGGTTTATCAAATTATGCCTTTAAACGTATATATAAACAGCTAGAGTAATGGAAAAAGAACACAAACAAAAAATTGAAAGCAACCCTTATAAAAAGCCGATTCCAAAGATGTTACTCCTTCAGGATTAAATAGACAAGTTTATTTAAGAGAGAATCTAAATTATTGTCATTAAGAGTAATTAAGTTTTTATATGCAAAAAACCTTACAGGTGAAGAAATTGATACACAAACTGGAGTTAGTAGATCAACAGTTTATACATCACTATATTCTCTAGTCATCGCTTTAAATTGTCAAATGTTCAAAAAGTTGAAAAATGTATTTTTTGTTGATAATATTATCTCAACTACATAAGTAAGCGCTTTCTTTTGTCTACTTATGTAAAATAAATATCGATAATTAAATTGGAATTTCAAAACTAATTTCTTTTATTGGTGTTTACATATTGAAAGGGGGATTGTTTTAAACGTGAATTCTACAGTTAATAATTATGATGTTGTTGTCATTGGTTCTGGTCCGGGCGGATATGTTTCAGCAATTCGAGCGGCACAACTTGGTAAAAAGGTAGCAATTATTGAAAAGTCTCATATTGGGGGGACTTGTCTCAATGTTGGATGTATACCATCCAAATTAATATTAACTTATGGCAAAAAAATGAGCGATATAAAAAAAGCAAATGACTGGGGCATCAAAACAAGTAGTATCAATATCGATTACGATAAATTGTTAGAACGAAAAACACATGTTGTTCAAACGTTAACCGGTGGCGTTACACAGTTATTAAAGAAAAATAAGGTTGATATATTTGAAGGTAAAGCACAAATTAATGAAGACTTAAGTATCCATTGCAATCAGTATACTATCCAATCTAAAGATATTATTTTAGCTACTGGAAGCCATCCCTTTATCCCACCTATTAAAGGATTAAATGAAATTAATTACGAAACTACTGACACCTTCTTTAATTTACCAGAATTACCTCAAAAGCTAACAATTATTGGTGGTGGTGTCATTGCTACTGAACTAGCATCTTCCATGGCAGACTTAGGAGTCAGAGTAACGATGATTGAAGTTGCCGAAGATATTTTACTTACAGAAATTAAAGAAGTTAGAACCATGTTAAAAAAACAATTAAAAAGTCAAAATATCAGTATTCACACAAATATAAATATTGATAGCGTGTCCCAACAACAAATTAGATTAGAAGATGGGACAAATATTACTCATGACAAATTACTTGTAGCAACTGGTCGTAAACCTAATACAAAGTCATTTGAGTCATTAAATTTAAAGCAAAATAAAGACTTTGTCTCTATTGATTCATATTATCGCACAAGTATAAATCATGTTTATGCTATTGGAGATCTCATAGGTGGGTATCAACTTGCCCATGCTGCTAGTTCTGAAGGTATTATTGCCAGCGAAACAATCGCCGGTTTAAATCCATCGCCTATCCAACACACTCAAGTTCCTAGGTGCATTTATACTAAATTAGAAGCTACTTCTATAGGTATGGATGAGGATGAAGCTAAAGAAAATGGTTATGATATTGAAGTCACACAATCAACTTTGCAAGGTAACGCAAAAGCGATCATTCAAGGAGAAAACGAAGGATTTATTAAATTAGTTGTTGATAAAAAATATAAAGAGGTTTTGGGTGCCTTTATTGTTTCACCTGAAGCAACAAATTTAATTGGCGAATTATTAAGTGTTAAATCTTCTGAAGGAACGATCAATGAACTATCCAATATTATTCAACCCCATCCTTCACTCTCTGAATCCATAGGAGAAAGTGCAGATAATTTCTTTAATAAAGCTATTCATATGTAATTACAAGTAACTGAATCCCTAATGTTTATAGTCTTAAAATACTAAATATAAATGGAGGTCTGCTTTATGGAAAAAGAACAAGCACGTTGGATTTATAAAACGATGAATGAAATTCGTAACTTTGAAGAGAAAGTGCATAAAACATTTAGTGATGGGAAGATACCAGGATTTGTACATTTGTATATCGGAGAAGAAGCCGTAGCTACAGGTGTTATGTCATTGTTAGAAGATGATGATTATATAACTAGTACACACCGAGGACATGGACATGCTATCGCAAAAGGTTGTGATTTAAATGGTATGATGGCTGAAATTATGGGCAAAAAAGATGGTTTAGGTCATGGTAAAGGTGGATCCATGCATGTAGCTGAAATTGATAAAGGTATGTTAGGCGCAAACGGTATTGTGAGTGGTGGATTTGGATTGGCATCAGGTGCAGGCATTTCACTTCGCAATCAAGGTAAAGAAAACGTTGCAGTTTGTTTCTTTGGTGATGGTGCTGCAAACGAAGGTAATTTTCATGAAGGGTTAAACTTTGCGTCAATTTTAAATTTGCCTGTCATATTTGTTTGTGAAAACAACCAATTCGGTGAAGGTACAACACACGACTATGCCAGTGCTTCCGAAACAATTGCTGAACGTGCCTCTGCTTATGCCATACCTGGTGCACGAGTTGATGGAATGGACTTAATAGCTGTCAGAGATGCAGCACAAGATGCTATAGAGCGCGCTAAAAATGGTGATGGACCTACTTTAATCGAGTGTGATACTTATCGTAAATATGGGCATTTCGAAGGCGATGAACAAAAAGTAAAATCTAAAGACGATCGTAACTCAGATCGTAATGCTACTGAAGAATTTAAAAGTAAGGCCATTGACGAAGGTTGGCTAACATCTAGTGAAGCAAAAGAAATTGAACAAGCTGCTGAACAAGTTGTAGAAGATGCAGCATCCTATGCAGAAAATAGTGAGTTACCAGATATAGAATCATTATATAAAGATGTTTTTGCATAAATAAGGGGGATTTAAAATGAGTGAAACACGTAAAATAACATTTATGTCTGCAATTAACGAAGGTATTGTTCAAGGCATGGAACAAGATGATTCTGTAATTTTAATTGGAACAGATGTATCCGGTGGCGCCGAGGTTGACCACTTACAAGATGATGATTCATTTGGTGGTGTATTCGGCGTTACACAAGGCTTAGCTAAAAAATTCGGCCGTAATCGTGTTATAGATACGCCAATTGCTGAACACATTACATTAAGTTCTGCTGTAGGTGCTGCTGCAACAGGATTAAGACCAATAGCTGAACTTATGTTCAATGACTTTATTGGTTTCGGTTTAGATCCTATTTTAAACCAAGGCTCAAAAATGCGTTATATGTTTGGCGGCAAAGCAAAAATACCAATGGTATTAAGAACTGTTCATGGCGCTGGCGCTGGTGCCGCAGCCCAACACTCTCAAACATTATATAACGTTTTTGCTGCCATACCAGGAGTTAAAGTAGTTGTACCTTCCAATGCTTACGATGCCAAAGGATTATTCCTAGCCGCATTAGAAGAAGACAATCTCGTCGTCTTCTCAGAAGACAAAACTCTACTCGGACAAAAAGGTGAAGTACCTGAAGACTATTATACAGTCGATATTGGTAAAGCAAATATTGTACGTGAGGGTCAAGATGTAACAATTGTTGCCGTAGGTAAAATGGTGGCAGTCGCTGAACAAACTGCAGACCAATTAAATAAAGATAACGTTTCAGTAGAAGTAATCGATTTACGTTCTATATCTCCATGGGATACAAAAACTGTTTTAGAATCTGTAAAGAAAACAGGTCGACTAATCATTATCGATGAATCTAATCCACAATGTAATATTGCTGGCGATGTAGCTTCAGTTATCGGGGATCAAGGTTTCGATTACTTAGATGGACCAATTAAAAAAGTAACTGCACCAGATACGCCTGTTCCATTCGCTCAAAATTTGGAACAAGCATATATTCCAAATGTAAATAAAGTGTTAGATATCGCCTCAGAATTAATTAATGACTTGAAAAAAGCAAAATCTTAAACTAAAGGGGGTGGAATTATGAGTAATAACATTATAATGCCAAAATTAGGTATGACAATGACTGAGGGTACAGTAGAAGAATGGCATAAACAAGAGGGGGACACTGTTGAGTCTGGTGAAGCTATACTAACAATTAGCTCAGAAAAATTAACGCAAGATATTGAATCCCCTGCCACTGGGACATTACTAGAGATAAAAGTACAAGAAAGTGAAAATACAGAAGTGAAATCTGTCCTGGGTATAATCGGTGAGTCAGGAGAATCTACAGATACTGAAACAACTAATGAAACAACCGATAATCCAAACGAAGACGAATCATCAGACAGTAATGATAGTCAAGAAAATAATAATTCCCATATTACAAGCAAAAATCCAACAGAAGATGAACAAAATAGTGAAACACGTATCTTCATTTCACCATTGGCAAGAAATATGGCCAATGATAATGGTCTCAATATAACTACAATTAAAGGCACTGGTGGAAATGGTAGAATAACTAAAATAGATATTAATCGTGTGTTAGAAAACGGCGATGACAAAGAATCTTATAGTAACTCTACTTCAGAAAATTTGAAGGCACAAACAAGCACCGATAACGCTTCATCTATTGGTGAGGGATTAAATCCTATGCGTAAGAGTATAGCCCAAAATATGCGCCAAAGCCTCGATAAAACAGCGCAGCTTACATTACATCGAAAAGCAAACTTCGACCAACTATTAGCTTTCAAAGATAAACTAAACGAAGAGTTAAACCAAGCTGGTCAAGAAGTCAAAGTATCAGTAACTGCGCTAATAGCCAAGGCAGTAGTACTTAGTTTAACTGAATACCAACCTATCAATGCGCGCTATGAACAAGGTGAACTTACTAGGTACGATAACGTAAATTTAGGTATTGCAACTTCATTAGATGATGGCCTTATGGTTCCAGTAATTGAAAAGGCTAACGAAAAGGGAATTGGTTCGTTAGCAAAATCTATAAAAATTAACGCTGATGCAGTAAGAGACGGTGATACAAGCCAAGTGAAATTAGACGGTGCTACATTCACAATTACAAATATGGGAGCAAGTGGTATAGAATATTTTACACCTATACTTAATTTAGGTGAAACTGGAATCCTAGGTGTTGGTGATGTTTCAACTGAACTTATTTTAGAAGATGAAAATGTAAAACAAATTTCACGTTTACCACTCAGCCTAACATTCGATCATCAGGTATTGGATGGCGCGTCCGCATCTGACTTCTTAAAAATTCTAGTTAAAAATATCGAGAGCCCATACCTACTTATCATATAAGTTTAAATTTTCAAATATTTAGTTGATTATAAAGTGAGTGTAAATTATTTTTGAAAATACGAACTGTTTTAAGAAAACCAAAGTTCCTTCTTATTGATATTAACTATAATTTTAAAAAGGACAATTTCCAAAGATGGAAATTGTCCTTTTAATGTATATTATTTTATAAAATGCCAGTAAATAATGCTTTTAATTTATTAGTTAATAGAAAAATTGTAGTAGTACTTTAAAGATTCAGAGCAAAATACTTTTATTACTAAAAATATACTTTAATAAATCCATATAATAAGAGTCTATTATACAACAAGTTAGAAATTGTGTGATTAAAGTGTATCCATAGTAAACTTCTTATTCACTTAAAATACTCAATACTTTTTGCAATATACCTTTATTATATGCTATTAATCCTATGCAAGCTTAGGTTTATATACCTCTCTCAAGTTATAAGCGAAGCTATTTCATCACATTACCCTTTTCTTAACTACTTAGGGAATTGGAGGATTATTACTTGCACAAGGACCATCAACTAATATATTAATTTATAGTAGTTTTGCTGTAATTATTCTACTTATTATTGTTCAATTAATAAATATCTTTATTGATAAAAAAGTATAGAGATTTAAATAAGTAGTATTAAGTATAAAGCACTCTATTATATCAAATAGTAGGGTGCTTTTATTTGTAATGATATCTACAAGATGCAACTAATATTGCATTGTCATTCACTGTATATACTAATCTATGTTCTTGGTTAATTCGTCTACTGTAATATCCAGAAAAATTGCCAACTAACTTTTCTGGTTTACCTATACCATCTAATGCGCCCTCTCTAGAGATACTTTTTAATAACTGATTAATCCTTTTAACCATCTTTCTATCTTTTGTCTGAAAATATTCATAATCATCAAATGCTTGTGGCGAAAAGGTAATGTTCAATTTAGCCACTTATATCAAAATATCCTTAGTTTTTACATTACCACGTTCTAGGTTTTCAATAGATTCTGATAAATGTTTCGCATTGGCAGGGTTTTGTTGCAAGTATAGTGTTTCCATTATTTCGTTATAATTATCTTCTGACATTATAACTGCATTACGATCTTTTGTTGTAATTGTTATCGTATCGCTATCATCATTAACTTTATTAATCATATCTTTAAAGTTCTCACGTACATATGAATAAGATTTAACAGTCATATTAAATGCCTCCTTACAGTTGTTAAATATTTATTATCTTAATTGTACAAGAAATTGTACGATAAAGCAAGTTTTTAACTTATAGCATCACTACAACAAATAGCGAAAATATGCACTTCCGATAAGTTGAATTATGTCAGTTCAACTTTATTATGATTAAACCAACTTCGTTCAAAATAACACAACTTCTACTTTATGTTTTACTGCATACATTATACGTGCATACAATCTACATGTATAATGTGTACACGTGTGTCCAATAAATTATCAGTTGTGTATTATTATCTTATTTAAAGAAGGTTATTGAATATTTAAAAAACACTATGCTATTATTTAAATGTGTAAAAAGAACAACATGCGCTAACATGCTGTCCTAATGAGCCTCTTTGAAAGATGTTAGGCTTTCAGTAAAGTGATAAATATCCACTTTACCTACTCGGTCAAAAATTGAGAATGATTATTTTTTGGTCTTTATTGCTAATTAATACTAAACCAATGATTATGAGTACAACCATCAGCATTTCATAATCAGATAATGCTATTCCTTTCTCGAGTCCCCTTATTAAGTTTTAATTAACTTAATAAGGGGACTTTCGTTGTAGATTCAAATCATTTTATCTCAGATTTTAGATTTAGCTTTTCAGCTGATTTCAAGACTCTTTCTATATCAATATGCTTAATTCTACCGATAATTTGCTTTTTATCCTTTGAACCAAAATTTTCAATCCTATCTAATGTTAACTGTGTTAAAAATTCCACTAGATTTACAGGATAGTAACTATCACCTAAATACTTTTTAAGTTCTTCCTCTGTATAATGAATAAAGTTTTACTTAGCAACTAAACCTTCTAAAGAATAAAATAAGAATTGTCTAGCTTTGTTAAATTCATATCACTTCACAAAAATTCTCTAGTAAATTGAAATACTTTCACTATTCACTTTAAAAACTCTAAAATCAAAGTGAAATAGATACTCTTAATAAATCAAAAACCTCCACAAGACAACCAAAGTTTTTGTGGAGGTTTCCTTCCTTTTGAAATAGCAAATCTACCATAAAAAATATATCAAGGAGCACACTATGTTGATTACCTTCATTCCATAAAATAAACAAATACAAAATTAGAGAATAACAGTCTAATGTTTTTCCATCAAAGTATCTTTTGTAAACTTAAAAGAAGTAAAAGCTAAAGTAAAAAAACTTATTGTTTCTTTCAATATTTCTACTCTTTTTCAAAAATATAAATGTAAACTAGTATCTCAAATCAAATTTCACTATATATCTAATTCCTCTTTTTTAGTTCTACTTTAAGTCACTTTTCCATTGATAACTTTCTATTTTTAATAAAAATCGACTTATACATCGTGTATCAAATCCTATTAAAAACTTATACACCATGTATAAAAACAAATATAAAAGGCTCTATATCAAGGTGATTTTGAATAAAAGTGTAAAATACTCGATGCCATTTACATAAAAATGTATAACTTTACAATCACTTAATTTTAGTGTGTATAAAAATCAATAAAACGCTATTACACCAGTGTTTTAAATAGAATAAACGGATCAGAAATATTAAAGAAAAATACATCAGCTATGCTGATTGACACGCAAGTGGCATTGTATTTCCTTATGCTCTTATTTTTTATACTCAAAAAAGTTTAAAAATATTATGAAGTGATTCATTTCGATATTACTAATTGAAAACTTTCCACATCAACTCCTACTTAAATTAATGTATTAATCTTTCTATTTTTTCATTATAGCTACTTAATAATTATTTATATTGAATTTAAAAATGGACTTCTCAAAGATAGAAGTCCACATCCAAAATCTAATAATCAAAAATAATAGTCCACCGTTTTTTGATTATTTTCATTTGTAATATTTAATTTTTATAATGCTTCTGATCCTTTAGGTGTTCCAAAATCGATTTCTACTTCATTATAGGTTCCACCATTCAAGTAAAATTCTTGGATTTCTTCTTTAATTGTTTTTTCTTTTTCCATTATTTTATCCTCCTGAAAGTTTAAATTGTTGTATGACTTATATACTTCATTCTCATTATTTATATACTAATCTTTCAGATTTCAAAAATTAATTTTCATAATAAATACTGTCTTATTTGTTACGAATTTATATCTATTCAACATGCAATTATTTTTTCGTTACATTAGCAATTGATTTTAAAAGAGACATGGTCGGACGCGTATCTCCGTTTTCAATATTTTCAATAGTGGTGTGAGGAACTTCTAGTTTTTGAGCAAGTTGCTTTTATGAACATCCAATTTCTTTACGCAATTCAACTAATCTCATAGCAAATTCGAAATTCTCATCCTGCTCTTTATACAATGTTTCTAATTCCGGATTATTTTCTATATCTTCTTGAATTAATTTAGAAATTAAGTTCATTTAAAAACCTCTTTCCTTTATTTTAATGCTTCAATTATATGCTAATATAACAGAAGCATTGATAGTTTTTCCAAATGAACTAAAATATTATTTTTGTAAAATCATTAATCATTTTTTGTTTCAAAATTTATTTAATCCTTATTAAGAACGTT
>NZ_ALPU01000012.1:0-789 GCF_000294465.1 Staphylococcus sp. OJ82 | reverse complement strand
GGTTCTGTTGCAAAGTTGAATTTATAGTATAATTTTAACAAAAAGGAGTCTTCTGTATGAACTATTTCAGATATAAACAATTTAACAAGGATGTTATCACTGTAGCCGTTGGCTACTATCTAAGATATGCATTGAGTTATCGTGATATATCTGAAATATTAAGGGAACGTGGTGTAAACGTTCATCATTCAACGGTCTACCGTTGGGTTCAAGAATATGCCCCAATTTTATATCAAATTTGGAAGAAAAAGCATAAAAAAGCTTATTACAAATGGCGTATTGATGAGACGTACATCAAAATAAAAGGAAAATGGAGCTATTTATATCGTGCCATTGATGCAGAGGGACATACATTAGATATTTGGTTGCGTAAGCAACGAGATAATCATTCAGCATATGCGTTTATCAAACGTCTCATTAAACAATTTGGTAAACCTCAAAAGGTAATTACAGATCAGGCACCTTCAACGAAGGTAGCAATGGCTAAAGTAATTAAAGCTTTTAAACTTAAACCTGACTGTCATTGTACATCGAAATATCTGAATAACCTCATTGAGCAAGATCACCGTCATATTAAAGTAAGAAAGACAAGGTATCAAAGTATCAATACAGCAAAGAATACTTTAAAAGGTATTGAATGTATTTACGCTCTATATAAAAAGAACCGCAGGTCTCTTCAGATCTACGGATTTTCGCCATGCCACGAAATTAGCATCATGCTAGCAAGTTAAGCGAACACTGACATGATAAATTAGTGGTTAGCTATATTTTTTACTTTGCAACAGAACC
>NZ_ALPU01000011.1:0-436361 GCF_000294465.1 Staphylococcus sp. OJ82 | reverse complement strand
TAGAGTAGGACGTTGCCAGGCAGCATTATAGGATGCGATGAGCCGAGACCGAGAGGTCTCTTTTTTTATGCGCAAAAAAGAGAGGATGGTCCGATAGAGATGAGTTTAATTTAAGGATTACAAGAGCTGGTGCTCTTGTATAAGAACTACTAATTTCGCAAGCGAAAAAGTGGTTCTTTATAAATTAAAAAATGATACTTTACTTGCATAAGCACTACTAATCTTGCTGGCAAGAAAATAGTGCTTTAGATATTAGTCATGCTTTAAAATTGTCAGAGAACGAATTAGTGCATTGGTATGTCCTTCTAGTTGTGAAAAAGGTATACCACCAAAACCTAAAATGAATTTTACAGATTGCTGTGATTTATCATATTTACTAAAAGGAATAATTTTCAATTTGTTTTCTTCTGCATTTTTTAAACATTGCGTCATAGTCAAGCCATTTTTTACAGTTAGTGTAAAGTGCATGCCTGCTAATGCACCATCAATTTCTAATTGTTCTTCATAGGGTTTGAGTGCATCTAATATAAATTTAAGTTTGTCTCTATAAACATTTCTCATTTTATTTAAATGTCTCTCAAAACTACCTGACTGCATGAAGTTTGCCACCATTTTTTGTATATGTGAAGGCACTGTATTACCTTCTTTATTTTCTAGTGTATTATATAATTTTAACAATTTGTTAGGTAATACTAGGTAGGCAACTCTGCAACTTGGGAATAAAGATTTTGAGAATGTACTAATATATATGACTTTATCTTTTGTATCTAAACTTTGTAATGCAGGAATAGGCTTTCCAAAGTAACGGAATTCCGAATCATAATCATCTTCAATAATGTATCTATTTTCAAATTGCTGTGCCCAATGAATAAGTTGAGTACGCTTTTTTAAATTCATCACATAGCCGGTAGGGAACTGATGAGAAGGTGTAACATAAGCAATATTATTATTAGATTCGTTGAAATATTCTAGTTCAATTCCTGTATTGTTCACAGGTACTTGAAGATAAGTAATTTGTTTTTTGTCTAATACTTGTTTGATGGGTGGATAGCTAGGATTTTCAATTAAAAAGCGGCCTTTATTCAATATATCAGTCACTAAATTAATAAGTTGTTCTGTAGAAGAACCGATAATGATTTGTTCTGGATGACATGCTACGCCTCTACTATTAAATAAATAATGCGCTATTTCTTGGCGTAATGTCCATTCTCCTTTGGGATTTGCATGTTGTAGTAAGTTTAATTGGCTATCTTCAAAAGCATCGCGCGCATATTTTCTGAATTGTTGCATAGGAAAGTATTCTGTATCTATTTCTGATAAGTTAAAGGCAAATTCATATGTTTGTTGAGTTTGATTGTCGTTATTTTGTTCATGATGTGTGTTTGATGCGTGTATTTCTCTGGTAATAATTGGTAAAGTTTCAACGTCAGATACAAAATAGCCTGATCGTGGCTTGGCGAATATGTACCCCTCATCTGATAGGATTTGATAAGCATGTTCGATTGTTGTATTGCTTACAGATAAATGTTGCCCTAACGCGCGTTTTGAAGGGAATTTATCTCCTGATTTATATTGGCCTTCAATGATTTGTTTTTTTAGATTCTCGTATAGATTGATGTATAAATGCTCTTTCGTCATTACAACTGACCTCCTAAATTAATCTAGAATTGCCCCTTTTTAAATACCAGTTTATCTTTTAAAATGAATTTAATCAACTAAGTAAAGGGGTTAAATAAATATGTCTAAAGTAATTGGATCTGAAAGAGTTAAAAGAGGAATGGCGGAAATGCAAAAGGGCGGCGTCATTATGGACGTTGTAAATGCTGAACAAGCTAAGATAGCTGAGGATGCAGGTGCTGTTGCAGTAATGGCATTAGAGCGCGTGCCTTCTGACATTAGAGCTGCAGGTGGCGTGGCACGTATGGCTAATCCTAAAATTGTAGAAGAAGTTATGAATGCTGTTTCTATACCAGTTATGGCTAAAGGACGCATTGGTCATATAACTGAAGCTCGTGTATTAGAATCTATGGGTGTTGACTATATCGATGAATCTGAAGTATTAACACCAGCTGATGAAGAGTATCATTTACGTAAAGATACATTCACTGTACCATTTGTATGTGGTTGCCGTAACTTAGGTGAAGCTGCACGCCGTATTGGTGAAGGTGCTGCAATGTTACGTACTAAAGGTGAGCCAGGTACTGGGAACATCGTAGAAGCAGTTAGACATATGCGTCAGGTTAATTCAGAAGTGAGTCGTTTAACAGTTATGCATGACGATGAGATTATGACTGAGGCTAAAAATATTGGTGCACCATACGAAATTTTAAAATCTATTAAAGAAAATGGTAAATTACCAGTAGTTAATTTTGCAGCTGGTGGTGTAGCAACGCCTCAAGATGCTGCTTTAATGATGGAATTAGGTGCAGACGGAGTATTTGTAGGATCTGGTATTTTTAAATCAGAAGATCCAGAAAAATTTGCTAAAGCAATTGTACAAGCAACTACACATTACCAAGACTACGAACTAATTGGACGTCTAGCTAAAGAATTAGGCACAGCAATGAAAGGCTTAGATATCAATGAGTTATCATTAGAAGAGCGTATGCAAGAGCGTGGATGGTAATATGAAAATTGGTGTTTTAGCCTTACAAGGCGCTGTGAGAGAACATATACGTCATATTGCACTAAGTGGTCATGAAGGTGTAGCAGTTAAGCGTGTCGAACAGTTGGATGACATTGATGGATTGATTATACCAGGCGGAGAATCTACTACGTTACGTCGCTTAATGAATCTATATGGATTCAAAGATGCTTTGCAACAATCCACATTACCTATGTTTGGTACTTGCGCTGGCTTAATTATCTTAGCAGCGAACATTGTTGGCGAAGAAGGTTATTTAGATAAACTGAATATTACTGTTCAAAGGAATTCTTTTGGCCGACAAGTTGATAGCTTTGAAAGTGAGTTAGATGTGAAAGGAATTGCCAAAGATATTGAAGGTGTATTTATTAGAGCTCCTCATATAGAAAGTGTGCATGGTGAGGCTAGTGTACTTAGCACAGAGGGTGACAAAATTGTAGCTGTTCAACAAGGCTGTTATTTAGGAGTTTCATTTCATCCTGAATTAACGGATGATTATAGAGTCACACAATACTTCATTGAAGCGATTGTTAAACCGGCCGTAATTGAAAAAGTATAAAAAAGGGAGTGGGACAGAAATCTAATTTTTCTAACAAGATTTCGTCGTCCCACCCGGCAAAGCTGACTAAAAAATGGAATACAAGAGCTAAAGCTCTTGCATCAGAACTACTTGTCTTCATAAATGAAGTAGTAGTTCTTTAAAAGCTTGATAAAAGGGCATTTTAAGTTCAGTCAGCCACTGCCAATATAATAAAAGAGCCTGAGACATGTATTTTGTCTCAGGCTCTTTTGAATATTAAACTTTAAATAAAGAACCCTGCAATGGCTGCAGAAATAAATGAAACTAATGTAGCACCGAATAATAATTTTATACCGAATCGTGCTACTACATCGCCTTTTTCGTTGTTAAGCGATTTGATTGCGCCAGAGATAATACCGATAGAACTAAAGTTTGCGAATGATACTACGAATACTGAGATAACACCTTTTGCGTGTTCACTCATGTTTTTAACTTCACTTAGACTTTGCATTGCTACAAATTCATTTGATAATAATTTCGTTGCCATAATAGAACCAGCTTGTACAGCTTCATTCCATGGCACACCAACTAAGAATGCGAATGGTGCAAATACGAAACCGATTAGTGTTTGGAAGTCCCAAGTAATACTACCACCTGAAATACCAGTGAAAATGGCACTAACTAAGCCATTTAGTAAAGCAATAATAGCAATATAACCAATTAACATTGCGCCTACGATGACTGCTACTTTAAACCCATCTAAAATGTATTCCCCTAACATTTCGAAGAAGGATTGCTTATTTGTTTCACTTTCTTCAAGAATTAATTTATCTTCTTTTGGATCAACTTTGTAAGGGTTGATGATAGAAGCAATAATGAAACCACCGAAGAGGTTTAACACGACTGCTGTAACAACAAAACGTGGTTCAATTAACGCGAAGTAAGCACCGATAATAGATGCAGACACGGTAGACATTGCTGAAGCAGTTAAAGTATAAAGACGTTGACTTGGAATATGAGCAAGTTCCTTTTTCAACGAAATAAATACTTCTGATTGTCCTAAAATTGCTGCTGCAACAGCGTTATATGATTCTAAACGACCCATACCATTAATTTTAGATATAACTAAACCTAAGACATTAATAATTACAGGTAAAATACGAGTATATTGTAAAATACCAATTAATGCTGATATGAAAACAATTGGTAATAATACGTTAAAGAAGAATGGAGGATTCTCTGGATCTATGTATTCAAATCCACCAAATACGAAATTTACACCTTCAGCTGCTTGTGCTAATAAGTAATTAAAGCCTGCTGAAATACCACTAATGACTGTAATCCCAAATTGTGTTTTTAACAAAATAAACGCCATGATAAGTTGTATTACAAGTAATAACCCAACATATTGCCAGCGAACATTTTTTCTGTCGGAGCTGAAAAGAAAGGCTAACCCAAGAAATACTACAATCCCAATTAAACCGATAATAATATGCATATTTTTCATCCCTTTTAATTTTTTCTTACTACCTATAATACAATAAAAGTGAGAGCACTTACATCCTTAAACTAATATTTTTTAATCATATTGGTTGAAAAAGGTCAAAGTTGGTCATATAATATAGTCAAAGAAGGTCAAAAGAGGTGATAATCATGCACAATATGTCTGACATCATAGAACAGTACATTAAGAAATTATTTGAAGACACCAATAAAGACGTTGTAGAACTTCAACGTGCAAATATTGCACAGCGCTTTGACTGCGTGCCTTCTCAACTGAATTATGTAATTAAAACACGTTTTACAAATGAACATGGTTATGAAATTGAAAGTAAAAGGGGTGGCGGTGGGTACATCCGAATCACCAAAATTGAAAATAAAGATGAAACAGGTTACATTAATCACTTACTTCAATTAATAGGACCATCCATTTCTCAGCAACAAGCATATTACATTATAGATGGTTTATTAGATAAAAAATATATCAATGAACGTGAAGCAAAAATGATTTATGCTGTCATTGATAGAGAAACATTAAAAATGGATGTATTATCGAGAGATATTATACGGGCTAATATTATTAAACGTTTATTACCTGTAATAAATTATTACTAAAGCGAGGTGTTTAGTCGTGCTATGCGAAAATTGTCATTTAAACGAAGTAGAAGTTAAAGTAGCAGTAAAAGGACAAGACGGTGTAAATGAAAAATGGGTTTGTTCGACGTGTGCTCAGGGTGGCAATCCTTGGACACAAAATCAACAGTTACAATCCCAAGATGATATTGAAGGCGCATTTGTGGTAAAACAAATTTTACAGCACTTAGCAGCTAAACATGGTATCGATTTTGATGAAATTGCTTTTAAAGAAGAAAAAAGATGTCCTACTTGTCATATGACGTTAAAAGATATTGCACATGTTGGTAAATTTGGTTGTGCAAACTGCTATGCAACTTTTAAAGAAGACATTGTCGACATTGTGCGTCGTGTGCAAGGTGGTCAAATAGAACATACAGGAAAAACACCTCGATCTTCGCATAGAAAATTAGCACTAAAAAAACAAATTGAAGAAAAAAATTCATATTTAAATCAGCTTATTGAAGATCAGAATTTTGAAGAAGCTGCAATTGTTCGGGATGAAATTAAAGCATTGAAAGACGATGGCGAGGTGAAACATGATGAGTGATAATGATATTAGTGCATACATGAGTGAATGGATGCGCGATAAAGAAGAAAGCCCTGTCGTGATGTCTTCAAGAATCCGATTGGCTAGAAACTTAGAAAATCATGTCCATCCATTAATGTTTCCGTCAGAGCAGGATGGTTATAGAGTGATTAATGAGGTACAGGATGCGCTTCCTGACTTGTTTATGCAACGCTTAGATACTATGGATCAGCAAAGCAAGTATAAACTTGTTGCGAAACATCTCATAAGTCCTGAATTAATCAGACAACCTGCCTCAGCAGTGTTGCTCAACGAGGATGAATCATTGAGTATCATGGTGAATGAAGAAGATCATATTCGAATTCAAGCTATGGGAAATGATTTATCACTGCAAACATTGTACGAGAATGCTTCTACTATAGATGATACACTTGATAGTGAGTTGGATGTAAGTTTTGATGAAACATTAGGTTATTTAACAACTTGTCCGACAAACATTGGAACTGGCATGCGTGCGAGCGTGATGCTTCATTTACCGGGTTTAACAATTATGAAGCGTATGAATCGCATCGCTCAAACGATTAACAGATTTGGTTTTACGATAAGAGGAATATTTGGTGAAAGTTCGCAAGTTTATGGTCATATTTATCAAATTTCAAATCAACTGACTTTAGGAAAAACGGAAGAAGAAATCATCGAAAGTTTAACTGAAGTTGTACAACAAATCATTAATGAAGAAATGCAAATTCGCGAACGTATGAATCGTCACAATCACATTGAAACATTGGACCGAGTATATCGTTCGTTAGGAATATTAAAATATAGTAGACTGATATCTATGGAGGAAGCATCACTGAGGTTAAGTGAAGTGAAACTCGGTATTGATTTAGGCTATATTGAACTAGAAAACTTCAAATTTAATGAATTAATGGTAGCAATACAATCGCCATTCTTATTAGATGATGAAGATGATAGAGTAGTAAATGAAAAAAGAGCAGATATATTAAGAGAACATATAAATTAGGAGGTCATGCTATGCTATTTGGTAGACTGACAGAACGTGCACAGCGTGTATTAGCACATGCTCAAGAAGAAGCAATTCGCTTAAATCATTCAAATATTGGAACAGAACATTTACTTTTAGGGTTGATGAAAGAGCCTGAAGGTATTGCAGCTAAAGTATTAGAATCATTTGAAATTACTGAAGAAAAAGTAGTAGAAGAAGTAGAAAAATTAATCGGCCATGGTCAAGAACAGATGGGCGCTTTACACTACACACCTCGTGCGAAAAAAGTCATTGAATTATCAATGGATGAAGCGAGAAAATTACACCATAATTTCGTGGGAACAGAACACATTTTACTTGGTTTAATTAGAGAAAATGAAGGTGTAGCAGCACGTGTATTTGCAAACTTAGACTTAAATATAACTAAAGCACGTGCACAAGTTGTTAAAGCATTAGGTAGTCCAGAGTTAAGTAATAAAAATGCACAAGCTAATAAATCTAATAACACACCAACCTTAGATAGCCTTGCACGTGACTTAACTGTTATTGCAAAAGATGGCACACTAGATCCAGTTATTGGTAGAGACAAAGAAATTACAAGAGTAATTGAAGTTTTAAGTCGTCGTACTAAAAACAACCCAGTACTTATTGGTGAGCCAGGTGTAGGTAAAACTGCAATTGCAGAAGGCCTAGCTCAATCGATTATTAAAAATGAAGTGCCTGAGACACTTAAAGGCAAACGCGTAATGTCACTTGATATGGGAACAGTTGTAGCTGGCACGAAGTATCGAGGCGAATTTGAAGAGCGTTTGAAAAAAGTAATGGAAGAAATTCATCAAGCAGGTGACGTTATACTATTCATCGATGAATTACACACATTAGTTGGCGCAGGCGGTGCGGAAGGTGCTATTGATGCATCAAACATCTTGAAACCTGCACTTGCACGAGGAGAACTACAATGTATCGGTGCAACGACATTAGATGAATACCGTAAAAACATTGAAAAAGATGCGGCACTTGAACGTCGTTTCCAACCAGTTCAAGTCGATGAACCAACAGTTGAAGATACAATTGAAATCTTAAAAGGATTACGTGATCGTTATGAAGCACATCACCGTATTAACATTTCAGATGAAGCGGTAATTTCAGCGGCTACTTTAAGTCACCGTTATGTTTCAGATCGTTTCTTACCTGATAAAGCAATCGACTTAATTGATGAAGCAAGTTCTAAAGTTAGACTTAGAAGTCATACTACACCACCGAACTTGAAAGAATTAGAACAAGAAATTGAGCAAGTTAAAAATGAAAAAGATGCTGCAGTACATTCACAAGAATTTGAAAATGCAGCAAATCTTCGTGATAAACAAACGAAATTAGAAAAACAATACGAAGAAGCTAATAATAATTGGAAGAACGCACAAAATGGCGACAATACTTCTTTATCAGAAGAAGATATCGGAGAAGTTATCGCTGGCTGGACTGGTATTCCATTAACGAAAATTAATGAAACTGAATCAGATCGTTTATTAAACTTAGAAGATACACTTCATAACAGAGTTATTGGACAAAAAGCTGCTGTAACGTCTATCAGTAAAGCAGTTAGACGTGCGAGAGCTGGATTGAAAGATCCTAAACGTCCTATCGGTAGCTTTATCTTCTTAGGTCCTACAGGTGTAGGTAAAACTGAATTAGCTCGTGCTTTAGCAGAGTCTATGTTTGGTGAAGATGACGCAATGATTCGTGTGGATATGAGTGAATTTATGGAGAAACATGCAGTCAGTCGTTTAGTTGGTGCGCCTCCAGGTTATGTAGGACATGATGATGGTGGTCAATTGACTGAAAAAGTAAGACGTAAACCTTATTCAGTTATCTTATTTGATGAAATTGAAAAAGCACATCCAGATGTATTTAACATCTTGTTACAAGTGCTTGATGATGGACATCTTACTGATACAAAAGGACGTCGTGTAGATTTCCGTAATACAGTAATTATTATGACATCAAACGTTGGTGCACAAGAATTACAAGATCAACGCTTTGCAGGTTTCGGTGGTGCATCAGAAGGCCAAGATTACGAAACAATTCGTAACACAATGATGAAAGAATTGAAAAATGCTTTCCGTCCAGAATTCTTAAACCGTGTTGATGATACTATTGTATTCCACAAACTTTCTAAAGAAGAATTGAAAGAAATTGTAACAATGATGATTAACAAACTAACAGATCGTCTATCTGAACAAGATATCAACATCGAAGTTACAGATGCCGCAAAAGAAAAAATTGCTGAAGAAGGCTACGATCCAGAGTATGGTGCTAGACCATTAATTCGTGCAATTCAAAAAACAGTAGAAGATAACCTAAGTGAATTAATTTTAGACGGTAATCAAATTGAAGGTAAAAAAGTCGAAATTGATCATGATGGCAAAGAATTTAAATATAATATTCAAGATAGAAAAGAAAAAAAGAAAGATAAAGAAACAACAGAATTATAAGTTTAATCACTAAAAGTGAGCTTTTTAGATTATAGCGCCTCTCAAATGTGTTAGTTCGCCTTTGAGAGGCGCTTTTTATTTAATAATAGAAAATTTAAATCATTCTTTAAAAACTAGGATATCATTTTCATTCGATAAATTTATAATATTATTGGTAGTATATATCTATGCATGGTATTTTATAAAAACAGCTTTAACGTAAGTGAAGTTAGAGACAGGTATGAGCAAATGTAATTGAAAAGACTAATCGTAAAGACCGCAGTGAGTTAAATAAGATTAAAATTTGTTTTTAAACAGGTTGAGGTATAAAATAGATTTGTTCAATGAAAGATGGAGGTGCAATAGTGGCCAAGAAGAAAGTTGTTTTTGAATGTATGGCATGTGGTTATCAGTCCGCAAAATGGATGGGCAAATGTCCAAATTGTGGTGGCTGGAACCAAATGGAAGAAATTGTTGAGCAAAAGGCGGCAAGTCCAAAACATGGCGTGCGCAGTCGTGATCGCGACAACGTTTCAAAAGTACAGAAGTTAAATGAAATTAAACAAGAAACGACACCACGTGTTAAAACCAAGTCAGACGAATTTAATCGTGTGCTCGGCGGAGGTATTGTTAATGGTTCGCTCGTATTGATTGGTGGAGATCCTGGTATAGGGAAATCAACATTACTATTACAAATATGTGCGGCACTATCACAATCGCATAACGTCTTATACATAACAGGTGAGGAATCATTAAATCAAACTAAGCTAAGAGCTGAAAGATTGGATGAAGATTCAAGCGAACTTAATGTATTTGCAGAAACTGATTTAGAAGTCATTCACGAAACAGTAAAACAATTAAAACCGGATTTACTTGTAGTTGACTCAATCCAAACGATATTCCATCCGGAAATTAGTTCAGCACCAGGCTCAGTGTCTCAAGTAAGAGAAAGTACTCAAAGCTTAATGAACATTGCTAAACAAATGAATATTGCAACATTTATTGTGGGACATGTAACAAAAGAAGGTCAAATTGCTGGTCCACGCTTATTAGAACACATGGTAGATACAGTACTTTATTTCGAAGGTGACGAACACCATGCATATCGTATTTTGAGAGCGGTGAAAAACCGTTTTGGTTCTACAAATGAAATGGGTATTTTTGAAATGAAACAAAGCGGATTGAAAGGTGTTAAAAACCCATCCGAGATGTTTTTAGAAGAACGTTCGACAAATGTGCCCGGCTCGACTATTGTCTCTACAATGGAAGGCACGAGACCCTTACTCATAGAAGTTCAGGCCCTTGTTACCCCAACGACTTTTAATAATCCTAGACGGATGGCAACAGGTATTGATCACAACCGTTTGAGTCTGTTGATGGCAGTCTTGGAGAAAAAAGAAAATTATTTACTACAACAACAAGATGCGTATATTAAAGTTGCAGGTGGTGTAAGATTAACAGAACCTGCTGTTGATTTAGGTATCATTGTGGCAACTGCTTCAAGCTTTAAAGATCTAACAGTAGATGGTTTAGATTGCTTTATAGGAGAAGTTGGACTGACTGGAGAAGTGAGACGCGTATCTCGTATAGAGCAACGTGTACAGGAAGCAGAGAAACTCGGATTTAAACGTATTATTATTCCAGAATCCAATATTGGCGGATGGCAATTCCCTAGTGATATTAAGGTCATTGGCGTGAAAAGTGTTCACGAAGCCTTAAAATACGCTTTGACAAAACAATAAATTAAATTCCCAAAATTTACAGATGAGAAAACATTTAATCTGTATAACTTTATAGAGAAAGGGGTGTTAGAACTTGAACATGATAAGGATCATTGTTATTTTGTGTTATGTTATTTTAGGCGCTAGTTTAGGCGTATATCTTATTCCAGAAATTGCTGTGGATACTGGGTTAAGTGATTATATGTTATTAACTAATAACTATTTCAATGGACTACTTGGTATTGTTATTTTCTTTTTAATTTTTGGTTGGTTTATTAAAAAAGCGACATTATCGTTGAAAGAATTAGAACAAACTATAATGCGTCAAAGTGCTGTAGAAATTTTGTTTGCTACAATTGGACTGATGATCGGTTTAGTTATTTCTGTTATGATATCATTTATTTTTCAAATTATAGGTAATAATGTGTTGAACCATTTTGTGCCAATCATTGTTACAATTATTTTAGGTTATTTCGGTTTTCAATTTGGCTTACGCAAACGTGATGAAATGTTATTGTTCTTCCCGGAAAATATGGCGCGCTCGATGTCTATTAACGCACGTAATGCAGTGCCAAAAATTATTGATACAAGTGCTATTATAGATGGTCGCATTTTAGATATTATAGAGTGTGGTTTTATTGATGGTGAAATACTCATACCACAAGGTGTCATCAATGAATTGCAAGTTGTTGCTGATGCAAATGACAGTGTGAAACGTGAAAAGGGTCAACGAGGGTTAGATATTTTGAATTCACTATATGATACTAATCATCCTACGCGTATTATTCATCCGACGAAGTCTCATAGTGACATCGATGCAATGTTAATTAAGTTAGCACAGCACTACAGAGCACATATTATCACTACTGATTTCAACCTCAATAAAGTGTGTCATGTGCAAGGTATTCAAGCGTTAAATGTTAATGATTTATCCGAAGCGATTAAACCTTCAGTACATCAAGGTGACCGTTTTAACTTATTACTTACTAAAATGGGTAAAGAATCAGGACAAGCAGTTGGATACTTAGATGATGGAACAATGGTTGTTGTAGATAATGCCAAGAAACATATCGGTGAGTATATTGATTTAGAAGTAATCAGTTTATTACAAACGTCATCAGGAAGAATTATTTTTGCAAAAAAGATTAATTAAATAAATTACTAAAGGTTTTATATGAAATGTAGCTAAAATTGTTACAGTTTCACATGAAACTTTTTTTGATAGTTGAATATAATTTTTATAAAATTTGTGTGCTGATCACTTTGGATTTAAGCACAGTGATTTCATATTAAGCTTTAAAGTGCTACAATTGATAGCGAAATTGTATTACTATAAAAGGAATGACGAGTGTGTAGCATGTGTGTGAAAGTACACAGTTTTTTGGATAGTGATACTTTTAAAAATTATAAGCTATGGTATTATTAATAAGCGTAGAATAACAAACTTATTAATGGTTGAGCGTCATTATTATTGTTAACGACATAAAGTTAAGTTGATACACGTTCAGCTTTTTTGATGTGTGTATGAGTGTAACAAGTGATGAAACATAAAACGCTATAAAAACATTATTAATTAATATTAAAAACGGGAGTGAACATAATGAGTGATCGTGTAAGAGTTAGATATGCCCCAAGTCCAACAGGTTATTTGCATATCGGTAATGCAAGAACTGCATTATTCAACTATTTATTTGCTAAACATTATGATGGAGATTTTGTAATTCGTATAGAAGATACGGACAGTAAACGTAATCTAACTGATGGCGAATCTTCACAATTTGATAATTTAAAATGGTTAGGCATCGATTGGGACGAATCTGTCGATAAAGATAAAGGTTATGGCCCTTATCGCCAATCAGAACGTGGCGAGATCTATAATCCGCTTATTCAGCAATTATTAGATGAAGACAAAGCGTATAAATGTTATATGACTGAAGAAGAACTTGAAGCTGAGCGTGAACAACAAATCAAACGTGGAGAAATGCCACGTTATGGTGGGAAACATGCACACTTAACTGAAGAAGAGCGTCAACAATTCGAAGCGGAAGGTCGTCAACCTGCCATTCGTTTCCGTGTTCCTAAAGACACAACGTTCACTTTTGAAGATATGGTTAAAGGTGAAATTTCATTTGATTCAGATAATATGGGTGACTGGGTTATTGTTAAAAAAGATGGTGTACCTACTTACAATTTTGCAGTAGCTATTGATGATCACTACATGGAAATTTCAGATGTTATTCGCGGCGATGATCATATTTCTAATACACCAAAACAATTAATGATTTATGAAACGTTTGGTTGGGAAGCGCCTAGATTCGCGCATATGTCACTTATCGTTAATGAAGAACGTAAAAAATTAAGTAAACGCGACGGACAAATCCTACAATTCATCGAACAATATCGTGATTTAGGTTATTTACCGGAAGCATTATTTAACTTTATTACATTGTTAGGCTGGTCACCAGAAGGCGAAGAAGAAGTTTATTCTAAAGAAGAATTCATTAAAATCTTCGATGAAAAACGTTTATCTAAATCACCTGCATTTTTCGACAAGCAAAAATTAGCATGGGTGAATAACCAATATATGAAACAAAAAGATACTGAAACAGTATTCGAATTAGCTTTACCACACCTTATCAAAGCAGAATTACTACCTGAAAATCCAAACGAAGCAGATTTGGAATGGGGTCGTAAACTTGTTGCGCTTTATCAAAAAGAAATGAGTTATGCTGGAGAAATCGTTCCTTTATCTGAGCTATTCTTCCGTGACGAACAAATTTTAGGTGACGATGAACAAGAAATCATCGAGGGTGAACAAGTGCCAGAACTAATGAACCACTTATATGGAAAGTTAGAAGCACTTGAACCATTTGAAGCGGCAGAAATTAAAAAAACAATCAAAGAAGTTCAAAAAGAAACTGGTATTAAAGGCAAACAACTATTCATGCCAATTCGTGTTGCTGTAACAGGCCAAATGCATGGACCAGAATTACCAAATACAATTGAAGTATTAGGTAAAGAAAAAGTGTTACTACGTTTGAAAAACTACGTTAAATAAAGAGGGTTGCGTGCGATGATATTGTCTCAAGATGAAAATACTTGAAAAATTACATCGAACCACCTATTATTAAAATTGAAATGGCCTTAGGATTAGTAAGCGATGAAATGTGTCAAGAGAGTGTGCGGTTGCTGTGAGCACACCACTGAAATTGCTGAATGCACCTTTGTGTTAATGAACTAAATAAACTTTAATGAGTGAAGATAAGTTGTTTTATATTTTTAACCATACTTATGGTTAAGGTAATCAACTTATATTTAAAAATAAGAGTGGAACCGTGCAAAGCACCTCTAACAAGTCAGTTAGAGGTGCTTTTTTTAATAAGGAGGTAGCAACCTTGTTTAAGATATTGAAAAGAATAAAAGATGATGTAAACATGGTGTTTGAACAAGACCCAGCTGCGCGCACTACATTGGAAGTTGTCACTTCTTATGCAGGTATACATGCAGTGTGGAGTCATTTGATTGCGCATGAATTATATAAAAAGAAGAAATATATATTAGCAAGATTAATTTCGCAAGTTGCACGCTTTTTCACAGGTATTGAAATACATCCTGGGGCTAAAATAGGCAAACGTTTATTTATTGACCACGGTATGGGTGTTGTTATTGGAGAAACATGTAATATAGGAAATAACGTCACGATTTATCAAGGTGTTACATTAGGCGGTACTGGTAAAGAACGAGGTAAACGTCACCCTGATATAGGGGACAATGTATTAATAGCTGCGGGCGCCAAAGTACTAGGTGATATTAAAATTGATTCGAATGTGAACATAGGAGCAAACTCAGTTGTGTTAAATTCTGTACCAAGTTATTCAACAGTCGTAGGTATACCGGGTCATATCGTTAAGCAAGATGGTAGACGTATTGGTAAAACGTTCGATCACCGTAACTTACCAGATCCTGTTTATGAACAATTGAAAGAATTAGAAAAACAACTTGAGAAAACAAGAAATGGAGAGATACAAGATGATTACATTATATAATACGTTAACACGTCAAAAAGAGACGTTTGAGCCTATTGAGCCAGGTAAGGTTAAAATGTATGTTTGTGGACCAACAGTATATAATTATATTCATATTGGTAATGCAAGACCTGCAATTAATTACGATGTGGTAAGAAGATATTTCGAATATCAAGGATACGAAGTGGTATATGTGTCGAACTTTACTGACGTTGACGATAAATTAATCAAGCGTTCTAAAGAATTAGGTGAATCTGTAGAAACGATAGCAGATCGTTATATCGATGCCTTTTACGAAGATGTAGGTGCACTAAACGTTAAAAAAGCAACATCTAATCCACGTGTCATGAACCATATGGATGATATTATTAAGTTTATTAAAGAACTTGTAGATCAAGGCAATGCTTATGAAAGCGGTGGCGATGTATACTTCAGAACACGTAAATTTGAAGACTACGGTAAATTAAGTCATCAATCATTGAATGATTTGAAGGTAGGCGCTCGTATAGAACAAGGTGAACAAAAAGAAGACGCTTTGGATTTTACATTATGGAAACAAGCAAAACCAGAAGAAATAAGCTGGGATAGTCCATTTGGTAAAGGTAGACCAGGCTGGCACATTGAATGTTCTGTAATGGCATATCATGAACTAGGAGCAACAATTGATATTCATGCGGGTGGCACAGATTTACAATTCCCTCATCATGAGAATGAAATTGCACAATCAGAAGCACATAACCATGCACCGTTTGCTAACTATTGGATGCATAATGGATTTATCAACATAGATAATGAAAAAATGAGTAAGTCGTTAGGTAATTTCGTGCTTGTTCACGATATTATAAAACAAATCGACCCTGATGTATTACGTTTCTTTATGATCAGTGTACATTATAGAAGTCCAATTAATTATAATGTTGAACTTGTTGAAGCAGCTAAGAGTGGGTTAGAGCGTGTACGTAACAGTTATCAAGCGATTGAAGAACGTGAAGCGATTGCGACAAATATTGAAGATCAATCTGCATATGTAGAAGCAATTGATGATATTTTAAAACAATTTGAAACAGTAATGAATGATGATTTTAATACAGCCAATGCAATTACTGCATGGTATGATTTAGCAAAACTAGCTAATAAATACATCTTAGAAAACACAACTTCTACAACAGTAATTGAACGCTTTAAACAAGTATATGAAATTTTCAGCGACGTACTTGGTGTGCCACTTAAAGGTAAAGAGAGCGACATGCTTTTAGATGAACAAGTCGAAGCGTTAATAGAAGAAAGAAACAAGGCGAGACAAAATAAAGACTTTGCGCGTGCAGACGAAATTCGTGATGACTTAAAAGCACAAAATATTATTTTAGAAGATACAGCGCAGGGTGTGAGATTTAAACGTGGCTAATATGGATAACAAATTATTGAATCCTTTGACGTTGGCATATATGGGCGATGCTGTTTTAGATCAACACGTGAGAGAATATATCGTGTTGAAATTGAAAGCTAAACCTAACCGATTACATCAAGAAGCAAAACGCTATGTGTCTGCTAAGAGTCAGGCAGAGACACTTGAGTTTTTAATGGAAAACAATTGGTTTACTGAAAGTGAACAAGATATTGTGCGTCGCGGTAGAAATGCTAAAAGTTATACAAAAGCGAAGAATACAGATATACAAACATATCGTAAAAGTTCAGGATTAGAAGCCGTCATTGGTTTTTTATATCTAGAAAAAGAACATGAACGTTTAACATCATTGTTAGAATGTATCGTAAAAAATGTAGATGAAAGGTAGTGGTACTGTGGAAGAGATAGTTATAGTCGGTCGCCATGCAGTTAAAGAAGCGATTGTCTCAGGACATACAATTAATAAGATTTTAATTCAAGATACTATCAAAAAAGGTCAAATAAATGAAATTTTAAAAAAAGCAAATAGCCAAAAAATCATTGTACAAACAGTGCCGAAATCTAAAATAGACGGATTGTCAGAGTCACCTCATCAAGGGATTGCAGCATATATTGCACCATATGAATATGCAGATTTCGACGAATTTTTAGTTACGCAAAAAGCACAAGACAAATTATCTACAGTACTTATACTAGATGGTTTAGAAGATCCGCATAATTTAGGATCGATTTTAAGAACGGCTGATGCCTCAGGTGTGGATGCAGTTATCATTCCAAAGAGACGTTCAGTTGCACTAACACAAACGGTAGCTAAAGCCTCTACAGGTGCAATAGAGCACATACCTGTTATTCGTGTGACGAACTTAGCTAATACGATTGATACTTTAAAAGACAATGGTTATTGGGTTGTTGGTACTGAAGCGGAGAATTCAACGGATTATAGAGAAATGGATGCAGCTATGCCTTTAGCGATTGTGATTGGAAGCGAAGGACAAGGTATGAGCCGTTTAGTAAAAGATAAATGTGACTTCTATATCAATATTCCTATGGTTGGTCATGTTAATAGTTTAAATGCGTCAGTAGCAGCAAGTCTGATGATGTATGAGGTTTACCGCAAACGTCATCAGATTGGAGATAAGAGATGAAGGATCGTTACTTAATCATTGATGGTTATAATATGATAGGGCAATCGCAGGACTTAAGTCGAATAGCAAAAGACAATCTCGAGGAAGCACGTGATCAATTACTTACAGCTATAGCGAATTACAATGCTGTAATAGCTGATGAAGTTGTCTGCGTTTTTGATGCTTATGAACAATCCGGCCCACCTACAGAATATATGTACCACGGGGTTAAAACGATATTCACAAAAGAAAAAGAAACGGCAGACAGTTATATAGAACGTTATGTCTATGATTTATACGAGAAACATACTAGACATATTACGGTTGTCACGAGTGATATGAGTGAACAGCATGCGATATTCGGTGCGGGAGCTTATCGTATATCTTCAAGAGAGATGTGGAGAGACTTAAGAGAGAACGAAGTATCTGTATCTAAAGAGCTCGATGGCTTCAACGAACAAAAGCCACGAACACGAATCGAGCTCTCTCATGAGATTCTTAAAGAATTTGAAAAATTAAGACGCGGAGATAATCACAAATAACTATTTTGCACCTTGATTTTTTTATAGCAAACCCTGTATCCTATGCTTACTTTAAGGAAAGGATTACGGACATGTTTGATAGAATTCACAACAAAGAATGTACAACTTATTCGAAGAATCGATTACAAAATGAAATTGATGTGGAACAAATTATTGATGAAATGACACCATTGATTAATAAAAGATTAAATCATTTTTCAGTTCACCCGAGTGACAAAGAAGATTTATGCCAAGAAGTACTTTTGAAATTGTATAGTGTGTTAAGCCGTTTTGATTTTACAGAAGCGACGCCTTTAGAACATTATGTCAATTGCGTCATAAAAAATGTAAAAAATGATTATATACGCAAAAAAATGTATACACAACGCCGTCAAGAAGTGCTTGTGAATGAATTTATAGTTACTTATAATAATTCAAAATCTGAACAACCTATAGACAAATACATCATTGCACGGGAAATATCTTCGCAATTAAAGCAGTGCTTGAAAAGACTAACCGATTTAGAACAACGTATTATAAGTTATATTTTAATAGACTATAAACCACAGGAAATTGCACAAATTTTAAATTTAAACACCAAAGTAGTTTACAATGCCATACATCGTTGTAAAATAAAGATAAGACGTTGTTTGGAAAAATGAAAATATGTATTGAAACCAAGTTGTATGTAGTGCCAGTATCACGAAAATAGCATGTTTGAGTGGATTGCTGACAATTGACAATTGACTCAGAAGTTCTGTATAGTAGATTGGTATTATAATGAGTAAGGTGAAGTCTAATGAAAAAAGTACCACTGAATTGTGAAGTCTGTGGCAGTAGAAATTATAATGTTCCGAAACAAAGTAACCTTACATCTAGAATGACATTAAAAAAACATTGTCCGAGATGTAATGCACATACGATGCACAAGGAATCAAAATAATAAGATGACATATTAAGTAATCAGTTGAGTGAATATATCTTTCCAACTAAGTTGAGAGTATTGTATTTGCTTGATTTGTTATATGGAATAAGCAATAACGAAATAATACGGAGGTCTTGTTAATGGCTAAAAAAGAAAATTTCTTCCAAGGCGTAAAGTCAGAAATGGAAAAGACAAGTTGGCCAACGAAAGAAGAATTATTTAAGTACACAGTCATTGTTGTAGCTACAGTAGTATTTTTCTTAGTGTTCTTCTATGCCTTAGACTTAGGAATTGGTAGAATTATAGAGTTAATTAAATAGATAGGAGTGACGACATGTCTGAAGAAGTTGACGCAAAGCGTTGGTATGCTGTGCATACTTATTCTGGTTATGAAAATAAAGTTAAAAAGAATTTAGAAAAACGTGTTGAATCTATGAATATGACAGAAAAAATATTCAGAGTAGTTATACCGGAAGAGGAAGAAACACAAGTTAAAGATGGTAAAGCCAAAACATTAACTAAAAAAACATTTCCTGGTTATGTATTAGTTGAATTAGTGATGACAGATGAATCATGGTATATTGTGAGAAATACACCTGGCGTAACAGGATTTGTTGGTTCAGCTGGTTCTGGATCTAAACCTAACCCATTGCTTCCAGATGAAGCACGTTTCATCCTTAAACAAATGGGCATGAAAGAGAAAACAATTGATGTTCAATTAGATTTAGGTGAACAAGTGAGAGTTAAATCAGGTCCATTCGCTAATCAAGTTGGCGAAGTTCAAGAAATTGAGGCTGATAAATTCAAACTTACTGTTCTCGTAGACATGTTTGGTAGAGAAACACCAGTAGAAGTAGAATTTGATCAAGTTGAAAAACTGTAGATGATTACAAGTGCTAAGGCACTTGCATAAGTGGCACTAATCTCGCTAAAGCGAGAAGAGCCACTTTACATGCATTAAGAACCTCTAATCACTAAAGTGATGAAAGTTTTGAGGATTACCTGAGCTAAAGCTCATGCATAACAATATCTAATCACTAAAGTGATGAATGTTTAGAGGATTACCTGAGTTGAAGCTCATGCATATAGAACCTCTAATCACTAAAGTGATGAATGTTTTGGGGACTACCTGAGCTAAAGCTCATGCATAAGAAGACCTAATCAATGAAATTGATAAGGTCTTCTTTAAAAAAGTTACACTTTACCATTGCGTTATCAAACGGGTTAATGGTATAATACTGTGGTCGCGCTCATAGAGCGTTCATTTCGTCACGAAATGTAGAAGAGTGGGAGGACAAAATTGAGTCCTGTGACCACATCACGATATCAAGGAGGTGCACATCGTGGCTAAAAAAGTAGAAAAAGTAGTTAAATTACAAATTCCTGCAGGTAAAGCAAATCCAGCACCACCAGTTGGTCCGGCATTAGGTCAAGCAGGTGTGAATATTATGGGATTCTGTAAGGAATTCAACGCACGTACACAAGAAGACGTAGGTTTAATCATACCGGTAGAAATTAGTGTTTATGAAGATCGTTCATTTACATTTATTACAAAAACACCACCGGCTCCAGTACTACTTAAAAAAGCTGCTGGCGTTGAAAAAGGTTCAGGCGAACCTAATAAAAACAAAGTAGCAACAGTAACTAAAGATCAAGTACGTGAAATTGCAAACCAAAAAATGCAAGATTTAAACGCTGCAGACGAAGAAGCAGCTATGCGTATTATCGAAGGTACTGCTCGTAGTATGGGTATTACAGTTCAATAATTAAAAATTAGTAATGAAAACATAGATTGACGATAGAAGCAGATGACAGAAAAGACAAACATGATGACAGCATTCAATATTGTCGTAATATGAGGAATAAATGTCATTTATTAAGGAAGTTCATTCCAACGATAAAATACAATTAAACCTCTCTGTTATCTGCTCTTAACTTGTGAAAACAAGTAAATGTGGGAGGGAATTCCGCTAAAACCACTGAAGGAGGAACATGAAATGGCTAAAAAAAGCAAAAGATATCAAGAAGTAGCTAGCAAAATTGATCGTGAAAAACACTACAGTGTTGAAGAAGCGATTGCATTAGCTAAAGAAACAAGCATTGCTAACTTTGACGCATCAGTTGAAGTAGCATTCCGTTTAGGTATTGATACACGTAAAAATGATCAACAAATCCGTGGAGCAGTAGTGCTTCCAAACGGTACTGGTAAATCACAAAGTGTATTAGTATTCGCAAAAGGCGAAAAAGCAGCTGAAGCAGAAGCAGCAGGTGCTGATTTCGTTGGTGAAGGTGAATACGTAGAAAAAATCCAACAAGGTTGGTTTGATTTCGACGTAGTAGTAGCTACACCAGACATGATGGGCGAAGTTGGTAAACTTGGTCGCGTATTAGGACCTAAAGGTTTAATGCCAAACCCTAAAACTGGAACAGTAACTATGGATGTTACTAAAGCAGTTGAAGAAATCAAAGCTGGTAAAGTTGAATACCGTGCTGAAAAATCAGGTATCGTTCATGCATCAATTGGTAAAACATCATTTGATACTGAAAAATTAGTTGAAAACTTCAGAACTTTACAAGACGTTTTAACTAAATTAAAACCTGCATCAGCTAAAGGTACTTACTTCAAATCTGTTGCTGTAACAACAACAATGGGTCCTGGAGTTAAAGTTGACACATCAGGCTTTAAACTATAATTTTTAACATAAAATATTTTAAGGCTGAAAGTCTTGCTTTCAGCCTTAAATAAATATTGACATAACACATGAAACCAGTTATATTGGTTAATGTATTATTTTACCTAAGACAGTAGGAGTTAGTGATAACTTAAAATTATATCCTGCCGAGGCTAAAATTGACTTGAACGTGAAGAATTTAGATCTTTCAAGCACTTTTTGCCACGGGTAGAAAGTGCTTTTTTTATTGAGTAATGTTTATAAGGACAATAACTCAAGATAAAAAGCACCAAACTAAATCTATGGAGGTGTCTAAATGTCTGCTATCATCGATGCAAAACAACAACAAGTTGATATCATTGCAGAACAACTTAAAAACTCAGTATCTACAGTTATCGTTGACTATCGTGGTCTAAGCGTTGCTGAAGTAACTGAATTACGTTCGCAATTACGTGAAGCTGGTGTTGAGTATAAAGTTTACAAAAACACTATGGTTCGCCGTGCAGCTGAACAAGCTGGTATTGACGGGTTAAACGAATTCTTAGTAGGTCCTACAGCAATCGCAACTTCAACTGAAGATGTAGTTGCTCCAGCGAAAGTAATCGCGGGATTCGCTAAAGAACATAAAGCATTAGAAGTTAAAACAGGTGTTATGGAAGGCAATGTTATCTCAGCAGAGCAAGTTAACACTGTTGGTACATTACCATCACACGACGGTCTTGTTTCTATGCTTTTATCAGTATTACAAGCTCCAGTACGCAACTTCGCTTATGCGGTTAAAGCAATTGGAGAAGAACAAGAAGGAAAAGAAGAAAGCGCTGAATAATTGCGCATAAACTAATAACAATTAATGGAGGAATATTAAAATGGCTAATCAAGAACAAATCATTGAAGCAATTAAAGAAATGTCAGTTTTAGAATTAAACGACTTAGTAAAAGCAATTGAAGAAGAATTTGGTGTAACTGCAGCAGCTCCAGTAGCAGCAGCAGGGGCAGCAGGTGGCGGAGACGCTGAAGCTGAACAAACTGAATTCAACGTTGAATTAACATCAGCTGGATCATCTAAAATCAAAGTTGTTAAAGCTGTTAAAGAAGCAACTGGTCTTGGATTAAAAGATGCTAAAGGTTTAGTTGACGATGCTCCTAAAGTAATCAAAGAAGGACTAGCTAAAGAAGACGCTGAAGAACTTAAAGCAACTTTAGAAGAAGCTGGCGCTACAGTAGAAATCAAATAATTTTTGCTGTCTAACAGTTAATAATTATATAGTGAAGATGATACAAGCAGCTTAATGCATCGCTACTTCGGTACGCTGATTTTAAGTGAAATGTATTTTATCTGAAATCTTTGAGAAATGAAAACCCCGTTATTAGTATAACGGGGTTTTATCTTATTTGATCTATATCTATGGTCGTTACTGTGGTTCGACCACAATGTGACATATAACATGGGTATAGTATTAATCTAAGAAGAATTAGATTAAAAGAGGTGTAGTCATGAGTCATTATTATGATGAAAATCCTGAAGTAGAAAGTGATGAGTTGCTTTTTACGTACTCCTACGATAACTGTAAATTAGAGCTAGTAACAGATTCAGGCGTCTTTTCAAAAGGAAAGATTGACTTTGGATCAGATTTATTAGTAAAAACTTTTTTGAAAGCATATCCTCCTGGCCCTACTAAACGCATCTTGGATGTTGGTTGTGGTTATGGCCCTATCGGTTTAATGATTGCAAAAACTTCCCCGCATCATGAAGTGACGATGGTTGATGTTAATCAGCGTGCACTATCATTATCAAGAAAAAACAGAAAAAAGAACCGTATAGACAACGTGGAAATCAAAGAAAGTGATGGTTTATCGCAGGTAGAAGCCGACGCTTATGATTTTATGCTGACTAATCCACCGATTAGAGCAGGAAAAAAAGTCGTTCACAGCATTTTAGAAGACGCATATAAGGTATTAAAGCAAGATGGCGCGCTGTATGTCGTAATTCAAAAAAAACAAGGCATGTCATCAGCAAAGCAAAAAATGCAAGACACTTTTAACAATGTAGAAGTCTTAGCAAAAGACAAAGGTTACTACATTTTAAGAAGCACGAAAGCTTGATTTAAAAGTATCAATCTGATATAGTAATAGAATGTAAAAATTTATGTTCAATAAGTGTGTACTTTTACGTGTAAATGAACAATGTATATGAGGTAAAATGGAAAATGGTGTCATTTGGTATGCTACCGTTTTCTTTTTATCTCATTATATTGGCTCATTTAGTAAAAGTAAACACGCAATTTTTGAGGGGTGAATCTGTTTGGCAGGTCAATTTGTCCAATATGGAAGACATCGTAAACGTAGAAACTATGCGAGAATTTCAGAGGTATTAGAATTACCGAATTTAATTGAGATTCAGACTGAGTCTTACGAGTGGTTCTTAGAAGAAGGTTTATTAGAAATGTTTAGAGACATTTCTCCGATTGAAGATTTCACAGGCAATCTTTCTTTAGAGTTTGTAGATTATAGACTCGGAGAACCGAAATATGATTTAGAAGAATCAAAAAACCGTGATACAACGTATTCTGCACCTCTACGTGTAAAAGTACGTCTAATCATCAAAGAAACTGGCGAAGTGAAAGAGCAAGAAGTATTTATGGGCGATTTCCCATTAATGACAGATACAGGTACATTCGTAATAAATGGTGCTGAACGTGTAATCGTTTCACAATTAGTTCGTTCACCATCCGTATACTTCAATGAAAAACTAGATAAAAATGGTCGTACAAACTTCGATGCAACAATCATTCCTAACCGTGGTGCATGGTTAGAATATGAAACTGATGCGAAAGATGTTGTTTATGTACGTATTGATAGAACAAGAAAATTACCATTAACAGTATTATTACGTGCTTTAGGTTTCTCAACTGATCAAGAAATTGTTGATCTTTTAGGTGAAAACGAGTACTTACGTAATACTTTAGAAAAAGATGGTACTGAAAATACTGATCAAGCATTATTAGAAATTTATGAGCGCTTACGCCCTGGCGAACCGCCTACAGTTGAAAATGCTAAGAGCTTATTATATTCTCGTTTCTTTGATCCGAAACGTTATGACTTAGCTAGTGTAGGTCGTTACAAAGCGAATAAAAAACTTCATTTGAAACACCGTTTATTCAATCAGAAATTAGCTGAACCAATTGTTAATACTGAAACAGGTGAAATTGTAGCTGAAGAAGGTACAGTCTTAGATCGTCGTAACTTAGATGAGGTTATGGATGTACTAGAAGCAAATGCAAACAGTGAAGTCTTTGAATTAGAAGGTACTGTTATTGATGAACCTGTTGAGATTCAATCAATCAAAGTATACGTTCCGAACGATGAAGAAGGACGTACAACTACAGTGATTGGTAATGCTTTCCCTGATTCAGAAGTGAAATGTATTACACCAGCAGATATTATTGCATCAATGTCATACTTCTTTAACTTGTTAAGTGGTATTGGCTTTACAGATGATATTGACCATTTAGGTAATCGTCGTCTACGTTCAGTAGGGGAACTATTACAAAATCAATTCCGTATTGGTTTATCAAGAATGGAACGTGTTGTACGTGAAAGAATGTCTATCCAAGACACTGATTCTGTTACGCCTCAACAATTAATCAATATTCGTCCTGTTATTGCATCTATTAAAGAATTCTTTGGTAGCTCTCAATTATCACAATTCATGGACCAAGCTAACCCATTAGCCGAGTTAACACATAAACGTCGTTTATCAGCATTAGGACCCGGCGGTTTAACACGTGAACGTGCTCAAATGGAAGTACGTGACGTTCACTATTCTCACTATGGTCGTATGTGTCCAATCGAAACACCAGAGGGTCCGAATATCGGACTTATCAACTCACTATCTAGTTATGCGCGTGTGAATGAATTTGGTTTCATTGAAACACCTTACCGTAAAGTAGATCTTGAAACACATTCAATCACAGACCAAATTGACTACTTAACAGCTGACGAAGAAGACAGCTATGTAGTAGCTCAAGCAAACTCTGTATTAGATGAAAATGGTCGTTTCGTAGAAGACGAAGTTGTTTGTCGTTTCCGTGGTAATAACACAGTTATGGCTAAAGAAAAAATGGACTACATGGATGTTTCACCTAAACAAGTTGTTTCTGCTGCGACAGCATGTATTCCTTTCTTAGAAAACGATGACTCTAACCGTGCATTGATGGGTGCAAACATGCAACGTCAAGCAGTGCCATTGATGAATCCTGAATCACCATTCGTAGGAACTGGTATGGAGCACGTGGCAGCACGTGACTCTGGTGCAGCAATTGTTGCAAAACATAAAGGCCGTGTTGAACACGTTGAATCTAATGAAATTCTTGTACGTCGACTTATTGAAGAAGATGGTCAAGAATATGAAGGCGAATTAGATCGCTATCCATTAGCTAAATTCAAACGTTCAAATACTGGTACATGTTATAACCAAAGACCTATCATTGCTACTGGCGATGTAGTGACTAAAGGCGAAATTTTAGCTGACGGTCCTTCAATGGAACTTGGTGAAATGGCATTAGGTAGAAACTTAGTTGTTGGTTTCATGACTTGGGACGGTTATAACTACGAGGATGCTGTAATCATGAGTGAACGTCTAGTTAAAGATGACGTATACACTTCTATTCATATTGAAGAGTATGAATCTGAAGCACGTGATACAAAACTAGGACCTGAAGAAATCACTCGTGATATTCCTAACGTTTCAGATAGTGCACTTAAAAACTTAGATGACCGCGGTATTGTATACGTAGGTGCTGAAGTTAATGATGGTGACATCTTAGTCGGTAAAGTAACGCCTAAAGGTGTAACAGAATTAACTGCAGAAGAACGTTTACTACATGCAATCTTCGGTGAAAAAGCACGTGAAGTTCGCGATACATCATTACGCGTACCTCATGGTGCAGGTGGTATTGTTCTAGATGTTAAAGTCTTTAACCGTGAAGAAGGAGACGACACATTATCTCCAGGTGTTAACCAATTAGTTCGTGTGTATATCGTTCAAAAACGTAAAATACACGTTGGTGACAAAATGTGTGGTCGACATGGTAACAAGGGTGTAATTTCTAAACTTGTTCCTGAAGAAGATATGCCTTATTTACCAGACGGTACGCCAATCGATATCATGTTGAACCCACTTGGTGTTCCATCACGTATGAATATCGGACAAGTATTAGAGCTACACTTAGGTATGGCTGCTAAAAACTTAGGTATTCACGTTGCTTCACCAGTATTTGATGGTGCGAGTGATGATGATGTATGGTCAACGATTGAAGAAGCTGGTATGGCTCGTGACGGTAAGACGGTATTATATGACGGACGTACAGGTGAACCATTTGATAACAGAATTTCAGTTGGTGTAATGTACATGCTGAAACTTGCTCACATGGTTGACGATAAATTACACGCACGTTCAACAGGACCTTACTCACTTGTTACGCAACAACCACTTGGTGGTAAAGCACAATTTGGTGGACAACGTTTCGGTGAGATGGAAGTATGGGCACTTGAAGCATACGGTGCTGCATATACACTTCAAGAAATCTTAACTTACAAATCCGATGATACAGTAGGTCGTGTGAAAACATATGAATCTATTGTTAAAGGTGAAAACATCACTAAACCAGGTGTTCCTGAATCATTCAGAGTATTGATGAAAGAATTACAAAGTTTAGGGTTAGACGTTAAGATTATGGACGAGCATGACAATGAAATTGACATGCAAGACAATGAAGATGATGATGTCGTTGAACGTAAAGTGGATCTTCAACAAAAAGAAGCGCCACAATCACAGAAAGAAATTACAGACTAATTGCATTTAAGTTTATAAAAGAATACACCAAGTTAAGGTACAATACATGTTCGTATTTGCCTTAATCTTGGTTATTCCATTATTGATATAGAGCAATCAATCAATTTGCACAGCTAATCTAAATTGAAGGAGGTAGGCTCCTTGATTGATGTAAATAATTTCCATTATATGAAAATAGGACTTGCTTCACCCGAAAAAATCCGTTCATGGTCTTTTGGTGAGGTTAAAAAGCCAGAAACAATTAACTATCGTACTTTAAAACCAGAAAAAGATGGTCTATTCTGTGAGAGAATATTTGGACCTTCGAAAGACTGGGAATGTAGTTGTGGTAAATACAAACGTGTACGTTATAAAGGTATGGTTTGTGACAGATGTGGAGTAGAAGTAACTAAGTCAAAAGTGCGCCGTGAAAGAATGGGCCATATTGAATTAGCTGCGCCTGTATCACACATTTGGTACTTCAAAGGTATTCCAAGTCGTATGGGTCTTTTATTAGATATGTCGCCAAGAGCGTTAGAAGAAGTTATTTACTTCGCTTCTTATGTTGTTGTTAACCCAGGTCCAACTGGTTTAGAGCAAAAGACATTATTATCTGAAGCAGAATTCAGAGAGTACTATGATAAATTCCCAGGTAAATTCAACGCCAAAATGGGTGCTGAAGGTATCAAAGAATTACTACAAGAAATCGACTTAGACGCTGAACTTAAACAACTAAGAGATGAGTTAGAATCAGCAACAGGTCAAAGACTTACACGTGCAATTAAACGTTTAGAAGTAGTTGAATCATTCAGACATTCTGGTAATAATCCAGCATGGATGGTGTTAGACGTACTTCCAATTATCCCACCAGAAATCAGACCAATGGTTCAATTAGATGGTGGACGTTTTGCTACAAGTGATCTTAATGATTTGTATCGTCGTGTTATCAACCGTAACAACCGTTTGAAACGTTTATTAGACTTAGGTGCTCCAGGCATCATCGTCCAAAACGAAAAACGTATGTTACAAGAAGCTGTTGATGCACTTATCGATAATGGTCGTCGTGGCCGTCCAGTTACTGGACCAGGTAACCGCCCATTAAAATCTCTTTCTCATATGTTAAAAGGTAAACAAGGACGTTTCCGTCAAAACTTATTAGGTAAGCGTGTTGACTATTCAGGTCGTTCAGTTATTGCAGTTGGACCTAGCTTGAAAATGTATCAATGTGGACTACCTAAAGAGATGGCATTAGAATTGTTCAAACCTTTCATCATGAAAGAATTAGTTCAACGTGAAATTGCTACAAACATTAAAAATGCGAAAAGTAAGATTGAACGCATGGATGATGAAGTTTGGGACGTATTGGAAGATGTTATCAAAGAACACCCAGTACTTTTAAACCGTGCACCAACACTTCACAGATTAGGTATTCAAGCATTTGAACCTACATTAGTTGAAGGCCGTGCAATTCGTCTGCATCCACTTGCTACAACAGCTTACAACGCTGACTTTGATGGTGACCAAATGGCAGTTCACGTACCATTATCTAAAGAAGCTCAAGCAGAAGCACGTATGTTAATGCTTGCAGCACAAAATATCTTAAACCCTAAAGATGGTAAACCAGTTGTAACACCTTCACAAGATATGGTGCTAGGTAACTATTACTTAACTTTAGAGCGTAAAGAATCAGTGAATACTGGTGCGATTTTCAATGATACAAATGAAGTGTTAAAAGCTTATGCGAATGGCTACGTACACTTACATTCACGTATTGGTGTACATGCTAAATCATTTAATAATCCAACATTTACTGAAGAACAAAACAAAAAAATCTTGTTAACTTCAGTTGGTAAAGTTATATTCAATGAAATCATTCCGGATTCATTTGCATATATTAACGAACCAACACAAACTAATTTAGAAAATAAAACACCAGCTAGATATTTCGTATCAGCTACTGAATTAGGAGAAGGCGGATTAAAAGAATACTTCGATAACCAAGAATTAATTGAACCTTTCAATAAGAATTTCTTAGGAAATATTATTGCAGAAGTCTTCAATCGTTTCAGCATCACAGATACTTCTATGATGTTAGACAGAATGAAAGACTTAGGATTCAAATTCTCAACTAAAGCAGGTATCACTGTTGGTGTATCTGATATCGTAGTATTACCAGATAAACAAGAAATTTTAGATGAACACGAAAAATTAGTTGAGAGAATTACGAAACAATTTAATCGTGGTTTAATCACTGAATTTGAACGTTATAACGCTGTTGTTGAAATTTGGACTGACGCTAAAGACCAAATTCAGCAAAAATTAATGGGCTCACTTGATAAAACAAACCCAATCTTTATGATGAGTGACTCTGGTGCCCGTGGTAACGCATCTAACTTTACACAGTTAGCAGGTATGCGTGGACTTATGGCTGCACCATCAGGTAAGATTATTGAATTACCAATCACTTCTTCATTCCGTGAAGGTTTAACAGTGTTAGAGTACTTTATCTCTACCCATGGTGCGCGTAAAGGTCTTGCCGATACAGCACTTAAAACAGCCGATTCAGGTTACCTTACTCGTCGTCTTGTTGACGTTGCTCAAGATGTTATTGTTCGTGATGAAGATTGTGGCACTGACCGTGGTCTACTTGTTTCTGATATCAAAGAAGGTACAGAAATGATCGAACCATTCATCGAACGTATCGAAGGACGTTATTCTAAAGAAACTGTCCGTCATCCAGAGACTGATGAAGTAATTGTAAAACCAGATCAATTAGTAACTGCAGACATTGCTAAACAAATTACAGACGCTGGTATTGAATCAATGTATATACGTTCAGCATTTACATGTAATACACGTCACGGTGTTTGTGAAAAATGTTACGGTAAAAACCTTGCTACTGGTGAAAAAGTTGAAGTTGGTGAAGCAGTTGGTACAATTGCTGCACAATCAATTGGTGAACCAGGTACACAGCTTACAATGCGTACATTCCATACAGGTGGTGTAGCAGGTAGTGATATCACGCAAGGTCTTCCACGTATTCAAGAGATCTTCGAAGCACGTAATCCTAAAGGTCAAGCCGTGATTACAGAAATCGAAGGTGTCGTTGATGACATCAAGATTGCGAAAGACCGTCAACAAGAAATCGTTATTAAAGGTGCGAACGAATCTAAATCATATTTAGCTTCAGGTACTTCAAGATTGAAAGTTGAGGTTGGTCAAAGCGTTGAACGTGGTGAAGTTCTAACTGAAGGTTCAATCGAGCCTAAGAACTATTTATCTGTATCAGGTTTAAATGCAACAGAAAGCTATCTATTAAAAGAAGTTCAAAAAGTTTACCGTATGCAAGGTGTAGAAATTGATGATAAACACGTTGAAGTTATGGTTAGACAAATGCTACGTAAAGTACGCATTATCGAAGCTGGAGATACTAAGTTACTTCCAGGTTCATTAGTAGATATTCACAGCTTTACTGATGCAAACCGTGACGCATTTAAAGAACGTAAACGTCCAGCAACAGCTAAACCAGTCTTACTAGGTATTACGAAAGCGTCTCTTGAAACAGAAAGCTTCTTATCAGCAGCTTCGTTCCAAGAAACAACACGTGTACTTACAGATGCTGCAATTAAAGGTAAACGCGATAACTTACTTGGTCTTAAAGAGAATGTTATCATCGGTAAATTAATTCCAGCTGGTACTGGTATGAGACGTTACAGAGACGTTAAATACGACACAGTTGCACCAAATGCAACAGTTTCAGAAGAATCAGAGACAACTAAGATATAATTCTTTTTACTGAATAAACAAGGTGATCGAGATATTATATTTCGATCACTTGTTTTTTATGTTTTTTGAAGAATTTATCGTATTTAAAGTTGACTCAACAGTAGCTAAGATGTTATTATTATTAAGGTTGATGCAAGCAGAACTTTGGAGGATATTTTAATGTCTAATGAAAAAGTTGCACGCTTTAACAAACAACATCATGTTATTGGGCTTAAACAAACGCTTAAGGCTTTGGATAAGAACCAAGTTACATCATTGATTATTGCTGAAGACGTTGAAGTTCATTTACTGACTCGCGTGTTAAGTCAAATCAATCATAAACAAATACCTGTTTCATTTTTCAAAAGCAAGCAAGCTTTAGGAGAATATGTAGGTATTAACGTTAATGCAACAATTGTTGCGTTATTAAAATGAGATTAGTAAGAATTATTCTTACTAAATTTTATTTGCCCTTGAAATGAACCACCTGGATGTGTGGGATTATAAATGATGAGAGGAGGAAACATTCAATGCCAACTATTAATCAATTGGTACGTAAACCTAGACAAAGCAAATCGAAAACATACGGTTCACCAGCTTTGAACAGAAACTTTAACAGCAAAAAGAAAAAATACACTAGTTTAAACTCTCCACAAAAACGTGGTGTTTGTACTCGTGTAGGTACTATGGCTCCTAAAAAACCTAACTCCGCGTTACGTAAATATGCCCGTGTACGTTTGTCAAACAGTATCGAAATTAATGCGTATATCCCTGGTATCGGACATAACTTACAAGAACACAGTGTTGTACTTGTACGTGGTGGACGTGTAAAAGATTTACCTGGTGTACGTTATCACGTTGTACGTGGTGCGCTTGATACTTCAGGCGTAGATGGACGTAGAAAGAGCCGTTCAAAATACGGAGCTAAAAAACCTAAAAAATAAGTTTAAGATTCCGTAAATTTTCGCAATAAATTTAAAAAATATACTATAATAGGAAGGGAGGATTTACATTATGCCTCGTAAAGGATCAGTACCAAAAAGAGACGTATTACCGGATCCAATCCACAACTCTAAATTAGTTACAAAATTGATCAACAAAATCATGTTAGATGGTAAACGTGGGACAGCTCAAAGAATTCTTTATTCTGCTTTCGACTTAGTTCAAGAACGTAGTGGTCGTGAAGCTGTTGAAGTATTCGATGAAGCTATCGACAACATCATGCCAGTATTAGAAGTTAAAGCTCGCCGTGTAGGTGGTTCTAACTATCAAGTACCAGTTGAAGTTCGTCCAGAACGTCGTACGACTTTAGGACTTCGTTGGTTAGTTAATTATTCGCGTCACCGTGGTGAAAAAACTATGGAAGAGCGTTTAGCTAACGAAATCTTAGATGCAGCCAACAATACAGGTGGCGCAGTTAAGAAACGTGAAGACACTCACAAAATGGCTGAAGCTAACAAAGCCTTCGCTCACTATCGTTGGTAGGATAGTAGCTTTATCCCTGAGCATGTTCCACATTGATAGTTTACTATCGAAGGCGCATGCTTAGGGCATCGCCATATTTATAGTATTTATTCGCAGTTATACTGGAAGGAGAAAAATACATGGCTAGAGATTTTAGTTTAGACAGAACTCGTAATATCGGTATCATGGCCCACATCGATGCTGGTAAAACAACTACGACAGAACGTATTCTTTACTATACTGGACGTATCCACAAAATTGGTGAAACTCATGAAGGAGCTTCACAAATGGACTGGATGGAACAGGAGCAAGATCGTGGTATCACAATCACATCTGCTGCAACAACAGCACAATGGGATGACCACCGTGTAAATATCATCGATACACCAGGACACGTAGACTTCACTGTTGAAGTTGAACGTTCTTTACGTGTACTTGATGGCGCAGTAACAGTACTTGATGCACAATCAGGTGTTGAGCCTCAAACTGAAACAGTTTGGCGTCAAGCAACAAATTACAGTGTACCTCGTATTGTCTTCGTAAACAAAATGGACAAAATGGGCGCTAACTTTGAATATGCAGTTAGCACTATTCATGACCGTTTACAAGCTAATGCACAACCAATTCAATTACCAATTGGTGCTGAAGATCAATTTGAAGCAATCATTGACTTAGTTGAAATGAAATGTTTCAAATATAACAATAACGAAGGAACTGATATTGAAGAAATTGAAATTCCTGAGGATCATAAAGAAAGAGCTGACGAAGCTCGTTCAGCATTAATTGAAGCAGTTGCTGAAAGTAATGATGAATTAATGGAAAAATATTTAGCTGACGAAGCAATCACTGTCGCTGAATTAAAAGACGCTATCCGTCAAGCAACAAATGATATTGAATTTTATCCAGTTCTTGTTGGTACAGCGTTCAAAAACAAAGGTGTTCAGTTATTGCTTGACGCAGTAATTGATTACCTACCATCACCATTAGACGTTAAACCAATTGTTGGACATCGTGCTGATGACCCAGAAGAAGAAGTTATCGCAAAAGCTGATGACAATGCTGAGTTCGCTGCTTTAGCGTTCAAAGTAATGACTGACCCTTATGTTGGTAAGTTAACATTCTTCCGTGTTTATTCAGGAACGCTTTCATCTGGTTCATACGTTAAGAACTCTACAAAGAACAAACGTGAACGTGTAGGTCGTTTACTACAAATGCACGCTAACTCTCGTCAAGAGCTTAACACAGTATACTCAGGAGATATCGCTGCTGCGGTAGGTCTTAAAGATACTGCTACTGGTGATACTTTATGTGGTGAGAAGAATGACATTATCTTGGAATCTATGGATTTCCCAGAACCTGTTATTCACTTATCTGTTGAACCAAAATCTAAAGCTGACCAAGACAAGATGACTACAGCTTTAGTTAAGTTACAAGAAGAAGATCCAACATTCCATGCACACACAGACGATGAAACTGGACAAGTTATCATTGGTGGTATGGGTGAACTTCACTTAGATATCTTAGTAGACCGTATGAAGAAAGAATTTAACGTTGAATGTAACGTTGGTGCTCCAATGGTTTCATACCGTGAAACATTTAAGCAATCAGCTGAAGTTCAAGGTAAATTCGCTCGTCAATCTGGTGGTCGTGGTCAATATGGTGACGTTAAGATTGAATTCTCGCCTAACGAAACTGGTGGCGGTTTTGAATTCGAAAACGCTATCGTTGGTGGTGTAGTTCCTCGTGAATACATTCCATCAGTTGAAGCAGGACTTAAAGATTCAATGGAAAACGGTGTATTAGCTGGTTATCCTTTAATTGATGTTAAAGCTAAATTATATGACGGTTCATACCATGATGTCGATTCATCAGAAATGGCCTTCAAAATTGCTGCATCATTAGCGCTTAAAGAAGCTGCTAAAAAATGTGATCCGGTTATCTTAGAACCAATGATGAAAGTAACAATCGAAATGCCTGAAGAGTACATGGGTGACATCATGGGTGACGTAACATCTCGTCGTGGACGTGTTGATGGTATGGAACCTCGTGGTAATGCACAAGTTGTTAACGCTTTTGTACCACTTTCAGAAATGTTCGGTTATGCAACATCATTACGTTCTAACACTCAAGGTCGCGGTACGTATACTATGTACTTTGACCACTATGCAGAAGTTCCAAAATCAGTTGCTGAAGCAATTATCAAGAAAAACAGTGGTAATTCAGCTGAGTAATTAAATTTATTTTGTAAGATAACAGTCTATCTGTTAATTACATGTAATGCTTAATTATGTAGCTTACAGTTTTATCAATTGATTTTTTAGCTGAAATGCATTATAAAGGTACTATATAGTCCTTTATTACAAGTAACAAATATTCTTCTCGTGACAGTGAGTAACTGTCATGAGAGATAAATTTTAAAAATTAATTTTCTAACGAATAGGAGAGATTTTATAATGGCTAAAGAAAAATTTGACCGCTCAAAAACCCATGCCAATATTGGTACTATCGGACACGTTGACCATGGTAAAACTACTTTAACAGCTGCAATTGCAACTGTAATGGCAAAAAATGGTGACACTGTAGCTCAATCATATGACATGATTGATAACGCTCCAGAAGAAAAAGAACGTGGTATTACAATTAATACTTCTCATATCGAGTACCAAACTAATTCTCGTCACTATGCTCACGTTGACTGCCCAGGTCACGCTGACTATGTGAAAAACATGATCACTGGTGCTGCTCAAATGGACGGCGGTATCTTAGTAGTATCTGCTGCTGATGGTCCAATGCCTCAAACTCGTGAACATATCTTGTTATCACGTAACGTTGGTGTTCCAGCATTAGTTGTATTCTTAAACAAAGTTGACATGGTTGACGATGAAGAATTATTAGAATTAGTTGAAATGGAAGTTCGTGACTTATTAAGCGAATATGACTTCCCTGGCGACGACGTTCCTGTAATCGCTGGTTCAGCATTAAAAGCGCTTGAAGGCGTTGAAGAATATGAAAACAAAATCTTAGAATTAATGGACGCTGTTGATGAATTTATCCCAACACCAGAACGTGATTCTGACAAACCATTCATGATGCCAGTTGAGGACGTATTCTCAATCACTGGTCGTGGTACTGTTGCTACAGGCCGTGTTGAACGTGGTCAAATCAAAGTCGGTGCTGAAATTGAAATCATCGGTATGCAAGAGGAATCAACTAAGACAACTGTTACAGGTGTTGAAATGTTCCGTAAATTACTAGACTACGCTGAAGCTGGCGACAACATTGGTGCTTTATTACGTGGTGTATCACGTGATGACATCTCTCGTGGACAAGTTTTAGCTGCGCCTGGTACTATTACACCGCATACTAACTTCAAAGCAGACGTTTATGTTTTATCAAAAGAAGAAGGTGGACGTCATACTCCATTCTTCACTAACTACCGTCCGCAATTCTATTTCCGTACTACTGACGTAACAGGCGTTGTTACTTTACCAGAAGGTACTGAAATGGTTATGCCTGGCGATAACGTTGAAATGCAAGTTGAATTGATTTCACCAATCGCTATCGAAGATGGTACTCGTTTCTCTATCCGTGAAGGTGGACGTACTGTTGGATCAGGCGTTGTAACTTCAATTATTAAATAATAAATAATTTCTATCTTTGATAGATATTTTAGGAGTCTCCTTTATGGAGGCTCTTTTTTTATATAGAAGCCCTTATCACAACAAGTGATTAGGGCTTCTTAATGCAATAGCAAAGCTATTGTAAACCACAGAAACCCGAAATGGATTAGGGCTTCTTAATATAATTGTCTTTAGCACTTTTTTATCATTATTTACGCGGACATCGCCCTAGCTTGTAGTCTTCATCTTGTAGTCTTCCCGCAGGTATTTGCGTAAATAACTGCTGTTTTAAGCAAATAGTATAATTGAATTAACGAAAATAAAAATAATAATGAAAACAAACAAGCACAATGCCAAAACGACATTGTGCTTGTTTATATAGGTAGATAGAAAAGTTATTACATAGTCAATATTTCATATAAGTAATAATAGAACGTCTGAGCTGTTGTAGTGGATCACATATGCTGAAGCATATGCGTAAGACTTACTAATCCAAATGAATTGGAAAGTAAGTCTTTATGCATAAAAATCACTAACGTAATAAAATTACGAAGTGGTAGAGGAACGCCTGCGTTTACACGCAGGCATAAGCGCCACTAACTCATTTCATTCCTAAGTGGTAAAGGATTACCTGAGCTAAAGCTCATGCATAAAAACCACTAACGTAATAAAATTACGAAGTGGTTTTAACAATCACATTTTCGAGTTCTAGAATTTTGAGGAATTGGCTAACGGTGTATTTCATTGCTTTTTCATCAATATTGAAGTTTGGACTGTGATGTGGGTGTGTTGTATCTTTTTCTGGATTACCGCATCCTGTTAGGAATAAAGCACCTGGACGGACTTTTAAGTAATGAGAGAAGTCTTCACCAATCATCATTAATTCTGACTCGTTGAATCTTAAGTTAATATCGTTTGCTGCTTTTTTAACAACTTCATAGCTATTTGGATTGTTGTGGACAGGTAGATAGCCCTTAATGTAATCCATTGTATATGTGATGTCGTTTGCCACAGCAAGACCTTGTAAGAGTTTATCCATTTTAGTCATAACATGAGTTTGGACTTCTGTATCGAATGTACGTACAGTGCCTTTACAAAATGCAGTGTCAGGGATGATATTATCTGCAGATCCTGCTTGGACCATACCAAAACTTATCACTGCCTGTTTGACAGGGTCAATCGTTCTTGAAACGATTTTTTGTGCACTCATAATAAATTCAGCCATGATAACTACAGGATCAATGGTTTCGTGTGGTTTGGCACCATGTCCGCCTTTACCTTGAATTGTAATGTTGAATTCATCTGGTGAAGCCATCATTGCACCAGCACGTGAATAAATCGTACCTGTAGGATAACCGCTCCATAAATGGTTAGCGTATATTTTGTCTACGTCTTGTAAACAACCATCGTCTATCATTTCTTGAGAGCCACCTGGCATTACTTCTTCGCCATATTGGAAGATGAGCACCACGTTACCATTTAAAAATTGTAGATGATGCTCTATAATTTCAGCCACGCCTAATAAAGTTGCGGTGTGACCATCATGACCACATGCGTGCATGGCACCAGGATTTTTAGATTTGTAATCGACTTCTGTAAGTTCATCTATAGGTAGTGCATCGAAGTCTGCACGTAATGCTACAGTGGGACCGTCGCCACGACCTTTAAAAGTCGCAACGATACCATTGCGACCTACGGGTGTACGTATTTCACATGACAATTGACTCAATTGATTTTGAATATAATCATGAGTATGGTATTCTTCGAACGATAATTCGGGATATTGATGTAAGTAACGACGTACTTGTATCATTTTACTTTCTTTTTCTTGCGCTAGTTGAAACCAATCAAACAACTTCAACCCTTCTTCCTTAGTCATTTTTATCCAGTATACCATTTAAAATAACTTAACTGTACCACCAATTATTAACGGACAAATTCAATTTTAGAAAACGCTTTCTTTTTAATTATTATTCTACTTCCATGTATTTTAAAAATAGGTTATGATTAACTTAAACACAAAGACAATCCAAAGGGGGGCTTGCAGTGGTACAATCACTACATGGCTTTTTAGATGAAAATATTCAGTATTTAAAGGATAACGGTTTATACAATGAAATAGATACAATTGAAGGTGCGAATGGGCCTGAAATTAATATCAAGGGAAAGAATTACGTTAACTTATCTTCGAACAATTATTTAGGACTAGCAACAGATGAAGATTTAAAGCAAGCTGCGAAAGATGCAATTGATACACATGGTGTTGGTGCAGGTGCAGTACGTTCGATTAATGGGACATTAGATTTACATGATGAATTAGAAGCAAAATTAGCTGAATTTAAAGGGACAGAAGCAGCAGTAGCGTATCAATCAGGTTTCAACTGTAATATGGCAGCAATTTCTGCTGTTATGAATAAACATGATGCGATACTTTCAGATGAATTAAATCACGCATCTATTATAGATGGCTGTCGTTTATCTAAAGCGAAAATTATTCGTGTAAACCACTCAGATATGGAAGACTTACGCGCAAAAGCAAAAGAAGCAGTGGAGTCAGGTCAATATAATAAAGTTATGTACATTACTGATGGTGTATTCAGCATGGACGGTGATGTTGCGAAATTGCCAGAAATCGTTGAAATCGCCGAAGAATTTGGCTTAATTACTTATGTTGATGACGCACATGGTTCAGGCGTGATGGGTAAAGGTGCAGGCACAGTAAAACATTTTGGCTTACAGGACAAGATTGATTTCCAAATGGGTACGTTATCAAAAGCGATTGGTGTTGTAGGTGGTTATGTAGCTGGAACACAATCATTAATTGATTGGTTAAAAGTACAATCAAGACCATTTTTATTCTCTACATCATTAGCGCCTGGAGATACGAAAGCAATCACTGAATCAGTGAAAAAATTAATGGCATCTACAGAATTACACGATAAACTTTGGGATAATGGTAATTATTTAAAAGCTGGATTAAAAGATCTAGGATTTAATATTGGTAACTCAGAAACACCAATCACACCTGTTATTATTGGCGATGAGAAGGAAACACAAGCATTCAGTAGCCGTTTGAAAGACGAAGGCATCTATGTGAAGTCAATCGTCTTCCCAACAGTTCCTAAAGGTACAGGACGTGTGCGTAACATGCCAACAGCTGCGCATACGAAAGAAATGTTAGACCAAGCACTAGCTGCTTATGAAAAAGTAGGCAAAGAACTAGGAACAATTAAATAGTAAGGATTTAAACTTGAGTCTGACGTATCAACACCTGTTTCAGACTCAACCATTATGGGAGTTGGAAGATGAAATCAAATTTTGATTTCTTTTTCACTCCCGTTTTTTTATGACCAGAAAAGGGAAGAAATAGTGAATAACTAAAATAGCCATGCTACTTTTTAGTAACATGGCTATTAAACATAATTATGTGAAAATGAGCAGGGTTTTCACTGTTGTTTAAAGTCCTGCTTTAGACTTTAAACGTTTACGTGTTTGTTTATTTTGGATAAATGGAATTGTGAACCATAAGATATGAAGCATACTTGCTAATATAACAAGTACAATTGGAATAAATATTTCAACTATACTAATATCTACAACGAATGATGCCAGAATAAACGCAGTGATAGACGGTACTGCACAAATAATCACTACTGTTAACAGTACAAATTGTAATACTTGTGTTGCGATTGGGCTATATATATCTAGTATGACAATAGCCACATAAAATAGAGTGATAAAGGCAAGTAGTACAATAATCCAACCGAGCGCCAAACCAGTATCAGATTCAATAAAATTTTGATAGGGCGCTAATATTGGTAGAATGAATAAAATCATTACTGATAACCATGCCAGTACACCAAACAACAAAAATAATTTTTTAGATCTATTATGAGTCATAGTAACAACCTCCTTAAGATACCAAACCCATGTCATCTTATAGTTAAGAGATGTGTTTTTTACTAGAGGTAATTCTAAATGGCTAAGCACAATATAATTCATCCAATGCTTTCACTTACTTATATACCCATAAAACAGTATTTTTACACTATGGATTAATGGTCTTTCTAATAACAAGAAAGTACTTTTAAATATTAATTTTTAAGAATCACTCTCAATATAATTAATAAAACTATACTTTTAGCATTAATGAGTCGATTTTTAGACAAAAATATTAATAAATTTATATTTACCTCCACACATATTTTTCTTAATATAATTATAATATATTGTATTAGACTGTGCTCTGCTTAATGATAAATTGTTAAAGTGCATTTATCAAACATTGGAGCAATTGTCGAATTTTCAGGAGCGGCTAAAATATGAAGAAATTAGTGGTTTATGGTAGTTTTTCATCAATGAATGAAGTAGATGAAATCGTAACACATTGTAGAGATGAATATAAAAAAATTATTATAGCTTATCATATGAAATCTATGATACAAGCTGATATTGAAAACAGTCATGGTATTGACCTCGTACTGAAATATAAAGATTTAAGTGACTTGGCTATATTTGAAACTGAAGATTTTCAAATTTTAAGTTTAAATGAACTTTTATATGAAAAATATGATTTTAAAATGAGTATTGTAATACCTGTATATAATACAGAACAATACATTGAAGAAACATTAGATAGTATTATTAAACAAAATATGAATTTAGAGGATATACAGATTATTCTTGTGAATGATGGATCGACAGATAATTCAGAGGCTATATTAACTAAATATAGAAATAGGTATCCTAATAATATTTATTATATAAGTAAACAAAATGAAGGGGTTTCTATCGCTAGAAATACAGGGTTAAAGTATGTAAGAGGTAAATATGTAAACTTTCTTGATTCGGATGACAAATGGGGACTTACAACTTTAAAGCATGTATATAATTATTTTGAAATGAATCCTACGCTTAATGTTATTTCTACAAGGTTAAGGTTTTTTGACAATATTGTTGGAGAACATCCCTTAAATTTTAAATATGAAAATAAAGTAAATAAAGTCGTAGATTTAAAACAAGATTATGATCATATTCAAATGAATGTTGCTTCTGTATTTTTTAGAACGTCAGCTATTAAAGGTGTAACTTTTGATGCTTCATTAAAATATGGTGAAGATGCTAAATTTGTTTACAATGTCATTAAACAAACTTTTAAAATTGGTTTAATGAGCTACACGCAAGGTTGTTATTGGTATAGGAAAAGAAGAGACGAATCATCAGCTATAGATAAAGCATTATCTAACCCAACGTTTTATAGTCCAACCATCGAAAAATTTCATAATTACTTAACCAATGACAACCGTGGCAATAATATTCCTAAGTACGTACAAATGATGATTTTATATGATTTACAATATAGATTAAGTTATCAAAATATTACGCTTTCAACCCTGAACAGTAAACAACTAGAAAAATATACAAACCAAATCATTCAGTTACTTAAACGAATGGATGATGACGTAATCTCTAATACGCATCTAAAGCAAATTAATGCTGTGTATCAAATCGCTATTTTATCAGTGAAATATGAAGGGACAAATTTAAATATAAAGCATGAAAACGGAGAATATAAAATATATTCAAACCAGATTTTTATTAAAAATGTGAGTGATATGTATTTAAAGACAGAATATCTTTATGAAAAAAATAAACTATTAAAATGCGGATATAGCTTACCAAATATTAATATGAATATTGATGTTATACCAGTAGCAATAATTAATAAAGAAGAAATTGTTCGACCTGTTCAAGAATCGATAATAACATCACAAAAATTTTTGAATAAAAACATCAGTTATAATAAATTTTACAGATTTGATATAAGTTTAAATGACGACATTAAGCAGATAGAATTAAAATATCTTGTGAATCATAGCAGCTTAGAAAAAATTAACCAAGTTAGTAAAACAAGGCATACGAATTTTAGTAATACGAAGATTTCATTTAAACAATATGCTAATAGAATGTTAAGAATTGAAGATAATAAGAAGATTCTCAATATCAAAAAGAAGCGTTTTATTATATGGAAAAATATACTTGGCTTACTAAAAAATAAAAAAACAAGAAAGTCAGCTATATATAAAATCATAGGCATTATTAATAAAAAAAGAAGCAATGACAAAGTATGGTTATTCGTCGATAGATTAGATAAGGCAGGTGATAACGCAGAAGCATTATTTGATTTTGTGGTAAAAAACAAACCTGACGTTAAAGCATATTTTCTTATTTATCCTTCCAGCCCAGACTTTGTAAAGTTGCGTGAAGAATATGGAGATAAGATTGTTGCATTTAATAGTAAAAGACACCATATACTCATGTTTAAAACAAACAAACTTTTTACATCACACTCAGAAGCATATCTGTTTAATCCGTTTGGTGGCATCAATGGGAAATTTATCAGAGAGCTTTTAGACTTTGAATTCATATTTTTACAACATGGTGTAATTCAGAATGACTTATCTACGTTATTACATAAACGGAACAAACCAATAGATTATTTTATTACAAGTGCTGAAGCAGAGAAAAGAGAAATTATAGAAAAATACGGTTTTAGTGAACAAGAAGTGATACTTTCAGGATTATCTAGGTTCGATTTATTAAGTCACAATAAAAAAAGTACTGAGCAAGTGATAACCGTCATGCCTACTTGGAGACCTCATCTACTTGAAGTAAGTGATAAACAATTCGTAGAAAGTCATTTTTATAAATCTATTTATGCATTTTTAACTCACCCTAAGATTCAACAAATAGCCAAACATAAAAACAATAAAATTAATTTATGCTTACATCCGAGAATGCAAGACCGATTTTCGAAATTTTTTAAGCATATTACATATATCAACATCCCTAATCACTTTAGTTATAAAGATATTATTAGCAACACTAACTTGTTAATAACAGATGTATCGTCTATCGCATTTGATATTGCTTATTTAAGAAAACCAATCATTTATTATCAATTTGATATTGATGAAATCTATACATATTCAGTGTATACTCCTGGCTATTTCAACTATGTACAAAATGGGTTTGGTCCTGTAACTTATGATGTAACTTCATTAGTAAAAGAAGTTGTTAAAGTTAGAAAAAATAACTTCAAAATGAGCAAGTTTTACTTAAGAAGAAGTGCGATGTTTTTCAAATATCATGATCAAAATAATAGACAACCAACTATAGAGCTAATATCGGAACAAGCACTAAGGTATAAAGCGTAGTGAAAAATACGCTTTCATGGTGAAAAATGTTATAGTTTAGATAACAGATGGCGGTATGAAGGGGATTTTAGATGACGAAAAATTTAGGGTTGCATTTTACTACACAACGCCTTATCATTAGACCGTTGGAAGAAAATGATTACGAAACATGGTTGCGTGGTTTTGTAAACCGCAAGCCGTCTCAATTTAAATATGATAAAGGTCAAGTAGACATGTCAGAATCGACTGAACCGTGGTTTGCAGCGCTTATTGTAAGGCAACAACAAACTATTGAAGCAGATGATTTATATATCTTTGGGATTTTTGATAAAGAGATGAATCATTTAGGCATGCTTGATATTAAGAACTTGAGCCGCGACAATTTTCAGTGGGCTGAAATTGGTTATTTTATTCACAATCAGTATTGGAATCAAGGCTTTGCTTATGAAGCAGTGACAGAATTAGTTAAGCAAGCACACGAGATACACTGCATTTTCACAGACTTGAAGCACATATCAATATAGATAATATGCCTTCAATCGGTTTGATTGAAAAAGTAGGCTTTCAATTTGAATGTGTGCGTAAAGGTTTCATATTTGAGAATGGCGAATGGACAGATCATTATGTGTACTATTTAAATACACACAACGAAATCATAGATGAGTAATAACTTAAAAGGAAGGAGTGTCAACATGGTTGAATTTAGAGAATTAACAATGGGTGACGAAGCATTATATTGTGATTATATGAGAGAATGGATTGATCATGATGAAAAGGTAGTACCCGAGATTACAAATATTACAAAATATAGTAATTTTGAAGAAATAGTTCACGAATTAGCAGATAACAAATCACACGATCAAACTGTAGATAATACGACATTATTTTTAATAGATGATGATGAAATCATCGGTGCTGCCAATATTCGTCATAACTTAAACGATAGACTGAAAAAAGTCGGCGGCCATGTTGGCTACGGCATTCGCAAAAAATACCGTGGCAAAGGTTTTGGCAACAAGTTGTTGAAGAAATCTTTAGACTACTTATCAAGAATTGGTGTTCAAGAAGCTTTAATTACTTGTGATCAAGATAATGAAGTTTCCGCAGCAGTAATTAAGCATAACGGTGGCGAAGAAATCGAACCATCCACGTTGGATGATGGTACAGTCATACGCCGTTTCCAGATTGAGATAGCATAATAATATATTTTGTGAATCAATTAAATTTAAAATGAAATAAAAAATAGGGTGTCTTTTGAATCCCCCAACTTTAAAATTAAATGACTTGCTTTAAGACACTACTTTCAACTGAAGAAAGTAGTGTCTTTTATTTGTATATAAGTCATAGTTTCTTTAAAGCATATCACTTAGAATGATATAAAAGATAAGGTTTACTTTTTGTAAAATAAATGTAATGAGTATATGTTTTTTATTTACACAATATTAATGTGTGCGTCAATAATTTACATATAAAATTATATTCGAAGATAAAATAAAAAAGCTTTATTTTGAAATAAAGCTACACTTTTTAAGAATATTCTTGTATTATATAATTATGAGTTTGTTCTGAGCAATACTTGGAAAAATTAAATAAGCTTGTTTGATGTATTTTTAGAAATTAAGTTTAATTAGGAGAATTATGATGTTGTTGAATAGGAAAAATAAAATTTCATTGTATTTGATTTTAGTACCACTCGTATTTTTATTATTACCTAATCCATTTGAAAATTCACAATTCATCACCTATCCGTTAATCTCAATATTAATTCTATTTTTAGCAATGAATATAAAAGATTTTAATCAATACAATATAAATGGAAATATAATGTCTATTGTTATACTTTATTTTATATTGATTATTTTTATGTCGTTATCAATTTTATTTAATAATTCGCATATTGAGATAGACGCTTTTGTGCATCTACTAAAACCGATATTTTTTATATTAATTTTAGTGTTTACATATTACATAGGTTTGAATTTAGATACCAAAACCATACATAAAAGTTTATTAGCGTTTGCTTATATAGTTTTATCATTTCAAATGGTTGTAGGTGCGGCACAAGCTTTTAATATAACAGCATTTGGATATATTTATAATGATATGAAAGCGTCACCTATTGGGAAAGCTTTGCGGATTGTTGGAACTTTAAATAATCCGAATATTCTTGCGTGGATTGCTGTTCAACTTGGAGCTATAATACTAATTTTTGAAAAAAGAATTATTTTCAAAATTTTAGGTATCGGTGTTGTAACATTAATAGTAATTTTTACTGGATCTAGATCTTTTATTGTGATATTACCTACTGTTTTGATTTTTATACAAATTTTTAAAATAAAACGAACTATATACTTTTATATTTTTAAATTTCCAGCGTATATATTATTTTTTGGATTGATATTATTATTAATAAGATGGTTTATTGTAAGTTTTAAAAATACATTTTTATATTTATACCAATTGATAACAGTATTTGAAACAGGTGAATTAACTTCTGTTAACTCATTTAACGAAAGAATATTTATGTGGAAAGATGCTTTAGAAAAACTTGAGGGATCATGGTTACTAGGATTAGGACCCAACTCTATCAATACTTTAGATAATGATTTTTTATATGCGATTGTTAATTACGGTTTTGTATATTTAATAATTCAAACTATATTATATTTAATATTGTTTATTTCTTTTTCTTTTTCTAAAGATAGAAAACTAAAAATATTGGGTCAACAAATCATTCTTTTCTCTTATTTAGTTGGTTTGCAAGCAGATACAATATCTGGATGGAATTATCCAATATTAATAGTATTTTATTCCGGAATACTATTTGCAACATTCCAAAAAGAAAAAGCAAGTAATGATTTAAATGAAAATAAAAAATAAAATTACATGGAGGAAGTTATGAAAGAATCTTTAAATTTAATTAATATCTTTTCAAAAATGAAGGAACATTACAAACTAATTTTAATATTACCTATATTAGGGCTAATACTTGGGTTAGTAGTTAGTTTAACAATAATTAAACCAGAATATGAAGCTAACACACAAGTTTTAGTTAATCAAAAAGAAAGTGAATCTCAAATAATGGCACAACAAGTTCAAAGTGATATTCAGTTAGTAAACACGTATTTAGAAGTTGTTACTAGTCCCAGGATTTTAAATAAAGTATCTGATGAATTAGATAATAAATATAGTGAAGACGAATTAAGTTCAATGATAACTGCGTCAAGTCAATCAGATTCACAATTATTAAATATATCAGTTGTAAGTGAAAGTGAAAAAGATGCAACTATTATTGCAAATACGATTTCAAATGTATTCAGTGATGAGGTTCCAGATATTATGAATGTGGATAATGTATCAGTATTATCAGAAGCAGGAAAATCTGAACAGGTCTCACCCAAAATTTTATTAAATACTGTAGTAGGGATATTTGTAGGAATAATAATTTCGATATTAATAATTTTATTTTATGAATTAATTGATAAACGAATTAAATCTGAAGATGATGTTGAAAATGAATTAGGTATACCAGTTTTAGGATCAATACAAAAATTTAATTAAGGAGATGTAAACATGGTTAAAAGCAAAACAAAATTATCACCATTGTATGTACATGATAAACCTAAGTCTACAATAAGTGAGAAGTTTAGAGGTATTCGTTCGAATATTATGTTTTCAAGTGCAAGGGAAGAAATTAAGAGTTTATTGATAACTTCAGAGAAACCTTCTTCAGGAAAAAGTACTATTTCAGCAAATATTGCAATAACATACGCACAAGCAGGTTATAAAACTTTGATTATCGATGGTGATATGAGAAAGCCCACCCAGCATTATATATTCGATTTGCCAAATAATAGTGGTCTTTCTAATTTGATTATTAATAGGGCAACATATAGTGAATCTATAAAAGAAACAAAAATAGATAATTTAGCTATTTTAACTGCTGGGCCAACACCACCAAATCCATCCGAACTAATAGCTTCTAGGCATTTCGATGAAATATACAATGAATTATTGAATCATTATGATTTTATTGTTATAGATACCCCCCCCATTAATACTGTTACTGATGCCCAAATTTATGCGCAAACAGTTAAAAATTGTGCTTTAGTTGTCGATGCAGAAAAAAATAATAAAAACGAAGTGAAAAAAGCAAAAGATTTGATAGAAAAAGCAGGTGGGAAACTATTAGGTGCTATATTAAATAAAATGCCTTTAGATAAAACTTCTAGTTACTATTACTATTACGGTGAAGAATAATGATAGATATTCATAATCATATATTAGTTGATGTAGATGATGGACCAAAGAGCATGGGTGAAGCCATTGATTTACTTAAACAGGCTAAGAGTGAAGGCGTTACGGACATTATTGCAACTCCACATCATCTTCATCCAAGATATAATAATAATATTCAAGTGGTTAAAGAAAAGTTAAATGAGTTAGGCAACAATGAACAAATTGAACAGCTTGGAATTAACTTATATCCTGGACAAGAAATTAGAGTTACAGATCAAATTATTGATGATCTCCACAATGGGAAGATTGAGGGTATTAATAATTCGAAATATTTATTAATAGAATTTCCAAGTAATGAAGTACCACATTATAGTCATAAATTATTTTATGAATTACAAACTATGGGATATGTACCAATTATTGCGCATCCAGAACGTAACAAAGCAATTACTGAGAATTTAGATATACTCTTTAATTTAGTAAATGTAGGTGCTTTAAGTCAGATCACTTCTTCTTCATTATTGGGAGATTTTGGAAGAAAAGTGAAAAAATCATCACTACAAATGATTGATAATAATTTGACTCATTTTGTTGCTTCAGATGCACATAGTAGTGATGTACGTACATTTGTTATGGAGAAGTTATTTAGAGAAAGAAATTTAAAAATTTATTATGAAGATTTAGAAAGATTAGTGGAGAATGGAAAAGCAGTTATTAATAATGAGGAAGTTTCCAAACACAAACCAACGCAAGAATATAAGCAGAAAAAGTGGTTTGGACTTTTATAGTAAATTGGATTGAGGGGATTAAAAGTGACGAAAATTTCTGCGAGGTTGCGTTTTTTTATATTAATTATAATAGATTCATTTATTGTTACGTTTTCAGTGTTCTTAGGGTATTCAATTTTAGAACCATATTTTGATGCATATTCCATTGACTTATTAGTATTATCATCAATTATTTTATTAATATCTCATCATATCTTTGGCTATTTTTTTAATTTGTATCATAGAGCTTGGGAGTATGCTAGTGTAGGTGAATTAATATCAGTTGTAAAAGCAGTTACATTTTCAATTGTATCTACAATATTATTGGTCTCATTAATTTCAGGAGGAAGACCATTTTTAAGATTATATTTTATTACTTGGATGATGCACTTATTATTAATTGGTGGATCAAGACTATTTTGGAGAGTTTATCGAAGATATTATATAGATAGTCCAATTGAAAAAAAATCAACATTAGTCGTTGGAGCAGGGCAAGGTGGCTCAATGTTAATTCGTCAAATGCTAAGAAGTAATGACATGCGTATGCAACCTGTTTTAGCTGTAGATGATGATATTAATAAACAAAAAATTACAATTACTGAACGTGTAAAAGTGCAAGGATATATTAAAGATATACCAGAACTTGTTAAAAAGTTCCAAATTAAAAAAATTATTATAGCAATACCTACATTAAGTCAAGAACGAGTTAACGAAATAAATGATATTTGTAATATTGAAGGCGTAGAACTATTTAAAATGCCTAATATCGAAGATGTGTTATCAGGAGAAATTGAAGTAAATCAACTGAAGAAAGTAGAAGTTGAAGATTTATTAGGTAGGGATCCGGTTGAATTAGACATGGCTTCAATATCCAAAGAATTAACTAATAAAACAATATTGATTACAGGCGCTGGTGGATCTATTGGTTCAGAAATTTGTCGACAAGTGTGCAAATTTAATCCAGACAGAATTATTTTATTAGGTCATGGTGAAAATAGCATTTACTTAATAAACCAGGAATTAATCAATGTTTTTGGAAATGAAATTGAATTCATACCTATAATTGCAGATGTTCAACATAAAGAACGTTTACATGAAGTTATGAATATGTATAAACCATACGCTGTATATCATGCTGCAGCATATAAACATGTCCCATTAATGGAATATAATCCATTAGAAGCAGTAAAAAATAATATTCTAGGAACTAAGAATACAGCAGAAGCAGCAAAAGAATTCGGGGTTAAAAAGTTTGTAATGGTATCTACCGATAAAGCGGTGAACCCACCAAATGTAATGGGGGCGACAAAACGTGTAGCAGAAATGATAGTTCAAAGTTTAAATGATGAAAGAAGTATTACTCGTTTTATAGCAGTACGCTTTGGTAACGTTCTAGGTTCAAGAGGCTCAGTAATTCCATTATTTAAAAAACAAATTGAAGCAGGAGGTCCTGTGACAGTAACTCATCCTGAAATGACTCGGTATTTCATGACTATACCTGAAGCCTCTAGGCTAGTGTTGCAAGCAGGTGCATTAGCTCAAGGTGGGGAAGTATTTGTATTAGACATGGGAAAACCTGTAAAAATAGTTGATTTAGCTAAAAACTTAATTCGCTTAAGCGGTAAAAAAGAAGAAGATATTGGGATAATATATTCTGGAATAAGACCAGGAGAAAAATTATATGAAGAATTATTAAATGAAAATGAAATCCATCCAGAACAAGTTTTTGAGAAGATTTATAGAGGCAAAGTTACCCCTGGAAATATAGAAGAAGTAAACACTCTGATTTCAGAAATATTAAAGGATTTTAATAAAGAGAAACTTATCGACTTCGTTAATAAGTAGAAGGGAAATTGTATGCTACTGAAAATTATAAGATTAATAATGTTATTTATAGTGTATATATTGTTCCATCTTGTATACGTTAATTTAGTTTCAAAATATTTTATCTATGAAGGCTTTGTTAAAGATGGCTTTGAACAAACTGCTTTGTATGGCCATATAATTATAATTTCTATTTTAATATTATTGCAGTTATTCATGAAAAATGAATTTTATAACTTAATATACAATATATTCTTGATTATGATTGTATTTGGTCAATCAGTTGTTTCTTTATATATAGGTAATAACTCACTATTTTTATTTGTTATAATACCTCAATTTTCATTGTTTTTATTAGATATATTAGATAAAGATAATTTTAAAATAAAAAGAAAACAAATTGATGTAAATAACAAATATTTTAATGCTGTTGCAATTATTTTTGCAATTATTATTTTAATACCTTTTTTGAAAAACATAGGTTCAATTAATTTGTCCAATCTATTATTTAATGAAATTTATGATACTAGACTAGAAAGTAATAGCAACTATGGATTAATATTAAATTATTTATATAGCTCCATTGCAAGAGTGGTATTTCCATTTCTTCTTATATTTTTCTGGGTCAAAAAAAAATATATATTAAGTTCAATAGTTCTTGTATTTATTGTTCTTTTATTTTTATTAAATGGAGCAGTAAAAAGTATTTTGATTGGCGCTTTGGCAGCTATTGCTTTCTATTTATTTCGATATACAATTAAAAAATTTCATGTTCGTTTTAATGATAAATATGGTGTTTGTATTTAGTTTGATAGAAAATGCTATTTTTGGATCATATAAGTTAGCTGATTATATTAGACGTATATTTTACTTTCCTGGATATTTATTTGACGTTTATTTTCAAGAATTTCACAATAATTTTACTTACTATGGCCAAACTTTTTTAAGTGTATTATTTGGCAATAAAATAGATAGCAATATAGCTAGTTATATTGGAGAAGGTGTTTTAGGTAAAAAAGAAACGGTAGCCAATGTTGGAATATTCGCTGAAGGCTATATTAGTTTGGTATAATTGGGGTACTCTTTGCCACAATAACATTAGTAATTTTAGTGTTTCTTTTAAAATCATTAGACTTTAGCCATCGTTACTTTGGATTAATATTCACTTATATTTATATAATTAATACATCATTCTTAGAAACCTTATTAATAACACACGGTATGCTATTCCTTTTAATATTTGGATACTTCTTTATACCTAAGAATGATATGAAAGAAAGAGGTTGAAATACAATGTGCTTAGTTTCAATTATTATTCCCACATTTAATAGAAAGCCAGAATTGTTAGAACGTTCTATATTATCAGTATTAAACCAGAGTTATAAAAATTTTGAAATTCTTATAATAGATGATAATTACGACGACGATTATTCTTACCAAATTAGTAATTTAGTACAATCTTTCCACGACGAAAGAATTATCTACGCCAAAAATAAAAAAAATATTGGTGGAGCAGAATCTAGAAATAAAGGTATTGAAATTGCGAATGGAAAATATATTTCATTTTTAGATGATGATGATTTTTATTTAAAAGATAAGCTCGAAAAGCAAGTTGAATTTCTAGAAAATAACAGGTTTGATTTTGTAATATCCAATTTAGCTATATTGGACACATCCTACAAGGTCAAAGATTTAAGAACTTTTAATTGGTTTAAAAACAACCGGTTTACTAGCGAAGAATTACTTGTAGAACACTATAAGTATCATCTTACAGGTACACCAACTTTTATGTTTAGAAAAGAAATGCTTATTGATATTGTTGGATTTCCGAACGTTGAAATGGGACATGAGTTTCATCTCGTAGATAATGCATTGAAAAGAAAGTATAAATTGGGTTATATGAATGAATATTTCTCAATTGCGATAGTCCATGAAGGAAATCGAATTTCAACAAGTGATAAAAGACAAAAACAGTTAGATAACTTATTAAACTACAAGTTAGAAAATATAAAGGAATTAAAAATAAAGGATAAAAAGAGAATCTTATTTAGACACTATTTAGCTAAAACATTGGATCATCTTAACCATGGAAGGAAAACCAAAGCTATTCATTCGTCTTTAAAAGCTTTTTTCAATTATCCGCTAGCATTTATATTTGAAATTTTGAAATTAATAGCTATTAAGATTAATAATAAGGGAGTTACTTAAAATGAAAAAAAACAGAAAAATTGCAGTTATTGGATTGGGTTATGTGGGAATGCCTTTAGCAGTAGCATTTGCTAAACATTATGATGTAATAGGTTTTGATATTGATGCAAATAAAATTAAAAGTTATAAAAATAATGTAGATCCAACCGGGGAAATTGGAGAAGAAAGATTAAAAATAACTACAGTAGAATTTACTTCTGATGAGAATGATTTAAAAGAAGCTGATTTTTATATTATCACAGTGCCTACTCCAATTAAACAAGACAATACACCAAATTTAGATCCAATAGAAGGTGCTACTACAATGGTTGCAAAATATATGAATAAAGATGATTATATTATTTATGAATCTACTGTTTATCCCGGTGTTACTGAGGATATCTGTGTACCATTAATTGAAAGTATTTCTGGATTAGTTTCACCAAATGATTTTAAAGTGGGTTACTCTCCTGAAAGAATAAATCCAGGTGACAAAAAAAATACTGTAGAAAATATAGTGAAAATTGTTTCTGGTATAGACAAAGAAGCTTTAGAAGAAATAGCATCAGTATATGATAAAGTTATAAAAGTTGGTACGTATAAAGCTTCATCTATTAAAGTAGCGGAAAGTGCGAAAGTTGTAGAGAATAGCCAAAGAGATATTAATATTGCATTTATGAATGAATTATCTCAAGTTTTCAATTTAATGGATATTAATACATTTGAAGTTATTGAAGCAATGAACACCAAATGGAATGCACTTGAATTCTATCCTGGCTTGGTAGGTGGTCACTGTATAGGGGTGGATCCTTATTATTTTATTTATCAAGCAGAAAACTTAGGATATCATTCTCAAATTATATCTGCGGGAAGAAAAATAAATAATCAAATGGCACAATTCGTAGTTAATAATATAATTAAAGAATTAATGAAATATAATAAATCATCAAATAGTAATGTAGTTATAGCTGGATTAACATTTAAAGAGAATACTCCTGACTTTAGAAATTCAAAAGTTATGGATATGATAAGTGAAATGAATGAATTTGGTATTAGACCTAAAATAGTAGACCCTTATGTTGAAAGTTATAATGGTGAATTAGAAGCAGACATTGTAGACTTTAAAGATATTGCCGAACCCATTGATGTATTACTATATGCTGTGAACCATAAGGAATTCATGGAAACTAAGGATGATGAATTTATAAAATTATTACACCAAGATAATGCAATAATTATTGATTTGAAAAATAGATTCAAGAAATATGAAAGCGATGTAGTTAAGTACTGGTCTATTTAATGAAAGAAGGTTAATGAATGAATGTATTGCATTTAAATAGTAATTATCTTCACTCACCACTATATAGTGAAATGATAAGTGAATTAGAAAAATATGATATAGATAGTAAAATACTTATGCCAAGAAAACTAAATGATAACAAACATATCAACAGTAATTTAGTAGATAATAAAGCAACAATAGAATATGAACAATTTTTAAAACCTATTGATAGATTTTTTTATTTTAGAAAGCAGAAAAAAATAAAAAAATGGATGAAATCCATTAATATTAAGTTAGAAAATTATGATGTTATACATGCTCATACATTATTTTCTGACGGTTATCAAGCATTTAAGTCAAATAGGCCTTATGTTATAACGGTAAGAAATACAGATGTGAATTATTACTTAAAATATTACAAGCATTTAAGAAATTTAGGAAGGAAAATATTGAATAATGCAAGTGCAATTATTTTTTTATCCGAATCTTATAAATATAAAACGATTGAAAACTTATATGTGAATCATGAAGATATTAAAAATATCAAAAGTAAATCTTATACAATACCTAATGGTATAAATCAGTATTGGATTAATAATAAAGTGAATGAAAAAAAACAAATATCAAATGAAATAAATTTTTTATTTGTTGGTAGAATTATGAAGAATAAGAATATTGAAATTCTAGCAGAAAATCTGAATGAAAAATATTTTTCAAATAATATTAAAATTTATATTGTCGGTGATGTTATTGATCATGATTACTACGAATATTTAAAGAAATATAAAAATCTAGTCTTTTTAGGCAGTAAATCTAAAGAAGAAATTAGCGAGATTATGAAGGAAATGCATATTTTTTCTTTAGTATCACACCATGAAACATTTGGATTAGTGTATTTAGAAGCTTTAACTCAAAACTTACCTGTTATTTATACAAAAGATGAAGGATTTGATAAATACTTTTTAGAAGGTATTGTTGGTTACCCTGTAAATTCTAACAGTGGAATTGATTTAATTAAGAAAACTAAAATGATTATAAATAATTATTCTCAAATACAAAATAACTTGAATGATTTAAACAAACAAGCATTCAGTTGGGAACAAAATGCACTATATCACAAAGATATATATGTAAAAGTAATTAATAGGAATAATTGTTAATTATGAAATTTTTAAAAGATATAACTTTAAATATTGTTTCACAAGCAATGTTTATTGCAGTACAACAGTTATTATTGTTTCCAGTATTTGAAAAAAATTTAGGACAAAGTAATTTTGGTTGGTTTTTATTAATCTATGGGATTTTTAATATATTTACAGTTACAATTGCTACAAGTTTTACTAATTTATATCAAAAAAAATTCAATGAATTATTCAATGAATTAAAAAATAGGTCGGCATATTACAGTTTTTATAAAAAGTTATTAATGTGTTTTTTGATTTTAACAATAATATCAAGTGTATCAGTAATTATTAATAAAATTGATATAGTAAACTATATATTATTAGGATTATTAGTGGTATTTACTGCAAGTAGAATGTTTTTAATGGTTTGGTATCGAGTACAAAAAAAGTTTTCAATGATTTTAATTGTCAATTTTTTACTAAGTTCAATGTACGCATGTCTATATTTTATAACAATTAATAGTGTTACTGAAATTTTAATTTCTTTTATGGCAATAGAATTCGTCATAAATATCATAATCTATTTATTAAATAGAATAAATATTGTTGTTTTGATAAACTCGAAAATTAAGGACTTTGATTTGATATCGCTTAATTTTTTAATGGTTTCAGGATTTTCAGCTTCACTTATGAATTATTCAGATCGGCTTATAATAAATATTTTATTAGGAGCCTCAAGCATAACAATATTTTATATTGCTACGTTGCCTACTAAATTGATGCTATTTCCTTTTAATATGATATCATCAGTTATTTTAAGTTATTTAGCAAATACGGATAATATTACTAAATATCTAAAGAATAGAGTGCTTATTTCCTTACCTGGAGTTTTTATTAGCGTTTTTGTTATTTCTTATTTTATTGGAATAATAATTATGAAAATAATATACCCTCAATATATTGAGGAAGTGTTTGATATATATATATATGTGACATTAACTTTTAGTTTTATATGCATTGATTATATTATAAGAAGTTTTCTTTTGAAATATTATTCTTTATTAAAAAAAGCAATGCTAGATGTAGTAACGCTTATTTCATTTATAATACTATCTATTTTATTTAATCTTATAGATAATAGTTTAGTCTCGATTGCAGTTGCACAATTAGTAAGTTTTGCAATAAAGGTCTCAATTGAAATTTTTATATTTATAAAATTAGATACTAAGGAATTAAGTAAGGAAGTGTAAAAATGATTAGTAAAGTTAAAGTCATATTCAGAAAGTTATTTTTAAGAAATTCCACAAAAGGATTTTATAAAAAATTAAGGAAAATAAAGATTTATTTAATGGGTAAACTAAGTGATGAAACATACGTCAAACTTAACGTGAGGTTAAATACAGGAATAAAATTAAATTTAATAAATCCTGAATTGCATATAGAAAAGATAAATTGGTTGAAATTAAATTATAGAAATCCATTACAAACAGAATATACAGATAAATATAGAATAAGAGAGAATTTAGTGGAAAAAGGTTATTCTAGCATATTGCCACCATTTATAGGTGTATATAAGTCTTTTGATGAAATTGATTTTAATCAATTACCTAATAAAATGTTTTGAAAACTAATCATATGTCTGGAGTAAACTAAGCTATAATTAGAGATAAAACGGATATGAAAAAAGCAAAAGAAAAATTCGAAAAATCATTAACTAAAAATTATTATGAGATTTCTAGAGAGTGGAATTCTAAAAATATATCACCTAGAATTATTGTAAAACCTTTCTTAGATATGAATAAATATTTAGATTATAAATTTTTTGTATTTAATGGAAAAGTAGAGTTTTTTGCAATTATTAAAGGTATAAATGATGACAATGGAAATCAGTCGTTAGATAGTCAATTAAATCTTTATGATACTAAATTGAAGCCTTTACAAGTCGATATTAAACGTAAAGGCTTTGATGATAGTCATTTTAATTTTAGCGATTATATTGATGAAATGATAAATATTTCGGAAGAATTAGCTAGTCCATTCCCGTTTTGTCGTGTTGACTTTTTAGTTAGTAGTGAAGAATATTTGTTTGGCGAAATGACATTTCATCCAAATGGTGGTGAAATGGTACTGTATCCAATGAAAAATGAATATTATTATGGCAATAAAATAAATTTAGAAAATATCTCTGATAAATTTTTAAAGGAGGAGTGAATTATATGAAAAGAATTTTCGATATATTTAGCTCGACCTATGCAATAATTATATTTTCTCCGGTATTAGTTCTTGTTTCATTAGCAATTAAACTTGAGTCTAAAGGTCCAATTGTGTTTAAACAAGATCGTCCGGGTTTAGAAAATAAATTATTTAAAATATATAAGTTTAGATCTATGAGACAAGATACACCTAATGTAGCTACTGATAAATTAGACCCATCAGACTATATAACTAAAACTGGAAAATTCATCAGGAAAACTTCTTTAGATGAGTTACCACAATTATTTAATATTATAAAAGGTGATATGGCTGTAGTTGGTCCAAGACCAGCTTTATACAATCAATATGAACTCATTGAAAAAAGAACAGAGGTTAACGTTCATTTAGTGAAACCAGGTTTAACAGGTTTAGCTCAAGTCATGGGTAGAGATGATAATTCAGATGATCAAAAAGTTCAATATGATAAGTTTTATACAGAAAATCAGTCTTTCATGTTAGACATGTATATACTTTATAAGACTATCAAAAACACTATTTCTTCAGAGGGGATAAGTCATTAATGAGAAAAAATGTATTAATTACAGGTTTAAATGGCTTTGTTGGAAATGAACTACAATCACTTTTAGAAGAAAATGGTTGTAATGTTTTTAGAATAAGTTTGAAAAATAACGATTGGAAATTGCAATCGTTAAGTAAATTCGATGTAGTTATTAATTTAGCCGCTTTAGTTCATAACAACACACCTAACGCAAAAATGGTGGATTATATGAATATAAATTATCATTTAACAAAACAATTCGCTGAAAAAGCTAAAAATGATGGAGTTCCACAATTTATATTTTTAAGTACAATGAGTGTTTATGGGCTGAATGGTTCTTTAATAGAAAATGTTCAAATTGATCAAAGTACACCGTATAAACCAAATACAGCATATGGTTCTTCTAAATTACTAGCTGAACAAGCTATCCAATTATTAATCGACAGAGACTATGTGGTGAATAGTGTAAGACCACCTATGATTTTTGGAAAAGGTGGGCCTGGAAATTTTGCGAAATTAATAAAAGTAGCGAAATTGAACCCTATATTCCCTAAAATTAATAATGAAAGAAGTGTCATACATATAGATAATTTATGTATACACCTTTTAAGTTTAATGAATAATCCAGAACCAGAAATTACTCATCCACAAAATGAAGAATTTATGAATACTAACTCTGCTTTAAAATTGATTAGAAAATACTCTGACAAGAAAATTAAGATCATAGAAGTACCTGTGCCTATGATATTTAGGAATGTTTTAGGAAAAATAAATATATTCAATAAAATTTACGGTAATTTAACTTATTCTAAAGTCATTGATGAAAGATATTTAAATACCAGTCAATACAAATCATTTGAACAGTCTGTACAAGAAACAATTAATTAAAACTTTACACGACAAGGAGTAATGTAATGAGAAAAAAGAAAAAATCATTAACTAAGAAAATTGTCGTTACGGTAATTATTGTGTTGGCAATCTTAGTTATTCTTGTAGCTGCTTTTATTTTTTATAAATTATTTTCATTAAATAACTCTATCAATAATCCGTTAGACAGAGAACATTCGGAATTAAGAGATAAACCGAGGGAGAAAGGCGATCCAATTTCAATTGTTCTCTTTGGTATTGATGATGATGAAGTTAGAAAGCAAGAAAATGGTGGACAAAGGTCAGATTCTATTGTGTTACTGTCTATAAATCCGAAAGACAAGAAAACAGAAATGATTAGTGTACCTAGAGATACACATGCTGAAATTGTTGGTAAAGATACTGAAGAAAAGATTAATCATGCATATGCGTATGGTGGTCCAGATATGGCAGTGAAATCAGTAGAAAAATTGATGAATGTACCTATTGACCATTATGCTTCAATCAATATGGATGGTGTTTCTACGCTTATAGATGAAATTAATGGTGTAGATGTCGTTAGTAATAGTAATTTTAAAGTTAGAGACTATGTTTTTGAAAAAGGTAAAAAACATCACATGAATGGTGATGAAGCTTTAGCATTTATGCGAAGTAGAAAAGAAGCAGGTGCAGGTGGCGACGAAGGAAGACAAGTACGTCAACAACTTGTAATAGAAGCAGTCGCTAAAAAATCACTTAAACCAAGCGCTATTCCTAAAATCAATACAATTTTCGATGCTGTAGAAGATAACGTACAAACTAATTTAAGTTTAACTGAACTTAATGATATTAGATCTGATTATCAATCAGCACAAGAGACTGTAAATCGTCATACATTAAAAGGTGAAAATACAATGGGTGATGATGGGCTTAATTATTTTTACCCAGGAGATAATGAAAAAATAATTAAGGATTATAAAAATAATTTGAAATTAGATAAGTAAAATGTATTTTTAAATTAAACTACCACTATTTTAGTAATAAATAGTGGTTTTTTTATTATTAAAATTAATGTAACCGCAAACATAAATAAAAGACTTCACGAGCAGTTTCAAGTATAATCGTTTTTAGTACTAGGTATTAAAACAATAGATAGAAATGAGGTTTATTTATGTCGAAAGTAATTAATGATATACATACAGCATTCGATGGATTAGAGGATGGCATGACTGTACTTGCTGGTGGCTTTGGGTTATGTGGCATACCAGAACATGCTATTGAAGCAATCCGTACGAAGGGTACGAAAGCTTTAACAGTAGTAAGTAATAATTGTGGTGTAGATGATTTTGGTTTAGGCCGTTTATTAGAGAAAAAACAAATTGATAAAATGATTAGTTCCTACGTGGGTGAAAATAAAATATTTGAACAACAATTAATTAATGGTGAATTAGATGTAGAATTAACACCACAAGGTACATTAGCTGAGAAATTACGTTCAGGTGGCGCAGGTATACCTGCTTTTTATACGAAAACAGGTGTCGGTACGTTAATCGCTGAAGGTAAAGAAACGCGTGAATTTGATGGTGAAACGTATGTCATGGAACGTGAGATTAAGGGTGATTTTGGTATTGTAAAAGCACAGAAAGCAGATACCTATGGCAACTTAGTTTTTGAAAAAACTGCGCGTAATTTCAATCCATTATGTGCAATGGCTGCCACAACGACTGTCGTTGAAGTTGAAGAATTAGTTGAAGTTGGCGAAATTGATCCGGATGAAGTACATATGTCAGGTGTTTACGTCGACTATATTTATTTAGGAGAGCATTTTGAAAAACGCATTGAGAAACGCACTGTAAAGGGGGCTAATCATGGATAAACAATTACAACGTAAGATGATTATTCAACGTGCCGCACAAGAGATTAAAAGCGATATGGTAATTAATTTAGGTATCGGTATGCCCACGCTTGTGGCCAATGAAATTAATGACCATGTAGAGAATGTCTTTTTCCAATCTGAAAATGGATTGCTAGGTATCGGACCTTATCCAACAGACGCCGAAGTGGACCCTGATTTAATCAATGCAGGTAAAGAAACAGTAACTGCTGCCAAAGGTGCGTCGTATTTTGATAATGCGGAATCCTTCGCTATGATTCGTGGCGGACATATCGACTTAGCAATCCTTGGTGGCATGGAAGTCTCACAAACAGGAGATTTAGCCAATTACATGATTCCAGGTAAATTAGTCAAAGGTATGGGTGGCGCGATGGATTTAGTCGTTGGCGCACAAAAGGTCGTCGTAATTATGGATCACATGAATAAACATGGTGAATCTAAGATTAAAGCGCAATGTGAATTACCACTCACTGGTGCTGGCGTCGTCAATACATTAATTACAGATTTAGCAGTATTTCAATTTGAAAACGGAGTGATGAAGCTTGTTGAATTACAAGATGATGTTACTTTGGAAGAAGTTGAAGCCAATACAGAAGCACAATTTGAAAATCATTTGAAGTAGGTGTGTAGAATGGTCAAAGATAAAGTAGTCATTATTACAGGTGCAGCAAGTGGCATCGGTTTAGGGATTGCTAGAGTATTTTTAGAAAATGGCGCTAAAGTCGTGTTAGCTGATTTAAATAATGAAAAATTAGCTCAAGAAGCGCATGATTTGAAAGACCAAGGTTACGATTGCATGCCCGTTCAAGTAGATGTCACTGACGAAGCAGCAGTTAAGAATATGGTAGATGTAACTGTAGCAAAGTATGGTCGTTTAGACATTTTATTTAATAACGCAGGCTTACAACATGTTGAAAGTATCGAATCATTCCCAACTGACAAGCTCAGACAAATGATTGATATCATGTTAACTGGCAGTTTTATTGGTACAAAATATGCATTGCCGATTATGAAAGAACAACAATTTGGTCGTATTTTAAATATGGCTTCAATTAATGGCGTGATTGGTTTTGCTGGAAAAGCAGCGTATAACAGCGCTAAACGTGGCATTATCGGTTTAACAAAAGTCTCAGCTTTGGAAACGGCGTCGGAAGGCATTACAGTCAATGCGATTTGTCCTGGTTACATAGATACGCCACTCGTACGTAATCAAATGGCAGATTTAGCTAAAGATAGAGGCGTCGAGGTAGAGCAAGTGTTAGAAGACGTATTATACCCGTTGATTCCACAAAAACGCTTATTAGATATTAAAGATATCACAGATTATGCATTATTCTTGTGTAGCGACAGCGCTAAAAGTGTCACCGGGCAGGCTATTTTAATTGATGGTGGTTATACTGTTCAATAAACAAAAAAATATAAATAATATTTAATCTTAATTCAGTGATAATTTTCAATAAAAATATGTTACGTTATAGATAACTTAATATATTGATGACTTGAGGGTGAATTACTGATGAAAGGTCCAGACGCAAATGATACAAGTTGGGTATCTGTTATTTTTACCATTGCTTGTCTTGCAATGTCGGAAATACTAGAAAATAGTTTGTATAATAAAATGCTCACTGCAGTTATGATTTTAATATTGATTTTTATTGTAATTCGTAGATTGAAAGTGACTTTATATGATATACAAACACAAGATGACAATATAAACACATTTATTAGTGTGAAAGCTGACTATTGGATTTTATACGTTAAAGATATGATTGGTTATGGACTGATGGCAGCAATCTTTTTTGACTTTTTATTTATAAAAAATAGTTTGGCGTGGCTTATATTATTGATAATCGTCATTTTATTTGGACTCTTAATACTATTTGAGAATAAATTTGAAAAGAAAACTGACATTATTGAAACAAATGATATGGAATAGAGGTGTTTTATGCTTTTTATAAGCGCAGAAGAACAAGCACAATTATTAGATATGTCAGAAATTGTTGAAGCAGTAGCGGAATCCTTACGTGCATATTCAGAGGGCAAGACTGATACACCTTTGCGCTATTCGTTACCTTTTAATGAGGACAACCGTTATCTCGTGATGCCGGCATTGTCAGATGAATTGAAGATTGTCGGACTTAAGACAGTGACCGTGGCACCAAATAATACTAAAGTCGGTAAGAAAACCATTGTAGGATCTGTTATTTTATCTGATTATGAAACAGGTGAAACACTAGCGGTACTCGAAGGCTCTTATTTAACGAAGATACGTACAGGTGCGATATCAGGTGTGGCAACGAAATACCTTGCACGTGAAGATGCTAAAACATTATGTGTCATAGGCACAGGAGATCAAGCGGATGGTCTTATTAAAGCAGTCCTTGCAGTAAGACAGATTGACCGTATACAGTTTTACAATCGCACGTATGAAAAAGCTGTGACTTTTGCTGAAGAAGTACAAAGTGAATATCCAAATCTAGATTTAGCAGTGTTTGATAACGTAGACGAGGCCATAGAAGACGCGGATGTCATTGTAACTGCTACCAATGCATCAGAACCAGTATTTCATAAGCGTTTAGCGCCAGGCGTTCACTTAAATGCTGTCGGTTCCTTTAAACCAGATATGCAAGAATTACCATCTCAAGCCATTGCAGATGCAGACAAGGTTGTTGTAGAAGCAGTAGAAGCGGTCATGGAAGAAACAGGAGACTTAATCAACCCGGTAGCAGAAGGTGTATTTAAAGCAGATGGTTTATACGGAGAACTCGGGAACATTGTTTCTGCAAAATTAGAAGGCAGACTATCTGAAGATGAAATTACAATTTTCAAATCCGTAGGCGTAGCCATCGTTGATATCGTAGTAGCCAATTACTTTTATCAAAAATTATTGAAACAACAAAACGAATAAAATAAAAGTGACTATCATTAATTTGGTAGTCATTTTTATGTCTATACATACTAAAACCCCTTTTTACTTCAATCAAATACATACATACGATATGATATTTATGATTAATAGTACATACATTCCAAAAGCGGAAAGGGAAATTTATATGAAATCAATTTTACTTATAGGGCAGTCTAATATGGCCGGGCGTGGCTTTATCGATAGCGTGAAGCCAATCTTAGATGAGCGCATTCAAGTATTGAAAAATGGTAGATGGCAAATGATGGACGAACCGATACATAGTGATCGTTCTGTTGCAGGTATAGGCCCCGCAGCATCGTTTGCTAAATTGTGGTTAGATGATCATCCAGATGAAACAATTGGCTTAATCCCGTGTGCAGATGGTGGTACAACGATTGATGATTGGGCAGAGGATCAAGTGTTAACACGACATGCGATTTCTGAAGCTGAATTTGCGATGGAAAGCAGTGAACTTATCGGTATATTATGGCATCAAGGTGAAAGTGATAGTTTAGAAGGTAAGCATCTTGACTACGAAATTAAGTTAAATCAAGTTGTGGATCATTTTAGACAAGCGCTTAATGCACCTCAACTGCCATTCGTAATGGGCTTGCTAGGAGACTTCTTAGGCCAAGCAGCGTTTGGTCAAAGTGCATCAGAATACACTCAAATTAATGAAGTGATTAAAACTGTAGCAGAAGCAAAAGATAACTGTTTTTACGTAACGGCACAAGGTTTAACAGCCAATCCTGATGAGATTCATATCGATGCCCAGTCACAGCGCTTATTCGGTATGCGATATTATGCAGCATTTTTACAAGGTGACAACATTAAAGACCCGTTACCAGAAGAAAAGAAAGCGGATCATTTATTATATAAAAAAGAATATACAAAGAATGAACAAATGTATATGTTAGTAGCACGATTATCTAAGAATGAAATAACTTACCAAACATTTACAGAAGAAATGGCAAAGATGTATTAAAGTTATTACCTAGGGAATTTTGAAGTTTACACAAAATACCCCAACAATACGCACACTTTTTAGGTGATGCTATTGCTGGGGTATTTTTAATATGCTATTGTCAAAAATCTACTCAACACGACCGTGTGTAATCTGTGTTAATCCTTCATTTATAGTGAATATTTTGGCGTTGGTTTCCGTAACTCCCATAGCGTTGAGTCGTTCGCTATGCATATTTAAGTAACTTTCAGCATGCGCTTTACTGTCGAAGGCGTAAATACCACCTGCTTCTTTTGCTGTTTCGTTCTCGGTCCAAATTTACCATAAAAATCCTGGTTCATCATTAATCGATTTTGCTAAATCCTCGAATTGTCGTGCCATTTCATCTCCAAACGGACCATCTAAAGGAAAATCGACTTGTAAGATATGTACCATAAAAAATCATCCTTTCTAATTTCATAATCATATATTCACTATACATGGTTAAGTCGTTTACTGGTAAAATTTCAACTGCTTAAGTTAAAAAAATCTAATTTAATTCTGATAATAATTTTAATATATAAAAGAGAAAATCCTTGCAATTAACATGTTTTGGAGTATGATGAAGGTGAATAATTACACTTGCCAAAAGGGAAACTACAAAATAGGAGTGATTTATAATGAATAAAGTAGTAAAGTTACTATCTTCAACAGTCATAGTATCAACACTTGTCGTAGGTTCTTCCGCAGCGTATATAACGAGTAATAATCAAGAAGTCAAAGCGCAGTCAGAGCAAGTACAGAAATGGGGGCACGGTGAAGGTGGCGCTAGCGGTGCCAACACTGAAAGTAGTGCGAGTGGTGTAGAATTAAAAGCTGAAACACCATGGTATAACTACGAAGGTTATACAACATATGATGCTTCATTTACACAAGATTACAACTTTGTAAGAGCGTTAAAATATGATAATGTCTCAATCGATGGCTATAAAGTAGATCCAAAAGCAGACTCTAAAGTTGAATATAACGAAACAATTTATGATACAACAGCATCATTTAATAAAGATGATGAAGTTGTTCAAACAACTTTCTTCACTAAACCAGATTCAGTTTCAAAGGATACGTTTAAAGATGCACACAGTTCTAATGAAATAACTGAAGAAGGAAAACTTGGTAACGAGGATGGCACGTTTGTAAAATATAAAACAAATGAAGGTAGCTACACAGCGTTCTTTGATACAAAAGATAATTTAATGGAAATGACTATAAGCCAATAGCCATACAGAATAATGAGTTACAGTTATTATAAAGTATGACTCGTTCACTCCTCATTGTTAGTGATTATGACAATGAGGGGTTTTTATTGTAGAAGCAAAATTTAGGTATTTATAAATAATTGTATTTTTGTAATATAATAATTATAGTTAACATAAGTATAAGGTTATATTTAAATTAAGGGGAGTTGGATACTTATGAAAAAAGTTTTTTGGGGTTTAGTGTTTAGTGCATTATTTTTCATGATGAGCAATGGTACGGTATCAGCGAATGAATTTGATAAAATAGAAAAAGATAATAATACAACAGTTGGGGTATATGGTATTAATACTGAGAATGGTAAAAAAGTTCAACACAATGCGAATGAACGTTTTGCATTTGCTTCTACTTTTAAAGCCATCGCGAGCGGTGTGTTATTAAATAATTATTCAGAAAAAGATTTAAATAAAAAAATAACAATTAATGAAGCAGATATTGTAGAATATTCACCTGTAACTGAAAATTACATAGGCAAACAGATGACACTTAAAGATTTAATTAAAGCATCTATGTTACAAAGTGATAATACGGCTAATAATAAAATAATGGAAGAACTTGGTGGCGTTAAAGCCTTTAAACATGAGTTGAAGCAATTGGGTGACAATATTTCTAATCCACAACGCTTAGAACCGGAGTTAAACCTCTATGATCCAAATAGTACAGCCGATACTACAACACCTAGAGCTGCAGCACAGACATTAAATACAATTTTAACAAGTGACCAAATAAGTGACGGGAATTTAGATTTACTGAAACAAGTTATGATTGAAAATGAAACAGGCGATAGTTTAATTAAAGCAGGTGTACCAGACAACTATATCGTTGGAGATAAAAGTGGCCAGGGCTTAACATATGCTACGCGTAATGATTTAGCATTTATCTATCCAGATAAACATAAAAAACCAATTATTCTTGCAATTTATACAAAACAAGATGACAAAGATGGTCAGCCAGATGATAAAGTAATCGCAGATGCTGCTGAAGAAGCAATTGCACAATTACGCTAAGTTAATAAAATGATGATAGGGCTATTCAGAGGAGCAGAATATGGAAATAAAACAAATGAAATATTTTGTAGAAGTTGTGAGAAATGGTGGAATGACACAAGCTTCAGAACATTTATATATCGCACAGTCTACAATTAGTAAAAATATTAAAAGCATTGAAAACGAATTTGATATTACTTTGTTTGATAGAAGAAAAAAGCATATTATTCTAACGGATATAGGACAGATTTTTTATGATAAGTGTGTTGAAGCATTAGCAGTCTTAGATGATTTATCATTAGAAATGGGCGACGTCACGAATTTAGAAAGAGGTCATATCCGCATCGGCATATCGGCAATTATGAATGTCAGGTTGTTTACGGAAAGTTTAAACCAGTTTCATTCCCAGTATCCTAATGTGACATATGAAGTCATTGAAGGCGGCGGGAAAGCGGTCGAATTTTATTTGAACAACGATGAAATTGACGTCGGTATTACAACTTTACCAGTGGATGAGGATATCTATCATGCGGTACCTCTATATAAGGAGAAGTTATTACTTATCGTTGATAAAAATTCTGAGTTAGCCCAACAATCATCTATCTATTTAGGTGATTTGAAAGATGAGAGCTTTATTATGTTTCATGATGACTATTACCTGAAAGATCAAATTATAGAAAGCTGTAGAAAAGTAGGATTTCATCCTAAAACAGTAGCTAAAATGTCTCAAATTACTTTTATAGAAAATATGATTCGTGATGGTATTGGCGTGAGTATATTACCTGAAAGTATCGTCAATATCTTAAATGATGGTGTTGTCGGCATTGAAATAAGTGGTGCTGATGTAGCGTGGAATTTAGGTGTTATATGGAAGAAAGAAAGTTATATGAATCACGTTACGCATGAATGGATTAATTTTTTAAAGGATTTGAAATAAAAAAGTGTCATCAAAGTTGAAGTATTCCACTAAGGAATGTCAAATATTCCAACTATGTATTTTAATCATAGATAAAGGCGTAATATAATAGAAGTTGTAGAGGGTTATGAGTACTGATTAACTGATCATTGCGAAATGGTTATAAGTTGAGTTTTCAATATGTATGAATATCCACGTACAATCAATATATGATAGCTTTTATAATAAATGATAATTCAACTCAGGACTCATAACGGCAGAAGATAACTAAGGGAGTCCTCAAATTTTATAAAGATGGTAATCATAACGTACTAATCAGAGATGAAAGTAGGATTAGATACGTGATACATTTGTAATATAGATACAAATGTATCGTATGTTAACCAATGCTTGCACAGTTGCGTGTTTTAGAATTATAGTTAAAACCAATAAAATTCATCAGTTCTCCCATTAAAAAACTGAAAACAACCCCTATCTCTCTAAATATTGGTTAACTTTTTTCTGTACAAACAAGATGTGTTGTAACACGTGACTTGCAAGCAATATATAAAGCGCGCGTTATATTAACGGCATTTTAGCAAGTAGCATGTCATTACATTATAAAGTGATAGGTGTACGCGATGTTGTATAACAGACAACAAGACAGGCACAATGCAATTTGGTAATGGCATTCCTAGATTATAAAAATCACTTGCTAGATGCCTTCATATATTTAAGAAAGCTTATGCTTCAGTTGAAGTAATATTAAAAGTAATAACCCTCTAGATAAATATCTCTCAAACAAGAGCGACCCTGACTACACTGTCCAATGTAGCTAGGGTCGCTTTGTTAATTTAATGAAATTTGCATGTATTAAATATTATTCTGTAATGATGGATGTAAATGATATGCTGCATCGGTTGGTTCATTTTTAATAACTTTATCTAATGTAGTCACGATTTGTTGAGCGATTTCAGATGTAGGAACACCGATAGCATTGACAGGATAATCTAATTTTTTAATTTGTGGAATATTATCGTAAGAGTAAATCATTGGTTGATTCTCAGGTCCAATGGCATTAATCGTCCCTACAGTAATATCGTAACTCCCGCAAATCACGCCAGGAGAAAGCGTGTCGGTTTTTAAATGTTGCTTCACGGATGCTTCTGCTTCTATCGCGTTCAATCCATTAGAATCGATAATACGATAGGTAATGTTTTGCGCATTGCAGTAATCAGTAATCGCATCTTTTTTAGCGATTTGACGGGCGTCATTTGTATTAATATCGCCTATGTAATCAATCGTTTGAATACCTTGTTCTAATAAGGCATTAATGGCCATAATCATCGCTTCTGCATGATTGACATTGATAATCGGGTAGGGAATATCTCTATCTACACCATATGCGACTACCGGTACGTTATTATAAATTTCAGGCGGTAAGTTTGAATTGTCACCTTCATCAAAGATAACGATACCATCACAGCCAAATTCAACAAATTTCTTTGAAGCGGCCGCAACGTCATCGATTGAAACAAACATGACATAACCGAGTGATTTAATGGCTCTATTAATTTCTGAAATGAGATGGGTCACGGCAACACGATCTACGGAAGGCCAGATTAATCCAATCGTGCCACTTCTTTTAGAAACGAGTGCTCGAGCCGAATGATTAGGTATGTAATTCATTTCAAGCGCTTTTTGTTGAATCATTTGTTTTGTTTTTGGTTTAACGAGTTGGGAATTTTTTAATGCTTTACTGACCGTGGAATAACTGACACCACAGGCTTCGGCAACGTCTTTTAAAGTAACAGCCATAAAAGTTCTCCTTGAAATAGATTGATTTAAGTTAGAATTAATTATACCATAAAGATAAGCGTTAGAATATTTTTTTGAATCTTAATAACAACGTTGTTATTTTCAGAGGTCAAACACAAAAGATGAAATTTATAAGGAGATGTAAAGATGAATTCAAGAGATACGATGAAGTATATTCAAGAAGGTCAACACATTGCAGTAATGCGTACAGACAACCCAGAGACGTTTTTAGATATTTCGAATCTAATTATAGAACAAGGGCTTAATATTATCGAAGTAACGTTAACGACACCAAATGCGATAGAAATTATTGCTGAATTATCTAAGAGAGAAGATGCGCTCATTGGTGCAGGTACTGTACTTGATAGTGTATCGGCACGTACAGCGATTTTAAACGGTGCTAAATTTATTGTAAGTCCATCTTTTGATAAGGAAACAGCTAAAATCGCTAACTTGTATGACGTTCCTTATATTCCAGGATGCATGACGGTTAAAGAAATGGTTGAATCGTTACGCTATGGTTGTAAAGTATTGAAACTATTCCCAGCAACACAATTTTCACCTAAATCTATCAAAGATTTCAAAGGTCCATTACCACAAATTGAGATTGTTCCAACTGGTGGCGTGGGTAAAGATAATCAAAAAGAATGGTTAGACGCAGGTAGTTTTGCAGTAGGCATTGGCAGTGAAATTACAAAAATTTATCAACAACAAGGACAAGAAGCTTTAGTGCAATATATTTCTGAATTAAAAAGAGAGGTATAACTATGACGGTATTTGGATTTGGAGAAGTATTACTACGCTATACTCCACCTGATTACAAACAACTGAAAGATGCCAATACCTTTGGTGTTAATGTTGGAGGTGCAGAATTAAATGCGCTCGTGACCTTATCTCAATTTGGGCACGCTACTGAAATGTTAACGGTATTACCACAACATGCATTAGGCAATTTAGCTATGAAAAAGCTGTATCAGACACAAGTAGGTACAACATTTTTGAAACAGCAAGACGGTAGAATAGGCACATATTATATGGAAGAGAGCTTTGACTTTCGAAGTGGTAAAGTTATCTATGATCGCGAACATTCAACTTTCGCAGAATATGGGTCAAGCATCATCGATGACTTACCAATACAAAGTGGTGATTACTTTGTATTGACTGGTATTACATTGGCAGTTAATACAACAGTACGACAACATATCGTTGATGCACTAACTAAATTAAAGCAACAAGGCGTTAAAATCATATTTGATATTAATTTCAGAAGTAACTTGTGGTCTAAAGAAGAAGCCGTACCAGTAATCAAGTCGATACTGCCACTTGTTGACGTACTCTTCTTTGGTAAAAAGGATGCGACACATTTACTTGAGACAAATTCTGAAGAAGATGATATGAAGACATGTGCTGAAACGATTCAATCACAATATGAGATGCCATTAATGGCTTCCAGTAATAGAGATATTGAGCAAAGTACATTACAAGGTATTATGTTATCGCAACAAAGCTATATTGAAGGCCAAGCTTATCAATATACGGTATTGAATCGCATTGGAGCCGGTGATGCATTTATGGCTGGTGTCTTACATGGACTGATTCGTAATTGGCAATTAGACGAGACTATAGATTTTGCGACGAAATGTTCAGTCTTACAACATACGACAAACGAGGATGCATTAAGTGTAGAAGAAAACGATGTGCATAATTTATCCTCTCATTTCGGTGGGCTTAGTCGATAGAACCTTAAACAAAGGGGCATAAGAGATATATGGAAAAATTTTTAACACTATTTGTAAGCGCATTCTTTATAGCGGGAATGTTAGCTTTATCACTTCCTCATAGTTATGTTAATGCGGAAGAGAAGCAAAAAGAAATTATGTTAGCGCATAATCAACCGACGAGCCATCCGGTTCATAAATCACTTGAGATTTTTAAAGAAAGATTAGAAGAAACATCTCATGGTCAACTTAAAGTTAATATTTATCCGAATGGTCAATTAGGTAGTGAACGTGAAGCAATTGAAATGACGCAGACCAATGCAATACAAATGACTAAAGTGTCATCGGCTGCATTGGAAAGCTTTTCTCCAACATATTCATTGTTTAACATGCCTTATCTATTTGAATCAGAAGAGAATTATCGTCATGTTATGAAAAAACAAGAAGTACAAGATGCGTTTTTCAAATCCACTGGAGATAAGGGGTTTCTAGGGATCACATACTATGACGCTGGCGTGCGTAATATATACACGAAAGATAAAAAAATTGAAGATAATAGTGATTTAGAAGGTATGAAAATAAGAGTTCAACCAAGCAAAACGAGTGTTGATTTAATTAAGTCATTAGGCGGCACACCGACACCAATGGATTACGGTGAAGTATATACAGCGATACAATCGGGTGTGATTGATGCAGCTGAGAATAATGAAACTTCACTCACAACAAACAACCACGGTGAAGTTGCTAAAAATTATCATTATACGGAACACGCAATTGTTCCAGATATCTTGATTATGAACAAAGATACGTATGATGACTTAACGAAACAACAGCAGAAATGGTTGAAAGATGCAGCAGCTTATTCTACTGAAAAACATGAAGTAATTTGGGATAAAGAAGTGAAAGAGGCTAAAAAGAAAGCCAAAGAAGACATGTGTGTGAAATTCCATAACGTAGATAAATCTTCTTTCAAAAAAGCTTCTCAGCCTCTACAAGATGAATTTAAAGAGAACCCAGATACAAAAGATGATTATAAACTAATCGAGAAGGAGGAGCAGCTTTATGAAGAAAGCAAAAAAGATCATTGATAAACTCCTCCTCACGTTAGCCGGTATTGCACTTTTTGTAATGGTTATATTATCCGTTTATCAAGTTGCTACACGCTTTATCTTGAATAGTCCAAGTACAATGAGTGAAGAAATCGTTAGATTCTTATTGATTTGGTTTGGTTTGCTCAGTGCCAGTTATGTATTTGGTGTAAAACAACATATAGCCATTTTATTTATTCGAGAAAGATTTCCTGAAAAAATACAACTTATTATGGAAAAGGCTTCAGACGTCATAATCATTATCGTAGCACTCGTACTCATGATTTGGGGTGGCTATGAAGTTGTGAATTTAACATGGTCACAAATTGCACCATCTACTGGCTTATCTATGGCAGCGATGTACGGCGCATTACCTGTTTCGGGCATCTTTATCATTTTCTACGCAATATATAACTTGTTAGATAAAGGAGAACTTGAAGCAGTTAAAGAAGCCAATCAAGAAGACGGGGGTGAGCGTGTATGACACTTGCAGCAGGTTTAGTATTGTTCATCACATTCTTCGCTTTCTTGATATTCGGCTTGCCTATCGCATTGGCTATTATTTTGAGTTCTATCATAACGTTATTAATGATATTACCATTCGATGTAACGATTATAACGGCAGCACAGCGTATGGTTACGGGCATTGATGATTTTACAATGCTTGCCATTCCGTTATTCGTCTTGGCAGGTATTATTATGAATAACGGTGGTATCGCCTTTAGATTAGTGAACTTTGCCAAAGTGTTAGTAGGTAGATTACCTGGCTCACTGGCACATACGAATATTGTAGGTAATATGCTATTTGGTTCTATTTCTGGTTCTAGTGTCGCTGCGGCGGCCGCAATGGGACGCATCATGGGACCAATGGAAGAAAAACAAGGCTATAAAAAAGAATACTCTGCAGCGGCAAATATAGCATCTGCGCCATCTGGTTTATTGATTCCACCAAGTTCACTATTGATTGTGTATTCACTTGTGAGTGGTGGCACCTCAATAGCAGCACTATTTATCGCAGGCTATATACCAGGTATCTTATGGGGCGTTGCTTGTATGATCGTGGCTTATGTTATGGCGAAGAAACAAGGTTACAGAGTATCTGAACGCATTAGTTGGAAAGATAAATTATTTTTAACATTAGATGCTTTGCCAAGTCTATTTTTAATTATCGTAGTCATTGGCGGGATTGTGTCAGGTATATTCACAGCAACAGAAGGTGCAGCAGTAGCAGTGTTATACGCTACAGTGTTATCACTAATATATAAAAGTCTGACACTCAAACAAATACCTAACGTCATCAAAGAAACGGCAGAAATTAGTGGTATGATTCTGTTCTTGATTACAGCTTCTGCACTATTTTCACTCGTAATGAGTTATACAGGACTACCTGAAGCCATTTCAAATGGCATTCTATCAATGACAGATAATCCAATCATTTTACTACTGATGATGAACGTAATTTTATTAGTCATCGGAACATTTATGGATATAACACCAGCAGTATTGATTTTCACACCGATCTTCTTACCTATTTCAGAAGTTTTAGGTTTAGATCCAATTCACTTTGGTATCTTAATTGCATTTAATTTATGTATTGGTAATATCACGCCACCAGTTGGTAGTGCATTATTTGTTGGTGCGAGTGTCGGCGGTGTTCGTGTGGAATCAGTATTCAAATATTTAGTGCCTTACTTTATCGCACTCATTATTTTATTGTTAATCGTAACGTTCATTCCGCAAATTTCATTATTCCTTCCTAAATTATTAGGATTATAGAAAAGGGGCAATAACATGGCATTAATTAATGACAATTTTTTATTAAATAATAAAACAGCAGTAAAGTTATATCAAAAGGTTAAAGATCTACCAATTTATGATTTTCACTGTCACTTAGACCCAAAAGAAATTTATGAAAATAAAAACTATGAAAACATTACGCAATTGTGGTTAGCCGGAGATCATTACAAATGGCGCTTAATGAGAGCATACGGTATAGAAGAAGAATTAATTACTGGTGATGCAGATGATTTCGATAAATTTGAAGCATTTATGAACATGTTGCCTTATTCAATCGTTAACCCAATGTATCACTGGTGTTCACTTGAATTAAAACGCTATTTTAACGAAGAAGCTGATTTAGATAAAGTGAATGTTAAAAAGCTATATAAATCTTTAAATCGTAAATTAGCGAAATCATCACATACACCTCAAAACTTAATTAAACAAAGTAATGTCTCTGTAGTTTGTACAACGGATGACCCATGTGATGATTTGGAATATCACAAATTATTAAATCAAGATAAAAAAGTAACATTTAAAGTGATTCCTACGTTCAGACCAGATAGTTACGTATTCTTAAGTGAAACAACAGTTAAAGACAAGATTAAGCAGCTTGATCAAACGATTGACGGTGAAATTAAAGATTTAAACAGTTATATCGAAGCACTTAAAACACGCGTTCATTATTTTAATAGACAAGGTGCAAGAAGTTCTGACCAAAGTTTTGAAAAAGCACCATTAATGTATGCGACAACAGAAGAAGCTACGGCAATCTATGAGTCCATGATGAAGGGTGAAGCAGTTTCCGAAACGCAACAATACGAATTAGCGGGTTACATTCTAACTGAAATTAGTAAAGTATATAACGAATTAAATTGGGTCGTACAATTCCATTTAGGACCAACTAGAAATAATAATTCGAAAATGTTAGAAGTCGCAGGTACTGACAGTGGGTTCGATAGTGTAGGTGAACAACTAAGCGCTAAAACATTGAACGCGATGCTAGATCACCTTGAACAACACAATGCCCTATCAGATACGATTATTTATCCTAATAATGGTAATGATCATCTTATGGTTCAAGCTACTGCAGGTAACTTTACTAACAGCGAGCATAAAGTGCAATTAGGTGCTGCATGGTGGTTTAATGACACGAAAGAAGGCATGGAACAGCACTTAGTAGATTATGCGAACGTCGGCTTATTAGCTAAATTTGTAGGTATGCTGACAGATTCACGTAGCATGATTTCTTATACACGCCATGAGTATTTCAGAAGAATTTTATGTAATTTCTTAGGAGACAAGATTGAAAAAGGTGAGATTGCCTTATCAGATGCAACAATTGAACAAATGTTAAAAGATATTTGCTATAACAATGCAGTGAATTTATTCAAAATAGAAGGCGTTAAGGAGGTATAACGATGGAATTATCATTTCGTTGGTACGGTGAAGATGATCCAGTTACATTAGAGAACATTAAACAAATTCCAGACATGAAGCATATCGTTTCTGCAATTTATGATGTACCTGTAGGTGAAGTTTGGACAACAGAAAGAATCGCAAAATTAAAACAAACAATCGAAGCGGCAGGATTGAAATTTGAAGTCGTTGAAAGTTTACCTGTAAGTGAAGAAATTAAATTAGGTACAGATAAACGTGATGAACTGATTGAAAATTATAAGACATCATTAGTGAATTTAGCTGAAAATGGTGTTAAGACAGTGACATATAACTTCATGCCTGTCTTTGATTGGACACGTTCACAATTAGACTATGAATTATCTGATGGTTCTAATACGTTGATTTATAAACATGATCAGTTAAAAGATATTGATCCATTAACGACCGATTTAAACTTACCAGGTTGGGACGAAAGTTATTCGAGAGAAGAAATGAATCATTTAATTACATCTTATCGTGAAATATCGGATGAGCAATTGTGGGAGAACTTGAAGTACTTCTTAGATGGTGTATTACCAACTGCAATCGAACATGACATTGATTTGGCGATACATCCGGATGATCCACCATGGCCTATATTTGGTATTCCACGTATCATTAAAAATAAAGATAGCTATGAACGTTTACTTTCTATAAATGATAGTAAAAATAATGGTATTTGTTTCTGTACTGGATCTTTAGGTTCATTAGCTGAAAATGATTTACCAAGCATGATTAGAACGTTTGGCGAGCATATCCATTTCGTGCATATGCGTAACGTGAAACGACTAGATTCACATTCATTCTTGGAAACAGGTCATTTATCTAAAAACGGCTCAGTAGATATGAAAGCAGTGGTAGAAGCACTGCAAGATATTAACTTCAAGGGCACAATCAGACCAGATCACGGACGTATGATTTGGGGCGAAACAGGTAAAGCGGGTTATGGATTGTTCGATAGAGCATTAGGCGCAACTTATATTAATGGTTTAATTGAAGGAGTGAGCAAATGATGTCAAGACAATTTGAAGGAGTCAATGTAGTAATCACTGGTGCAACAGGTGTTATTGGATCAACGTTCGTCAAAGGCCTTGTAGAAAAAGGTGCCAACGTAGGTATTTTAGGACGTTCTGAAGATAAAATTGTTGAGTTACAAGATGAAATTGATAAAGAAAGACAACAAACAGTCGCATTAGTGGCAAATGTGTTGGATAAAGATGCTTTAACACAAGCGAAACTTAAATATAACGATACATTTGGTGCAGTTACAATTCTGATTAATGGCGCAGGTGGTAATAACCCGAATGCCACAACAAATGATGAAATGTATGATGAACAGGGTGATAAAACATTCTTTGATTTAACAGAAGATGGTATTGATAAAGTATTTAAATTAAATTACACAGGTACATTTTTACCGTCTCAAGTATTTGGTAAAGATGTCGTTTCATCTGAGGCAGGTACAATTATTAATATTTCATCAATGAACGCATTTACACCACTGACTAAGATTCCAGCATACAGTGGCGCAAAAGCATCTGTAAGTAACTTTACGCAATGGTTGAGCACTTACTTTGCCGGTCACATTCGAGTGAATGCAATTGCACCTGGATTCTTTGAAACAGCTCAAAATAAAGCTTTACTTAGAAATGAAGATGGTTCTTATTCAGAACGTGCTTCAAAAATTCTCTCACAAACACCAATGAATCGTTTCGGTGTACCAGAAGATATTCTAGGCACACTTTATTGGTTGATGGATAAAGAATTAAGCGGATTCGTTACAGGTATCGTCGTTCCTGTAGATGGCGGCTTCTCGTCTTATTCTGGCGTATAGAATAGATATAAAATTTAAAATAAACTCCTTAATTCAACATTGGTTAAGGAGTTTATTTTTTGTTGCTATTTTATATGGTAAAGATGAAAAGGAATGAAATAAAAATTTATTTAAGTGTTATAAATTCACTTTTTAAAATGTCACAAATATGATTTGAATGTTATTGATAATCCATATCAATTACTCCATAATATAAAGTATATGTAAAGAATAAATAAAATATTGAATTATAGAATAGGTGGGGTGTTGTGAAAGCATTTTTTAGCTATTACAAACCATATAAGGGTTTGTTTTTCTTAGATTTTGGTTCGGCAATTGTTGTAGGTTTGTTGGAATTAATTTTCCCGCTTATTACAAGTATATATATTGACCGTTTATTACCTACTAATCAATGGAATCTCATAGTGATTTTTGGAATTGCATTGCTGTTTGTCTTTGGAATTGTAGCGGTACTTAAATTTATCGTGACATATTGGGGACATAAGTTAGGTACGAATATAGAGCGTGATATGCGTAATGATGTAAAACAAGTCTTTAACGTTGATTTGAAGGCGTTTAGTGTTTGATAATGACATAATTTTGACATAAAAATTTTAAAAAATAAAAATACCGATTAGGTTCAGCTGAATCTAATCGTGATTAAAATAATTCTTTCGAGACGTTTTCCATGAGGTTACTAAATCTTTGAGAAGCGTCTTTTTTGTATGATTTTGTGATACTTGCATATATGTTCATAGTCGTTTGAATATCCTTATGGCGTAACCGTTCCTGAATCTCTTTGATATGTACACCTGCTTCAATTAAAAGGCTACAATGGCTATATCTGAACGAGTGAGTCGTAATATTCTTATTAATATCAGTCTGTGACATAATCGCCTGAATCCACTGTGACAACTTCTTAAAAACAAGAGGATAGCCGTTATTGTCTGTGAATATGAAATCATTATCCACGTACAGCTCATTTTTCCATTTGTCTTGCACATTCAATTTATAATCTTGAAGCAACTTAATAACGTTAGGATCTATTGAAATTTTACCGATTGATGATTCTGTTTTTGGTGTAAGTATCTGATATTTTTTCTTATTATTGTTTGGATTGTAATACGTCTTTGTGATACTCACTGTACTTTCTTCATAATCAATATCAGACCATTTAAGCGCTAACACTTCACCTGCACGCATACCAGAATACGCAAGGAAGGTAAATAATTCAAAGCTATTCAGTGGCTTGTGGTGGTGCTTAGCAACGCTTAGAAATTTAAATAATTCATCTTTTTCAAGAAACTTTTGTTGTAAGCTATTCTGTTCTAAATCCTCAACAGTAGGCTTAAATTTAGCCCTCTTAATTCCCTCAATAGGCGACTTAGCAATTATCTTCATATCCAACGCATACTTAAATATAAGGTTAGTTGAGCTTACAATACTAGCTACATAATTTTTACTAAATCGAGCGCTTATATCGTCCACAAACGCTTGATAGTCACGCTTTGTTATCGTCTGTATACTTCTGTTACCAAATAGCTCTTTAGCGTGATGTATAGCCTTCTCACGTACCCTCACACTACTTACTTTTGCATCTCTACTATAGTGTTTAATCCATTCATCAGCTACATAATTGAACGTATGAGTGGAAGGTGCGATATACTCACCATTTCTTATTTGTCTTTCAACTAATTCAGCAGCATTCTTCGCATCACTTTTGCGTTTAAATCCAGTCTTAGATATATATTCGTATTTACCAGTAACAGGGCTTTTACCTAATGATATACGGTAGCGCCATAATTTATTATTGAGTTGGTCATAGCTTGCCATTTAATCACCCGAATCATTTATTTTGATGTAAGTTATATTTTCTTATTTTTTCAATTATTTTATTAATATCAGTTGTATAATCATTATAAACAGCTTCTCTTATAAATTTAGGTTTGAATGACGTTTGCTGTGTATCAGTATAATTATTTTTTTTAAAGGAAACATTGATTATTTCATCTTTTGCAGACCCTAAAATTTCTATTAAATTTCTATAATAAATAGAGGGGTAATCTAGTGAAATCTGAACTAATAATTCATATATATAGTCTATCAAATATATTTTTGTAGTTATTTTATAAATATCTTCAGTGTACAAAATATAAGATCCTTCAATATAAAAATCTAGTTCTTGGTCGTATATCAATTCTGTAAATCTAGGAATTAATTCACTTATTGAAATATCCAATTCTTCTTGGAATGCTAAAAATAAATTTATTATTTGTGATTGTTCATTTTTTATTTCTTCATAGTCTTGAAAAAGACTTTCTATAAAATTAAGTAGTTTTTCAGACAGTTCTTCTTTTAAATACTCATCATTATTTTTTATTTTTTTTATAAAATTATTGTAAGTTATTTTATTACCACTTATCAGATAGTCAACTGAAACATCACCTATTTCAGCTATTTTTTTAAGTCTTTCAACACTTGGTTGAGATTGCCCTTTTTCCCATTTTGATACTAAAGATTTATGCGCATTAGGAGTGAATTTTTTTCCGAAATCCTCCATTGTCAATCCAATTGATTGCCTTATCTTTTTAATGTTTTTAGATAAAATTGTTTGGTTGATGATAATCCACCTCTTAACTTTTAAATTAATACTATTTTATCATCATATAAGTAATTTCAAAAGGAGTAGTTTCAAAAAGTAGCATTGAAAGTATTGCAAATAGAAAACTGGTATGGTAATCTTGTAGCATAAAGTAGCAAAGGAGGTATTTTAGATGGAAAATAAAGTTGTTAGCTATCGCAAATTTATAGGTTATACACAAATTGAAATGGCTCGCTTATTAAATATTTCTGTACAATCTTACAGAAATAAAGAAAAAGGTATTACTCCTTTTAAAGATTATGAAAAAATGAAAGTCAAAGATAAGCTAGTAAATAATGGCTTTGAAAAAATTACTATAGATGAAATTTTTTTTAGTAAAAAAGTAGCAAAAAGTAGCAAAAATTAAAAGGAGGCGTAACACATGTTTAATATCGGCATTGATGAAGATGAAGCCCGTGGCATGTTACAACAAGCAATTGATGAACGTGTGGAGGAATTAGCAAAAGAGAAATACTTTATGACTTATAACGAGTTATCAAAATATCTTAATTTATCAAAACCTACTATTGATGATTTGCTAATCAAAAACGGAATGAAATATTTTCGTGTAGGTAGCACATACCGTTTTAAGAAGTCTGATGTAGATGATTTCATGGATCATATTACTTCGCAGATGGATATTACTAACAACGATCTAAAAAGTTTAAAGAAGGTGAATCTATGAAATACCTACTATATATTTTATTACTATCACTTGTAACTGTATTACTCGGCATAGTATTAGACATATTTATAGCAATAACATTTTATGGATTTATGGCAGTATCAGGAATTACATTAAAAAAATTGGAGGTTGAGTAAGATGAATATTAAACAAAAACATCAATTATCAAAAGTAACTGGAGATATGGAAAAGGTTGTAAATAACAGTAGTAGCTTATCAATTGGTTATAACATGCTTACTGAACAAGGGATTACAGAAACAACTTACTTAGAAAAAGTAATTAATCTATTTAGAAAAGATTTATTTAATATTCTATGTGAATTAGATTTTGAAAGTGAAGAATTTTTAATACTAGATGATGTAACGCTAACTTTTAGAGATGTATTGAAAGATAAAAAGGAAGTATACGAATATAGCATAGTTGATACAGACGGGGAAACAAAGCATACAACAAATCGAAAAGGTCACATCATTGGAATATTAGAATGGGCATTAGATTACATTGTAGGAAATATTGAAGTGGAGGAAATGGAATAATGTTATACACAGAAAAAGTACAAGAAAGCATTGAGTTTGCAGATTTGAGAAATAAGGTTCAATCACTATTAGATTTCTTGAGTGCAGAAGCTCCAGGATTAGAAAGTGGTAGAGAGTTTGCAATGAAAAGTAATGAGCCTATGGTGCATCAAATGATTAATAACAACATTAAGCAAAATTACATTGTGGAATCTACCTTATCAGCAATCCGACGTGACATTGAGAATATGCAAGATGATATTCAAATTAATATTGAGCAAGAAAAAAACGCATTATCTGCTGGCGACCAAACCGAAGATAACGCGTAGTAATTAATACATGAGGTAATCATGCATAGATATTTTATCATGGTTGCCTCTCATTTTAAAAGAGGTGGAAAAATGAAAGAGTTTAACAAAATAAAATTGGATAACGATTTTCGTATATCCATTATACAATATGACAGCCTTTATTCCAACTCATTTCGTGATTTTGATACATGGAATTGGTCTGATTGGCTCAATAAATTACAAATACCAATGATTAATGAAAACAAGTATAAACGTGGTTTAGTGCTTTATGGTGATGTTGAAGATAGCAACGGTTATGAAAAGTACCGTAAGGACGACAATATTATTAATCGTTCTGTTATTGCGCTTGATTATGATGTGATTACTGATTTCAAAGGATTAGACAATGCTATTTGTAAGCAATTAGAAGGCTATTCGTGGGCATATCACACCACACACTCACATCATACCGAAAAGCCTAGAATACGCTTAATGGTACCTTTAATTGAGCCTGTGAGTGCAGATGATTATAGAAAGTATTCAAACACTTTAGCAAACCATATTGGTTATGAAGTAGACGAAGCTAGTTTTGTACCGTCGCAAGTTATGGCGCTACCAGTTAAGAAGGATAAAAGCGCAGTATATATTTTTAAACATAATGATGCTCCTGCTATAACTAACGATGATTTAAATCAGTTGTCTACAAATCTAGACAACATACAAAAAGACAAACCAATTACCATTAATTACTCAAACCTATATAAAAAGCGTGATTCATCTTATTGGCGTGATCTTGCGTTTGGTGTTGGTGAAGGTGAACGCAATCAAGCGCTAGCTTCAATAAGTGGCTACCTATTACGCAGATATGTTGAACCTGAACTTGTATATGGTTTAGTGAGTGCTTGGGCTATGAATTGCTCGCCACCTATTGAGCAAGAGGAAGTGAATAAGACCTTTATTTCAATACTGAAAAAAGATAAGAAAAATAAAAAGAAAGGGGCTAGTAAATGAGTGACAAAAGAGAAGTTTTAAGTCATATATCGGATTATCGTGAAGAAATGATTCAGCAAGAGGACGACGACAAGTTTAATCACACTACCTTTAGTCATAATTTAGCTTCGAAATACAACATGATTATGATTGATGGTAACATTCATTTTTTTAACGGAAAATACTATCAACATTTAGATGAAGATACCATTAGACAAATTGCTTATTTAGAAATGCCACAAATTAAGGAACATCAAAATAGGGAAGTGTTTTATAAATTAAAGGCAATGTCTATAAAGTTTAAAGATAAACAGTTAGAACCACATAAATTAGTTGTAGATAATGGTGTTTTAAACTTAAAAACGGGTGATTTAACAGACTATTCACCACAACATATATCTACAAGTAAGATTGACGTAAAATATGATAAGAATGTTGAAAGTGCAGTGCTTGAAAGGTTTATAAGAGGTGTCGCAGATGACGATTCTCAAATTGAAAAACTTATTTATCAAGTGATCGCATATTGTCTATACAAAGAAAACTTTTTAGAAAAAACAATATTCTTTTATAGTACAGGTACAAAAAATAAAAATGGCAGTAATGGTAAGTCAACATTGCTTCAACTAATACAAAATTTTATTGGTCGGAGAAACACCACTGCTTTAAAATTTAAAGATTTAGGGCATGAATTTAAACCAGCTCGTCTAATGGGCAAGATGGTTAATATTGATGATGATATGGACAATACGTTTATTAAAGATACAGGTAACTATAAATCAATTGCCACTGGTAATGTAATTAATGTTAACCCTAAAGGCAAGCAAGACTTTGATTTTAAACCACATAATAAACTGTTGTTTGCTGGTAATAACATTCCACCTGCAAGTGATAAAACGTTTGGATTTTATCGACGTATGGTTATTGTTCCTATGAAACGCACTTTTGGTGACGGTGGTTATGAAAAAGAGCTTGGTCTTGATGAAAAGTTAAACCAACCTGATATTTTAACAGCATTATTAAATAAATGTATGGAACATCTTCCCGAACTATTAAATACAGGTGAGTTTACTCAAGTAGATGAAAGCGATGAACTGGTAGAAAGTTATCAATATGAAAACGAACCAGTTAGGCACTTTTTAGATATGGAAGGTAATAGACCTATTCACCCCGTAGACGGTCGAGCAAGAGAAGTAGCATACGAAATATATCGACAATGGGCAAAAAGATATGGTTACGAAGTCATGAAAGTACACAGTTTCACTAAAGAATTAATAAGGCTAGGTTATACGGTAGAAATGGCACGTTCTCCATTTAAAGGTTACCCGTTAAGATTTTATCATAAAAATAGCGATGTATTATATGATGTAGCGCCATATGATACCGACGACAAATACAGTGACAAAGATAATATTATAGAACCACAAAAAGGAAGTAACTTGTATAAAAAAATAAATTCTGTGTCAGAGAAGTAAGGACAAAAGTTGCTACATTTAGATAGAGTTGCTACATAATTATCAAAAGCGTTGTGGGAGTAAGGATTTGAGTGTAGCAAGTTTTCAAATATTGTAGCTACTTTTAATAAAATGTAGCAGGTTTTAACTGTTGTGTAGCAAGTTTTTGTAGCGACTTTTAAAGAATGTAGCAACTCATGTAGCAGGTTTTAACCATTTCAGGAATCGTTAAAATCATTGTGGGAGTAATGTTTTATGGGATTTGTAGCAACTTTTAAAGAATGTAGCAACTTTTATTTCACTCTCGTGACACACTGATAATAAAAATAAGAATGGAGCAAATATTATGAATCAATTAGATCAACCCGAAGAATTCGAAAAGTTAAACCAAGTTGAGAAAGACGCATTACTAGAATTTTGCTACTCAATTAATAAAATTAAAACATTTAATACAAGACGTTCTTCATATGGATTGAAACATGTTTTTGAAAGAAAATATCGTGAATCGTTGTCTGGTACCTTTGGAAGTAGTTATGTAACTAATGGTCAATTTAAAGGGGCTATGCTGGAAGCTGGATTTGATGTGAAAGACAAGAATTGCCTCAATTGGCACTTTAACGCTAGTGAGAAAAGTATTAAACAATTAGATAAATAACACTAAATTTAATCTCAAATACGCGTACGTATACGCATTTAAAGATATTCCAGATATTTTATATCTTTATACAACTCAAACCCTCGTCAGTATTGGATTTATATACCCCATAATGGTATAATGAAGGTAACGTAAAAGTGGTTAGAAACGCTAAATATAATTGGTTTAGAGATTACTTAATGAGGTGCTAAGCATGAAAAATTTAAATATAGTGGCTAATAAAATTATTAAACAATCACCTATTAATCCTCGGTATGTATCAGCGAGTTATCTAAGTAAGAGAATAAGAAAATATACACGTAAAGAAGATGAATTTAGACAAATCAAAAGAATTATAGATAGACAATGTCAAAGAACTTAATTAAGTAAACAAACAATAAAAATAATAATGTTAAAAATAAGGGAGAATAAAACAATGCTCGGATTTCAAAATAATAAATTAAGAAATATTATTAGTAAAATGAATGAAAATTTACAGGCTGATGAACGAAAGAATGAAACAGTAACTCACATTAAAGTTAAGGAACCAAAAGCAAAATATATGACTGAATCTATGAGGGCGTTACAGTTATTGCTTGAACAGGATAGACAGTTTTACTATGGCGTATTACCTCATGAAGAACTAAGCATGTTAAAGGAATATATCAAGCGTGCACCTGATGAAGAAGTTGAGGAACTACTAAATAAAGAAAAGAAATTAGAATTAGATATAAGGGTTAACCGTCAGTTTGTGCCACGTGTACCAGAAGATAAAATGAATTTAGTACAGTCTAATTTTGATAAGGAATACAAACTTTTAGAAGAAAACATTAACAGTAATACAAATGATTTAAACAGTGTAGAGGAGCAAATTAAATCATTGATTAAGCAAAAAGATCTGTTACTTGAGCAGCGTTCAGAAATGCAAAATGAACAAAGGATAGCACAAGGCATGAAGCTATTTTTAAATAATCCAGATAGTGTAGAAGACTGGAGAACAGATGTAGTAGGACATTTTGACAGTGAGAAACGTGTGGGTAAAAGTTGGTTACGTTTTAGAATTGGCGTGTTTGGTGGTTCTTTATCACAATATATCACCGACCAAAACGCACTATATTATAAAGAAAAATATAATTTATATAGTACGAATCAAAATATTAATAATAAAAACAATGAATTAATTAAAAACTATTAGGAGGATTATTAATGAAGGCATTTGAAAAAGTCAAAAGAGAAAATTCAAAACAATACTTAAGAGAAGAATATATTTATTGTATTAGACCTATAAGCGAACAAGCTATACAGTACTTCGCAGATGTATTAGGTAAAACACACATATATGGCAGAGTAAGAAACTTTAAAGAAAGAGAATTAACTGATATAGAGATAAGAAGTAATGCGCAAGCGATAAAGACGATAAGTCATTTAAAAAATAACGAGGATTATGTTATTGATATTAACAATGTGGTTCACCATGAATATGATGAAGGATTGACATGGGACGATATCCAAAAGGTATAAAGTAAAACAATTGCAGATGCACTATTGTGGTGTATCTGTATTATTTAACCCCCCCCACCAAAATATTTTTAATTTTATTTTAACCTCGGGGAACGAGGTGGGGAGTCTTTTCTCGACATTTGTTAATAATTATCGCGTATAACCCCCTCCCCATATACAAATTGAAAAGAGGTGATGGATTTGAAACTTATAAAATCGCAGAGCATATTTTACTACTATGGTACAAAATTAACGGAATATGAACTGTTAACTCAATATAACCCCATGTTTATTAATAGTAAGATACGAGCAATACAGGAACAAATCAATGCAATGTATCATCTTAATACTTCTCATACAGTGTGTGATGAAATCGCTGGTGTTATAACAGTTTCATATCCAGTAGAGAAATTAGTCATATGGATCACTGACCAAAAAGATGAATTGAATCGTTTTAAAATTAATAGTACCAAGAAACTCAATTTATTGAAGAAACTTATCAGTAACTACACACCTAAGGAACAAAAAGAAGTGATGAGATACTTCAAATCTAATGGCAGTAACAAGCCTTATAAGACAATTGATAAGTTACAGGAAGATTTATATAAGATACATCACAATAAACGTATAGAACGCAATGAACAGCGTGAAAAAGAGAATGAAGTTATATATCAAAACTTTGTAGTAGAAGTAAAAAAAAGCCTAAATAATGAGCGTGAGGAGTTGGTTGTGTGATTAGGGGATTAGATAAAGTAGATTATCCAATATTAGAAAAATACATGCGTAATTATCATAGTATGGTTGATACTTATAAGAATAAACCTAGTGATATGAACGAATTAAAGTACATGAACCTAGAATCGATTGTAAAGGGTATTACAGAGGTATTTAACAATAGTGAAGTTAAAGTACAACAGATTATTAAACTCACTTGGTGGGATGATAAGAAGTATACAGATGAAGTGATAGCTGATGTGATAGGTGTAAGTGAATTAACACTAAGACACGCTAGAGAGGTTATATTGAAACGTGTTGCAAAGGCAGTGGATTATGTATGAGATACGATAAAGCAACTGTAAAAGAGTTCATATTGAATTATCACAATACAATAGATAATAAAGTTACGTGTGATGAAGATATTGGTATTGATGACTTCTTTAATGTGAATGATCAAGAAGAAACGAATGAGATAGATAATAGCAATGTTGAGGATATTATATTTTTTAACGAGTTAGAGGTTATTGTAGAAAGAGTAGCGACTGAAAAAGAACATAATTTGTTTTTATTAATTTGTAATGGAGTTAGTTTCGAAAAGGCTGGTAGTATATTTGGTGTGCAAGCACCGAGAGTTAGGCAAATGCTAAATGAGTTGTTGGGTAAAGTATTGCATTAATACAATATTTTTTGTTGTATTACAATTAATTTATAGGTTATATTATATATGACAATAAAATTCGGGAGGGGGAAATGACAATGACAAATTATGTGAAATTAATGAAAATATATAATGATAATGTTTATGACGTGATTTCAGTTGAAATTGATGATTTGTCTAAATTTGGCTCATATCCCGAAATAATGAAAAAAATATATGAACAAGGTTATACTCAAATTACAATTAACTCATATCTTATGTTGAAAATACTTGAAAAAGTAAATGGTTCTAGGGATTGGGAGATTATTAACATGGAAATAACAGACCCTACAATTGATGAAGAAACAATTGATGAAATAAAATTAATATTTAATCAAATTAAAAATAAAGAAAAAGATTTTACGTTAATGAAAGAATATTTATTTTGGGCACTTGATGATGGTTCGATATTTATTGATAAAATAATTTTGTATAATACTGAAGCAAATGTTTCAGAAGAGGTTCACTCTAATGGACTTATTTTCGGACAAAATAATGAATTGATATTTATGGACATTATAAAAGAAATATTGAATGGATACTTAAATGAATAATAAGTGGAAAGCAGATCTTCTTAAAGCAATATTTACATTTATTTTTATTTTTCTTTCGTATTTCTGCGCAATTAATTATAACTTTATGTGTATTTTTCCTTTTCTTACTCATTTTTTTCCTCAAGATATTATTTTTACTATGAGTGTTGCTCTGTATACCTCTATATTCAATTTTATTTTGTTTTTATTTTTATCCTTTAGGTCTATGGTGGATATGAAAGTAATAGACTCTAGAGATAAATCAAATACTATAAAATTAGATGGAAAACCAAGAAAGATATCAGTGAAAGTTGACATCTTAGGTAACACTAGTAATGCAAAAGGGTATGTTTTTGTATATTTCCCAGATTGGATAGATGTTACAAAAACAAATGATCCTGAAATTAAAACGATATCTCAATATATATATAGTTACAATTTGAAAAATAATACTAACAGTTTTACATTTAATTTTGATATTAATATAAATGCACTATATGAAGAATCAGTTAGAGAAAGTGAAATAAAAGTTGATTTTAAAGGCTGTAAAATAAAATACGGTAAAAACGTTACAAACTTAAAAATTCATAACAGATAGGAAGATTTTATGTATAGTAAGTATGTAGATAATTCAAAAAATCAAGACGGAGATTATAGGAATATCGAAGAAATAATCAATAATATTCTTGATTATGAAAATTGGCGAGATAATGAAATAGATACCTATACTGGTGAACCATTAGATTACAGTATTAATAAATATTTTGATGAAAATAAAAAAGTGACTATAAAAGAGAGTGAGTTTGAGTATAATTATTTCGAATATAAATTTGACTCCTTGATGAAAGGTCAAGAACAAAATCCGATATTTGCAGAGAGAATTAAAACTACATCAGGTTTTTTTGTTATTTATACGGATGGTATGAGAACTCAATATTTAATTGATAAAGCTAGAGGATCTAATGCATTGAAAATTTTGAGGAAATTTAATAATAGTGATAAAAATAAAATAATAGAAGCACAAGCTTTTGTATTCGAATCTGATTTTTTTCTTTGGTTAGTATCCAAGTTTAAAAATGATAACAATATTGATGAGGTCGAAGAGCTTGTTTTAAAAAGTGTTACGGGGTTTAAAGGTTTAGGAAACCAAAATCAAGCAACTTTAACTGGATCTGGCAACGATGTTATGAATTTATTTAGCACATTATCTTTTATTATTGAAATGGAATCTTTAACTGAGATTTTAGCTCAATTTCAACATTGCAAAAATACCTATGAGATTAGGTTCTATGAAAATAATTCTCAAATTGATATTAATATAGATAATTATACAGGAGATTATGTAAAAGAAGAAGAAACACTTAAGAAATCTAAAGTGTTGTTACATTGTTTTATAGAAATTATACCATCAGTAATAAATTCATATAATAATGATGTAGATAACAATGATTGGAGCAATGAAAAGAAAGCTGAATTTTCAACACAGATACTCGAAGCTGTGAAAGGAAATATAGAGAAAATTGAACAGACTATAGCACCAAAAGATAATGGAGCAAATTAGACCGAAATATATGGAACCACTCTTCGGAGTGGTTATTTTTATGTTTAATGTGGTAAAGTATTATTACATGCAAACATCACTACCAAACAAATGCATTATTTGTAAAAAAATCCCTAACACCCAAACATGTCACTGGGTGTTTTTTATGTTATATTATTAAAGAATGAGTTAGTCCAATTGAATTGGATCCTTATATATTAATTTACATTATATTTTTACCCCTTTAATTAGGGGTACTTTTTTATGTGCAAAAAGCATTGAAAAATTCTTTAATTCATTTATAATTTAATTTGAATATATATAAGGAGTGGAAAATGTGAAAAATCTTAAAATACCTTTTTTAATTATTTCTGTGATTATCTTTTTATATGCTTGTGGTAATGATACAGATAAATTTTTACAAGGTACTTGGGAATCACAAGAAGAATCAAACTATACAATAACGTTCGATGACGGTGAAATCACTATTAAGCATGATATATTTAAATACACCTTAAAGTATGAAATCCAAGATGTAAGTGAAAATATTATATACATTGAAGCAGAGCCTCCCGGTGATTCTAAAAATTCACCTGTATATAGATTTCAAAAAGAGGGGGAAAAATTGGTCTTTATAGACTACTGGGCAGTAGATCCAAACGGGGAAGAACTTCAAGGAAGTACGGTAGATATGAAGTATAAAGAATTTGAAAAATCATCTGGAAGCTCAGGTATACCGAATTGGTTATATGTAGCAGGCTTTATAACTTTAGTAGGAATTTATACCTGGTGGAAAAGTTCTGATTAAATAGAATATTTAGATATACTATTCTTTTTAAAAAATTACAGAGTCGCCTTTCGGGGCGGCTATTTTTTATGCCAATTATATATTTTTATTTATTCATACGAACAAAAGTTCCGTTATATTTGTGAGGTGATTAAAATGATTGTTAACCAAGATGCACCAGATGAATATAAATATGAATCCGATTATCGTAAAATCCCTAGAGAGTACCTTAACCCACGTATACCACAAGGGCGTGGCATGGTTAAGTGGCTAGCCTTTAAGACGTTACCCGAACAATACGAGCAACTAGAACAATACATACAAGACCAAAATAAGATTGATAGATCGTCATTAAGTGACCATCAATTGAATGATCTAAACGATAAGTTAATATTCAAATGTATCATGACCCAACAATTGAATTGCGTTATTTTGTAGATGGATATATTAAAGAAAAAGAGGGGTACATACACAAAGTAGATGTTCACACACAATTACTCTATTTATATGAAGAAACTGGTTTAAGTAAGGTTAATTTGTTAGATATTATAGAGATAAAATAAACCCACCTAAATGAATAGATGTTTTTTTACGCCAACAGCACGCCAACGAAATGGCGCAAAACACTGGTGTTGCAGACTTCTTAAACTCCGTATTTTTGACTGTCATAATCATTCCTCCTAAAAAAGATAAAAATATATACCTATAGATAAAAACTATGGAAAAGTGAATAATCTATAGGTATGTGTTATAATTAAATAAAAAGCGGGTGAGATGTTGGAAATTATATTGTTATTAATTACTTCCGGTATTCCAGGTTTTTATACTTATTATTCATTATCTAGTAAAAACATAATTTACTATAATAGCGATAATAAAAATGTAATACTCAGTTTCTTTTCTATTATATCTATACTAATATTCTTGTTAATTTTAAGTTTGTTTTCAGGAATAAATAATGTTAATGAATTATTTAATAATTTATCTTTTACAAAAATTAGTTTATCCCTTTTTAGTAGCATAATTTTAGTTGTATTACTAACTGAAATAATCTATCCATTGCTACTAGATATATATAATAGATTCATTAATACAAATAGAGCTAGAAAAAATTTAAGTTTAACAAATACTTTACCTATTCACATTAAAAGATATGAAAATGATAAGTATATGATTTATGTTATTATTAAAGAAATGGACAACAGTATAATAGACGAAGGAATAATCGAAAGTTTTTCTAAAAAGTCTAATAGAAATATAATTATTAGTAGAGAATACTCTGAATTAAAAGACGAAATTATTAAAACATCAGAGTATTCAGAGGTATATATTGATTTTGAAAATAGAGTTAAACTTGATTATTATTTTTGGAAAAAATAAGGTTAGTCTTTATCTTCTTTAAGTCTTTTTTTCATTTCTTCAACCGTCAGATTACTTTTGTCTCCAGATTCTTGGTTTCTCTTTTCGCCTTCTGTTTTACCGTTAATTTCATAATCTATTTGCTCTTTATTATAATACTCATCACTCACAATATCACCTCCTTTCAAGGTCTAACTTAGTTAGGCGTTTTTTTTGATAAAAATATATAGGGCATAGTTAAATGCCCGTAGAATTATTCATAGTCGCTAGGGTCGTATTCATACCCATATTTCTCAGCATCTGCTTTTCTAATTTCTGTTCTTTCCGATTCGCTTGCATTCATCCATTCATCTTGACCTTTTACCCAATCACTTTCTTCTTCGGTTTCGACTACATCTTGATATTCAGGCTTAGCTTCTTCCTTAGCTAATTCTTCAGGTGGTAATTCAATTTGGCCAACTGGCACATCACTATGAGCATCCCCATTAGGTAAACCAGTATAACCATGTTCTTTAGCTACTTTCGCATTAGCTTCTGCTTTTTCTTGGGCAGTAGGCTCTTGTTGTACAGGTGCTTGTTCTTGTGACTGAACAGGTTGTTGTTCTTGAGCATTCACTTGTTCTTGTGATTGCACAGGTTGTTCAGTGCTTTGCTGTTCTTGTGATTGTGGTTCTTCGTTTGCTACTTCTTCATTAGACTTATCGTCTGATTTTTCTTTCTCTTTCTCTTTATCTTCATCTTTTTTCTTATCGTCTTTCTTACTTTCTTTATCAGACGCTTTAGTTTCTTTCTTATCGTCTAGCTTACTTTCTTCTTCGTTCCCACATGCTGCTAATACTAAGAAACTCGCTAATAATAAAAATAATAACTTTTTCATTTTACATATCCCCTTTAAAAATAAATTATTAACTTAATTGTACTATACATAAAAAATAAAGATGATAACAAAAAGTTATGGTTAATATAAAAATTTAAGAATTTGTTTATATTTAATGATAATATGGACATAATTATAGAACGTCAAACGAACAACTATACGTTTATTCATTTCTCGATGCAGCACAGGGGGAATGTCAGAGATGGATATTTATAATAATAAGTAAATTTATTTTATAAAATCTATTGTTAGTGAAATTTACAAAAAGGATTGCTTATATAATTATTTATGTAGATAATTATACATATATATACTAAGAGGGTGAATGATGTTTTGAAAAATATTTTGTTAATAATGAAAAATAATGTAGTTATCATTTTATTTATTTTTTTACTAAGTTTATCATTGGGGAGTTTAGCCTTAATGTTTGGGCAAGAAAATTCGTTTGAAATAGCTTTACTATTTATGGGTTTATTTGCTACATTTGGAGGTGCTTATTGGGGTGCAAAAATTTCGGGAGAAACAGCTACGAAAAACACTAAAATTCAAATAGACAATCAATTAAATGAAAATAGAAAAATAGAAAAGTTCAATAGGCAAAGACTGAAAGCTGAAATCAAAAACAATATGCTAAAAGAATATTTGCATGAAATAAATACATACAATTCTATTTTACAGAACATAGAAGTTTTGATAAAAAGCTATATTAATTTTACAATTCAATTTGGTGAAAGCTATAAAGATATTTCAGATGAAGACTATGAAATAGGAAATTCTAAAAGAGTGAATGATTTTCGTTTTATAATACAAGAACATCTGAAAATTGAAGAACAAAGAAATAATGTTATGGATCAATCAAAAGTAAACAATTTTGAAGAAGAAGTTCCCAATATTACAATAAATATGTTAGAACCAATTGTAAATATAGAAAATGAAAGAATTATTGATGAAATCTATAGTAAATTAAATTCGTATTTAGTGAGAGTAGATGATATAGATAGTGGTTTGAAAGAATTTTTAATATCATATAAATGGATTGACAGGGAAAGAAAGCAAGTTATTGATGAGATAAAAAATAATATTTCTAATTTGGAAGAAATGTAAAAATAATAAATCTCACGCATACGGGAATGAATATGTAATTAAGTTCTGTCATGACATAATTATGACATAATGGAATGAAAAAACTAAAAATAATGGCATGTGTGAGAATATAAAACGTTGATTTAACAGTGTTTTGTTTATGTATTAATGGTGATTTAGGCATATACATAATATGCGTAATGATTTATATAGTCATATTCAGAAATTGAATTTTAAGTATTTTGATAACCAAAAATCCGGAAAGCTCATTGGTCGACTGACGAATGATTTGATGGATATTGGTGAAGCTGCCCATCATGGCCCAGAAGATGTATTTTTATCTATCATGACGCTGATTGGTGCATTTGTCATCATGTTAACGATTGATGTAAAGTTAGCACTCATTACGTTTTGTGTGGTGCCTATTGTTTTTATCTTGGCTATATTTTTCAGCCAAAAAATGTCTCGTGCATTTAAGAACTTATTTACAAATGTGTCACGTTTTAATGAATTAATCGCAGATAATGTGGGTGGCATAAGACTTGTACAGGCCTTTACAAATGAAAAACATGAGCAAACGAAATTTAGAAATATAAATGATAATTTTAGAGCTACAAAATTAAAAGCATATAATTATATGTCTTGGAATATTACAATTAGTCATATTGCCCAAAATCTGACATTAATTATTGTGTTAGTAGTCGGAAGTTATTTTGTGTTGAATGGTGATTTATCATATGGTGGTATCGTTGCATTTATCATGATTACGAATGTACTCTTTAAACCATTACAACAAATTAATATGATTATAGAGCTATTTCCAAAAGCAATTGCAGGATTTAAAAACTTTAGCGAAATATTAAGCATTAATCCAGAAATACAGGATGCACCAGATGCGATTCAAATGCCGAGTGATCCTAAGACGATTCAATATAAAGATGTAACATTTGGATATGGCGAAACACCAATTCTAAAAAAACTAAATTTAGATATTCAGCATGGTGAGAAGATTGCATTGGTTGGACCGAGTGGTAGTGGTAAAACGACAATCAGTTCTTTATTGCCGAGATTTTATGAAGTAGATGACGGTGATATCTTAATTAATGGCCAAAGCATCAAATCGATTCAGTTAGCTTCATTGCGTGCAGAAATTGGTGTCGTACAGCAAGATGTATTTCTCTTCTCTGGTACTTTAAGAGATAATATTGTATATGGCTATTTAGAAGCTGACGAAACTGCAATATGGGATGCAGTTAGAAATGCGCAATTAGAAACATTTATCGAAGACTTACCCTTTGGTTTGGATACACTCGTAGGTGAAAGAGGTACGAAATTATCTGGTGGACAGAAACAGCGTATTTCCATCGCTAGAATGTTTTTAAAAGACCCGTCTATTATTATTTTAGATGAAGCTACAAGTGCGTTAGATATAGAAACAGAAAATAAAATTCAATTGGCATTTAAAAAGCTGTCTGAAAATAGAACATCGCTCATTATTGCGCATCGTTTATCAACAATTAAAGACGTAGACCGTATTATATTTATCAAAGATGGCGAAATCTTAGAAGAAGGTAGTCACGAAATATTAATGCAACAAGATGGACACTATAAACAACTTTATTTATCACAGTTTAATGAAGTTGAAACGTTTTAAAATGTTTTAATGTGATTATAATAGTGAGTGTTATGGGAGCGGGCAAATGAAATCAAATTATGATTTCGTTTGCCCGCTCCCTTGTATTTTTAGAGAATCTTAATTATGATTTAAGAAAGCGCTTTCTGTCGTATAGGAAGATCTGGAGGGTTAAAGTATGGCTTACAGTATAGGGATAGATTTTGGAACAGGTTCAGGTAGAGCCTTTCTTATAAATACAGAGAATGGTGAAATTGTAGAGCAATTTATTAAAACATATACACATGGCACGATAGAAGGAGAACTTGATGGTCAAAAACTACCTCAAAGTTATGCGTTACAAAATGCGAATGATTATATGGAAGTTATTGAAGAAGGCATTCCAGCTATTTTAGCAAAAACACAAATTGCGCCAAACGAAATTGTCGGTATCGGTATAGATTTTACATCGTCAACTGTGGTATTTGTGGATGAAAATATGGAGCCTATTCATAATAAGGAAGGATTTAAAGATAATCCACACGCTTACGTTAAATTATGGAAGCATCATGGTGCGCAAGACGAGGCAGATGTATTATTTAAGACTGCGCTTGAAGAGAAGAATCGTTGGTTAGGCTACTATGGCTTTAATGCGAGTAGTGAGTGGATGATACCTAAGATTATGGAAGTAAACAATAAGGCGCCTGAAGTGATAGCTGAGAGTGCGTATATCATGGAGGCGGGGGACTGGATTGTCAATCGACTCACTGATCAAAACGTCAGATCAAATTGTGGCTTAGGGTTTAAATCGTTTTGGGAAGCGGACACAGGATTCCATTATGATTTGTTTGATAAAGTAGATAATGATTTATCTAATATTGTAAGAGCGAAAGTGGAAGCACCAGTCGTTAATATTGGTGAAACTGTAGGTAAGGTTAGTCAGACAATGGCAGATAAACTAGGACTTTCACCAGAAACGCAAGTCAGTCCATTTATTATAGATGCGCATGCAAGTTTATTAGGGATAGGTTCAGAAAGAGATAAAGAAATGACTATGGTCATGGGCACAAGTACATGTCATTTAATGCTTAATAAAGAACAACATAAGGTGCCTGGTATTTCTGGTTCAGTTAAAGGTGCCATTATTCCAGAACTTTATGCATACGAGGCAGGACAAACTGCTGTAGGTGACTTATTTGAGTACGTGGCGAAACAAACGCCGTATGATGATGTCAAAGAGGCGAAGTTACGGGATATTTCAATTTTTGAATTATTAAATGAAAAGGCCGCTAAATTATACCCTGGCGAAAGTGGACTTATCGCACTAGATTGGCACAACGGCAATAGAAGTGTACTCAGTGATAGTAATTTAAAAGGTTGCTTATTTGGCATGGGATTACATACGAAACATGAAGAAATTTATCGTGCGTACATGGAGGCAACCGCATTTGGTACTAAAATGATTATGCAACAGTATGAAGGATGGCATATGGAAGTGGATCATGTATTTGCTTGTGGTGGTATTCCTAAAAAGAATACATTACTCATGGATATCTATGCGAACGTGCTGAACAAACGAGTGACGGTTATTGATAGCGAATATGCACCAGCAATTGGCGCAGCTATTTTAGGCGCAATATGTGGTGGGGCGCATACGGACTTTAGTGAGGCGGTCAAAGCAATGAAAGAACCCGTATTATATACTGTTGAGCCTCAACCGGATAAAGTGGAAATCTATAAAAAATTATTTAACGCATATCAATCACTGCATGACCTACATGGCTATAAGAAAGCGAGCATTATGCGTGATGTTGCAAAATTGATGTAAGAGAATAAAACGTTAATTAAAATAACCCAGAGGCAATATATCAGTGATGATATGTTGCTTCTTTTTTATGTTTAAGTTCAAAAAAATAAAGCGGAGCATTATATTAATAAAACAAGAATTAACGAAGAATGTTATAATAAAAACTTATGATGTTTTACAAATAATTGAAAAGGGGATGCTTCATCAATGAGCAAGGATAATAAAGCGGCCATAAAAATGGCGTTAGCTTATCTGAGTTTTATTGTAGGTGCAGGTTTTACAACTGGACAAGAGTTACTACAATTTTTTGTGAATCACGGTAATTATGCATACATAGCTGTAATTGTTACTGGTATAATTGTGACTTTCGCCACGAGACAAACTTCAAAAGTTGGTTATAGATTAGACTCAGATACTTATGAAATTTCACTAAATCATATGTTTGGTAAAATTGTAGGTCGTATTATCGACTACTTAACCATTTTCTTCCTGTTTGGATTAACCGTAGTTATGATAGCAGGCGGAGGTTCTGCCATGGAACAAGGGTTTGGCGTACCAGTATGGGTAGGGTCATTAGCCCTAGTTATACTATTGTTTATTGTATTACAACTTAAATTTAATCGTATAATGACGATATTGAGCATAGTTACACCATTTCTAGTGATTGCTGTGTTAATTATCGCAGGATATAATATTTTAAATCCAACGGTTCCATTTTCAGAAGTTAGTAAACAAATAGAGCCCTCAAAAACATCAAGTTCATTTTGGTGGTGGGATGCTATCGTATATGGTGGACTGATTATTGGAAATAGTTTTGGATTCTTAACAATTGTCGGTAATGATTCAATGAGTCATAAAGCTGCAAGAAGAGGGTCATTTTACGGAGGCTTAGCATTCAGTATTTTATTATTAATCATGACTGCAGGGTTACTGGCAAATATTCAAAATGCAAATGGTGTAGATATTCCTACGTTATTGTTGGCAAATGATATACACCCAGTCATTGGTATTTTTATGTCTGCAGTAATGATTGGCGTTATATTCAATAGTTGCGTTGGTATGATGTATCCATTTTTAAGCAGATTTACTACACCATATAGTAAAAGTTATGTGGTAATGATGGGTATTACATTAATTGTGGCATTCTTATTAAGCTTTATTGGATTTGTTGATTTAGTAAACTTTGTATTTAAAACATTCGGTTATATCGGATTGTTTATTACGCTAGCTTTAGTGATAAGGTGGGTTTACAATAAATTTTCTGATAAAAAATTAGTATAAATTCTTTTAAAAGATGAAATGCATATCTTTAATTGAATAGGATTAATTAAGGCAAAGGGCTAATAAAGTACAGTTGAATAACTGCTTTATTAGCCCTTTTGTCATGTTTAATATGAATTTAGCCTGAAATGAAACTTGTTATAGCATCGATAAAACTATAGATACCTAAGAAGGAAACGGTTAAAACAACGAGTCCTCCGATAATATTGAGCCAAAGTGTATTTACAAAGCGGCCCATTAGATTTTTCTTATTAATAATAATAAAGATAAGTATTGCAATAATAGGTAAAATCATACCATTTAACGCTTGCGCAATAAGTAAGACTTGAAGCGGTTCAAAACCAAGTGCTGAAGTAATAATTCCAATAATGATAATCACAACAAAGACAAGTTTGTATTTCTTGCTTTGCATGCCGCCTTTCCAACCGAGTAGACTACTAATTGTTGCAGCGGCACCCGTTGGAGAAGCAATGGCTGATGACAGACCTGCAGCGAATAACCCAACACTAATCACTATAGGTGCAGCATCGCCAAGAACAGGTTCTAACGGTCCAGCAAGTTGAATGACACTTGATACTTCTTCACCTTTAATTAAAGTGGCTGCTGAAATTAATATTGCAGCAGAAATCACACCACCGACAGTAATTGAAATAATTGTATCCCAACGTGCAAATTTCAACTCCTTAACACCATTAAAACGTTCGTGTACAGCTGTTGAGTGGATAAAAAAGTTATATGGCACAACGGTTGTACCGATTAGAGCGATAACAGTAAGAATAGAACCATCTGGTATTGTTGGAATGAAGGCACCTTTTAAAATGCCCATAACATCTGGTTTTATAACAATCATCGTAGTGATAAATATTGCGCCCATGATAACCATAAGTACAAGCATAACTTTTTCTAAAAATTTATAGTTACCAAATAATCCAATGAGTAATATAATAACGCCGATAACTGGAGCAACCCAATTCTCAGGTAAATTAAGTAAGTAAGATGCCCCAAGTGAGGTTCCAATCAAGTCACCACTAATATAGGCAGCACACCCAATGGTTACAGCAATGAGTGTGAACCACACGATGATTAGCTTACCAATTTTATTAGAAAATAAATCTTGAATTGCTTCACCTAAGCCTTCACGTGTAACGAGAGATAAACGAATAATCATTTCTTGTAACACGATCGTGGCGATGATTGAAAAGACAACTGCCCATAGTAAACTATAGCCAAATCCTGCGCCACCTTGAGTCATGGTTGTTACTGTACCAGGGCCAATGAATGAAGCAGTGATAATCATACCAGGGCCAAGCGATCGTAAAATCTTACCCGCGTGTTTAAACATTTAACCACTCCTCAGATTATTTTAATTTATTTAAATAAGCGACGTGGCCAGCAAGTACATATAATACTGCTGTAGAAACGAAATGGGCAGAATTCTGATTGGCATCTTTCATAGGATAAACTTCTACATAATCCATACCACATAGGCCGAGCGCACCAAATTCGTGAATCATCGTTAATAATTCATAGGACGTTAGACCATTACCATCGACAGGTCCACCTGGATTATAAGCGAAATCCAATACGTCACTACATATTGTTAAATATACGACATCTACATCGGCACTTGCTTGAGCGTAGATGTCACGGGCAAACTGTTTTATATTATTTGATTCACGGATATCATTGATTGTTATCGTTACGGCACCAGCTTCTTCAGCGTAACGTCCTGTTGATGGATGATTTCTCGGGCCGTGAATACCAGTGTGAATAATGCTTTCGTTACGTACACCGTCTGTTTCATAAAGTCTCATGAAAGGTGTATTACGGGCATAAGCTTCACCCTCATAATCTGGCATATTATCATAATGTGCATCTAAATGAATGATGCCGACTTTTTTACCAGTTTCTGTTAATGATTTAAGAATAGGATAAGTGACACCGTGTTCGCCGCCAAAGCCAACTAAGAATTTTTCACTTTCCCATAGTTTTTTAGTGAAATCTGTAATGTTATCATAGCTTTCTTTATTGTCATGAGCGACAAATGGCACATCACCGACGTCCCCCATAGATAAGTGTTCACTAATATCAATGTGGTTTAGTTCTGGTAGATATTGACTGTAACGTGCAGAGGACAGTCTAATTTGCTTTGGACCAAGTTCTACACCTGTATAATCTCCCCAAGTGCTTTCGCCTTCAAAAGGTACTCCATATACAATTACATCTGTATCTAAAGTATTTGATTGATTTAAATTTTTACTATTTAAAAAACATGGTGTATTCCCATAAATGTTATTTTTCATAATTTATATCCTCCCCTTTATTGTAGATAATTATATAGAGTATTTTTTTATTTTTCAAATAAATCAGAAAATTCACTGATTGAATAATTCAAAATATATATGAATTAGAGGATTATTTATAAATTTTTATTAGATTATGAAGAGGAAAGGGTGGGTGAAAAGGATTAGGAAGAATTGTTGGAAGCTGTATAGATAAATATAATAATAAAAAGCCACACCAATGAAGGTGTAGCTTTTGAAAAGACAATGTTTATCACATTGATATATTGTGAAAATTTATGCCCAACCACGGAAACGTGTAGCTTCAGCTGTACGTTTGATACCTACAACATAGGAAGCTAAACGCATATCCAATTTTCTACTTTCAGCTAAGTCATAGATTTTATTGAATGCTTCTACCATTTTTTCACGGAGTAGACTGTTTATTTCTTCTTCAGACCAATAATAGCCTTGATTATTTTGTACCCATTCGAAGTAAGAAACAGTTACACCACCAGCACTCGCAAGTACATCAGGTATAAGTAACACACCACGTTCTGTTAATATACGTGTCGCTTCTTTTGTCGTAGGACCATTCGCTGCTTCTGCAACGATGCTTGCTTTAATGTCATGTGCGTTTTCTTCAGTAATTTGATTTGATAATGCAGCTGGGATAAGAATATCACAGTCGACTTCAAATAATTCTTTATTAGGGATGACGCCCTCAAATAAGTGTGTAACACGGCCATGTTTTTCTTTAAGCTCTACAAGCTCGTCAACATCTAAACCATCTGGATCATGTAAAGCGCCATAACTTTCAGAAATAGCTACAATTTTTGCTCCCATATCATGTAAGATTTTGGCAATAAAACTACCAGCGTTACCAAATCCTTGAATCGCAACACGAGACCCCTTGATATCAATGTTTCTACGTTTAGTTGCTTCTTCAATAGTAATTACAGCACCAAGCGCAGTGGCACGGTTACGACCTTCTGAACCACCTAAAGAGAGTGGTTTACCAGTGATGAAGGCAAAAGCATTTGAACGATTAATTTTACTGTATTCATCCATCATCCAAGACATGATTTGTGGATTAGTATAAACATCTGGTGCTGGGATATCACTCGCAGGACCTACGAATTGTGATATAGCTCTAACAAAACCACGAGATAGATTTTCAAGCTCTTGATTACTCATTTGACGTGGGTCACAGATGACGCCGCCTTTACCGCCACCAAATGGTAAGTTAGTAATACCACATTTCATCGTCATCCACATTGCAAGTGCCTTAACTTCTTCTTTATTTACATCAGGATGGAAACGTACGCCACCTTTAGTAGGACCAACAGAATGATTATGTTGCGCACGGTAACCGGTAAAAGTTTTAACAGTACCATCATCCATGCGGACGGGTATACGGACTTCTAGTATTCTTAAAGGTTCTTTGATTAAATCATACATGCCATCGTCAAAGCCTAATTTATGTAATGCTTCTTTTGTAATTTCTTGGGTAGATTTCACTAAGTCATTATGTTCTGTCATTATATTTTCCCCTCTATCTATTACTTATAATATTTGTACTTACTTATCTATAAATGTTATAGACTTTACGACTGAAAATCAATACTAGAGATTGAATTTTTATAAAAGTTTGAAAATTCAGTGAATAAATAGATGAAATTCTCTTTGAAAACGAAAGAATCATTAAAGACAATACATATATGAGCGGGAAGTGAATTGAGAAAAAAATACATTGACTAAATTTTCAGAAATTAATAGAATGAATAATTATATTTAAAAAGTGTAGAACTTGAAGATAAGGAGAACATTAATGGAACAACCATCATTTAAACGTGCAATGAAACAACGTCATCTTATGTTACTTAGCTTTGGTGGTGTTATTGGAACAGGATTATTTTTAAGTTCTGGATATACTTTGCAACAAGCAGGTCCATTTGGAACGGTACTATCTTATTTAATTGGCTCAATTTTAGTTTATCTCGTTATGTTATGTCTAGGGCAATTAGCGATCAAACATCCTGTTACAGGTGGATTTCATACATATGCAAGTCTTTACATTCATCCATCTGTTGGATATATCGTAGCATGGTTTTATTGGTTAACTTGGACCGTAGCATTAGGTTCTGAATTTACAGCAGTGGGTATTTTGATGCAGAAATGGATGCCTGAAACCCCCGTTTATATTTTTGCTACGATTGCAATTATATTAATTTTATTATTTAATATTATATCGACACGGTTTTATGCAGAAGTTGAATTTTATTTTTCTTTAGTAAAAGTTATTGCGATTATCGTATTTATTATTTTAGGTCTTTTGGTAATTATCGGATTTATTCACTACGATGGTTATGAAGGTTTAAACACAATTGCTGATAGATATACGAATCCTACTTTTCCTAATGGTATAGGTTCTGTGTTTTTAACAATGCTAGCTGTGAATTATGCATTTAGTGGCACTGAATTAATCGGCATTGCTGCTGGTGAAACAGAGAATCCTGAAAAAGTAATACCCAAAGCGATTAGAGCAACGTTATGGCGTCTTATTGTCTTTTTTATAGGTACAATGGTTATTATTTCTATTTTAATACCAAGTTATCAAGGTAAGTCATTAGAAAGTCCATTTGTTGTTATTTTTCAAAAAATGGGAATCCCTTATGCGGGTGACATTATGAATTTAGTGATTATAACAGCTTTGTTATCTGCAGCTAATTCAGGGTTATATGCTGCGAGCAGAATGATTTGGAGTTTGTCGAATGAAGGTGTGTTTCCTAAATGGTTTGGAAAGCTAAATAAACATCATATGCCAGTGAATGCAACATTATTTAGCATGATTGGTGGCTTATTGGCTTTATTTTCTAGCGTGTATGTAGCAGATACATTATATGTAATTCTAGTTTCAATTGCTGGTTTAGCAGTTGTTATCGTGTGGATGAGTATCTGTATTGCATATTTTAATGCTAAAAAAATTGACCGAAGCTTAAAAGTACACCAATCGATTCCAATTATTGGGTTTATATTATGCTTAATTTCTTGTGTTGGAATGCTTTTTGATCCTAATCAAGCACCTGCACTTTATTTCGGGCTACCATTTGCAGCGATTGCGTTAATTTATTATTTTGTTAAATTTAATAAGAAAAGAGGAGTATAGATGAGACTGTTAGAAAAAGTGAAAACACAATCTCCAATTGTCTTAGATGGCGGACTAGCAACTACATTAGAACAAGCTGGTTGTGATTTGAATTCTTCGTTATGGTCTAGTGAAGTACTTAGACATCAACCAATTAAAATAAAGCAAGCCCATCAAGATTTTACAAATGCAGGTGCCGACATTATTTTAACAAGTACATATCAAGCAAGTTATCAAACATTTACAGATATAGGAATGCAGAATGAGGAAATTGATGACCTTTTTACAATAGCGGTAGAGCAAGTTATGGATGCAACAAATAATAATCAAGTGGTTGTAGGTAGTTTGGGTCCATATGGCGCATATTTAAGCGACGGCTCAGAATATACAGGGAATTATGTAATAAGTCGAGAAGCCTATTTTAAATTTCATGAACAACGCATAAACGCTTTGATTTCAAGGGGGATAAATGATTTTGTGTTTGAAACTGTTCCTAATTTTGAAGAGATTCAAGCAATTATAGAAAATATTATACCGAGTTATACCGAAGAACAAACATTTTGGATCTCTGTAACTGTCGATGACACAGGAAATTTATCAGATGGAACAGAATTCGAGAAACTAATTGATTATATTAAACAGAAGGGCACTATTATTCCGATTTTTGGTATTAACTGTTCTTCAGTTAAAGGAATCAATCGATCATTAGACAAAGGATTAGCTAGTTTGAGTCAGACAATTGCGTTGTATCCTAATGGAGGTTCTCATTATAATGCGGATAGCAAAAAATGGGAAAATGATGCTAACAGTGATGAAATTATTGAACAAGTTCCGAAGTGGTTAATGGAAGGTGTTCAAATTATAGGGGGATGTTGTCAAACAACACCAGAGGACATTAAAAAGATTAAACATAGCATGAGTTAACTAAAATTGAAGTTTCAAAATAGAAAAAGGAGAAGTGCTTGGGTTAACAAGCACTTCTCCTTTGTTGTTTGTTTGAATATTAAGTGTTTATGATGGTTGTTTATTTCTAAGTGAAAATTCTTTAAAAGTGATAAAGCGTTTATGACTTTTATCATATAATTTGAATTTTAATGATGTCAGACTTTCTCTAAGCGTAATAGATGTTGCATGATGTAGAGGTGTAACAGTTTCATGTGTTTCCTCTAAAGAGTAGTTAGGAATTCTAGGATTCAAATGATGTACATGATGATAACCTATGTTTCCTGTAACCCAATGTAGTACTTTTGGTAATTTATAGTACGAACTACCATCAATTGCTGCTTTTACATAGTCCCATTCAGAAGCTTCTTCGAAATAAGAATCTTCAAATGTATGTTGGATGTAAAATAACCAAATACCTAACATGCCAGCAATGAAGATCATTGGTGCAAATACTGCAAAGAAATGACCTACGCCTAATAGATAAATTAGACCACCGTATACGACTAATAATAAAATGTTGTTCATCCAAGTATTGATACGTTCTTTCTTTTTAGCGTCTTTAGAATTAAAGCGATTAGAAATAAATACTAAGAAGAACGGTCCTAATACAAACATCACAAGTGGGTTACGATAAATTCTATACGTTAAACGTTGGAATTTAGATGCTTCTGTATATTCTTCTACTGTCATAACCCAGATATCACCGATACCACGTTTTTCTAAATTACCGCTACCAGCATGGTGAATTAAATGTTCTCTACGCCATTTTCTGTAAGGAAACAGCGTAAGGAAACCAGTTACGTTTCCGAGTAAATCATTGTGCTTTTGTTTTTTTAAATATGATCCGTGACAAGCATCGTGAAAAATGATGAATGTTCTAATTAAAAATATAGACGCGAATATACTACTAATAATTGCTAATGACCAATGCACATTATATAAAAGTCCGCTTACTACTAAAATTGCAATAAGAGGAAGTAATGTATTTATAATTTGTATTGTACTTTTTGTGTAGTTAGTTTTTGCGAAAGGTTTTACCATTTTGTTCAACATCTTTTTCTTATCTTTTTCCATATACACCTAACTTTCTTTTACTGAATAAGTTGAAAATAGAGTACATACTCTCACCAGTATTTCACTAAGTGTATATAAATAAATAGAAATTTACAAACATTTATACAAAAAAATTGAAAAATTTAAAATAATGAGAAATTTGAAAACGCAAAAGATGCATTAAAGAAGGGAGTGAAGAGAAAAATATAGGTAAATTTAATTCTCTATTGCAGCTAATTAAATGGTCATGGATAGCGTCATTTCAGTTTTTTACTCATATTAAATTTGGTTGAGACACATAATAAATATATGTGAATTAGTAATAGTTTATAACGAAAAAGGGTAAAACGTATTAAATGAGTCTAGGTAAATTAGCATGAAGAATTAAGAATTTAAATTTTTCCTAGATAATATTTGAATTGAGAGGAGAACTTTAAATATGGAAACACAATATTCAAAAGATGGACAAGGCGTTTATCAAACATTGCAAATAGATATAGATGGAGATAAGGAAACGATATTTAATTATTTGAGTACTACTGAAGGAATACAGCAATGGTTTCCACAATTGTCATTTGAAAAAAGAGAAGTGAATGGAAAAATGTACTTCCATTTAGAGGAAGAAGACGATTTAGAAATGACAATCACACATCTTGAAGAAAATAAGACGATTGGCTTTACATGGGATATTGGGAATGTGAAGTTTGAATTAAATAACAAAGTTCAACAAACGGAACTAACATTTATTGAATATTTACCATTTGAATTTCCACACATCATCATAGATTTTGCAGGTTGGCAATTCCATATGGAAAGTATAAAAAGTATTGTAGAAACGGGGAAACCGCTCAATTCTCAAAATTATGATTTTGATAGTAAAAATGAAGTTATCGAAGCGCAAATAAAACTAGAAAATGACAAGTAAAAAAGCTGCTTATCGCATACAAAAAAGACGATCTTATAACTAAAAGGTCGTCTTTTTAAATATATTTGTAAATTTAAATCATTTTAAATTTTTATAAATGAATCTACATTGCTATTAGAATCCAAATAATACCTATTAAAACGAGTACACTGAAAACAAGTAACACGATGGCTAGGGTTAGTACTTTATGTGACTGTTTCTTTACGCCTATTCTTTCGTTTTCGCTACGCTTCGCTTGTTTACTTTGGTCAATTTCAGCTTTACTTTCTTTAAAACAAAAATAACTTAAAACTAATGACATGATTAAAACAGCGAATAAAATAATGATTAAATAAGTCATTATGTCATCCCTCTCACTGCATATTTATTTATTAATAATATCAGTTATTGTTCAAAATATACATTAAAGTACTTGTTATTGAGATGAATTTTGTGAAAGTGGTATAGATGATCAAAATATCTATATTAACAGGGTATTAAACATTATGTTTGCATAGCTAATGAACGGAACTCAATTATACTGTGTGTTCAATCCAATAATATAGTCTAAGGTGTTAAAACTAAATTGGCAAAAGTTTAGTATGTTGGTGCATTAACCCCCTAGCTATTAATGGTAGCAAGGGGGTTTTTTACGTTTGAATGAGTGTGTTTTAAATTTAAAATACTAAAACATTTAAAAAATGTACACTCAATGTATACGATAAAGCGCTTTTATTGTATAATTTAGTTGAAAATAAGGATTGTGTACGCACGAGAAAAACATTACAGTTTCTGTAATGCACAAGGGGAGATAGAAATATGAAAAAAATTATGATTACAGGTGCTTTAGGACAAATTGGAACCGAACTCGTAGTGAAATGTAGAATGTTATATGGAAATGATAATGTTTTAGCTACAGATATTAAACAACCAGAAGCAGATTCAGCGATTGTAGATGGGCCGTTTGAAATATTAGATGTTACTGATAGAGCGCGTATGTTTGAGTTAGTTGAGACATTTAAGCCAGACACAATGATGCATATGGCAGCATTATTGTCAGGCGTTGCTGAAAAAAATCCATTATTTGCTTGGGATTTAAATATGGGTGGTTTAATGAACGCTTTAGAAACAGCACGTGAACACAACTTGCAATTCTTTACACCAAGTTCAATTGGCGCATTTGGACCTTCAACACCTAAAGTGAATACACCACAAGTGACGATTCAACGACCAACGTCTATGTATGGAGTGAATAAAGTTGCTGGAGAGTTATTATGTCAGTACTATTTCGATAAATTTGGTGTCGATATACGTAGTGTGAGATTCCCAGGTTTAGTTTCTCACATAAAAGAGCCAGGTGGCGGTACGACAGACTATGCGGTAGATATTTATTTCAAAGCTGTGAGAGAAGGTCGTTATACTAGCTTTATCGAAAAAGACACATATATGGATATGATGTATATGGAAGATGCCATAGATGCCATTATTCAACTTATGGAAGCGGACGGCGTTAAATTAATTAATCGTAATGCATATAACTTAAGTGCAATGAGTATTGAACCAGAAATGGTGAAAGAAGCAATTCAAGAATTTTATCTTGAGTTTCAATTAGAATATGATGTAGACCCAATAAGACAGTCTATCGCGAATAGTTGGCCAAACAGTATAGATGTTAGCTGTGCACGTGCAGAATGGGGATTCAATCCACAATATGATTTAACTAAAATGACTCAAACGATGTTAAAGGCTATAGAAGATAAAGAAACAGTAAGATAATCTAATTTAAAGCCCTCACTCATACAGTAGTGGGGGCTTTAAGCTTGTAGTCTTCGCTTAGTGCTTTTACGCAAGAGTAGACCCAAATCTCTGCCATTTTTTAAAACAAAAATTATTCATCAATATTTGCATAGGTATTGTTGATATACGAGTGCTTTATAGACATATTGGGATATTATTAATCACAAAATACTTTTGAAAGTAAGTAGTGTGCATTTTTAGTATATTTTAAATTATTTGAAAATTATTGAACAGTGCCCTGTGGATTGGTATAATTTAAAGTAATACTCAAGGAAATAACATTAGGAGGAAAAATCATGTCAGAAAAAATTGAATTTGTACAACGAGAAACACTTAAAGAAAAACCGGATCCAAGTGGTTTAGGTTTTGGAAAATACTTCACAGATTATATGTTAAGTTTCGACTACGATATTGATCAAGGATGGCATGATTTAAAGATTGTGCCTTATGGTCCAATTGAACTTTCTCCAGCAGCTCAAGCACTTCATTATGGGCAAGCTGTATTTGAAGGCTTAAAAGCATATAAACATGATGGCGAAGTTGATTTGTTCCGTCCATCTGAGAACTTTAAACGTATTAATGACTCTTTATCTCGTTTAGATATGCCGAAAGTTGATGAAGAAGTTGTATTAGAAGGTCTAAAACAATTAGTAGATATCGAACGTGACTGGGTACCAGAGGGTGAAGGTCAATCACTTTACATACGACCATACGTTTTCGCGACTGAAGGTATATTAGGCGTACGTCCTTCATACTCTTATAAATTACTTATCATTTTATCACCATCAGGCTCTTATTATGGTGGCGAGTCATTAAGCCCAACTAAGATTTATGTAGAAGATGAATATGTACGTGCCGTTCGTGGTGGCGTAGGTCACGCTAAAGTCGCAGGAAACTATGCGGCAAGTTTATTAGCACAAACAAATGCTTCTGCACAAGGTTATGACCAAGTGCTTTGGTTAGATGGTGTAGAGCAAAAATATGTAGAAGAAGTAGGTAGTATGAACATCTTCTTCGTAGAGAATGGCAAACTTGTAACGCCAGAATTAAACGGTAGTATTTTACCTGGTATTACACGTAAAACAGTCATTGAATTAGCTGGCAATTTAGGCTATGAAGTAGAAGAACGTCGTGTATCAATTGATGAATTGATTGAATCACATAATAAAGGTGAGTTAACTGAAGTATTCGGTACAGGTACAGCAGCAGTCATTTCTCCAGTAGGACAATTGAAATATGGCGAAACTGAAATTGTAATTAATAACAATGAAACTGGTAAAATCACGCAAGATTTATATAACAACTACACTGGTATCCAAAGTGGTAAACTTGAAGACCCACAAGGTTGGAGAGTCGTTGTACCAAGATATTAATAAAATACAAAAGGCGCTTCTTTTAAAAGAAGCGCCTTTTGTATTTTATATATCTAGTAATTCAAATTATATTGTCTGTTTTTCAAAATTTAATGTATCATACTTTAAAAAATACAATATAACTTTAATTTATACAAAGATATAAAATAATAGTTAATGCTTATTACTTTTACTAATAAAGGGTAAAGAACATGTGTAAAACATAGAATTATACAAAAATGAAATTAAGCATATAAATAGAGATGGTGAACTATTTTTTTATTTTAAGGGGAGGAAAATTTTATGAAATATCGCGAGTTAGGTAATACAGGTATGATGATCAGTGAAGTTAGTTTTGGTACATGGGCAATAGGTGGTGCATGGGGTGAAACAAATGATGAAGATGCATTAAGTGCTTTAGAATATGCAATTGATCAAGGCGTGAATTTCTTTGATACAGCTGATGTTTATGGAGATGGTCATAGTGAAGAATTATTAGCTAAGGCGACTGCTGGCAAAGAAGATGAAATTTATATTGCAACAAAATTCTGTCGACAAGGGGATATTGCTGACCCACAAAATTATAGTTATGAAACGGTAAAGTCATACTGTGAAGATAGTCTTCGTCGATTAAACAGAGATACAATTGATTTGTTTCAAATCCATTGCCCTGCTACTGAAATTTTAAAAGAGGGTAGTGTCTTTGACGTATTAGACCAATTAAAAGAAGAAGGTCTCATAAGACATTATGGGGTGAGTGTTGAGTCAGTTGAAGAAGGTTTAATATGTTTAGAATATCCTAATGTAGCAAGCTTGCAGGTTATTTTTAATATGTTCCGCCAAAAACCATTAGAGGAATTAATTCCTAAAGCTTACCAACAAGGTGTAGGCATCATTACGAGAGTGCCACTTGCAAGTGGATTGTTGACAGGAAAATTTACAACGAAAACTCAATTTGCTGAAGATGATCATCGTAAATTTAATGAAAATGGCGAAGCTTTTAATGTAGGTGAAACATTTTCTGGACTAGGTTTTCAAAAAGGGGTCGAATTATCCGATCAACTAACATGGATTAAAGAAGGTCGTTCTTCCATGGCAAGTACAGCATTAAGATGGATTTTAGATGCTAAAGAAATATCTTGTATTAATCCAGGGTTTAGAAATGTGACACAAGTGAAACAAAATTTAGAGGCATTAGATACTAAATCTTTCACAGAGGACGAAAATTTAAAAATTAAAAACTTTTACAAAGAAAAAGTCAAAGATGCTATCATGGGTACTTATTAATAAAGTAAATTGCCAAAATAACTGCACAGGGTTCATATGTATTAGCTAAACTAGATAAAAAATGCAGGAGTGCTTGATATTAACGCTACTTGTGTAGGATTTACATATGTGCTTAATATAGCGAATGGATTTATTATTTTTGTACAAAATAAAAAGTATGAGTTATTGGTGCAGAAACAGGGTCGGAAATTACTGACTACCGAGACCGGTATATGTGTATATTATTTGGTGATGTGAACGGACTCCAATGAGTGGCAGTAAAACAAAGACACTTTCGCTGAATTCATCTTAAAATGAATTTATGCGGAGGTGTTTTTTCTACGAAGAAAGTAGCTAGTGCATTCAGTAGAAATTAACGACAAAGTAATAGAAAAGGAAATTCAAGAACAATAGCAGGATAAATAGGAGGCATATAGATGAACAAACTCAGAACAATTATGCAGACGACAAGCACATTAATCTCTTTAATCAAAAATACACCGAATATAATTAAAGGTAACAAAGATGAATTTGGACCAAATGAAAGTTATTTAGATAAAAACAGTAATTTGAATAATAAAAGAATATTGTTTTTAGGTTCTTCAATTACTTATGGTGCTGCAGCTAAAGGTAATTCATTTGTAGCATTTTTAAATAAAGAATATGATGTGGATACAATTAAAGAAGCTCAATCAGGTACAACACTAGCTGGTAAACAAAAATCAAGTTATGTAGAAAGATTAAAAAGCAATGTTTCTACAGATAACAAATTAAATGCCTTTGTATGTCAGTTATCTACAAATGACGCAAGATTCAACAAGCCTATAGGATCAATCAGTGAATCTTATAGTATTAATGATTTTGATACGGAAACAATCATAGGTGCCATCGAATTTATTATTTCATATATTAAAGAAAATTGGGGTTGTCCTATTGTATTTTATACTTGTATACGTGATAAAGACCCTTATTATGAATTTTTGATTAAGAAACTATTAGAAATAAAAAATAAATGGGATATCCATATTATTGATGTATGGGGAGACAAGATAATAAATAAACTAGCTAAAGATGATAAAACGATGATGGCAGATGATGCCCATCCAACACAAAAGGGTTACCGATATTTGTATACACCAATATTCTCTGAAAAGCTTAATGATATATTAAATGATTAAGAGCTACCTTTTTAAAATCGAGCTTACTTCTTGCTAATGTTTTTCAACTTAAAGTTTACGAGACATAAAAAAGACCCTCCAAAGATTTCACTTTTTAAGTGTCTACTTTGAAGGGAGCATAACAGAAAAAAGCAGTCTCTTCTTAACATGTCTACTTATAATTATTGAGAATAAAAAAATAAAACTTAAATATTTGTATAACTTACAGAATAGATATTAAAATTTACACACAGAACAGTGAAGATGCTGAAGAAGTAAAAAATGTTGGGTTCACAGATGTTGAAGCTTTAGAAGATACAAATCAAATCGGAGATATCCAAGTGATTAAAACACCAGGTCAACACGGTCGTGGTGATATAGTGAAAATTGCAGGTAAAGTGTGTGGTTTGATATTTCAACAGGATAATGAAAAATCATTATACATTGCTGGCGATACAGTTTGGTATGAAGAAGTTGAAAAAACTTTAAAAACTTATAACCCTGAAATCATAGTTGTTAATGGTGGAGATAACCAATTTAATGAAGGCGGTTCGTTGGTTATGGATGAAAATGATATTTATGAAGTTGCTAAATTAATGCCATCATCTGAGATCATCGTTGTTCATATGGAAGCTGTAAATCATTGGAACCTTTCAAGAGAGTATTTAAAGCAATTCGCAAAAGAAAAACAATTTTCTTCACAACTTAAAGTACCAAACGATGGGGATAAATATACTTTTTAAATAATGAAAATTAAATATAAGATAGTTTCTACTATACGTAGTAAGTGATTACTAGAAATTAATACGGATATAGAAAGCACTTCATATTTATTTCTGAACAGTTAATAAAGCACTATACTAATACTACAGAATCTGGTCCTAAGAAAACGTGCAAAAAATGCCGACACAGTCAGAAACTGTGTCGGCACTCTGAGACACTTCTTTTTAAAAGAAGTGTCTCTTATGATAATTATCGATTATATTTTATATATCTAGTAACTCAAATTGTTTTATTTGTTTTTCAATACTTGTAGGTTTAGTATTTTCTTTTTCTTCCTTGCGCATATTTTTATGTTCTTCAACATGTGCTGGACGTGACACCCATGCTTGGAAATCCTTTTTTTCATTCCATTTCGATACGATAGAGTATGAAATTTTAGATTTTGTTTCGTTTTTCCAAATTTCTACGTCTATTAAACCATCATATCCTGAAAAATCATCTTTAGCATGGCTTATTTTGTTATCCAAAATCGCTCTATCTTCTAAAGAAGCTGTAAAATTGGCTTGTGCTATGAACATGTATTTCATTCCTCCTTAACGCTATTGACTAAATTTTAGCAAAAATAAAAAGTTAAAACATATGAAATGCATTAAATTAATATTCTGTGATTTATTCAACCAAAGTGTCTTTGCTTTATTCCCACTAAGTAGAACAAATATTGAATGAATCACTTAAAGTAGAGCACCCAAACATTGTTTTAGGGTGCTATTTATTTTTGTGGATTTTTAGATGAAATTGTACGTTACTAAACATTTATAGGTTTAGTGTATATTTTTAAACAATTGTAGATACAATGCATATTGTTTAGGAGTATATATAAAGGCTAAAATAAATTTGAGTTAAATTTGAACAGGAGCTGGTTAAAATGTCATATACAAAAAGTGTAGTTACCGAAGGCGCAGAAATATTTTATGATGTAAAAGGGAAAGGTCCTATTCTATTAACTATAGTAGGATTTGGTGGTGATGCAGATACTTACTCCGATTTATCTTCTATTTTGTCTGACGAATATACTGTCGTACGTTACGATAGAAGATGCAATTCTAGAAGTACTGGAGATTTTAATGCAGATCTTGATGTGTCACAAGAGGCTAGAGATGCCCTTGCTATCGTTCGTGATATGAAAATTGAAAAAGTATTGTTATTTGCGAACAGTGGTGGGGCCGCTATTGGTTTGAAACTCATTGAAGATTATCCGGAGGTTATTGCTGGTGGGTTTTTACATGAACCAGCGATTATGAAAGTTTTACCAGATGCTGAGAAGTGGGATGAATATGTTGATTTCGTTTATAACACTTATAAAGAAAAGGGACCTTTTGCTGCAATGAAAGAATTCAGTAACTCACTTGTTGGTTTTAATCCTGCAGGAAGCGAAAACGATGTAATTGATGATAAAGATGGGATGATTGCAAACTCGCTTGAATATTTTTTTGCACACGAATATGCCCATATTTCGAGTGAAACACCAGATTTAGAAAAAATAAAAAAAGACAATTTGTCCTTCGTATTTATGGCTGGCGCAGACAGTAAAGATGCTTATTATGCGAGAACAGCTCGGGTACTTGCTGAAAAGCTAGATAAACCTTATGTTACTGTACCAGGGAACCACGTTTCATTCACAACAGAGAAAAAATATGAGATGGTAGAAGCATTGAGAGATGTTTTAAATAACACAATATTAAAATAGAAAAGTTTAAAAAAAGTTCGATTTTGACACAAAGCTTCTTAAAGTGACAAAGAAGGTTTTCTTGATTATTTAAATCCATAAACTTGTCTTATAATCAATGTATGAAAATTATTTAAAAATATGAGCTTTTAGAAAGCTTAGGTATCACTGTAATTATTGCAGTGATACTTTTTATTTTGGGTTTTGTCTATTTTGAATATCTTCTTGCTCTTTCTTAGCACCGTTTAAAATTTCATCTATATGATAAAAGCCATTTACAATGATGATAGAAAGAATAATTAATCCAATGCCCTTAAGCCAACTTTTGGGAGACGTAGGCTTTTGTCTCTTTAAAAAAAACATGCCAATTAACGTTGCGACTACAATGATTACGAATAGATATATCATATATCATCTTCCTTTTTATAAAAATTAAATATCAAGAAAAAATTAACTTAACTTTGAAATAATATTAACATAAAGAGATGTTTTTTCAACGTTCTCTAAAATATTGAATTTAATAATATTATTCTCCCAGTTTCATTATTTGTTTAGCCTTATATCTTTATATTAAAATAAAGTGCGATATAATTTAGTATGAAGTTAATACATAGGAGCTGTTCAAGCGATGAAATGGATTTTATTTGATAAAGATGGCACATTAATATATTTTGACGGTAGTTGGATGAAGATTGGCTTACAACTCGTCGACGATTTCATGGAAGCATACAAGGACAATATACATGATATAGATGCAGCATATAAGCATTTAGGTATCGTAGATGGAGAAATTCAACCTGGCACAATAATGGCTTCAGGCGCTTTAGAAGAAATGGTCAAAGCGTTATGTGATATTGCTGGTCAGGACGTTTCTAAGTGGGCACAAAAGAGGAGCCAAACACTTGTTGATAATAGAGTGCCAGAAAATGTTCTGGTAGAAGGTATTTATGAAACGTTGGAGACGCTACAAAACCAAGGCTATAAAATGGGGATAGTAACAAGTGACTCTAAAAAGGGTGTAGAACAATTTTTAGAAGTAACTCAATTTGATCATTTCTTTGATGTAGTCATATCTACGGAAGCTAATGCAGTTGAAAAGCCTAATCCAGAAGTGCTTAATCCCTTGTTTAACAACTACGACGTATCACCACAAGATGTAATCATCGTGGGTGATACCGCCAATGATATACAAACAGGTGTAAATGCTAAGTTAGGCCTTAAGATTGCTGTACTAACGGGCGTAGGATTAGAACAAGAACTTAATAAAGCTGACCATATTGTAGATAACGCGAATGACGTTCTAGGAATATTAAATCAATATGCGTAGTTCACAAATTGTGTCATAATATACGTATCGTATATTATGACTTTTTTCTTTAATATAAACATAGAGGTGATTGTATGATTGATGGAAAATACGCAGATTATAAAGGCGAAACTTATAAAGTAGTTGAAATTGTTGGTAACGAATTGGTGCTAGCAACAGAAGACGAAAAGGCATTGGAACATGGTTTTGAAGCACAAACAGCAAATCAATCAGCGCATACATTATATTTCAAACGTATCCCGAGAGACGATGTTGATGAGCTTTATTCATTATTTCAAGAAGCAAGATATGAAGGTGCCGTTTTTGATTTATACCAAGATACAGAACAACAACTTTATATTGGTACAGAAGATCAAGACAAAGCGAGCTCATTTGGATTAGATCAAACAGATGAACATTATTATAGTAAGTATGTGACAGAAGACGAAATTGAAAAAATAATCTACCGCAGACATATTGAGTAATACATTGTTATAGCAATGAAAAAGGAGTGAGACATAATAATTGTCCCACTCCATTGTTTTTTATAGCTGTTTTTTCTTCTTGATAATTTTTGTTTGAATGATGGCAGTGATTTGGCCAACTCCTGGCTAGTTAATAAAACGATAGTAAAAGACTACAGGCTGAGACCGTGTCCTAGGCAAGTGAGTATGAAATAAATAGAAAAGTCGAAATTGAATTTAAGAAAAATATGTACAAAAAAATGCCAACAAAGTCAGATGCTTTGTCGACACTTTATTTGTATTAGCGTTGATCCACTTTACGATGTGTTTCAATGATATGACGAATCTTATCAATGACTGGGTTTAATGAGTCTGGATCTTCATGTAAATCATATTCATTAATGTTCACACGTACAACAGGACATGCGTTAAATTCACTTATCCAGTCGTCGTAACGTTTAAATAGTTTTTGCCAATATTCTGGGTCAGTTTCCATTTCCATCTGACGACCACGCTGATTAATGCGATCAATGACTTCATCGTAATCACATTCTAAATAAATCAATACATCTGGTTTAGGGAAATAAGGCGTCATGACCATGGCGTTAAATAATTCAGAATATGTTTCAAAGTCTTCTGGGCTCATTGTACCTTGTTCTTCATGCATTTTAGCGAAAATGTCGACATCTTCGTAAATCGAACGGTCTTGGATGAAACCACCGCCATATTCAAACATGCGTTTTTGTTCTTTAAAACGTTCAGCTAAGAAATAAATTTGTAAGTGGAAACTCCAACGCTCAAAGTCGTTGTAAAACTTATCGAGGTAGGGGTTGTGGTCCACGTTTTCAAATGAAGTTCTAAAATTCAGGCGTTCGGCTAAAGCTTTTGTTAATGTTGATTTTCCTACGCCTACAGTACCAGCGATAGTAATCACAGCATCTTGAGGGATACCGTATTTATTCATGCATTTGTCCTCCAATCAGTGGTTTCACTAATTCTAAAATATAATTATAGTCATCATTGTGTTTAACAAAATCAAGGCGTGTCGTGTCGATGCGAATGACGCGTTCTCCGTCAGCTTTTAACGAATTATAATAGGCATTGTAATCACGCTTTAAATTAAGTAGGTAGTCATCCTCAATTTGATGTTCAAAACTGCGGTTACGTTGTGCTATACGGTCTTTTAAGGTTTTTAATTCCGCATCTAAAAAGATGATGATATTAGGCATTTCCAAGTCTTCAGTTAAAATATCATAAATTCTTGAGAATTTACTGTATTCGGCACTCGTTAAGGTATTATGTGCGAAAATTTTATTTTTATAAATGTGATAATCACTAACGATACCACTTTCATTTGAAACAAGATCTTGGAATTGTTTGTAACGATTACATAAAAAGAACATTTCTGTTTGGAAACTCCATTTAGAAATATCTTCATAGAAATCTGATAAAAAAGGATTTTCATTTACAATTTCTTTTTCTTCATAGTAATTGTAAGTTTGACTAAGTTTGTGCGCTAAAGAAGACTTTCCGACACCAATCGGGCCTTCAACAGCAATAAATTGTTTTTTCATATTTACCGCTCCAATGTTAAAATAGACAATAAATATTGTACCATATGTGAGGTGTAAGACACATGACAACTGACCAAGATTTTATGAAAATTGCGATTGAAGAAGCAAAAAAAGCAGGGGATATTGGTGAAGTGCCTATTGGTGCTGTCATTGTTCGAGATAATGAAGTGATTGCAAGAGCACACAATTTGCGAGAATCATCACAAGACCCAACTGCACACGCTGAGCATCTTGCAATTCAGAAAGCTGCTGCTGTCGTCGGTAGTTGGCGCTTAGAAAACTGCCGACTTTATGTCACGCTAGAACCATGCGTGATGTGTGCTGGAACGATTGTAATGAGCCGTATTCCGTATGTGATTTATGGAGCCAAAGATCCCAAAGGTGGCTGTGCAGGTAGTCTCATGGACCTGTTACAAGAACCAAGATTTAATCATCGGGCAACGGTTCAAACAGGTGTATTAGAAGAAGCATGTAGCCAATTATTAAAAATATTTTTTAAAAATTTAAGAAAAAATAAAAAAATCATACAAACAGCCGATAATACAAATCACTAAAGATTTGGTAGAATATGAGTGTGTTACAAATTTGTGGCAAATGAGAATGGTGTGTAATTAAGATTGTGTTATCGATCATAGAAGGAAACGAGGTAAATTAATGATAAAATTAATTGCAACAGATATGGATGGTACATTATTAAATGCGGCACATGAGATATCAGAAGAGAATATTAAGGCGATTCAATATGCACAATCGCAAGGCATAACAGTAGTTATTGCTACGGGACGTGCTTTTTATGAAGCCAATTCACCTGTAAATCAAACAGATTTGAAAGTGCCTTACATCTGTTTAAATGGTGCAGAAGTGAGAGATGAATCTTTTAATATCATGAGTACATCTAAATTGAATCGTGAGTTAATTAATAGAATTACAACTGAGATGGATAAGGAAGATATTTATTATCAAGTTTATACAAACTTAGGTATCTACACTGAAAACCCTCAACGCGATTTAGAAATATATATAGATATTGCAGAACGAGCTGGTCAAAAAGCAGACGTAGAAAAAATTAAAGCTGGTATTCAAAAACGAATTGATAATGGTACTTTAAAAGTTGTAGATAATTATGACAAGATTGAAGATACCCCTGGAGAAATCGTTATGAAAATCCTTGCTTTTGACAGTGATTTAGAAAAAATTGACCGTGCAAGTGAGAAACTAGCACAATCAGAAAGTCTTGCAATTTCTTCTTCTTCAAGAGGCAATATTGAAATTACACACTCAGATGCACAAAAAGGCATCGCGTTAGAAACGATTGCAGAGCGTCTTAATATAGATATGGAAAATGTTATGGCAATAGGTGATAACATGAATGATATTTCTATGCTAGAGCGTGCTGGTTACTCTGTAGCGATGGATAACGCTACGCCTGAAGTAAAAGCAGTGTCTAAGTATGCTACAGACACAAATGAGCAAAGTGGCGTCGGAAAAGCGATTATGAAATTGCTCAAAGAAAATAATGAAATTTAGTATGAGGAGAAGTGTATTATGAAAGGTTTAATCATTGTAGGGAGTGCGAAATTAGGTTCACATACAACAGCGCTATCCCAATATTTAAAAGGGCATTTTGAAGAACATGATTTTGAAGTTGAAATTTTTGATCTTGCAGAACATCCAATTCACCAACTTGATGTTTCAGGTGCTTCTAGTCCAAGTGAAACATATAAAAATAATTTAAGTACATTACAAGCTAAAGCAAGAGAAGCGGACTTTTTCGTCTTAGGATCTCCGAATTATCATGGTTCATACTCTGGTATTTTAAAAAATGCTTTAGATCATTTAACTATGGATGATTTCAAAATGAAACCTGTAGGCCTTATTGGTAATAGTGGAGGTATCGTAAGTTCAGAACCGCTATCACATTTACGTTTAATTGTACGTACATTATTAGGTATTGCAGTGCCAACACAAATTGCTACGCATGATACAGATTATAAAAAATTAGACGATGGTACATTATATTTAGATAATGAAGAATTCCAATTACGTGCTAGATTATTTGTAGATCAAATCATTTCTTTTGTTAAAAATAGTCCTTATGAACATTTAAAATAAGTTAAATGATTAAATTATACTAAAATAACTGTTAGGTTTCTAAATAGGGCCTAACAGTTATTTTTATGTATGCTATTTTGAGCTTGATGGCTTTAAAATAGAAGTTACGATTGTATGATATTGATCTAAAATCGACTTTATTTTAGGTAGGTCTATATTATGTAAATGAATGCAACGCTCATCATATGCATCTCTAGATTTTTTTAATAGCCCTAGCTCAATGAGATTGTTGATTTGTATTGAAATGGGTGTGTTGTGACTATACAACAACCTTTTGAGTTCTACCGCTTCAATACTTTCTTTGTTAATATAAAGTAATTTATCCAATATAATTATTTCAGCAAATGTAAGGTTCAAATTTTGTTTTACTACTTTTTTAATTAATTTTCTCTTTTCTTCGTAAGTTATTATATTCATGTTATCACCACATTAAGTTATTTGTTCTTTGTTGTATTATTTTGAAATTTTTAATACCTTCTATAATAGGTTGTTTATTATTAAATCCATAAGGGTTTACACCTTTGATTACTTGAAAATGATATATATAATCTTTAAGTGAATGGAAGTGATACTGTCTCCATACAAAATCTAAACTATCACCATTTAATAAAGCACATGCTGAAAAGTGAATTTTTGAAGCAATAATGTAGTTTGATAAGGTACAACACATAAGTGCTGAAAATTCACGCGATAAAAAGCTGTTATTCACAAAAAATTGATGCGCAATATCTTGGCAAATTAATTTTCTTTCACAGTTGTTATTAATATATTGAATAACGTCTCTAATCAATATATGTTTAAAATTCCGTTCAGATTTAGAGCGAGGAGTTGTATTTATGGTATTAAGATAAGTCGCTTTAATTAAATATAATAATTTTCGTTCTATATCTTTAGTGTTTGATTGATTTAACATTGATAAAATGACGTCGTTATAAAGTGTTTTTAAATCGGGATTATCTTCATCTATTATATTATGTTCATTTTGAGCATACTTATTCAAAATTTTATAATAATAGTAATTATTTATAGATAGACATAATAACGTGCCTTCAAAGTTGATATCATTAATACATTCATAGTCATGAATATAAAATATATCTCCTGTACGATAATGTTGAAAATTGTTGTTTTTTAGTATTGTAATTGCTCCATCAAAAACGAAATAGATATTTAAAAAATGGTTAGTACGTAAACATTTAAAATTGAATGTTTTATTATTATATATCTTTAAATCATAATCCATTATTTATTTCACCACACCAATATACTAAGAAGCATCTCCTCTATAATAATTTTAATACGAAAAGTGTATATCGGACATTAACAAAATTTAACTCTTGATACACATTATTTTAAAATTAATATGCGAGTTTAGATTTTAGAGTAAATAATTTAATAGTAACGCTTAAAATTTTACTTTTTAATAATTAAAAACATAACATCAAATAGATAATCTAGAAAAATTGAAATTACATTTACTAGAGATATTCAAATTTTGAACAAAAAAAGAGTACTAATAAATATATATTAGTACTCCTATAATAAATAAAGCGTATGAGTTAAATTGTATTTAACTATTTATGGTATTTTAATTTAGCAAAAGCATCGTGTTGGTGAATAGATTCTTCATTGCGACATTCTATTTCAAAACCATCAAGCCACTCAAAACCTACCAAATCTGCAGCGATCAGACGGATAAGGTCTTCTACAAATCTTGGATTTTCATAAGCGTGTTCTGTAACACTTTTCTCATCAGGACGTTTTAGAATAGGATATAAAATAGAGCTTGCATTAGCTTCCATTGCATCTAAAATGACTTCTTTATAATCACCTATTAAATCAACATCTTTATTTAGAAAAGCTTTTACAGTGATAATACCACGCTGGTTGTGTGCTGAGTACTCGCTAATTTCTTTTGAACAAGGGCAAAGTGTAGTCACCGCAGCTTGGATTGTAATCTCTTTACGGGTTACATCATCTTTATCAATCGCTAAACCATAAGTTACATCGGCATGACCAACAGCTTTGATTTGAGTGACTGGGCTATAACGGTCGAAGAACCATTTAGCTGAGACATCTAAACCAGCAGCGTTTTGTTCCATGCTAACTTGTAAACTACGTAATAATTGATAAAGTGCGTCAAAATTTAATTCAATGCCATTATTATAGTGCTTTTCGACACTTTCTAATATACGGCTCATATTAATGCCTTTTTCGTCTTGATTTAAACTTGTTGAAAAACTAAAGTTTCCAGCAGTTTGGAAACGATCTACAAGTACTGGGTAAACTAAGTTTTTAATACCTACCTCTTCGATTTCAAACAAGAAATCTTTATGTGTACTTTGTAAGTCTTTCATATTTTCTTTTTCAGTTGGTTTCGTACCTTCGATAGGGTCAACAGAACCAAAGTGCTTCCATCTTCCTTCTCTAGTAGATAAGTCAAATTCTGTCATGCTATTGCCTCCACTTAAGATTCAAAGTTATAAGTCCAATAAGGTTCTACTTCTAAGAAACTGTGTGCTTCTCCAGGTACGTCAGGTGTTGCAAGTGACTCTAAGAATGGACCTGTTTGAGATGCATGTGCTTCGAATGTACGTAGTTTAACCTCTTTATAATCACTGATCTCATTTAGAATGTCTGGTGCACCTAATTTTTCATGTGCGTCATTACTAAATGCTACAAGCTGTAAACGTGGTCTTTCAGATGCTGGCATACGACCAACCGTTCTCACGACTGCTTCTGCAGTAGCTTCATGGTCAGGATGAACAGCAAACTGCGGATAGAAAGAAATGATGACAGATGGTTGTAATTCATCAATGAGGGATTTAACCATTGCATCCATTTCATCATGTGGTTCGAACTCTACAGTTTTATCTCGTAAACCCATTTTACGTAAATCAGTTATGCCTATTGCTTCCATTGCTTTTTCTAATTCTTTTTCACGAATATCTGGTAATGTCTCACGTGTAGCAAAAGGTGGATTGCCTAAATTGCGTCCCATTTGTCCGAGTGTCAAACATGCGTACGTGACTGGAACTCCATTATCGATATAGCGTGCTAATGTGCCTGCAGATGAGAATGATTCATCATCTGGATGTGGAAAAATTACTAATACTTGGCTTTCCTCTGTCATGATACGCCCTCCTTATGCTTTGAACGGTTGAGTACTAATTTCTAAAGCAGCAGCTAATTGACCTTCATAGTTAAACCCTGCTAGCAGAAGCTCACCATTCTCATTCACTTCATAATGTGTTAATCCTTGGACATAGACCCAACCGCTATCTTTCAATTTAAGACCGACACGGAAAGGATCTTTGTTGCCACCTTTAAGTTGAGCGTGTTCGTAAGTCACTTGAATATTTCTCAAAAAAGTTCCCGCATTAAATACACGTTGGTCAAAGTGAGCAGCATATGCACCATTTGTTGTTTCAACATGTAAGTATACAGGTTTATGCTCATATGAAGAAAGTAATGCTTGTACTTCCTCATTGTTTATTTGTTCCAAAATTTTGCCTCCTTGCTTCCAAACCCAACATTACAAAATTCAATTATTTATATTTACTTAACACAATAGATTTCTATGATATAAGTCTATACTTTAGTGTAAACCGACTCGTATACATTTTCTACCAGAAAAGTGAATTTTATATCTAAGAATTGTATTTTATATTTTGATTATCTCTTCATTCTACTAAAAAGCACAGCAGAAATGTATCACTCTGCTCAATTTATATTAAAAAGTCTCAATTTAATACTTAAATAGAGGTGGAATCCAATTCCTGTTAAAAAGATATAAAAGAAGTATAATGCATAAGTGTAATAAGATTTATATATAATTTGCATAACAATCAATTTATTATGACTGTAGTTTTAACAATAAAACATAGTATTAACATAGGTGTTAACGGGTATATTCATTTTAGGTAGAGGATATACAAGTGTTTATCGTGTTATTTTACTCGTTTAATATATAAAACTAAGGGTAAATAGCTTAAGTGCAACATTATATAGTAAGTTAAGTCACAACGATGGCTCTATAATTTAATTCAAGAAGGGATGATCATTTTGGAATTACAACTAGCAATTGATTTATTGAATAAAGAGGAAGCGGCAAAACTTGCGAATAAAGTTAAAGATTATGTAGATATCGTAGAAATTGGTACACCAATCGTTATTAATGAAGGTTTACCAGCGGTTCAACATTTAAATGATAATATAGAAGGCGTAAAAGTACTTGCAGACTTAAAAATTATGGATGCTGCAGACTATGAAGTAAGCCAAGCAGTTAAATTTGGTGCAGACGTAATAACAATTTTAGGTGTTGCTGAAGATGCATCAATTAAAGCAGCAGTTGAAGAAGCACATAAAAGTGGTAAAGAATTGTTAGTAGATATGATTGCAGTACAAGATTTAGAAAAACGTGCTAAAGAATTAGACGATTTAGGCGCAGACTATATCGCTGTGCATACTGGTTATGACTTACAAGCTGAAGGTCAATCTCCTTTAGAAAGTTTACGTAAAGTTAAATCAGTTATTTCTAATTCTAAAGTAGCTGTTATTGGTGGTATTAAACCAGATACAATTAAAGAAGTTGTAGCAGAAGAACCAGACTTGGTTGTAGTTGGTGGCGGTATTGCTAACGCTGACAATCCAGTTGAAGCTGCTAAACAATGTAGAGATGCGATTGAAGGCAGATAATATGACTGAAATTACAAATTATCGCTTAATATTAGATGAATTAGACCATACACTATCACACGTTAAAGATAGTGAAGCAAAAACGTTTTTAACACAAGTGGTTGAAGCGAATCAAATATTTGTTGCAGGAAAAGGTCGCTCTGGCTTTGTAGCAAATAGTTTTGCAATGCGTTTAAATCAATTAGGCAAATACGCGCATGTTGTGGGTGAGTCTACAACGCCGTCTATTACTGAAAATGATTTGTTTGTTATTATCTCTGGGTCAGGATCGACAGAGCATTTAAGATTATTAGCAGATAAAGCTAAAGCTGTAGGTGCAGAAGTTGTATTATTGTCGACAAACCCGGCTTCAGCGATAGGTGAACTTGCAAATGCAGTTATTGAATTACCGGCAGGGACGAAATATGATGCTGAAGGTTCAGCACAACCCCTAGGTAGCCTATTTGAACAAGCATCACAAGTGTTTTTAGATAGTATTGTTTTAGACTTAATGACTGAGTTAAAAGTTGATGAAGAAGCAATGCAACAAAACCACGCAAATTTGGAATAACCAAATATAAGTGTTAATAAAAGTAAAAAGAGAGAGGAAACTAAATTTAAGTTTCCTCTCTCTTTTTATTTCTGTATATTAAAATTAATCTAAATGAACTCTATTATGATCTTCCATACTATTTTCTTGTGTCATATCTATACATTGTTTACATGTTATAAAAGCGATTATTGCAAGTGAAACGATGATGTTAATAGTTAAAATCTTCTTCATTTTAATCATCCTAACTGTTTAAGTTTTTATATGAATTACAATGCATTAAGGTCGGTTTTGACTAGTTATTATTTTAAAAAAGAAAAAATAAATATACGTGATAAAAATTTGTTGTATGTTACCTTTTCCCTGATGTTTAATTGTTAATCAAACTCAACTAAAGCGTATGTGCTATAGCTATGCTAAACAGTTGATTGATAACAAAGTATATAGTTTTGAGACTTTGATACTACAATTTATTTTAATATTAAAAATAATAAATTTAAAAACTATAGAAGAAAGTTAATTAGAATATAAAAACGAATTTTAAAATGGCAACTAATGATTAAGAATAAAACAAATAGGGGATACTATAAAAAAATAGTTTAGTTACTTTTAGACTATTTTCACGTAGATCTATGACAAATTGATTTTAATACATTATTAAAGGGGAGATATAATGGAAAAAATCGTTGCTTTTTCAGATTGGCTTTGGGGGTTTCCTTTAGTTACATTATTATTAGTTGCAAGTTTATATTTAACAATAAACTTGAAATTTATTCAGTTTAGACATTTCTTTTATATGATGAAACAGACCTTTGGAAGTGTCAATAAAACGCCTAAGGGTGAGGGTACAATCACACCGAGGCAAGCATTGACCTCTGCGTTATCATCTACGATAGGCGCTGCGAATATTGTTGGTGTACCTACGGCTATTATGATGGGTGGGCCAGGTGCAGTCTTTTGGATGATAGTAATTGCATTCCTAGGCATGGCTTTAAAATTCAGTGAAAACGTACTCGGTGTACATTATCGTGAAAAAAATAAAAAGGGCGAATTTGTTGGTGGACCTACATATTATATGAAGAAAGGTTTTAAAAATAAAAAGTTAGGCGCTATTTTTTCTATCGTCTTTGCTTTTGCGCTGATGCTTGAGCTTATTCCAAGTATTATGGTACAAGGTCATTCGGCTGCAAGGACTGTTCATGATACATTTAATATACATATGGGTGTAACTGGTGTCGTTCTAGCTATTCTTGCAGCATTAGTCGTGTTTGGTGGTATTCAACGTATCGCATCATTTACTGAGAAGATTGTGCCAATCATGGTAGGTTTATATTGTTTGTTAGGATTTGCTATTGTCGTAATGAATATCACTCAAGTGCCTAATATTATTGCACTTGTTGTTGAACAAGCGTTTAATCCTAGTGCAGCATTAGGCGGCACATTCGGTGCAGCGCTCGCAACTACCATCCGTTGGGGATTTGCACGAGGCATATATTCTAATGAAGCAGGTCTTGGTACATCACCTATTGCTCATGCAGCTGCTAAAACGGATCATCCTGTACGTCAGGCTTTTTGGAGTGTCAGTGAAATTGTAGTCGATACGTTTGTCGTATGTAGTACGACTGCTTTCGTTGTACTTGTTTCTGGTGTCTGGACAGCAGAAGACGCAAAATCACAATCTGCAGCGCTCATAGCCAGAGCGTTTGAAGATGCTTTTGGACAATTTGGCAGTATGATTGTATCGATTTCGATGGTGTTTTTCGTATTTTCAACGGTCATCGTCGTGATTTTTTACGGCTCTAGAATGGCAGAATTCTTATTTGGATTAACAGGTGGTTGGATTATGAAAGTCGTCTACGTATTATCATTAATCGTAGGTGCTTTGGGTGCAGCAACACAACTATGGAATTTGTTAGATTTAGCACTTGCCATTGTGCTTATACCTAACGTTATTGCTGTCCTTATACTTTCACCAAAAGTAAAATCACTAACTATAGATTTCTTTAACAACTATAAATAAGTTGTTCTATTAAAAAGAAGATCCCTCACTACAAAATGCAGTGAGGGATTTTTGGTACGCAGATTTTTCTAAAATTGGGTTTGGATATTTTATTTCTGGAAAATTTAATGTGCTAATGGGATTTGGATTGAAATTATCATTGAATTCTAAAAAGAATTGGGAAGAAGATGACCTAAGCCTCCACGATTAAAATTTATCAGTGATTGTGTAAAGGTAAACAACTATAATTAATGTTAATATATATTATATTAAAGTTTACAATTCAAAGGGTGACATGAAAGTGGAAATATTAGAAAAGATTGATCAACACGCACAAGAACTGCCACAACGCCTTGCGTTGCAATTTGATGATTTAAAGTGCAATTATAAACAATTAAAAATAAATATCGAATTAGTGCTTGAAGATATAGCGAGTATTCCTAGTCATCAATTTGTAGCAGTCATAATGAAAGACCCTATGGAAACAATCATCTATTATTGTGCATTGTTAAAGAAAAATTGTATTCCATGCATACTAGATTTTCAATGGTCACAAGCGCAGATAGACACATTACTAAACCATTATGGGATTTCTTATGTAATCAATGAGGAACAAGAAATAATAAGTAAGCATATTAAAAATAATCAATTGAAGTGGCATGATGATTTATTACATGTTGGTTTTACTTCAGGAACGACAGGCTTACCAAAAGCTTATTATCGCAATGAAAAATCATGGATATATTCATACAAAGAAAACGAAAAGCTTTTAGGAACGCTGATTAATATACTCGTTGCACCTGGACCTTTATCTCATTCGTTGTCTTTATATACTTGTATCTATGCGCTGTATAGTGGCAGAACGTTTATAGGACAACGTCAATTTGATGCGCCGTTGCTATTACAAACGATTGAAAAAGTATCTGAAACAGTTGCCATGTTTTTAGTGCCGACGATGTTAACATCGTGTTTGGCTGAAAATATTAAAATGGAGTCAGTGCGCTATATTTTTTCTACAGGTGATAAGTTACCTTTGGAAATAAGAAATAAAGTTCAACAATATATGCCGCAAACTATATTAATAGAGTTCTTCGGAACATCTGAAGCAAGCTTTATAAGTTATAACTACAATAATGAAGCACCGTATCATTCTGTGGGTTTACCTTTTCCAAATGTGAAAATACACTTGGCACATCAGGATGAACAGGGTGTAGGCGTGTTACATATTCAAAGTAATATGGTGTTTAGTGGTTATGCAAATCAAGATATTTCACGAAGTAAATGGCTGGAAATTGGTGATTTTGCATCACTTGATCATAACGGATATCTCTATTTGCACGGACGTCAGAGTGACCGCATGATTATTGGTGGTCGAAATGTTTATCCAACTGAAATTGAGCGTGTAGCCCAAGAATATGAATATTTTAACGAAGTGTGCATAGTGAGTGAACCACATTCGAAGTTCGGAGAGATTGCAGTACTACTTTATACAGGTACACGATATGTGTCTTATCAATCTTTGAAAAGTTTTTTGTCATCATATTTGGGAAGATATCAAATACCATCTAAATTGATTAAAATAGATGAAATGTACTATACACAAAGTGGGAAAATAGCGCGTAGACAAATGAAGGAACGTTACTTAGGAGGAGAGTTTAAATAATGAAAGAAGCAGTGATTGTTGCGGCAAAACGTACAGCATTTGGCAAATATGGAGGAAAGCTTAAGCATATAGAGCCAGAACACCTCATAAAGCCATTATTTACACATTTCAAAGAAACATTCCCCCGTGTGATGTCAGATATTGATGACGTTATTCTGGGTAATGTCGTAGGTAATGGAGGTAATTTGGCGAGAAAGTCCTTACTTGAAGCAGAACTAGATCACCACATCCCGGGCGTAACTATCGATAGACAGTGTGGTTCAGGGTTAGAAGCGATATTACAAGCTTGCCGTATGATACAAGCAGGCGCAGGTACAATTTATATGGCAGGCGGTGTAGAAAGTACGAGCCGTTCACCTTGGAAAATAAAGCGACCGCAATCTGTTTATGATACCCAATTACCAGAGTTTTTTGAACGTGCATCATTTGCACCTGAAAGACAGGACCCTTCAATGATTGAAGCGGCTGAAAATGTAGCTCAAACTTACAACATTTCAAGAACGGCACAAGATTATTATGCATGGATGAGCCATCAAAAAACAATGGCTGCATATGAACATCAAATCATTTCCCGAGAAATAATGCCATTTCAAGTTAAGGATGAAACATTTCAGCGAGATGAAAGTATTAAACCAAAGTTAACGGAACGGACGCTGAATCGTTTGAAACCACTCTTACCTGAAGGCACAGTTACTGCTGGAAATTGTTGTATGAAAAATGATGGTGCAGTGTTATTAATGATTATGGAAAAAGAAACTGCCAAAGCATGTGGTTTTAATAGCGGGTTAGCATTTACAGATGGTTTAACTGTAGGCGTAGACCCGAATATATTAGGGATAGGTCCTGCACCAGCAGTGACAAGACTATTAGAAAAAAATCACTATACTATTGATGAAATTGATGCGGTCGAATTGAATGAGGCCTTTGCATCACAGGTATTAGCAAGTCAAGAAATGTTGGGATTAACTGATGCGAAATTAAATGTTTATGGCGGCGCAATCGCTACAGGGCACCCCTACGGTGCAAGTGGTGCAGCTTTAGTGACGCGCTTGTTTTACATGGATGAATATCAAAGAACAATTGCTACTATGGGAATAGGAGGCGGCATGGGCAATGCATTATTGTTTGAAAGATGGACATGAAGGGCAAGAAATCATATTTAATGAAGATGATGTCATAGCTTATAATCAATATTTTAATCAATATCCATTAAATAAAGTACCGCCACTATATTGTGCTAAGTTATGGCCAGAATTTCAGTTGTTTCAGCAATATGCTAACCGCAATATTTTGCTGAAAGAAACAGAAATAAACCATACAAAATCGCTTGAAACGAATGAGACATATCTAGCGCATATGTGTATGATAGAGAAGAAGAAAATAAAATCATTTATGAAATATACTTTTAAATTAGATGTACATAAAAATAGTGAAAACTATATCACTATTAAACAAATATTTTTGGAGCAGCTATAGTATGATACAAATAACAACAGAACAAGTGAATGAATATTTAGGCTTAATTAATGATCAAAACCCAGTGCATCAACATATAGTGCCTGGTCAATTGATTGTGCAGCTAGCACTTACAAATAAAAAATTAGCATGGGTAGCATACAAAGTGAAATACATGGCAACGGTTGAAATAAATGAATCTTTAAATTTTGAACTTGTAACAAACGAAAAAATGGTTATTTCTAATCAAAGCGGTGATGTAAAAATTTTTATTGTGAAAATATAAATGTTGAATTGGTTATGGTGTTCAAGGTGTATACAAAGGATGAGGGTATAATGCATTGGCGAGTACTTTTTTGTGTTAATTTAAAAGAGTACGATACAATAATAAGTGAAGTAACAAGTATACTAGGAGGATAACTATGACAGTAGAAACATATTGGAGATCTTTTATTGAAGCATTTCCTGAATATAAAGGTGTGCAATTTGATGCTTGGTCTTTTGGTGTTGACGAAGATGAATTAGCTGATTTAGTGAAAAAGGGCATGAAAACTGCGACGACAAGTGGATTATCATCTTATAAAGTAGAGGAAGAAGCGTTACCACAAGTCGGTGATATCAGTGTTGTATTAAATGAAAAAGGAAACCCGCAATGTATCATTGAAACTACACGTGTTTATCAAACACCATTTAATGATGTTACTGAACATCATGCATATCTTGAAGGTGAAGGAGATAAGTCACTGGCACATTGGCGCCAAGCACATATCGAATTTTTCGAATCATATTATGCTGAATTAGGTATTCCTTTTGATGAATCAGAAATTATGGTGTGTGAAGAATTTAAGTTATTGTATGTATAAAAAAGAGCGGTACATAAGTTAGAACTTGCTTCGAGTATTCTCTCCAAGCACAACAAAGGGGACAATCTTTGTCTAACTGTGTACCGCTCATAGGGTGAGTGTTTATAGGGTTGTGTTAGTCAAGGCAACATAAGGGGACAACTTATGTTGCCTTTATTCTTTTTAAACTTCTAATTTCTAAAGGGGAGTTTATTGCATATATGTTCTTCTGTAATCTGTTTAAAGCTAAATTTTGAAAAGTCTTAGGTGTAAAGTAAATGTTATTAATAGGTTAGTTTCATATTATCAACATCACTTTCAAGTAGAGAGAGTAACTTATATAATTCATTCATGCTGAAATTTTCATCAAATTTAACAGAAATTGTTTTGAAAGTTTTAGTGATAATTTCATATATTGGGTTACCATTTTCAAAAGCCTGTTTGTAGATAATCATGCTGTGATTCCCTCCTTTTTCTCTCTACACTTAATATACTAATAGATTTACTTGGAAAATACATGAGTCTTCAGTATCAACTTCGTATCGGTCTTATGTCGTATATGATTTAAAAAGTAAAAAGTATGTGAAAATGGTGAGTGAAGCAAAAGGGTTAGAATTGAACTTTGTTGAATTGTGGTGTAAATTGTAACTGAGATGTATCGTGTTTTAAAATTCAAGCTTGGAGTGATAATGTATGAAAAAAATTGCGAAGACTTTTGTAGCATGTAGTATTGTGTTTGGAACTACAGTAGGCCTAAGCATTGCTAACGAAGACATATCACAAAGTGAAGCACAAGCAGAAACGACGCAACCTTATTATGAGTATCAAGGCTACACAGCTCAAGGTGGAGATTTTGTATTAGATCAAGCATTTTATAATGGATTGAAAGCAGGTAATGTTACTTTTAATGATATTAAAGTGAATAGTAAATATGATTCTGGTTCTGAGAGCAAAGTAATTTATGATCAAAAATTTGAAAAAGTAAATGGTAATAAAGCTAATTCAGTAGAATTTGAGATAGCGGAAGATGCAGTAAGTTTACAAGGTATGAGAGTGCAATTTGGACAAAACTTTGAATATCAACCACCGCTTCATGGGGACAAAGTAAATAGCTCCGATGGTTTGTATGGGTATAAAGTAGGCGAAGGTTATATCGTATTTCATATGAGTGATGGTTATGTAACGAGTGTGACAGTATCATAAAGCATATTTAATATACAAAAACCAAGTAGAAATATATTTAATTTCTACTTGGTTTATTTTATTGATAGCGTTGTTTTTAAACTTCTGTAACGTCAACATCAATATGTTCAACACGGTTATATGCACCGTGGTCAACCGGTCCTACAAAGTCATTCATCTTCCAACCATTTTTAATTGCAGAAGCAACAAAAGCTTTGGCAGCAATAACTGCTTCTCTAGGTGTTTTGCCGTTGGCTAAATACGCAGTAGTTGCTGCAGCAAAAGTACAGCCTGCACCATGATTATAGCTTTGTTGGAACATATCAGTAGTTAATTGGTAGAAGTGTTCACCATCATAGTAAAGGTCATAAGATTTATCTTGATCTAAAGCTTTACCACCTTTAATAATGACATGCTGTGCGCCTTGTTTATGAATGATTTCAGCAGCTTTTTTCATATCATCTATTGATTTTAAAGTACCTAGATTTGCAAGTTGTCCTGCTTCAAATAAATTTGGTGTTACGACAGTTGCTTTAGGTAATAAATGTTCAATCATTGCGTCAGTGTTGCCAGGATTTAATACTTCGTTTTCGCCTTTACAGACCATTACTGGATCAACGACAAAGTAGTCGGCGCCAGATTCTACATATGCTTCACCAGCACGTTTGATTATTTCTTGTGTACCGAGCATACCTGTTTTCACAGCATCTGGGTGGATTGAGATTGCTGTCTCTAATTGTTTCTCAAATACATCAAATGGAATTGGCGTTACGTCATGAGACCATGTCGCTTTATCCATTGTAACGATTGATGTCAGAGCAACAATGCCGTATGTCTCTAACTCTTGAAATGTTTTTAAATCTGCTTGCATACCTGCCCCTGCACTTGTGTCTGAACCTGCAATCGTTAATGTTTTTTTCAATGCCATGAATCTTCACTCCTAAATTTCTTTTGTACATATCATACCACGTTTGTCGAGTATTCTAAATAATGACCTTTTAAATAGCGAGCAATATTTAACTACTTTGTATAAGGTAGATTAATTTTATTTTTGATGAAGAGAAATAGAGTTACCTGATCTGGTTTGAAGGTATACAAGTGCTGATGCACTTGCATAAGTAGTGCTAATCTTGCTAACGCAAGAAGTACTACTTTACATGCATAAGTGGTTCTATTCTTGTGAATACAAAGTAGAAATAATGGTTCGCCTGAGCTGAAGCTCATGCATAAGATCTACTTATTCACGCGCATAATTTCTTGCACGTGAAAGTAGTTCTAATATGTTAAAATACAAACTGAGGTGAGAGGGAATATGGAATGGTCAGATGTTTTTCATGAAATTACTACACGACATGACTTTAGTGCGATGCACGAATTTTTAGAAAAAGAATATACAACAGAAATTGTATACCCAGATAGAGAGAATGTTTATCAAGCATTTGATTTAACACCATTTGAACAAGTGAAAGTTGTCATATTAGGTCAAGATCCATATCACGGACCGAATCAAGCACATGGCTTAGCTTTCTCAGTACAACCAGATGCTAAGTTTCCACCTTCGTTGCGTAATATGTATAAAGAACTTAAAGAGGACATAGGTTGTGAAAGAACAACGCCACATTTACAAGATTGGGCGCGCGAAGGTGTTTTGTTATTGAATACAGTTCTGACTGTTCGCCAAGGTGAAGCACATTCACATAAAGAAATTGGCTGGGAACTTTTCACAGATGAAGTGATTAAAACAGTATCTGAACAATTAGAAAATGTTGTGTTTATTTTATGGGGAAAACCCGCACAACAAAAAGTCAAATTGATAGATACATCAAAACATCATATTATTAAGTCTCCACATCCAAGTCCTTTATCTGCTTATCGTGGTTTCTTTGGTTCAAAACCATATTCTCAAACAAATACGTATTTACAAGAAAATGGTAAAGCACCAGTGAATTGGTGTGAAGGTGAGGCATAAACATGGAAAAAGATAAGGTTATACAGTTAATTGAGCAAGAATTAGTAGCAGCGGACGAAGCAAATAATAATGCTGAATTTGAAAAGCATATTTATGCTATTCATACGTTGACTTCACTTGTTACAGGGTCGACAAGTCAGCATAAAAGTTATAAAGATAATACGTATAATGTTTCTTCGTCATTTCAAACATCTACTATAGTAAGTAATGGTACTTCAAAACCCCAATCAGCTTCTAAAAAACCAGCTGTATCTGAGGAAGAGATTCGAGCGATGGGCGGTAAAACATCACAACCAGCGCCACAAAATAGCGTTTCTGACACATCACTTACAGCTAACAAGTTGGTTACAGATGATGAAATAGGTAATGGAGATTCAATATTTGATTTTTAATTAAGAAGGGAAGTAAATAGCATGATGAAAGTATTTATTATATTAGGTGCATTGAACACAATGATGGCAGTAGGAACTGGCGCATTTGGTGCACATGGCTTAGAAAATAAACTATCAGCAAAATATTTATCAGTATGGGAAAAAGCAACGACTTACCAAATGTATCATGGTTTAGGCATACTTGCGCTTGGTATCATTAGTGGTACAACTTCAATTAACGTGAATTGGGCAGGTTGGCTCATGTTCTTCGGTATCGTCTTTTTCAGTGGCTCATTATACATTTTGGCATTAACTCAAATTCGTATCCTTGGCGCAATTACGCCAATCGGTGGGGTTTTATTCATAGTAGGTTGGTTAATGCTTATTATCGGAACATTTAAATTATAAATTTTTAATTGTTATAGAATTCATCTTGTGGGTATAATACAGTCCATGAGGTGAATTTTATTTATGAGTCAAAATGATAAGCAAATAGATAGAGGAGATTTAAAACAAAACTTATCTGAGAAATTTGTATGGGCTATAGCCTATGGTTCATGTATAGGTTGGGGTGCATTTATCCTACCTGGTGACTGGATTGGTCAATCAGGCCCTATATCTGCAGCGATAGGTATTGTAATTGGTGCATTATTAATGATACTGATTGCAGTAAGTTATGGTGCTTTAGTTGAACGTTTTCCAGTTTCAGGTGGAGCATTTGCATTTAGTTTTTTAGGATTTGGAAGGTACGTTAGTTTCTTCTCATCCTGGTTTTTAACTTTTGGATATATATGTGTTGTAGCTTTAAACGCAACAGCATTTAGTTTATTAATTAAGTTCTTACTACCAGATATATTAGAAACTGGTAAGTTATATCCTATTGCAGGATGGGATGTTTATATAACTGAGATTCTTATTGCATCGTTATTATTAATTGTCTTTATGTTTATAGCAATTAAAGGTGCAAGTGTATCAGGGTCTCTACAATTTTATTTCTGTGTAGCATTGGTTATAACAATCGTATTACTATTTTTCGGTTCATTCTTCGGGAATAACTTCTCTTTTGAAAATTTACAACCGTTAACGAATGAAAAAGAAGGTTGGTTTACATCCATTATTATGATTGTGGCAGTAGCGCCATGGGCATATGTTGGATTTGATAATATTCCACAAACAGCAGAAGAATTTGATTTTGCGCCGAATAAAACATTTAAATTAATCGTTTATAGTTTACTTGCCGCAGCATTTACTTATGTATTAATGATTTTATACACAAGTTGGTTAAGTAGCTCATCTACAAGTTTAAATGGTAATTTATGGTTAACAGGTGCTGTGACACAAGAGGCATTTGGTTACATTGGTTTAGCAGTGCTAGCAATCGCAATTATGATGGGGATATTCACTGGTTTAAATGGATTCTTGATGAGTTCAAGCCGTTTATTATTCTCAATGGGACGCTCAGGCATTATGCCTTCTGTATTTAGTAAATTGCATAAAAAATATAAGACACCTTATATTGCAATTTTCTTTTTAGTTTCTGTTACATTAATTGCACCGTGGCTAGGTCGTACTGCATTAACATGGATTGTTGATATGTCTTCAACAGGTGTATCAATTGCTTATTTTATTACATGTTTATCAGCAGCAAGACTCTTTAGTTTTGATAAATCAAGTAACACATACGGACCTGTATACAAAGTATTTGCGATATTAGGTTCAATCGTTTCATTTGTGTTCTTACTGTTATTATTAGTCCCTGGGTCACCAGCGGCACTTTCAACCCCATCTTATATCGCATTAGGCGGTTGGTTAATCATTGGTTTGATTTTCTTTGTTGTACGTTATCCAAAACTGAAAAATATGGATAATGACAGATTAAGTAAACTTATTTTAAATCAATCAGAAGATGAAATAGTAGATTTAATTAATAAAAATAAATCAGATAAAGCGAACACCTAGTTATTTTTGTGAATAATAATCATGTTTTTTGCATGTAAAATTATGCAATTCTAACATTTAAACTTGGATTATATAATTTCATATACGCCCTTCAATACAGACACATTAAAAGTGTTTATATTGGAGGGCTTTTATTATTAGAGGTTTGATTATAGAAATGACGAGTAACAAAAAACCTGAGAAAAATCATTATTACAAATGATTTTTCTCAGGTTTTTGATTTAGTATCATGCATTTTAAATTCTTTTTTTACGTATTTTCGTACCAGAAACAATAAGCTTTGATATTTGATCAGCAAAAAGTAATCCTAAAGCGATAGCACCAGCAATTAAAGTCACTTCTAGCATTGTATTAATGGCTTTACTAAATTCTAATAAGATTAAGTTTTTTGTTGCATCGAATGCAAGGCCACCAGGAACGAGTGGAATAATACCTGGAACCATAAATATAATTACGGGTTCCTTTTTATAACGAGCCATGATGTGACTCAGCATACCTAACGCAATACTTCCAAAGAAACTAGAATATATAGTATGGAATTGAAAACCTTCATAAAATAAAATATAAAACATCCACCCACACGCACCTACAATACCAACTGTGTTGTATAGGCGTTTTGGTACATCAAATATCACACCAAAGAAAAGGGAAGCAGTATAACTAAATATTAAATTTAAAATCCAAAACATAGACATTGCTCCTAAAAAATAATGAGTATAGTACCAACGCCGGCGCCTATACCAAAAGCAGTCACTAGGGCTTCTAGTGATTTAGTGGTAAATAGTAACATATGACCGGCGAATAAATCTTGAATGGCATTCGTGATTAATACACCAGGCACGATAGGCATTACTGAAGCTATTATGATAGTAGATATCGAACCACCGGGTATTAAATGATGCCCTGAAACGGTTATGAGGCCGATGACAATTGCGCCCATAAATTCTGGGATAAATTGAGCATGTAGTTTCCTTTGAAGCGTTTCTACAACAATGAAGCCAAAGGACCCAGCCAAAATAGCAGTAAGTACATCTGTTAAGATGCCACCTTGAAGATATAAAAAACTCGCTGCGATAATAGCGGCAGCTATAAATTTGAAAATTAGATCATGGTTAATGCTTTGTTCGTGATATATTTTTTGCAGTTCTTGAAAGGCATCTTCAAGTGAAATGTCACCTAAAGCAAGACGCCTAGATATGCCATTTGTTCTTGATATGCGATGAAGATTTGTATCTCGTGTTTTAATCCTGAAAATCCTAGGATAAGATTCGTTATGTAACATGAAGTTAATTACAGTATTTGTTACGAAACTATTGCTTTCTGGATAGCCTAATGTAGTTGCAATTCGAGTCATTGTATCTTCAACTCTGGAACCTTCTGCACCAGATTCCAACAGGATACGTCCTGCAAGCAAAATAACATCTTTCGCCATTCTTTCATCATAACTTTCAACTGTTTGATTGTATATTGTCATTTAATCACCAATAATGAAGTATTTAACTAAAGCTATGTTTTTGTATTCATAGCATAGGAATAAGTTATTGAGTTAATAATTTTTATTGTAACACTTTACTCTTAAAAATTGTTAGAAGAATCAGAAAGTAACTTATACGCTTTATAAAATTTAAAATATAACATTTTATACAATTTAAGTAATTTAAATATGTTTCAAATTTCGCAAATAGGCTAAAATAATATTAGTTAGCTGTTTCAGACAAATATTGAGTAGCGACAATATTTAACAGTTAATATTAAATTAAGTAGTGATTAAAGTTCTCCCAAACACACTACACAGACTCAGGCACACTTGTTTAATAGCAAGTGTGCCTTTTTTTACTCGCTCTGCTTTCAACATGTTGAAAGCTAGAGCGAGTTATGCAAGCGTAAGCTTGCGAACCTTAAGTAACAACATGTTAAATGCCAGAGCGAGTAAGAGCGAGTAACGGTTTATGAAAATGTATAAAAAATGTCGACAAAGTTAGATACTTTGCCGACAGTCTTAAACAATTCCATTAATATGAACGGAATCGTTTATTGTATTTTATAATGAAAATAGATCTTGTAAGACATCTTTTGTGATGATATTACCTACGAAGAAACTACCAAAGTCGCCGTAGCGTGCAGTTGTTTCATCAAATCTCATTTCATAAACAATTTTTTTGAATTGAAGTGGGTCTTCTGCAAAAAGTGTTACGCCCCATTCATGATCGTCAAAACCAACAGATCCAGTGATGAATTGTTTGATTTTACCTGCATATTGGCGACCAATCATGCCATGATCATGCATAAGTTTCTTTCTATCTTCAAGTGGTAACATATACCAGTTATATGTTTCACCACGACGTTTATCCATTGGATAGAAACAGATGTATTCAGTACGAGGTAATTCTGGGAATAATCTTGGTTTAATATGAGGATTTTCATATGGATCTTCATCAGATTTTCCTGCAAGATAATTACCTAATTCTATGATAGAAACATAAGAATATGTTGGAATTAAGAAATCTGTAATTTTCAATTTATTAAATTCATTTTCAAAAGCATTTAAATCTTTCATTTCTGGACGTAATACCCATAAAAGAAGGTCTGCTTTTTGACCATTAATATTATAAAATGCATGATCTCCTGCATTATTTGTGCGTGCTTCTTCGTGCTTATCTAAAAACGATTGTAATTCTTCCACGAGAGATTGACGTTCTTCCTCTGGAACTAAACGTAAAGTAGTCCAATCAATAGCATATAATAAATGTAAACTATACCAACCGTCTAACGTTTCTGGTACTTGTGGCATTGTAAATCGCTCCTTTGTGAAAATTTCTATGTCTTCACTATAAAATTCTACCATAAAGAAACTGTTAAAACATAAGTAAATGATTACAAATTGGTGACATGGAATTCTATAAAAAAATAACGTATACTATATAGTGTAAATAAATAGATTTAAATTTCGAGGAGGCCCCTATGTCTTTATTAGATGTATTACAAGAAAAACTTTCAGGAAAAAATGTGAGAATCGTATTACCTGAGGGTGAAGATGAACGCGTATTAACAGCAGCAACACAATTACAAAATACGGAATATGTTACACCAGTAGTATTAGGTAATGAAGCTAATGTGAAGACTTTAGCTAATGATAAAGGATTAGATATTACTAACATTGAGGTTATCGATCCAGAAACAAGTGAATTGAAACAAGAATTAGTAACTGCTTTCGTTGAACGCCGTAAAGGTAAAGCGACTGAAGAACAAGCACAAGAAATGCTAAAAAATGTAAACTACTTTGGTACAATGCTTGTTTATACTGGTAAAGCTGAAGGACTAGTCAGCGGTGCAGCACATTCTACAGGCGATACAGTTCGCCCAGCGTTACAAATTATTAAAACGAAACCTGGCGTTTCAAAAACATCTGGCGTTTTCTTTATGATTAAAGGAGAAGAACAATATATCTTCGGCGATTGCGCAATCAATCCAACACTTGAAGCACAAGACTTAGCTGAAATTGCAGTAGAGAGTGCAAAAACTGCTAAAAGCTTTGACATGACACCGCGTGTAGCAATGTTAAGTTTTTCAACAAAAGGCTCTGCAAAATCAGACGATGTTGAAAAAGTAGCAAATGCAGTGAACTTAGCGCAAGAGAAAATTAAAACTGACAATATTGAAGATGTTGTTGTAGATGGTGAATTCCAATTTGACGCAGCAATCGTACCTGAAGTTGCTAAGAAAAAAGCACCAGACGCAAAAATACAAGGTAATGCTAATGTATTTATCTTCCCAAGTTTAGAAGCCGGTAATATTGGATACAAAATTGCACAACGTTTAGGCGGTTTTGATGCAGTAGGTCCAGTACTACAAGGACTTAATTCTCCAGTGAATGATTTATCTCGTGGTTGTTCAACAGAAGACGTGTATAATTTATCAATCATCACTGCTGCGCAAACATTACAATAATGGATTTAGCAAGCAAATACTTTAATGGTATAGATTGGCGTTATATTGACCATTCTTCTGGGTTAGCGCCTATGCAATCATTTGCATTCGATGATACATTTTCAGAAAGTGTTGGCAAAGATTTATCATGTAATGTTGTACGTACTTGGATACACCAACATACAGTCATTTTAGGTATCCATGATTCACGCCTACCTTTTTTACAAGATGGTATTCGTTATCTTACTGAAGAACGTGGCTATAATGCGATTGTTAGAAATTCAGGTGGCCTAGGTGTAGTCTTAGACCAAGGTATACTCAATATTTCTCTCCTATTTAAAGGTAAACATGACATTACAATAGACGAAGCTTTTACAGTAATGTATTTATTGGTTTCAAAAATGTTTGAAGATGAAGACGTAGAGATTGAAACACACGAAATTGAACGTTCATATTGTCCAGGGAAATTTGATTTAAGTATTAATGGACGAAAATTTGCAGGCATTTCACAAAGGCGAGTACGTGGCGGCATTGCTGTACAAGTATATCTTTGTGTAGAAGGTGATGGCAGTGAACGCGCCGATATGATGAAGTCTTTTTATAAGCGCGCGTTAAAGGATGAAGAAACAAAATTTACTTATCCAAATATAGATCCACAATGCATGGCGTCATTAGAGTCATTATTAAGCAAAGCAATCACTGTTCAAGACGTAATGTTTAAGTTATTATACGCGCTTAAAGATTTAGGTGGACGATTAAATATGGAACCTATAACAGATGATGAATGGCAACGCTATGAAGGTTATTTTGAAAAAATGATTGAACGTAACGCTAAGATGAATCAAGCAATGGATTAAATCATTATTAAGACCAGAAACGGTACTTTTTTATTAAAGTAACGGCTCTGGTCTTTTTTATAGTTAATATAAAAAATATTGACATAAATCTTTCTAATTGTTGAATTATAGAAACTAAATAAGTAATATAGGAAAAGTGTAGTTTAAAACTAACTAATTTAAATAAATTTCCGTAAAATCATGTTAACTTTTTGAATATAAGACTATAGAGTTTTATAATGGAAAAGTATTGATTATAATTAGTAGCAGGTATTAACTTTTGAAAAAGCACTTTCTGTTATTTAATTAAAAATAAACCAAGTAACTATGACTAGAGTTGTATGGCATAATATAAAATTTATGAGATAATGTATAATAATGTGTGTAAAATTAGTTAAGGTTGAGTATTTTCCTATAGAATACGAGCAGTCTTTTCAAATTAATAATGATAAAAGACATATTAGATTGGCTAACAACGAGACTTTAAAACACGGAATTTCCTGGCAAATTTCAAGCAGAATGCATTGTGGTGTTCTGAAATGATTAAAATCAGTGTTGTCTGTAATGTGTAGCTTACTTAAAATATAAAACTAAAGAAAATACTAAAGGTGATTGAGAATATGACACAACAAGGATATGGGGAAGCGAATGGAAAAGTAATATTAATTGGTGAACATGCTGTTACATTTGGCGAGCCAGCAATAGCGATTCCATTTACGACCGGGAAAGTGAGAGCGAAAATAGAATCTATAGAAGAACCTCTTTCTTCATGTATTAAAAGTGATGTATATGAAGGTGAGTTAATTGATGCACCTGAACATTTAAAGGCAGTAATAACTCGTTTTGTAGAAAAATATGAAATCCAAACACCTATAAAAGTTTCGATTGATACAAACTTACCACCATCTAGAGGACTAGGCTCAAGTGCTGCAATGGCGGTTGCTTTTGTGCGTGCAAGTTTCGATTACCTCAACAAACCATTATCTGATAAGTTGTTGATAGAAGAAGCTAATTGGGCGGAACGTATTGCACACGGTAAACCAAGTGGCATTGATACACAAACGATTGTATCGAATAAGCCAGTATGGTTTAAGCAAGGTAAAGTAACGACATTAAAGCCATTAGAATTGAATGGTTACATGATTGTTATTGATACTGGCGTACTCGGCTCTACGAAACAAGCAGTTGAAGATGTACATAATTTATGTAAAGAAGATAGTACGTACTTAGAACATGTGAAACATATTGGTCAACTTGTATATGAAGCAAGTGACTCTATAGAGCATCATAACTTCGAAAAATTAGCCTCTATCTTTAATTTGTGTCAAGAAAGCTTACGTACATTAACGGTAAGCCATAATAAAATTGAAACATTACTTGAGGCAAGTAAACAACAAGGCGCCATTGCTGGAAAATTAACTGGCGGCGGTCGCGGTGGTAGTATGATTGTACTTGCTTCAACCTTAGAAGTGGCTGAGAAAATTGTTGAAAGTGCGAAAGACTTAGGCGCACATCACACATGGATTGAATATTTAGGAGGTTAATGACGTTGGTTAATAGTGGTAAAGCACGTGCACATACAAATATTGCGCTAATAAAATATTGGGGTAAAGCTGATGAAACTTATATTATTCCGATGAATAATAGTTTGTCGGTTACATTAGATCGCTTTTATACTGAAACTAAAGTGACATTTGATGAAAGCTATACTAAAGATACGCTTATTTTGAATGGTCAAGCAGTAAATGACGCAGAAGCGGCTAAGATACACCGTTTTATGGATGTGTTCCGCGACTTAAGTCAAACCTCAATGTTTGCCTATATTGAAAGTGATAATTATGTCCCTACAGCAGCAGGATTAGCATCTTCAGCAAGTGCTTATGCGGCATTAGCAGCAGCTTGTGATGCAGCTTTGAATCTTGGTTTAACAGGCAAAGCGTTATCTAGATTGGCACGTAGGGGGTCAGGATCAGCTTCTAGAAGTATCTATGGCGGTTTTGTAGAATGGGAAAAAGGGTATGATGATGAGACATCGTACAGTTTTCCTGTTGAAGCAGATAATTGGGAAGACGATTTAGCAATGATATTTGTAGTCATTAATAATAAATCGAAAAAAGTTTCAAGTCGTGCCGGTATGTCACTTACACGTGATACATCACGTTTTTATCAATATTGGTTAGACCATGTGGATGAGGACATAGCGTCAGTTAAACATGCAATAAATCAAAAAGATTTTAAACAATTAGGGGAAGTGATTGAAGCCAATGGTTTACGCATGCATGCAACAAACTTAGGTGCTCAACCGCCGTTCACTTATATGGTCGATGACAGTTACTTAGTGATGGACATCGTAGACCAATGTCGTAAGGCGGGTCATCCTTGTTACTTTACGATGGACGCAGGCCCTAATGTTAAAATTTTAGTAGAAAAGAAAAATAAACAAGCGGTTATTGATGCATTACATAAATCGTTTAAAGAAGACCAAATCATTGCGAGCGACATTACACGTACAGGCGTAGAAATTATTGAGTAAGGAAGAGATAAAATGATTCAAGTTAAAGCACCAGGGAAGCTATACATTGCAGGTGAATACGCAGTTGTCGAACCTGGATATAAATCAATATTAATCGCAGTAGATCGATTTGTAACTGCTTCTATTGAAGATTCAAATGCAACTCAAGGCACGATACATTCTAAGACTTTACATCATGAACCAGTCACATTTCAAAGACGTGAAGATAAAATTGTAGTTTCAGATTTAAATGCGGCTAAACAATTGAAGTATGTCATCACAGCAATTGAAATCTTTGAACAATTTGTAAGAAGTAATAATATGCCTTTAAAACATTTCAATTTAACAATTGATAGTAATTTAGACGATACAAATGGGCATAAATATGGTTTAGGTTCTAGTGCAGCTGTCTTGGTATCAGTGGTTAAAGCTTTGAATGAATTTTATGGTATGCATTTATCTAATTTATATATTTACAAACTTGCAGTTATTGCAAATATGAAGTTACAGAGTTTAAGTTCTTGTGGTGATATTGCTGTTAGTGTTTATACTGGCTGGTTAGCTTATAGTACGTTTGATCATGAATGGGTATCACAGCAAATCGAAGATACGTCAGTCAATGATGTATTGAATAAAAACTGGCCTGGGCTTCATATCGAACCATTACAGCCACCAGAGAATATGGAAGTGCTTATAGGTTGGACTGGCTCACCAGCTTCATCACACCATTTAGTGAGTGAAGTGAAACGCTTGAAATCAGACCCTACTTTTTATGGTAAATTCTTGGAACGCTCTCATTTATGTGTTGAGAAGTTGATACATGCTTTTAAAACGAATCATATTAAAGGCGTGCAACAAATGATTCGCATCAACCGTGAAATTATTCAATCTATGGATAAAGAAGCGACAGTTGATATTGAAACTGCGCATTTAAAAGTGTTGTGTTCTGTAGCTGAAAAATATGGCGGTGCTGCCAAAACATCAGGTGCAGGCGGTGGAGATTGTGGCATCACGATAATCAATAAAGGTATTAATAAACAACGCATTTACGATGAATGGTTAGAAAATGAAGTAAAACCTTTGGAGTTTAATATATATCACGGTCAATAATGAAAATGAACAGTATGAAGCTGAGGCATAAATATATGTCCTGCTCATTACTGTCTTTTTTTTTGCTGAAATTGAATAAAAGTAAACTGCGAATCAACCAGACCCATAAACCAAACCCATCGACCATTGCTAATCAACTCATAATACGTAGTCGTTAGTCAGAATACATCTAATATCACTCTATGGAAAATTTACCTCTAAATGGAAATAAATTCAGTTGTAGAAATCAATTGTCTAAATGTACAAATGTTATTGAACTCATTGAGATTAAAGCATACGATCATCTTAAGAAATCGCTTACAATAGTGCGGTGATAGAAGGGTGATTATTATGAATTTCGGACGTAAGTTTGGAGATGCAATTCGTAGATTTGGTGGCGCAATGATTGTTCCAGTATTACTATTTCCATTTTTCGGGATTATTATTGGTATAGCTACACTGTTTAAAAACGAGGCGATTATGGGTCAGCTAGCTGATCCTAATGGTTTATGGTTTCAAATATGGTCATTAATTGAAAATGGTGGATGGACTGTATTTGAAAATATAGAACTTATTTTCGTTATCGGCTTACCTATTTCACTAGCTAAAAAATCAGCTGGTCATGCAGTAATGTCTTCGGTAGTAACTTATATGATGTTTAATTATTTTATAAATAGCATATTAACGACATGGGGGCCTGCTTTTGGCGTGGACTTTAAGGGTGATGCTGGAGAAGTCACAGGTATTACGGAACTCGCAGGTATTAAAACGTTAGATACAAATATTATCGGTGCACTCATCATCTCAGGCATCGCGATTTGGTTACATAATCGATATTATGATAAGAAATTGCCAGAGTCTTTAGGAATATTCCAAGGTTCGCCGTTTGTTGTCATGATTGCATTTTTTGCTATGATACCTTTAGCTTTTTTAACAAGTTGGGGGTGGCCTATTGTTCAAGGATGGATTGCTTCGTTACAAGTATTTTTAGCTTCATCAAGTTATGTGGGCGTATGGCTCTTCCACTTTTTAGAACGAATTTTAATTCCGACAGGGTTACATCATTTCATATATACACCATTTGAATATGGACCGGCAGTGGTCGATGGTGGTATAAAATCATACTGGATTTCTCATTTAACTGAGTATTCGCAAACAACAAAACCACTAAAAGAAATTTTCCCCGGTGGTGGATTTTTATTACAAGGTAATATTAAAATGTTCGGTTCAATTGGTATAGCACTTGCGATATATTCAACAGCAAAAGCACATAAAAAGAAAGAAGTTGGGGCATTATTACTAGCGGCTACTTTAACAGCTGTGTTTGCAGGTATTACAGAACCTTTAGAATTTACGTTTATCTTTATAGCACCGTTCCTATTTTTAATCCACGCTATACTTGGAGCAACAATGGTAACAATTATGCATGGGTTTGGTCTCGTAGGTAATTTAGGTGGTGGCTTCATTGAAATTGCAGCAACCAATTGGATTCCACTATTTGGTTCTCATTGGGGAACTTACGTTGCTCAATTTATTATAGGTATTATATTCATATTCATTTATTATTATTTATTCAGATTTATCATACTAAAAATGGATATACCTATGCCAGGTAGAGAGAAGGATGATGATATAGATGCTAAGCTCTATACGAAGCGTGATTATAAGGAAAATAAAAATAAAAAAAATAGTGATAAAAACGAATATGAAACAAAAGCTGCGATTTATTTAGAAGGCTTGGGTGGCACTGAAAATATTGCTGATATAACAAATTGTGCAACTAGATTACGTGTGACTGTTAAAGATCCTGAAAAAGTAGAAGAAGCTGATTATTTTAAAACAGTAGGTGGCGCGCATGGTCTTGTGAAAAGTGGTAAAAACGTGCAAGTCATCGTAGGGCTTTCGGTTCCACAAGTGAGAGAAGCGGCAGAGCAAATTATTAAGCACGATGCGTAAGGCTACAAAATTAAATATGATGTAAAGTCAACAATATCGTTGCTTTACATCATATAATTTGTATCATTATTTGGAAATTTTATAGTTGTGATATGTTCTAGCGATAAAATCAAAAACTACATAATATGGAGTGAAACTGTAATATTCCGTATTATTAAAAAATTGCATTGGCGCACTGTTGACGTAAATATTGAATGCTGCATTTTTGGCAATATAATTGTCATGTAGAGTTGTGATTGAGACGTAATGCAATTCACGTGATTTAATGAGTTGAATAGGTTCTTTTAAATTTTTAGTTTCACCAGATAGAGAGATGATGAAAAGTAAATCTTCTGGAGACATTTGATCTATTGCTAAGCGCAATTCATTTTCATCATTAACTACAATAGAGCGTTTAGAGATAGAAAGCATATGACGTTGGGCTTCCCGAGCCACATTTTGCTGAGCCATGCCTGTACCGAATATATAGACGAAAGGTGCATCTTCTAATAAACGGTTTAAAAGTTTATAGTCGAACATTTCAAGGTGTTCTACGGTTCTTTGCACATCTTCGACAATCGGGTCAGTGTTTGCTAAATGTGATGGTTGCGTGTTGTTTTCCATTTTTAAGTAAAACTTAAAGTTGCTATAGCCTTCAAACCCCATTTTTTTAACGAGTCTATGAATCGTTGAGATGGAAGTATGCGTCAGTTTACTTAAATCATGAATTTTCATAGCTGACATGTCATCCATATTTTGACGTATGATATTGATGATATGTAAATCATTTTCAGTTAATTCTTCAAAGTGTTTATTTATAAGATGATCAAGTACCATATGTGCAGATTCCACCTATTCATTGGAAAATTTTCCGAAATTTGAAAATATATTCTAATGTTAATATATAAAATCTAAATACGTCAAATTTATTGGTATTTTTAATATTGTATTTTAATATGAAACTAAGTATTAAGCTTTTAAAAGAAATAAAGCTTAAATGTAATACGAAATTTTGTAAGCGGTTACTTTAAAGGTTGGATAAATTTAATATAAAGGGATGAGTCTTATGAATGTGAAAATTGGAATAATTGGATGCGGTGGCATAGCTAATGGTAAGCATTTGCCAAGTTTAGAAAAAATTTCAGAAGCAACTATGGTCGCTTTTTGCGATATAGACATAGCGAAAGCTGAATCTGCAGCGGAAACATATGGTATAGACAATGCGGCAATATATGAAGATTACAAACAGTTACTCGAAGATAAATCTATAGAAGTCATACATGTGTGTACGCCGAATAATACACATAAGGATATTACAGTCGCAGCATTAAATGCGGGTAAACATGTAATGTGTGAGAAACCAATGGCTAAAACTTCAGACGAAGCACGCGAAATGATTGATGCAGCGGAGCGAAATAATAAAAAATTAACAATTGGTTATCAAAATAGATTTAGAGCAGACAGTCAACATCTACGGAAGGTGACGCAACGTGGAGACTTAGGAGATATTTATTATAGTAAAGCACAAGCAATTCGACGTCGTGCAGTTCCTACTTGGGGTGTGTTCCTAGATGAAGAGAAACAAGGAGGCGGACCATTAATTGATATTGGTACACATGCCTTAGATTTAACATTATGGATGATGGATAATTACGAGCCAGAGTCTGTTATGGGATCTACTTTTCATAAATTAGGTAAACAAGACAATGCGGCAAATGCTTGGGGATCATGGGATCCAGATAAATTTACTGTTGAAGACTCAGCGTTTGGCTTTATTAAGATGCGTAATGGCGCAACGATTATCTTAGAATCTAGTTGGGCACTCAATTCATTAGACGTGGATGAAGCGAAATGTGCATTGTCAGGTACGCATGGTGGCGCTGATATGAAAGATGGTTTGCGCATCCATGGTGAATCATTCGGCACTTTATATACATCTCAAATTGAAGTAGATAATGCAGGTGTTGATTTTTATGAAAGTGAAAAAATCGATGAAGCTGAAGAAGAAGCACGTGCTTGGATAAATAATATTATTCATGATACTGAGCCAGTCGTAAAACCGAAAGAAGCATTTGTAGTGACTCAAATATTAGAAGCGATATATGAATCTGCAAAAACAGGAAAAGCGGTATACTTAAATAAACATTAATCAAAGGGGAGCTTACTATTGAATATTACAATTTGGAATGAATTTCGTCATGAACAAGAAAGTGCTGAAGTAAAAAAAGTTTATCCAGAAGGCATTCATAAAGCATTAGCTTCTTTTCTAGAGGCTGAACACCAAGTTAAGACAGCGACACTAGACGAACCTGAACATGGCCTGACAGATGATGTATTAGCAAACACAGATGTATTAGTTTGGTGGGGGCATAAAGCTCATGATGAAGTTGATGATGTCATTGTCGAAAAAGTGAAACAACGTGTATTGGATGGCATGGGGCTTGTTGTGTTACATTCTGGACATTTCTCGAAAATATTCAAAAACTTAATGGGTACCACTTGTGACCTTAAGTGGAGAGAAGCAGATGAAAAAGAGAGGTTATGGGTAGTTGATCCGACACATCCGATTACTGAAGGCTTAGATTCATATTTTGAATTAGAAAAAGAAGAAATGTACGGAGAGCATTTTGATATTCCAGCACCTGATGAAACTGTCTTTATTAGCTGGTTTGAAGGCGGAGAGGTCTTTAGAAGCGGAGCAACTTTTAAAAGGGGTAATGGCAAAATATTCTATTTCAGACCAGGTCATGAAAGTTATCCGACATATTATAATGCCAACATCCAACAAGTCATCAAAAATGGTGTGAAATGGGCATGTAATTCCAATACACCGAAACATCAATATGGCAATGCTCAACCGTTAGAAGAAATAAAAGAAAAATAGGGTTGGGAGTTTGATTACTATGGGGAATGTGGAAAAATTGAAAATCGGGATTATTGGTTGTGGTGGTATTGCGCAAGGCAGACATATTCCTGCATTTCAAAATTTAAGTCATCTTGCTGAAATTGTGGCAGTGCAAGACGTCAATCAAACACTGGCGAAAACAGTAGCGGATAGATTCGCAATTGGTACAGTGTTTGAAAGTTATGAAGCTATGTTTGAAAAGGTTGATGCCGTAGCTATTTGCACACCAAATAAATTCCATGCAGAAATTTCTATTGCGGCTTTAGAAGCGGGTGTCCATGTGTTTTGTGAAAAACCGATGGCGATGAATCAATTAGAATGCGAACAGATGGTTAAAGCTGCTATGCGTGCTGACAAATTATTGGCTATAGGTTATCACTATCGATTTACGGATGCTGCGATTACCGCAAAAAATGCTGTGGATGAGGGCGTAGTTGGTGATGCGCTTGTCACACGTGTACAAGCCTTACGTAGAAGAAAAGTGCCAGGTTGGGGTGTGTTTACGAATAAAACATTGCAAGGTGGCGGTAGTCTGATCGATTACGGATGTCACTTGCTAGATTTGTCATTATGGTTATTAAAAGATGTTGAACCCATTGAAGTCCTAGGTAAAACATATAACAGACTAAGCAAAACGCCGAATCAAATCAATGACTGGGGAGAATTTGATCATGAAACGTTTGATGTAGATGATCATGTCACGAGCTTCATTACTTTTGAAGATCATTCAACGATGCAATTTGAATGTTCCTGGTCAGCAAATATTAAAGAAGATACAAAACATATAAGCATTTCAGGTGTGGACGGTGGCATAAGTTTATATCCCTTTGAAATATACCAACCACGGTTTGGCACGTTTTTTACAGAACAAGCCGATGCAGCACATGATGAAGAAATTGCAGCCCAGAGACAAGCACTTAATTTTGTGAACAGTTGTCTAGGGCATGAAGCGTTAGTCGTACAACCTGAACAAGCGCAAAAAATTAATATATTAATAGATGCGATATATCAAAGCAGCACAGAAGGACATAGTATTCGATTGTAATGTTTTAAAATTTTGGGGAGGGTTTAATTTATGAAAATTGGTGTGTTCTCAGTATTATTTCAAGATAAGACTTTTGAAGAAATGTTGGACTATGTAGCCGATGCGGGTGTTGATATGGTTGAATTAGGTACTGGAGGTAATCCAGGTAATCAATTTTGCCCTTTAGATGAATTATTAGAAGATGAAAGTAAAAGAGCTGAATATTTAAAAAAAATACACCAACGTGGTTTAGGCATTAGTGCTTTTAGCTGTCACAATAATCCAATTTCACCAAATCAAGATCATGCACAAGATGCGCATGATACTTTGTTTAAAACAATAAAATTAGCGGCTTTATTAAATGTGCCAGTGGTTAATACTTTTTCAGGTGTGGCTGGTTCGGATGAAACAGCAAAATATCCTAATTGGCCAGTAACGCCATGGCCAACAGCCTATTCTGAAATATTAGAATGGCAATGGGAAGAAAAACTAATTCCATATTGGAAAAAAGCAGCAGATTACGCAAAAGAACAAGGTGTCAAAATCGCAATTGAACTACATGCGGGATTTTTAGTACATACCCCTTATACATTGTTGAAATTAAGAGCAGCGACAAATGATGCGATTGGTGCTAACTTAGACCCTAGTCATTTGTGGTGGCAAGGTATCGATCCAGTTGCTGCAATTAAAATTTTAGGTCGTGAAAATGCAATTCACCATTTTCACGCTAAAGATACATACATTGATCAAGAAAATGTAAATATGTATGGTTTAACGGATATGCAACCTTATGGCAATGTACAAACGCGTGCTTGGACATTTAGAACTGTAGGCTATGGTCATAACCCACAAGTATGGGGAGAAATCATTAGCGCATTGAGAATCAATGGCTATGATTATGTCGTAAGTATCGAACATGAAGATCCGATTATGTCGATTGAAGAAGGTTTTACTAAAGCAGTAAATAATTTGAAATCAGTAAATATAGAAAATCCTGCACCAGATTTATGGTGGACTTAAAAGTCGATGAAGTGAACTTAGTATGCGAATATAAAAGCATATACTAAGTTCACTTTTTTATTTATAAGACAACTTGAATCAAGTCATAATAGGCAAACAATATAATTAAAAACTTGAAATTTTTACTTAAAAGAGTAAAATAATTAGAGTTGTAAATACAAAAAATGTGAATGCGTGCACCTATACATATTAAATTAGCATAGGATTTTTGACTCTGTATATTACTAGAAAGGTGAGGGTGTAGTTGCAAAATAAATTTCTAATTTGTGATGATTGTCAGGGTGTGGATTGTAAATCATTAGAAAAAAAGTTGACGAAATTAGACCCTGAAGCTGAAATAGAGATTGGCTGTCAATCCTATTGTGGTCCAGGCAGACGAAAAACATTTGCGTTTGTTAATAACCGTCCGCTGGCTGCACTAACAGAAGAAGAACTCATGGAAAAAGTAATGAAACAGTTACAAAAACCAAGAGATCCAGAAGAAGAAGAGCGCTTGAGACAGCGTAATGAGTTGCGTAAACGTCGTAAAGAAGAACAAGATAGAAAATTGAAAGAGAAACTCGCACAGCGAAAAAGTGCGAAATAACATATAGATGCAATGTTTATATTGATAATATTTGAAAGTGAATGAGCAGTGGTGAGACTTATGAATTTAAGTTGCACTGCTGTTTTTTGTGTTTTTTATAGCAATTAGTGTTGTTCTGGTCCAAGCAATTTATTTAAAATATTAGAATTATCATGATAAATTCTATAAAGATAGTATTATATTTGCTTCATTTGTTGATAAAAGTAATGAAATGGTTTAAAAATACAATTTATTCATAAAAACACATATAAAATGAGCTGAAAAGGGTAAATACAAATTATGAAGTTAGTGAAACAATTAAATTTTAATGGTTCTTTGCACACCGGTTTTTAGCTATTGATTTATAAAGACGTGCAAAAGGTTGTTCAATAATATTGCGAGGCTAACGAGCATAAATATAGAAATCGTATTTTAAAATACGCGATTCATATTTAATATAAGGAGCTGAAGAAGTTTGGCGGAAAAAGTACAATTAGGTAAATCAGATGTTAAAGTATCACCCATTGCTTTAGGAACGAACGCAGTAGGTGGTCATAACTTTTATAATAATTTAGATGAAGAACAAGGGAAAGAAACTGTACGTACAGCAATTAGAAATGATATTAATTTATTAGATACGGCATTTATCTATGGACCTGAACGTTCAGAAGAACTTGTCGGGGAGACAGTAAAAGAATTTACGAGAGAAGAATTTGCGATAGCTACGAAGGGTGCACATTATTTTGATGAAGACGGAAATGTACAAATCTCGAATAATCCGCAATTCTTAAAAGAGCAGGTGGCACAAAGTTTAAAACGTCTACAATTAGATTATATTGATTTGTATTATATTCATTCTCCGGATGAATCAACACCTAAAAATGAAGCCGTAGCAGCTTTAAAAGAATTAAAAGACGAAGGCAAAATAAAAGCAATTGGCGTTTCGAATTTCAGCTTAGAACAATTAAAAGAAGCGAATAAAGATGGATATGTAGATGTCGTTCAAATGGAATATAATTTATTGAATCGTAAAAATGAGGCGATTTTAGAATATACTTCAGAAAATAATATTACATTTATTCCATATTTCCCATTAGTATCAGGTCTATTAGCTGGTAAATATACAGAGAACACGAAGTTTGATGATCTTCGTGCTGAAAATCCAGAGTTTCAAGGTGAAAGATATCAAGAAAACTTAGAAAAAGTAGATCAACTCAGAGTGATTGCTGATAATCATAGAGTAGATGTAGTACACGTTGTATTAGCGTATTATCTTACTAAACCATCATTAGATGTTATTATTCCGGGAGCCAAACGACCAAACCAAGTCGTGGATAATTTAATAACCCTTGATTTTAAATTAACAAATGAGGAAATCGAAAAAATAGAACAATTATTTCCAATAGAATAATAACATTAAAGTAGATGAACCATGTAGTGTTTATCTACTTTTTATATTTATAAACTTTAAACCTAAAAATATAGATAAATAGTATGTTGGAAAAGTACTATTTTTGAGCAAACAATTTAATTTATTAATGTATTTTCATTTTTCTGTTTAATAATTCCATTATTTAGTGTAGGATTATTAATTAAGTTTACCTAAATAGTCAAAATGTATAATTATAAAGCTCAACAGATATATTATTAATTTAGTAGTAGAAGGAGATTATTATGATCACAGTTTTATTCGGGGGCAGTCGACCAGAGGGAAACACTGCTCATTTAACTAAAGCGGCCATAGCAGGATACGACTACGAATGGATAGATTTAACACAATATCAATTAAATCCAGTTAGAGATGTAAGACATGATAATAAGGTAATAGAATCATATAATGATGATTATAAAGAGATTATTGATAAAGTATTAGCGAGTGAGACGATTATTATTGCTTCGCCGGTGTATTGGTACAGTTTATCGGCATCAGTAAAAGCATTTTTCGATCATTGGTCTGAAACATTAATGGATCCAAATTATAAAAATTTTAAAGAAGAAATGGCGAAAAAAGATTTTAGATTAATCATCGTTGGTGGAGATTTCCCGAAAGTTAAAGGAAAGCCATGTATCACACAAGTGAAATATAGCTTGGAATTTATTGGCGCAACGTTATCAGGTTATATTATTGGTACTGCTGAAAAGCCAGGCGATATTGAAAAGGACGTTTATGCATTAAAACGTGCACAAGAATGGCAACAAACATTAGGCCAAAAGTAAATATATTAAAGGATAGTTTGAGCAAATGATTTATGTTGTTCAAACTATTTTTATTCTAGATAGATAAAGTATTTTGAATACTAAAATTATGTTATAATGTAGCTATTATTACCTATCTAAATAGGGGGAGAGCAACATGCACAAAGTAAGAAAAGCAACTGCTGAAGATGTTGTCAGCATCAGAGATGTAGCAACAAAAGCTTGGTATAATACGTATTTAAATATTTACGCAGCTAAGACAGTAAATGAATTACTGGCTGCTTCATATAATGAACAACATTTACTAAAACGTTTAGAAGATCAATTGTTTTTAGTAGTCGAAGAAGACGAAAATATTATTGGCTTTGCTATATTTATTTATGGTACTGAATTATTCTTGTCTGCACATTATGTGAGCCCATCATGGCAACACCATGGTTATGGTTCTAATCTATTGTCCGAAGGTATTCGTTATTTTAAAGATGACTATAATGAAGTTTATTTAGAAGTAGATAATAAAAATGAAGAAGCTATGACGTTCTACCAACAAAAAGGTTTTGAAAAAGTACGCTCATACACACATGTAATGTACGGTGAAGCAATGGACTTAGCGTTGTTACGTAAGCCATTAAAATGATCTGCAAAGTATAGGGTATGAACAGGAGGACTACATTGACATTTACAACTTATGCTACACAAAAGTTACCTGAAGAAAAAGTTTTTAAAGACCCGATTCATAGGTACATTCATGTCAGAGATCAAGTGGTTTGGGATTTAATTAAGACGAAAGAATTTCAACGCTTGCGTCGTATTAAGCAGTTAGGCACATTATATTTATCATTCCATACGGCAGAACATAGTAGATTTGGGCATTCGCTCGGTGTATATGAAATTGTACGTAGATTGATTGATGATTCATTTGATGGTCGCGAAGCATGGGATAATGATGACAGACCTTTAGCTTTATGTGCTGCTTTATTACATGATTTAGGGCATGGACCATTTTCACATAGTTTCGAAAAAATTTTTAACACGGATCACGAAGCATTTACACAAGCGATTATTACGGGACCAACTGAAGTAAATGAAGTATTAAAGCGTGTCTCAGAAGATTTTCCGCAACAAGTTGCAGATGTAATTAATAAAACGCATAAGAATAAATTGGTGATTTCTATGATCTCATCACAAATTGATGCAGATAGAATGGATTATTTACAGCGTGATGCATATTTCACAGGTGTATCTTATGGCCAGTTTGATATGGAACGTATCTTAAGATTAATGCGTCCATCTAAAGATGAAGTGCTTATTAAAGAAAGTGGTATGCACGCAGTAGAAAACTTTATTATGAGTCGTTACCAAATGTATTGGCAAATCTACTTCCACCCAGTAAGTCGAGGTGGGGAAGTATTATTAAATAATTGTTTGAAACGCGCGAAGCAGTTATATGAGGAAGGCTATACATTTAAAATGCATCCTACAGATTTCATACCGTTCTTTGAAGAGTCCATGACAATTGAACAATACGTGGATTTAGATGAAGCCGTGGTACTGTATTATTTAAAAGCATGGGTGAAAGAAGATGATGCAATCTTAAGTGATTTATCCCGTCGTTTTATTAATCGTGACTTATTTAAATACATGCCGTTTGACGGTTCTATTATTACAATTACAGAATTAACCGATTTGTTTATACAAGCAGGTATAGATCCAAATTATTATTTTGTAAGTGAATCGTTCTCGGATTTACCATACGATTATGATAGGCCTGGATCAGATAGACAACCTATTCATTTATTGCGCCGTAATGGTAAAATACGTGAAATTAGTAGTCAGTCATTGATCATTCATAGTATTACTGGTATAAACAGGGAGGATTATAAACTATATTATCCTAAAGAGTTTATTACTGAAATTGAAGATGAAAATATAGGAAATGCGATTATCAGCATTTTAAATGAATTGAATTAGCGATTAACCAATGGTAGAAAAGTGTTGGCCATTAAATTGTCGTTTTGAATCTAACTTTTAAAAACCATTTAAGTATACATGAGACGTATTGTGGTTTTAAAATAGAACGTAGATATTACAATTAATTATGAAACTTATTTTATGGGAGGTGTTTGCTAGTGGCTGAAAACAAAGGTTTTAAATTTAACATCATTAAGAATGACCCACTAGATGGACATAAAGGTACGAATATCGGTTCAATCAGTTTAGATAACGTAGCGCCTGTCTTTATTGATGTTCAAAATAAGGAAGCCTTTATTGATGTTGGTGGTATGCATGCGCGCGCAAGTGTTGAAAAAGGTGTTAAATGGATTAAAGAAAAAGAAGTCGTTGAAGGTGAAGATGCCAAAGAGTATTGGCTATGCTGGGTTACGACTGAACGAGGCGAAAATGGTCCATACTACGCAGGTGTTACAGGCTGTTATTTAATGGTGAATAAAAGTATTCGTAGAGGATATAAAAGTATGCCCGAACACGTCAATATGATGGATAAATCTATGAAACGTCAAATAGAAATTGAACACATCGGTGAAGAAAATAAACAAGTTTTAAAAGATTTTCTTAAAGCGCATGATATAGAGATGTGGAATAATTCTGAACAAGCTTTGCATGACGCATTAAACACACAGTAAATTTAATGTAAGTAACATCTAAGCCATGTTGGCATTAGATTAAGTAGACAGCCGAATTGTTTGAATTCTGGCTGTTTTTATTATGTGAATTCAACTTAATTGTAAGTGTTGCATGTAAAATCTATTCAGTTATTCTTATATTGCTGCTGACTTAGGTATGTAAAAAGAAATTCTATATTTTCAGTTAGTGTGAAATTAACGCTTTGAAAATTGTTTTCGCAACTGTATTGCTTATTTCAAGTATGCTATAATTGTTTGTATTATTTTAAAGATTAGGGTGAAACGCACATTGGAAAACAATGTTAATATCCAGACGAAACAAATTGTTAAACAATTTGATAATAAAGAGAAATTTTCGCAAAATACACAAGGATCTTGGCAAAAACGCAATGCTGAATTTATCCGATATCAAGAAGAAATTAATGATGTTATTGTAAATGTGACAGTGAAAATTGAAGAATCAGGTGTCAAAATCATTCGCAACGGTGAAATTAAAATGATTCTTCATTTCGTTGAAGGTGAAGATACGATTACTTTATATGAAATTAGTGGCGGACGCATCCCACTAACGGTACGTACACATTCCATTTTACATTTTGTTACGCCTGACGGTGGCAAATTGAAAGTACATTATGATTTAATTCAAGATGAAGAGAAAATGGGATCTTATCAATATGAAATTACTTATAAGGAGACACCATAATGAACATAATTGATCAAGTTAAACAAACATTGGTTGAAGAAATTAATAACAGTATCCAACAGGCACAACTTGCTGATACGAGTGAAATTCCAGAAATCAAAATAGAAATTCCTAAAGATAAAAGTAATGGTGACTATTCAACAAATATTGCAATGGTCTTAACAAAAATAGCAAAACGCAATCCACGTGAAATCGCACAAGCTATTGTAGATAATTTAGATACAACAAAAGCTAAAGTAGAAAAAGTAGCTATCGCAGGTCCTGGATTTATTAATTTTTATTTAGACAATTCGTATTTAACTGCAATCATTTCTGAAGCAATGGATAAAGGCGACAAATTTGGCCATACTGAAGAAGCTAATGGTAAAAGTATCTTAGTAGAGTATGTTTCTGCAAACCCAACAGGAGACCTACATATTGGACATGCCCGTAATGCAGCAGTCGGAGATACATTATCAAATATCTTAGAAGCAGCAGGCTATCAAGTAACTAGAGAATACTATATCAACGATGCTGGTAATCAAATTACGAATTTAGCGCGCTCAATTGAAGCACGTTATTTCGAAGCGCTTGGTGATGATTCTTTTGAAATGCCAGAAGGCGGTTACCACGGTAAGGATATCATTAATATCGGTAAAGATTTAGCTGACAAACAACCTGAGTTAAAAGACCTTTCAGAGGACGAACGTATAAAAACGTTTAGACAACTCGGTGTCGATTATGAGATGGAAAAATTAAGAACAGACTTGTCTGATTTCAATACACACTTTGACAGTTGGTTTAGTGAAACATCTTTATACGAAAAAGGCGAAATTAAAAAAGTTTTAGATAAAATGACAGACCTTGGCTATACGTATGAACAAGATGGTGCAACGTGGTTACGTACGACTGATTTCAAAGATGATAAAGATAGAGTATTAATTAAGAAAGACGGCAACTACACGTACTTCTTGCCAGATATCGCTTATCATTTTGATAAAATAGAACGTGGCAACGATGTGTTAATCAACTTATTTGGTGCAGACCATCACGGTTATATCAATCGTTTGAAAGCTTCGTTAGAAACATTCGGTGTAGAAAAAGATCGCCTTGAGATCCAAATTATGCAAATGGTTCGCTTAATGCAAGATGGACAAGAAGTGAAAATGAGTAAACGTACAGGTAATGCAATTACGTTACGTGAAATTATGGATGAAGTTGGCGTAGATGCTGCGCGTTATTTCTTAACAATGCGTAGTCCGGATACACATTTTGACTTTGATATGGAACTAGCGAAACAAGAATCTCAAGACAATCCAGTGTATTATGCACAGTATGCACATGCACGTATTTGTTCGATTTTGAAACAAGCTGAAGAAAGAGGGATTAAACCTTCAAAAGAAGCGGATTATTCATATATCACAAATGCAAAAGCAATTGATTTATTGAAAAAAATAGCTGAATTCGAAACAATGATTGAAAGTTCAGCAGTTCAAAGAGCACCTCATAGAATTACGAATTATATTCAAGAGTTAGCTTCTCACTTCCATAAATTCTATAATGCGGAAAAAGTATTAACAGATGATGTTGAAAAGACAACAGCGTTAATCGCGCTTATTAATGCAGTCAAAATCACAATGCATAATGCATTAGATTTAGTCGGCGTTAATGCACCAGAATCTATGTAAGTAAAAGTTTAAAATGATAAGATTCGCTTAACGAGAGTGAGTAATAGATTTGTATGGATTAGATAGTTTAGCAACTTATCCAATAACAAATTGTTGCTCGCTCTTTTTTAATAAATTAACTTACAAATAATTATAAAACTTAAAGTTGAAGAGGGATGGGGATACTATGTTGGATACAAAAACGTTATATCAACTACTATATGATCACATGGGTCCACAGGGTTGGTGGCCGGCAGAATCAAAAATAGAAGTTATGTTGGGCGCGATTCTCGTTCAGAATACGAATTGGCGAAATGCAGCATATGCAATTGAATCTTTAAAGCAAGCAACACATTTAGAACCACATCACATCTTGAATTTAAAGATAGAAGAGTTACAAATATTAATTAAATCGAGTGGATTTTATAAAAATAAGGCGCAAACAATTCTCTCTTTATTAAGTTGGTTGGAGCACTATGATTTTGATTACCAGGAGATTAATGATCATTATAAACAAGACTTGAGAAAAGCGTTGATAGCAATTAAAGGCATTGGTAGTGAGACAGCTGATGTACTCATTGTATATATCTTTGGAGGCGTTGAGTTTATTGCAGACAGTTATTCAAGGAGGCTATATCGAAAATTAGGATATAGGCAAACAAACAGTTATGAACAATTAAAACGACACATTAAACTACCAAATGATTTTTCAAATCAAGATGCTAACGAATTCCACGCATTGTTAGATAATTTTGGTAAAAATTATTTTAACGGTAAAATAAATACAAAATATACATTTTTAGATGATTATTTTGAAAATTAAAAAAGAGGTTGACCTTCACGTAACGTTATACTACATACTACGTTATAGGAGGCGAGATAAATGAAACAACAATTTAGTCCGAAAGACATTGCAAATATCACGGGTATAAGTACACGTACGTTACGTTACTACCATGAGATAGGTCTATTAATACCAAATCAAGTATATGAGCAAGGTTACAGATCATATAACATGGAAAATTTAACGAAACTACAACATATTTTATTTTTAAGAGCGTTAGAATTAACGTTAGAAGAAATAAAACGATATTTTGAAAGTACTATAACTGAAAAGAATGAAATTCTTAGTACTCGTTATGAAATTGTTTTAGACAAACGTAATCAATTCAATCGTATATTAGAAAAGTTAGAAGAACATTTTGAAAACCATCAATATGAGGCGCTGGAGATTAAAGATTTCAATGGATTTGATTTAACCGGACAATATGAGCGTGAAGCATACAGCAAATATAAAGATTCTAATTATTACCAAGCATTTGAACAAAATAACGCTCGAAAAACTAAAAATCAACAACAGTCTTATTATGATAAAATAGCACAGCAACTTGAAGCGTTTTTTAATAAAATGAATCAACTACAAAATGAAGGTGTTACACCTAATCAAGCAGTTGACACTATTGAAGAACTCAAATGTATTTTATCGATTCAAGTGCCTAATTGTGATAATCAATTTATCGAATATATGGCACATACGTATGAACAAGATGAGCGATTTATAAAGAATATTAACAAAAATCGAAACGATGATTTCCATCATTATTTAATTCAAACAATGCGTATATTTGTTAATAAAGAAGATAATTTCAGTTAAATTTGTCTTCCATTGAATTTGTTTATAAAATATGACATAAACGCTTAATTAGGCATCAAATGACTGATAGCAGTCGTTTGGTGTTTTTTTAGTGATTTCACCATTAAATGTGTATTTATAGAAAAAATTTAGGTTTGTTAATTAAAATTGGGCTGAATTTTGATATGATAAAGAAAAATATGAACTAGGAGATTACGACGTGAAAAGACCTCATAAAATATTTTATCTTTTTATTGTTTTAGTATTTTTATTAGCAGCTTGTGGAACAAACGAAGACCAAACGAAAGAGAAAGCAAAGAATTCGGACAAACAATCTTATGATAGGATAATATCGTTGATGCCTAGTAATACGGAGATATTGTATGAATTAGGATTAGGAAATAATATTGTGGGTGTCTCCACTGTTGATGATTATCCGCAAGAAGTTAAAGATAAGCAGCAGTTTGATGCAATGAAATTAAATAAAGAATCCTTATTAAAAGCAAAACCAGATTTAATTTTAGCGCATGAATCCCAGAAATCGACAAGTAGTGATATATTAAATACGCTTAAAGATAGTGGCGTTAAAATAGTCTACGTGAAAGATGCACAGTCAATTACTGAAATGTATAGCACATTTAAACAAATTGGGCAGGTGACTGGTAAAGAGGATGAGGCAAATGTACTCATTAAAGAGACAAAACAAAATATTAAAGAAGTGAAAGCATCTGTACCAAAAGATGCTAAACCACAAAAAGTGTTTATGGAAGTATCTTCTGAACCAGAAATATTTACAGCGGGTAATAACACTTTTTTTGATGATATGTTAAGCGAATTAAACGCAACGAATAGTTTTTCGAATTTAGAAGGTTGGCAAAAAGTAAGTAAAGAAGCAATTATTAAGAAGAATCCAGATATTATGATTTCGACAATGGGTATTTCTAAAGCCGAATATCAAAAAATATTAAATAATCGTGGTGGATTTAGTGACATAAAAGCAGTGCAACAAAATCATGTTGAAGCTGTTGATGGCGATGAAATTTCGCGTCCCGGTCCACGTATTGATGATGGACTAAAAGCTTTAAAAGAAGCCATATACAAAGAGTAGCATATTTATCTCTATAACCATATTACCGTACAATCTTGAGCTTATGAAATTCCTGGCATTTATAGGGGCAGGTGTAGTGTTAAGCATTAACAGATGATATTGTAATAATTGAAAGATTTCATTGAAAGCGTGGCAAAAAAATGCAGTACTATAAATCAATCATAATATGGCTAACATTACTCATTGCTAGCATATTACTAAGTTTATTATGGAGTATTGGGGATATCGGCAACGCACTGACCCAAACTATCCTCTTTCAAGTTAGAATACCAAGAACACTACAAGCATTGCTTGCAGGTATTGGTTTAACACTTGCAGGCCATATGTTTCAAACCTTATTAAATAATCCATTAGCAGATAGTTTTACATTAGGATTAGCGAGTGGGGCAACATTTGGATCAGGCTTGGCTGTCGTCCTAGGAATGTCATTTATTTGGTTGCCAATATTTTCAGTTGCATTCAGTATTATTACATTGATTTTAGTCCTTGCTCTAACGATAGCGATGTCTAGGGGGTATCCGATTAGAACATTGATATTATCGGGTATTATGATAGGGGCTTTATTTAACGCCTTTCTATATATACTCATTATATTTAATCAAAATAAAATGAATAATATTGTCAATTATATGTTTGGTGGATTCTCTTCAGCTGAATATAACGAAGTGGTATACATTGGCACAGTGCTACTCATTGGTGTTATTATTTTATTAAGCATGATTTCTAAAATTAAATTATTACAACTTGGCGATTTACGAGCCAAATCATTAGGTTTAAATGTTCAAAGCATGACATATAGCGTGTTGTTGATTGCATCAATTTTAACTGCAGTAATCGTTGCTTTTGTTGGTGTTATTGGCTTTATTGGTATGGTTATACCACAACTTGTGCGGCGACACAGTGGTCATTATGATTTAGGGCAACAAATGATACTTAATATGATTATTGGTGGTACAATTATGGTGCTTTCAGATTGGTTAGGAAGTGTTGTTTTAGAACCATTCCAAGTGCCTGCAAGTATTATACTCGCTTTACTGGGGATACCAGTATTATTCTATATCATGATTACACAACCACGCATGTATGAATAACGAAGTATAAATAGATGAATATATACAGTTAAGCATGAATTAAAGTAAAAGTTTAAATTAAAGAGGTAATGATGATGGACTTAACACAAGTAAAAGCGGTCGTCTTTGACTTAGAAGGTACACTTTTAGATCGAAAAAAATCACGCGAAAAATTTATAGAAGAACAGTATGAAAGGTTTCATGATTATTTAGTACGTATACAACTTGAAGATTTTAAGAAAAAATTTATAGAATTAGATGACGATGAAGATCATGATAAACCAGAGTTGTACAAAGCAATTATTAAAGATTTTCATGTTGATCGCTTAACGTGGAAAGACTTATTTAATGATTTTGAAATGCATTTTTATCGTTATGTATTTCCTTATTACGACACGCTTTATACACTTGAAAAGTTAACAAGTAGTGGCTACCTCACGGGTGTAATCGCAAATGGAAAGTCGAAAATTAAACAATTTCGTATGCATACTTTAGGTGTAGAAGATGCGATTAACTATTTGTCTACATCTGAAACAGTAGGTTATCGTAAGCCACATCCTAAGATTTTTGAAGATATGTTATCCCAATTAGGGACAAAACCAGAAGAAACGATGTATGTGGGTGATGATCCGTTAAATGATGTTGCACCTGCGAGAGCGATGGGAATGATTAGCGTTTGGTTCAAGGAAGACGATGATGTTGAAGTAGAACCATTACCTGAAGAAATAGATTTTACGATTAGAAGTACTGAAGAATTATTAACAATATTATCTATAGCGAAGAAAGGAAGATAATCAATGAATTTATTTACAACAAAAGATGGTGTCGCTTTGAATTACAGAACAAGTGGTGAGGGCAATGCTATTGTAATGATACACACTGCCTTAGATAATTTATCTATTTACAATGAACTTGAAAATGCTTTTAATAAAACACATCAGGTTGTGCTTATTGATTTAAGAGGCCATGGTTACTCAGATAAACCAAATGGTATTGAATTTAAAACATATGCAGAAGATATTAAAGCGTTATTAGATTATTTATATATTCCAGAATGTTCATTAATTGGCCATGAATTAGGCGGATCAGTTGCAGCCTCATTTGTTGCTCAATATCCAGATATGGCAACGACACTGACATTAGTGAATCCAACGCTACTTAATGAAATAACACCTGAAGAACGTTTGTATCGCAAATATTCAGATAAAGTACGTAATTGGGAACAAAAAGCGCAACAAAAGTTTTTTGATAAGCATTTATATTATTCAAAACGCGCAGCTAAAAAGGTTTTAAAACAAGTAGATGATACCAATGCAATTGCTACGAAAGCTGAATTAACAGCAGTAAAGGAATCATTTAATAATAATCAAATAATGCATTATTTAGGGGAAATCCATTTACCAACTTTAATTATCGCTGGTCAACACGGTGAAAGAACAACCGTTGTAGAAGCTAAGGAAGTGGGTGACTATATTGGGGATGTTTCGTTTGAAGTGTTCGAAAAATCAGGGTTATATCCATTTATAGAACAGCAAGAAAAATTCCTCGACGTTGTAGCAGGTTTTATTAAAGCAAATGAAAAAACAAAAATATAGAATAGCCGCACATTTATATTACAAAAGATATGAATATGTAATCTTTTTGTAACATCCCTGTTAATTACGTAATATTTATAGTACACTGTTGATGAGCACAAAATAACTTTTAAATAGAAGGAGAGAGCGCTTATGAAAAAAATGTTTGCGGCAGTTTTAGTTTCAGGATTAGCGTTTTCTGGAATTGGTGCAGGTAGTGTGGATGCGGCTTCAGGTAACTCTATCCAAAATGTTAAGGCATTACAAGAAGGAGATACAACATTAGAAGGCGCAACATTAGGCGAGTCTATTCAAAGTGTATTGAAAAATAATGATACGCCAGTCTATTCTCATCGACCTGATAACAGTGAACATTATTACGAATTTAAAAAAGACAATGGTGTACTTGTTGTAGCTACTGATGGTAAGAAAAATGAAGGCGAAATTACTCGTGTTTCTATGAGTTATAATGATACTGATGGCCCAGCTTATGATAAAGTTAAAAATGAAGTAAGCAAAGATGCGGTCGCACGTGAGCATTATAATAATGTAACTGGTAACTTTGGCTATGTGCAAGATGATGAAGTTTCATATCAATTCAGCTCATCATCTCCAAGTGATAAAAACATTAAACTATATCGTATAGATATTGGTGAATAAATATTGCTTATAGCATTTAAAAAGAATAATTTGACCGGCAAGTGTAAAGCTATATACTTGTCGGTTATTTTATTGTTAAAATAAGTGTAAGTATGAGATTATAAATTAAATTATAGTAGATATAGTTCAAATATTATTAAAGGAGCTTGTCATGAGAGTTAACGACAAAGTACTAGTGGAAAACATTAATGATTACTTCACTCATAAAGGTCTTTCACCAAATTTAATAGATGATATTAAAGTGAAATTGAAAAAAGATTTTCAGAAATCTGAAGAAAAAGATGAAGATTATATTGAATATAGAAAAAAATCACCCGCTGAAGTGATTTTGACGATACAACGTAATTTGTTTACATTGCAATTGAATCCTATTGTGTTTTTTATACTGAATTTTATATTGCTATCGTATTTATATGATAAACAATTTGTGCCGTTCCAAGCAGCAACAGGATTGTCTATCTTTTATTGTTTAATTATCTTACCAATTTCGATTTTTATATATTTACGTATTGATTGGAAAAACTATCTTTATAGTAATAAATTCGAAAGAATAATAGGATTGGTAGTTGCAGGTGTGTCTTTTATACTCATTATTGCACACGCATTTAATATGAATTTGGGTATCGTAGCAGTAACTGTATACGGACACCAAGCTGTATTTTTTGTAGGTATTATATTCAGTATTGCTGGTCTTTATTTTAGAAGATTAGAATTTACTGGTATTGGTTTACTACTTTGTCAAAAAACAATAGACGCGATGATTAGCAGTCCTGAAATTGCTCAAATTGGATCTATCGTTATTTGGTTCTTGCTATTAATTGTTATTATTTATTACACAATACGTATTTCATCTAGGAACTAAAGTTAAAATAGTTTATATAAATATATTTTTAGAACGCGCTTCAAAATGTTAACTGAAATAATTCGTTAACATCTTGAAGCGCTTTTTTTAATAGCTGGAATAGAAAAATAATAAATTTATAAACGATATATTCTGACAAAAGCAAAAATAGTAGCGTAATAAACACGAAATAAGGGTATATTACTTCTGAAAAGGGAGGTGGCCCATAATGATAAAAATCGAAACAAGTTGTAACAACGAGATAGCATATATCCGTGAGGGTCAAGGTTTTCCTGTTATATTAATACATGGACTAGATAGTAATATGGCTTCTTTATATAACTTGAAAGATGCATTGAAAAATAAATTTGATGTTATTGTTTACGATGTGAGAGGGCATGGTAAATCTTCTAAGCCGAACTCCTTTAATTTAGAAGATCATGTTGAAGATTTAAAAATATTAATGAAAAAATTAGAAGTTGAAGAAGCACATTTAATTGGACATGATATGGGTGGCTTAATAGCTAAAAGTTTTACTAACAAATATGAATCAATGGTGACATCATTAACTTTAATTGCATCTAATCTCATAGACAGTGTACACGGGTTAAATAAATTAATGATAGAACATCAAGATGAAATAGAAGGCTTTGATAAATCTGAAGCACTTATTCTATTGTTACCGTATATGTATAAAGATCAAGGAAAAGCGAAAAAGTGGTTTCAAAATCAGCTCATTTATAGTAGACAATCAGCCGAAGATAGTGCTGTTGCAACAAGAGCAATAATGGGATTTCCAGTTTTTAATAAAGACATTGAGATTGAACATGTTAATGTTCCAACACTACTAGTTAATGGAAGATATGACTCCTTAAATATGGGAGAATCAACGGATAGATATAATCATGCGTTTCAAACTTTAACTATTTTAGAATTTAAGCAATCAGGTCATGCGCCACATATTGAAGAGCCCGATCATTTTGTGGAAGCCTATTTAGATTTTATTGATGCTTTGAAATATCAAAAGAATGATTTAGTATAAAGGGGTTTTGCAAAGTCGTTATAAAATACACGTTGTTATTTTATAGAGCATAGATACTGCAATTTTTTTATTTTTTTATGAAATACTGTTGATATAATGTCTCAGGACTTTATCAACGGTATTTTTTACTTTTTGTATGGAATGAAGATCTTTGAAGTGGTGTTGATAACATGAAAAAGATAAGTACATATAAAAAAGGGGGAGTGGACATAAATACATGTCCACTCCCTCTTTAAAAAATAAGTTGAATATATTATAGAAATTTAAATTAGCTTAAACTTCTTTTTCGTCGTTAGCTTCTTTAATTCGACTATTAACGCGAGTTAATAGTTCATTGATTTTTTTACGTTGCTTAGTGTTAACTAAGATTAATACAGTTCTTTCATCTTGCTCGTTACGTTTCTTATCAAAATAATCTTCTTGAGATAAGTTTTTAACAGCTTTAACAACTTGTGGTTGTTTGTAATTCAAGTGATTAATGATATCTTTTAAATAATATTCTTCACTTTCGTGCTCGCTAATATATGTTAATACAGCGAACTCCTCGAAACTTACTGAAAATTCTTTTTTGATAATACCTTTTAGTTTGTCAGCATATGTGACCATAGCTAATAATTCAAAGCAATCATCGATTTTGGTGATAGCCATCCTAATTCCTCCCTATTCTAAATGCCCAATCAAATATACATATTAATAATTTTTTTGTATGATTATTTGTCTTAATTCAAAGTTAAATACAAAGTGTTTGTCATAATTTGTGGCTCGATTATATTTAAGTGAAATATATTAAAACCACTATTATTTAGTTTATTATAACTAAATAAAAATAGAAAGTAAACAAAAACATGTTTAAGCGTTACGTTAATGATTTCTATTATTAATTCAATTCTTTAAATACCAATACACTAATCAAAATTTATTTTTCTGTTTTTCAATTTACCATAATATGATAAAAAGGGTAAATAATCTTATCATATTTTAAAATGATAACTTTTTATAACGTGTACGTCTAATTTTTAGACAGCACAGTATCGGCATTTCTAGCTATGACATCTCCTTGATTTAATCCTTCAAGAATTAGTACATCTTTGTTAGTACCCGAATTTTGTGTTTTAATAACTCGTTTTATAAATTTTTTATTTCTTTGTATGAAAACAAATTGCTTATCATATATTGCTGTTTTGGGAACTTCAATAATGTGGTTAGGTATTTCTACTGTGAAATGTTTACCAAAAACAGCGGCAGAATTTGAATTTAGCTCAACTAAATATTTGGAATTTTTAGTTGATATGTCTATGTTTATTGGGAAATTAGAAATATAATTCACTTCACCGTCAAATGTTTGCTGATTATTGTCTTTAATAGAAACTTTGTCTTTTAAATGAAGCTTATCAATTATCACTTCATCAACTTCAGCTTTGATTACTGTAGTAGAATCATAGATTTGCATAACAGGAGATTTAGTTTGATTAGACCATGATTGATTAATATGAACGATGCCAGACGCTGGAGCATAAACTGTGATACGAAGTTGTTCTTGGAGTTGTGCGATTTGATTTTGTAGACGTAATATTTCTGAATGTACCGGGGTAGTGGAGGATTTATTGTTTTGCTTTAATTGTGAAAGGTATTTTTGCTTGCTACTAATTTGATGTTCAATACGTGGATTATAATATTCAAATAGAGGCTGGTTTTTTTCTATTTTGTCATGTGACTTAACGAACCAATCATTAATATAGCCTTTATGGGGCTCATAATGTACTGGAAATCGTTGAGCAGGCTCTTGCCTTCCTATAAAGGTATAGGGTTTATTATAGGTTATTTTCAAAGTGTCAATATGATGCTCTGGTTTACTCGTGGTTATTTTAATTTTGAAATAGTAAAAACTTAGGGCGCCGATACTACAAAGTATTATCAACACAGTAAATAAAATAATGATTTTCTTCAATGATGTCACCTCTTGATGTCTTGATGATTTGATTATACAGCGAAAAACAAAGGATTTGTTATAAAAAAAGAAGTCATTTACTAAATGTTAAAAGTAAATGACTCGAGTGAACAATTTTTAAAATAATCTCAATAAAATAATGCCAATCATTATAGCAATAAGACCGAAAACTTTTCTCTTAGTAATTTTATTTTTGTAAGTGCCCAGCAAGCCGAAATGATCTATAATAACACCCATTAACATTTGACCTAGCATAACAATAATTGTAGTCAATGCAGCGCCCAAGTGAGGCATTAAAATAATGTTTGTAGTCACAAAAATCACACCAAGGATACCACCGATAAAGTAAATAGGTTTAAGACGACCTTCTCTAGGTGTGAAAGTAGCAAGTTTAAGACTTCTATTGAAAATTAAAGTCAAAATAAATAATACAATTGTACCTACTGTAAATGATATCAGTGAAGCCATTACTGAGGAATTTATTTGTTGACCCAATGCGCTATTAATAGCAGTTTGAATAGGTGGACAGAAGCCAAATATAAATCCAATAAACAACCAAATATAAATTGAACTATTTTTATTTTTGTCTTTAGGGTTTCTGCGAACATAATTCATCAGAATGATACCGAAAATTAAAAATATAATACCCAGTACTTTAAATGCTGTGAAGGCTTCTTTATCAGCTCCAAACCAGCCAAATGTGTCGATTGTCACACCCATAATGATTTGACCAGCTACAGTGAGCACTACAGTAAGAGATGCACCTAAACGGGGTAAAAGGAGTAAGTTCCCAGTTAGGAAAATGACGCCAAGCATACCGCCGACAAACCATATGTAACTAAAAGATTGGTTACTGTAAAATTGTGCTGTAAAAACATGAGGATTAGTTATAAGATTGAGTATGATTAAAAAGATTGTACCTGTTGCAAATGAGATTGTTGACGCATAGAATGAAGATTTTGTATAAAGGCTTAGTCTAGAATTAATTGAAGTTTGGAACGGAACAACCATACCTGCGATAATCCCAATAATATATAAAAGGAACATTAAATCACGCTTTCTAATAGGATAATTACATTATATAGGAAAGGTTATGCTTTTCCTATGTTTAAATTATTTAAAAGAAAATAGCTTTTTAGTTTATTATGATGTACACAACACACAAAATATAATAGAATACGTATGTTAATGGTTTTTGGGAAATAAGATTAACAACTATGAAGTAATAATAACTTTATAATAATAAAAGCTTTTGAAGAAGTGAGTGACTAATTATATTGAAACAGCTTTCCATAATTCGACTAACAGATGAGGAAACTTTTTTTGTTGGGGCAGGAAGTAATGATGGCATTAAGAAAAATCAATTTATAGAAGTGTTGAATCCAAGAAGATCTTATAAAAATTTAGCTCAAATTGTTGAAGTGTATGATAAATATGCAATATGCAAGAAGTTAGGTAAGAAAAAGATATTTTTTGGTGATACGGTTAGATTAAGACCCTATAGAGATTAATGGTATAAATCAATAATAGTGAGATTAATTGGTGAGCTGTTTAAAACGTCAATTATTCTGTGTAAAAAGAAGGCCTGAAACAATTGGCACTGAACCCTTAAAATGGGAACTTAATAAAAACACTATTTTCTAGGATGCTAATTTCCTGAACTCTATAGGAGATAAGTAGCCTAGTTTTTGTTGAATTCTTACTTTATTATAGTTTTCAATGTAATTTTCGACAATATCTATTACAATGTTATTAGAGCTCTTGAGCTCTTTATTTAAGTAGAATGTTTCACACTTTAGCGAGGAATGGAAACATTCAATTGGGGCATTATCAGCTGGCGTTCCCTTACGGGACATGCTTCTGGTAATGCTTTTTTCTTCGCATAATTTATAATATTCATACGATGTGTAAACACTTCCTTGATCGCTATGAAGTATACAACTATCTGGAATTTCTAATTGGTTCAAAGTCTCGTTCACTAAATTTTGATTCTGGTGATTATCTATAGTATAAGCAACTATTTCCCCGTTATAGACATCCATAATTGACGATAGATACAACATTGTATTACCGAAAGGTAAATAAGTAATATCTGTTACAAGTACTTCTAATGGACGATTTGCATTAAAATTCCTCTGTAACAAATTGCCTGTTTTATAGAATGGATTACCTGGTTTTTTAGATTTTTTAGGTTTAACCCTACAATTCAATTCGTTTTCTTGCATAAGCCTTTGCACTTTCTTGTGATTAATTTTTTCCTTACTAAATTTATTTAATTCAGCAGTCACTTTTCTATAACCATAGGTATATTTGTGCTTATGACAAATCGATTTAATTGCTTCTAATTCCGAATTTGTTTCATGTTTTTTACATTTCCAGCGATAATAGGTAGATTTGGGTATGTTAAATACCTCTAATATCATTTTAACTGTATATTTTGATTCTAATGCTTCAACCACTTGTATTATTATTTTGGGCGACACTCCCTTTCCAATTCCTTGTACTTTTTTAAAATTTCTAATTCTGCGTTTTTTCTTTTATTCTCCAATTTTAATTGTTCAATTTCTGAAAGTTCTTCTAATCCCTTTCCGTAGGAATATTGTTTTCCAACTTGTTGATGAAATCTATAATGTTCACCATTTTGGTACCATTTCCACCAAGTTTTCACTTGTGATCTATTTCTAATGTTTAATGTATTCATAATTTCTTTTGCACTATATCCCTCAATTTTCATTTCAATAGCTTTATTTTTGGTTTCTAGTGAATAAGTAACTCTTTTCATAGAAAAACACCTCCGTATAAATTCATTTTAGTATGAATTCAACGAAAGTGTTTTTATTTTATTCCCACAATTGGGGGTCAGTTCAAATTGTTTCAAGCCTTTTTTTAGTTAATCACCTAAGTAAATATATTTATAATAGAATTAACTAATTTTCAAATAGAACATTGGTTGTCTTATCTATAATATGCGCAGAATGAACTTTTGTAGGGATGCCTGTTTTTGGTCTCAAAATATCAAGCGTGATTAATTTATTCATTCCTTCCTTAACCGTACCTTCGTTTACCGAATGTTCGATCTTAGGTATTTGCAATTTGATTGTTTTATTCACAGCATCATTGAAAATAAGTTCTAATGTTTGGGACATCATTTCTTTCTCCTCCTTAATTAATTGTTTCAGTTTTAATAACTTCGATAGTGTCAAAGTGCTCACCAGTAATTTGCTCAATAATAGACTTGAAGCTTTTTATTTGTTCTGGCGTTGCTTCGGTATTTAAATTTGCGAAATGACGCTTGAACTTTGAAGCTTTTCCATCTTGATCATACAAAACGCGAGTTAATGTGACTCCAAGCTGTTTGATTTGATTCATTTGCTTAACCTCCTTTCACTATATATATCGAATAAACATCCTAAAATGGTCAAAATTTTTTTGGGAAATTCGGTTTAAATACTTCCATGTGACATAAATATCATATATCATTAAATAAGAAACATTCAATTTGTTAAGAGGTGAATATATGAATCAAGTGGACCCTATAAGGGATATAAAAGAGATAAAGTCTATGTATGAAGTATTAAGTAATAAGTCGAAACGAGATTATTTATTATTCAAGTTTGCAATACATACTGGTGTTAAACTTTCCGAACTACTAAATCTTTGTGTGTCAGACGTCAAAGACGAACACGATGATATTAAGCAGTATTGGCTAGAGGACCATGCTCCCAATATTCATATTAGATTACCCGACACGTTGAGGAATGAATTAATGATCTTTATTACAGAAGAAGATCTGAAAAATGATGAGCTATTGTTTCGATCAAATAGAACTTTAAAAGGTCTATCAAGACAACAAGCATATCGTATTATCCATGCTGCAGCTGAAGAGTTAGGCATGTTACATATTGGTTTGACGACGTTAAGAAAGACATTTGCTTATCATGCTTATCAATCTGGTATATCTATTTCTATTATTCAAAAATATTTAGGTCATCAAACAACTTTTGAAACGATGAAATTCATAGGTATTTCTGCAAAGACTACTAAAACAACAATAGCTTTAAATTTATAAAATATAATTAAAGGAGGGATATGATGAGCTTAATATATTTACTGGGTGCCTTGATTATAATCATGGTAGCGGTATTGTGCACACTAATAAATCCTAAATTCCAGCGATTTGCAGGTCAAATTGCTTTAATTGCACCGATTATTTCTTCGATTTACTTTTTATGGCAAATACCTCAAGTGATGGCAGGACATTTTGTAACGGTTAAGATATCGTGGCTAACACTCTTAGATATCAATATTGATTTTAGATTAGATGGATTGAGTTTATTCTTCAGTTTATTAATTTCACTCATTGGTTTAGCCGTATTTTACTACGCAACTCAATATTTATCTAAAGAACATGACAATTTACCACGTTTTTATGTATATTTATTACTTTTTATGCTCAGTATGTTAGGTATCGTTACTGCTAACAATACGATTCTTATGTATGTGTTTTGGGAGTTAACAAGTGTATCTTCGTTCTTGCTTATTGCCTATTGGTACAATAAAGGTGATAGTCAATTTGGGGCCATACAATCATTTATGATTACAGTCTTTGGTGGTTTGGCATTATTAGCAGGTTTCATTATGATTTATACTGTAACAGGAACCAATTCAATAACTTCAATTATTGAACAGAGTGATAAAATTGCCCAAAGTGACTTGTTTATACCTATTATTATTCTCATTTTAATAGGGGCATTTACAAAGTCAGCTCAATTTCCATTTCACATTTGGTTACCGAAAGCGATGGCTGCTCCAACACCAGTAAGTGCGTATCTACATTCGGCAACAATGGTTAAAGCAGGTATATTCTTGCTATTTAGATTCACACCTGTTTTAGGTTTAAGTGATTTCTATATTTATTGTGTGACATTCGTTGGTTTAATCACAATGATTTTTGGTGCAATCAATGCGATACGTCAAGTCGATATGAAAGCAATATTAGCTTATTCTACAATTAGTCAACTAGGTATGATTGTATCAATGGTAGGACTAGGTGGAGGATTTGCTCAACATCCGACAGGTGACCTTTCTAAAATTTATGGTTTAATACTGTTCGCAGCTTTATTCCATTTAATGAATCACGCTTTGTTTAAAGGTGCGCTGTTTATGGGTGTAGGTATTATTGACCATGAGACAGGTACAAGAGATATTCGTCGCTTATCAGGTTTAAGAAAAGTGTTTCCCATTACACATATAATAATGTTACTTTCTGCTTTATCGATGGCAGGTATTCCATTTTTAAATGGCTTCTTGAGTAAGGAAATGTTCTTTGACGGACTTGTGAGCGCACACCAATTACCCCAATTCAATATATTCCTTACGGTAATTATTGCGGTGATAGGCGTTGTAGCAAGTATATTTACTTTGATTTATGCAGTTTACATGATTAAGGAAGTTTTCTGGGGAGACTATCAGAAAGCAGATTTACCGATAAAAAATCCGCATGAACCATTCATGTTCACACTACCTTCTGCAATTATGATGATTTTGTTACCGATTATATTCTTTGTTCCAAATATATTTGGACATCATATTATTTTACCGGCATTACGAAGTATCACAATTGGAGAAAATGTAGATAAAATAGCGCCACATGTATCACAGTGGCACGGATTTAATTTACCGTTGATTTTAAGTTTGATTGTAATGATTGTTGGCTTCACAGCAGTATTTAAAATCGATTGGAAAAAATATGCTAATAAGATTAAAGTAACATCAATTACAGATCTATATTTAGGGTCATATAAACAATTTGAACATTATTCAGGATATGGAATCCGTAGCTTAATGAATAACCGTTTAAATCATTACATCACATTAACTTTACTTATTTTTATAATGGTTGTGGTATATGGAGTTATTCAAACAGGATTTCCAAAAGTGCAACAAATTCATGTGAGTGAATTTGGCCCGTTAGAAGTGATCACATTAATTGTTGTATTTGTACTAGGTATTGCTTTAACATTTATACGTCAACGTTTAACAATGGTTATTTTAAATGGAATTATCGGTTATTGTGTAACGATATTCTTTATATTAATGAAAGCACCAGATTTAGCATTAACACAATTAGTTGTCGAAACGATTACAACAATATTATTTATTGTTAGTTTCTCAAGACTACCCAACGTACCGCGTACAAAAGTTCACAAAAAACGTGAAGCGGTCAAAATTATTGTATCGCTATTGATGGCAGTGATTGTAGTCATGCTTGTATTTATTGCACAACAAAGTGACTCGATGCCTACAATTTCGACATTTTACCATGATGCATATGAGTTGTCAGGCGGCAAAAACATTGTAAATTCCATTCTTGGTGACTTCCGTGCACTAGATACTTTATTTGAAGGTATGGTGCTCATCATTGCTGGTTTAGGAATTTATACATTACTTAACTTTAAAGAACGGAGGGGTCAAGATGAAAGAGAATGATGTTGTATTACGAACGGTAACCAAGATTGTCGTTTTTATATTGTTAACTTTTGGATTTTATCTGTTTTTGGCAGGTCATAATAATCCAGGTGGCGGCTTTATTGGTGGTCTTGTATTTAGCTCAGCATTTATTTTAATGTTCTTGGCCTTCGATGTTAAACAAGTGTTGGTCGCTTTGCCTTTAGATTTTAGAATATTAATGATCATAGGTTCATTAGTTTCTTTTGCTACTGCAGTTGTACCTATGTTTTTTGGTAAACCGTTCCTTTACCAAACTGACGCATATGTACAATTACCTTTGTTAGGTGAAGTCCATTTAACGACCGTAACGTTATTTGAAGCAGGTATTGTATTATCTGTTGTAGGTGTTGTCGTAACGGTTATGTTATCTATAAGTGGTGGTCGATCATGAATCTTATATTATTAATGGTTATTGGCTTCTTAATATTTATCGGAACGTATATGATATTATCAGTCAATTTAATAAGAATCGTTATAGGTATATCTATTTACACACATGCAGGCAATTTAATTATTATGAGTATGGGTCAATATGGCAAGAATATGGTTGAACCTTTGATAGGAGAAGGCAGTAAAAACTTTGTTGATCCTTTATTACAGGCAATTGTGTTAACGGCGATTGTAATTGGCTTTGCAATGACAGCTTTTCTATTAGTACTTGTATATAGAACGTATCGTGTAACAAAAGAAGATGAAATTGATGTATTGAGAGGTGATGACGACGATGCTAATGAGTAATTTATTAATACTACCGTTACTTCTCCCAGCAGTTTGTGCATTAGCCCTTGTCTTCATCCGTACTAACAGCAGATTGTCTCGAGTTTTTTCAATTGGAACGATGGCTGTTACAACAGTTATTTCATTGTACTTATTAATTCACGTAATGTATAACAAACCTATTGCCTTAGATTTTGGAGGATGGGAAGCACCTTTTGGTATTCAATTTGTTGGTGATTCATTAAGTTTATTGATGGTTACTACATCCAGCTTCGTTGTTACGTTAATTATGGCTTATGGTTTTGGTAGAACAGAGAAAAGAGCAATACGCTATTATCTACCAAGTTTCATCTTATTCTTAACTGTAGGTGTTATAGGTTCATTTTTAACAGCTGACTTATTCAATATATATGTCATGTTTGAAGTTATGTTATTGGCATCCTTCGTACTTATCACATTAGGACAATCAATTGAGCAATTACGTGCGGCAATTATTTATGTGGTACTTAATATACTTGGATCATGGTTGTTACTTCTAGGTATTGGGTTGCTTTATAAAATGACAGGTACGTTAAACTTTGCTCTTGTAGCACAGCGATTGAATGAGATGAATGACAAAAGTGCTATAACGATTGTGTCTATGGTCTTTTTAATTGCCTTTGGTGCTAAAGCAGCATTAGTGCTCTTTATGTGGTTACCTAAAGCCTATGCAGTTTTAAATACAGAACTTGCAGCACTGTTTGCAGCATTAATGACTAAAGTAGGGGCTTACGCATTAATCCGGTTCTTTACATTGATTTTTGATGGTCATGAAGGCATTACGCATCCACTACTGGTATTTTTAGCTTGTATTACAATGCTGATTGGAGCATTTGGCGTACTTGCTTATCGTGATATTAAAAAGATTGCAGCATATCAAGTTATACTTTCAATTGGATTTATCATATTAGGATTAGGATCAAATACCTATGCTGGCGTCAATGGCGCTATTTTCTATTTAGCTAATGACATTGTCGTTAAGACATTGCTATTCTTTATTATTGGTAGTTTAGTCTATATTACTGGATACAGACAATATAGAAATTTAAATGGTCTAGCCAAACAAGAACCATTCTTTGGTGTGGCTTTTGTAGTTATGATCTTAGCTATCGGAGGCGTACCACCATTTAGTGGTTTCCCTGGTAAAGTATTCATTTTTAAAGGTGCTATAGAAAATGGTAATTATATTGGCTTAGCTTTAATGATAATTACAAGTTTAATTGCAATGTTTAGCTTGTTCAGAATCTTCTTTACGATGTATCTGGGTAATGAGAAGAAAGCTGTAGAAACAGAATTTAAAAAGATACCTACGTATCGTAAAAGTCTCATTGGGATATTGACAGCAGTGATACTCGCTATGGGACTTGCAGCGCCATTGATTTTCAAAGTGACAGATAATGCGACACACTTAAATATGGATGATGGACTATATGAAAAAATGGTTAACCCTCATTTAGTGAAGGAGGATAAATAATGCAACAAGTCTTGCTTAACATTGTCATTGCTTTTTTATGGGTACTTTTTCAAGATGAAGAATCTTTTAAAGCATCAACGTTCTCCTCAGGTTATCTTATTGGCTTATTAGTTATCTATATTTTACACCGCTTTTTTGGACAGCAATTTTATCTGAAAAAAGTTTGGGTAACGATTAAATTTTTAGCTGTTTATCTATATCAACTAGTCACGTCTAGTATGACAACAATTAATTATATTTTATTTAAAACTAAAGATTTAAATCCGGGCTTGGTAACTTATGAAACAACGTTAAGTAGTGATTGGGAAGTTAGCTTTTTAACAATTTTGATTATTATAACGCCTGGTTCAACAGTAATTAGAATCTCAAAAGAAAAACAAAAGTTCTTTATACACGCAATTGATGTGTCAGACAAAGAAAAACAAAAATTGCTAAAAAGTATTAGACAATATGAAGGACTCATATTGGAGGTGGCAGAATGATAGAATCCCTTATTGATTTTTTCATTACAAGTGCACTGATTTTGTTTGGAATTGCATTATTATTAACTTTATTTAGATTGATTAAAGGACCAACAACTGCTGATAGGGTAGTTGCTTTTGATACCGCAAGTGCCATACTTATGTCTATGGTAGGTATGCTAAGTATTGTCTTTGGTACATTCTCGTTCCTTGATTCAATTCTATTAATCGCTATTATTTCATTTGTAAGCAGCGTTTCCATTTCTAGATTTATAGAAGGGGGGCACGTCTTCAATGCAAATAACAAGCGAAATCGTTAATTTAATCGCAGCATTTATGATGTTTTTAGGAAGTATTATCGCATTAATAAGTGCAATAGGTTTAATTAAATTTCAAGATGTATTTTTACGAAGTCACGCATCGACTAAAAGTTCTACACTTTCAGTATTACTGACACTTGTAGGCGTTATTATCTATTTTATTTCTTCACAAGGTTATTTAAGTGTGCGACTTATTTTGGCATTGGTGTTTATTAATTTAACGTCGCCAGTCGGAGGACACTTAATATCACGTGCCGCTTATCGTACAGGGGCATACATGTATCGTAAAAGTGACGCGCCAAGACAAACAAATATATTGTTGAGTTCTAAGGAAAATAATACATTTGATATGTTGAAAAAACGTGCAGAAGATCGTGAAGAACGTAGACGTAAAACATATGAAAAAGAACACGATTACTAATATATAAATTCTAAAAAATGATGAAGTTGGGACATAAGTATATGTCGCAGCCTCATCATTTTTTTAGTTGTCTCGAACGCGTATGCATCAGACCTATTTTGTATATGCATTCTATTGTGATTTTTATATTAAATTAGGTAATACTATTTAATTGTGCATTAGACTGTATATGAAAAGTTGTAAAAAAAATTCAACTTCCTAAGTGTAATACGTTTAAGCAAAGGGTAAAAAAATGATAAAATAATATATATTTGTAATTGTGTTAATTTTAAAAATATTAATCAAATAGGTGATAGGGGTTATACTATTTGTTATTAGGTGTAAGAGTTTGAGACACAGTATGTTCATTTAAAAAACGATATTATTTATTGTTTCAACCTCAACAATTATGAAAAAATAATTAAGTTGAAAAGAGGTGAAACCTTGCAAATATTTGAGACGATACTCATTTTTTTAGCACTAGTAATCGTTAGCTCACTTGTACACATTTTTATACCGAAAGTGCCTTTAGCTTTTATTCAAATTATACTCGGTATGTTGGTGTATGTGATTCCTGTACCTGTTGAACTTCATTTCGATTCAGAACTGTTTATGGTTGCATTAATTGCACCATTACTTTTTGTAGAAGGGGTTAAGGTTTCGCGTGTCCACTTAAGGCGTTATATTAAACCGGTACTAATGATGGCATTAGGTTTAGTCATTACTACTGTAATTGTAGTAGGGCTTTTTGTTCATTGGATTTGGCCGGAATTACCAATGGCTGCAGCTTTTGCGCTTGCTGCGATATTATGCCCTACAGATGCTGTTGCAGTTCAAGCTATTACAAATGGGAAAGTGTTACCAAAAGGATCTATGACAATTTTAGAGGGTGAGTCACTTTTAAATGATGCTGCGGGTATCATATCTTTTAAAATTGCTGTAGCAGCACTTGTTACAGGTGCGTTTTCAGTGACGCATGCTGTTGAACAATTTCTTGTTTCTTCAATAGGCGGTTTTATTGTTGGGCTTCTTATTGGGGTAGCTTTAGTAAGATTTAGAGTAACGTTATCTAGACGTGGTATTGAAAATATTAATATGTTCACTTTTATACAGCTTGTTACACCTTTTGTGACATATATAGTGGCAGAAATGTTTCATGCATCAGGTATCATTGCTGCTGTAGTGGCAGGTTTAGTACATGGTTTTGAGCGTGACCGTATTGCTCAAGCACGTACGAGATTGCAAATGAGTTATAACCACACCTGGAATATATTAGGTTATGCATTAAATGGTTTTGTATTTTCTATTTTAGGATACTTAATACCTGAAGTAGTAGGAAGAATTATAGAAAATGAACCTCATAATTTAATTTTCTTAATTGTCGTTACTTGCTTAATTGCACTTGCGATATATTTATTTAGATTTTTATGGGTATTCATATTATATCCTTACTTTTACTTACCAGTCAGTCCATTCCAAAAAATGATTTCTTATAATGAAGATAATCAGAAACCGACAGAAGCACCTCCAAAACGTGGCATGTATGCGTTTGTCATGACGGTGTGCGGCGTTCATGGCACAATTTCGTTAGCAATTGCCTTAACTCTACCGTATGTGTTAGCAGATCATCATTCTTTTGTTTTTAGAGATGATTTACTTTTTATAGCATCTGGAATGGTGATTATTAGTTTGATTGTTGCGCAATTTGTCTTACCATTAGTTACACCAAATGCTGAAAAACCGAAACAAAAAGGAATGAGTTTCAAGCAGGCACGTGTTTTAATATTAGAAAAAGTCATTGATAATTTAAATCAAATGTCATCTGTGGAATCTAGTTTTCAATATGGTAATGTAATCAAGGATTATCATGAGAAATTAGCATTTTTAAAAACTGTGGAAAACGAAGATGAAAATACGAAGGAACTTCAAAGACTACAAAATATTGCATTTGCGGTTGAAAATAATACATTAAAAGGTTTAGTAGAGAATGGTGATATTACTACTAATGTTCTAGAAAACTATATGCGTTATTCTGAACGTACGCAAGTCTATAAGCAAGCTTCGTTACTTCAACGTATAAAAGTTGAACTTAGAGCAATGATTTTAAAACGTAGAATTAAACGTAAAGTTAAGACCAATGCAGCTACTTCATTATCCATCATTGACAACTTGCGAGAAATCTCTAATGTTATGCGTACAGTACATTATCGCGTCGTAAGTCGTTTAGCTAAAGAAACAACTGAAGATAATAAATTAGAAGTAGGTATGATCTGTGATAGTTATCTTATACGTATAGATAACTTAACGCCGTCTAATTTCTTTAATGCAAAAAGCGAGGATTCAATAACAAAAATTAAATTAACGGCGCTTAAAGAACAACGCCGTGTATTGAATCAAATGGTTGAAGATGAAGAGGTAAGCGAAGTTACTGCTTTAAAAATACGTGAAGCAATAAATTATGATGAAATGATTATTGTAGATAGTTTAACGGATTAATGAATGATTCTTAAATAGCATGAGGGAGTGGGACAGAAATCTAATTTTTCTAACAAGATTTCGTCGTATGAGCGAACCCAGCAAAGCTAACTAGAAAATGGAATACAAGAGCTTAATATAACCGCATTTTCAGTTCAGTCAGCCACCGCTAATATAATAATTGAGGCTGAGACATGTATTTTGTCTCAGCCTCTCAGAGTGTCGACAAAGTCTCCGACTTTGTTGGCACTTTTTTTGTACGCTTTCCACGGGCACAGCCTCAGCCTGTATTCTTCGACTCAAATTACTGACATTTTTTAAACAGTAATAATATATTTAAATTAAATAATGGAAGATTATCAATAGACCCTGTAATACTAATGTAGATATTACTTATTCAAAGGTTATTTAGAATAACATCAATGAGTTAAACGATTGAGTAATACATTCTTAAAGGCGAATGTATAAGCGAAACTAATTTCCTTGTAGGAGAGAAGGAACGCCTGAGCTGTTGTAGTGGATCACATATGCTAAAGCATATGCGTAAGACTTACTAATCGCAATGAATTGGAAAGTAAGTCTTTATGCATAAAAACACCTAAACACTAAAGTGAATTTTTAAGAAGAATACTTGTGCTATGGCGCATTCATAAGAGGCACTATCTTAACAGGGAGATTAAGGAACGCCTGCGTCAAGACGCATGCATAAGCGAAACTAACTTCCTTTTAGGAAGAAGTTTCGCTAAAAAAAAGCTCCATCAATGGGGGAGGAATCTACCATTGATGGAGCTAAGGAGATGATTTAAGGCTTGAATACCACCATGCCGTACGTTATAAGGAGGGTAACGAACGACATGGGGCTATTCACCTATAATAGGTTAAATAGCCTATCGACTTATTCCATGCTGCCATGTACTGTTTCGATATTTTCTTTCATCATATTGTAATAAGAATCACCTTTAGATCCTTTTTCACCGATTGAATCAGTAAATACTTCGCCAAAGATGTCTTTTTTCGTTTCTTCGCTTAAACTTTGCATACTCTTCTTATCAACGCTTGTTTCAACAAGTAAATGCTTCAAATTATTATCTTTTACGAATTGAACTGCTTGTTTCATTTGCTCAGGTGTACCTTGCTTTTCAGTATTAATTTCCCAAATATAACCAGGTTTGATGTCATATTGTTTAGAGAAATATTTGAAGGCACCTTCACTTGTGATCATTGCGCGTTGCTCTTTAGGAATATCATTGAATTTATCATGACTTTCTTTATTAAGTTGTTCTAGTTCTCCAAGATACTTTTCGCTTTGAGCTTTGATTTCGTCATTATGTTTTTTATCGTGTTTTAATATTGTATCTTTGATTGTTTCAACATATTTAATACCATTGTCTAAACTTAACCAAGCATGAGGGTCTTGTTTTGATTTGTCACCTTCGCCACCTTCTAAATACAGTGGTTTTACATTTTCAGAAGGTCTTACTACAGAATCATCTTTAGTTGACTTATTGGCTTGACTTAATGCTTTTTCAAACCAGCCATTTCCTGTTTCTAAGTTCAAACCGTTATAAAAAATAATATCTGCATCAGTTAGTGCTTTGATGTCTTTAGGCTTAACTTCATATTCGTGAGGATCTTGGCCAATTGGCACAATACTATGTATTTCAACATTATCACCGGTAGTGTTTTTGACCATATCGTATAATATTGAATTTGTCGTAACAATTTTTAATTTATCATTTGAAGCTGTATCGCTTTTTTCATTGCTCCCATTGCTACATGCACTTAAAAAAAGGATGAAAACGAGTGCAATTGCTATTATTTTTTTCATATAGTTTGTCCTTTCTTATTAAAAATTTGTAATTTACTTAGTATAAAAATAACGATGTAAATCAAGAATGCGCATAATACAATTGTTGCACCACTTGGCAAATTATAAAGATAGCTGAAATAGAGGCCAACAATCGCGCTGATTGTACTAAAAAGACTTGATATAATCATCATTGTATGTAATTTTTTTGCAATTAAAAACGCTGCTGAGGCTGGCGTAATTAATAATGCGACAACTAAAATAATGCCGACAGTTTGAATACTCGCTACAGTTACAAGTGATAGTAATAACATTACAAAATAGTGAGTTATAGTGGTGTTTAGACCACTCATTCGGCTAAATACTGGATCAAATGTTGAGACCATTAACGGTCTGTAGAATAGTATGATTAATATCATAACCAGTACACCGACAACAATTGTTGACCAAAATGTTGATTGAGTTACAGCGAGTAAGTTACCAAATAATATATGGTATAAGTCAGTGGTACTGTTAATCAAACTGATTAAAATAATACCCATCGCTAAAAATGCTGTAAAACTGATACCGATAGCAGCGTCAGGTTTGGTTTTACTATTTTTCGTAATAAAGCCAATGAAGATGCTGGCAATCATACCTGTGATTAATGCCCCAATAAACATAGGGATATTGAATAAGAAAGATAGGGCGACACCAGGTAACACAGCATGACTCATTGCGTCACCCATTAGCGAAAGTCCTCTAAGGACGATGAGACAGCCAACTGTACCACATACAATTCCAACTACGATTGAAATAATTAAGGCATTGCTTAAAAATTTATAATCGAGTAAATGTTGAACGAATTCCATAATAAATTTATCTCCTTTCTGTTGTTTTAAGTCGCTTCAATTTTTGAGTTTGAATTTAAAAATGTACTATTTAAATTCTCTGGTAGCATTGCAGTACTACTGTCACCGAAATAACGAATTGTTTTGTTTAAAAGTATGACACGATCAAAATACTCTTCAGTTTTTGATAAATCGTGATGGACAATTAAAAGTAATTTACCTTCACTTTTCAATTTTTGTAGTTGTGTCATAATGATTTGTTCACTATGGAAATCAATACCGACAAAGGGCTCATCTAACAAATAAAGTGTACTTTCCGTCATTAGCGCACGTGCGACAAGTACACGCTGTAATTGACCACCACTTAATTGTGAAATTTGACGATGACGTAAACTTTCTAATTCCAAGGTTTTCATCAATTGATTTAACCTTTTTTTAGTTTCTGACGTTACCCATTTAATCCAACCAATATCTTTGTATGCGCCTGATATAACAACATGTTCGACATCAATTGGAAAATCTAAGTCAATATGTGCTTTTTGTGGAATATAGGTGATAGATTTTAATGAATTATGTATGTAATCATCGTTTAAGTGGGCGGTCCCAGTAGATTTAAACTCCCCAATAAAAGATTTGAGTAAAGATGATTTCCCAGCACCATTTGGCCCCATTATGCCAATAATCTCGCCTTTTATAGGAATGTTTAAATTAATATCTTCTAAGACATGTTTATTCCCTAAAGTTAGATTTAGGTTTTTAACTCTTAACATATTAGACCTCCTTAATAATATTTTTAGCCTAACCTAATTTATCTTATAATATACCATGAAGATTTAGCGTGTCAAGTCGATTCGTGATACAATGAAGTGAATGAGTTGAGAGGTGAGATAATGCTAACTGAAGAAAAAGAAGACTATTTAAAGGCGATTTTAACGCACAATGGTGATCATTTTTTTGTTTCAAATAAGACACTATCCCAATATTTAAACATCAAACCACCTTCAGTCAGTGAAATGGTTCACCGTTTAGAAAAAACTGGGTATGTTGAAACAAAACCATATAAAGGTGTGCAGCTTTCAGATAAAGGTTTAACATACACGTTGGATATCATTAAACGTCATCGTTTAATTGAATTGTTTTTAATAAAAATATTGAAATATAATTGGGAAGAAGTACATCAAGAAGCAGAAGTTTTAGAGCACAAAGTATCTAATTTGTTTGTAGAACGTTTGGATAAACTATTGGATTATCCAATTACTTGTCCACATGGTGGCGTGATACCACGTGATAGTAAATACAAAGAACTTTATACTACGAATTTACTTTCATTTGAGGCTGACGATAAGGTGACAATTAAACGTGTTCGTGATCGTACTGAATTACTCATATATTTATCGAGCAAAGATATATTAATTGATGAAGAAATTAAAATCATTAATAAAGACGATACAAATAAAGTGATTATTGTTCAAAAAGACGAAAATGTGACAATTTTAAGCTATGATAATGCAGCGCATATTTACGCTGAAATATAAATGATATTTATGGAGTGGGTAGCTTTTAGCATCCACTTTTTTGTTTGAAAAAAATAAAAAAAGCTTGAGGTAGATGTTAGAAACATCATCTCAAGCTCAGTGATTTAAGTAAAAAAGTACCCATGAAATAATTGATAAATTGTGAAGATATTAATCGCTATCCATATCATGCTGTAAATAAAGGTAGGGACATGTGTTAACTCTTTTAAAGTACTACCATCCCAAGATACAGGCTGTTGTGAAAATGTCAGTTTAAAAATAGTGACTGAAGATTGCAAGACTTCGCCTAATAAGACACCCAATATAAAGTGAGATGTAAGGCTCACAATGTAAAACATCATCAATTGATTATCACTTTGGAATAAAAAATAGAGTAGTGCAATAAGTAAAATAACAATGAAGATTGGCAGTATCTTTCTTGAGGTTAGTATTAAAAAATAAATAAATATAACTAAGTATGCACTTATAAATAAACTAGGGTATTGAAATTCAATAGCTGAGAAACCTAAAAATAACATGAGTGGTGGCATGATATAACCACCAAATGTAGTGATAGATTGACCGAAACGACTTTTTGATTGAGTCACAGCGAATCCTTGTTGCGACGTAGCAATACGTTCAGTAGGCGATGCAACAATAACTAAATCTTTGGCTTTCCCACCACTTAATTTATTGAATAAAATGTGTCCAAATTCATGTGTTAATACAGGGATGTAATTTAAATAAATATCCAAAATTCGGTTTATCGGTTTATTGCGATAATTATGAATGATTATATAAAGTAGAGCTATAATCATAACCCAATATAAATTGAGCTGAATAGCTGAACTGAAAAATTCATGTATTTTTGTCATATGATTACCTCGATTTAATATTTCAACAACCTCATATTCATAAAAAAAGTAAGGTTGTCATAGCATAATCTATAGTATAAAGTAATTTAGACAAGAAAGCATTTAGACTTTTGATGTATATTATAAGAATAAAAGTAAGAACAGTTTTAAAATATCTGTAAAACGCGTCATGTGTTAATATTGCAATAATAACTAAATGTTAAATTACATTTGATGTATTTTGAGTTAGGAGATCACCAACAATGACGGAGAGCAACAAATTAAATAAAGTAAATGTCTTATCGGTATATTTTGATAATGTTACTTTAAAGGACATGCGAGAGAATGTTAAACATTTTTTCTTATCCAATAGTCCAGAAAATTTATTTATTGTTACTGCAAACCCAGAAATAGTGGATTACGCTACGGATAATATTAAATATCGTAATTTAATTAATAGCGCGAATTATGTTATTCCAGACGGTACAGGCGTTGTAAAAGCGTCTAAGTTACTTAGAACGCCCTTGAAAGAACGTGTGCCTGGCATTGAACTAATGGAAGAATGTTTAAAAATCGCTAATGCGAATTATCAAAAAGTCTTTTTACTAGGTTCTAATAATGAAGTTGTTATCAAAGCACAACAAAATTTAGCACAAAAGTATCCAAACATTCACTTTGACTTTCATCATGGCTTTTTCGATTTAACAGATGAAATGGTCTTAAGACAAATCACCTCATTTAATCCTGATTATGTTTTTGTGGGGATGGGATATCCTAGACAGGAACACTGGATTGAACGACACATGAATAAATTTACTCAAACAGTATTGATGGGCGTAGGTGGCTCAATAGAAGTGTTTAGTGGCACGAAGAAAAGAGCGCCCGCATTATTTAGACGCTTGAATTTAGAGTGGGTTTACCGTCTGATTATAGACTGGAAACGCTTAGGAAGAATGAAATCAATACCTCGATTTGTTTTTAAAGTAATTAAAGAAACCCGTAAAAAGTAATAAAAGCGTAAATTGCAGTTTGAATTCTCTGCAATTTACGCTTTTATATTTTTCATAACACTAGTTGTGAGCCTACTGTTATTTAACTACAAACCTAGAATTATCTAAATCACTTCTAAATTTCTTTTGATCTGCTTTAGAACGTTTTTTAAAATCATTCAAGAATTTTTCATATTCAGGTAATACGTCGTCTAATTCACCGAACTTTTTAAGTTTACCTGCTTCAATCCAAGCAATCTTAGTGCAAAAATCACGGACTTGTTTCATATTATGGCTTACGAAGAAGATAGTTTTTCCTTGTTTTTTATATTCAAATATTTTATCTAAACATTTTTGGGCGAACGTTTGATCACCAACCGATAAAGCTTCATCGATGACTAGAATATCTGGGTTAGTAGTGATATTTATAGAAAAGCCTAATTTTGCACGCATCCCGCTAGAATATTTTTTGACGGGTTGATAAATAAATTCTCCAAGTTCACTGAATTCAATGATTTCAGGGGTTAAATCTTTGATTTCTTTCCTAGTAAAGCCCATGCATAACATTTTGAATTCGATGTTTTCAACACCTGAAAGTTGGCCATTTAATCCTGCACTAATAGCGATTACACTTACATCGCCTTCACGGTTGATACCGCCACTCGTTGGTGATAATGATCCACCAATCATATTACTCAGTGTAGATTTTCCGGAACCGTTGATACCAACAAGACCTATGACATCACCTTCGTATGCTTTTAAGGACAAGTCATTTAGGGCATAAAAAGTCTTATTCTCGTGAAAAGGAAGAAGGACATCCTTTAAGCGTTCTTTGTTATTACGATAAATTCGATATTCTTTAGTCACATTTTTAATGTCAACCGATACATTCATAATTTTACCTTCCTTATTTACAGTTACTCTTATTGTATTATATATTATATTAGTTGTTAAATTTATAAACCTATTGTAAAGTAAGTGAGTACAATTTAACGAAGTGAAGTTTTATACAGTTGTTAAATTTTACTGAACTTACGTTATAAAATCAACTATAAAGATAAATTAATGAAAAATATAAAGTTACGATAGCTTATATCTCATTTTTCATTAACGTTGTTTCATCACTTAGTATACAAAAATATATCATTTATAGCACTTTTTAGCTATTCTGATTTCCGATAGTAAATGAAAGTTGTTAAGATAGACAATAAAGCGTATATTAAATTTAAGTGTAACATCGTAAATGGAATGTGATAAGGTAAATCGATTGAAAGTGAGGTTTATTAAAATGAATGCAGTATGGGTAGTTTTTAGAGAGCATTTTAAAAATTTCTATCTTATTCAGAGATTGGCTCAGTTCCAAATGAAAATCACTAATACAAACAACTATTTAGGCACGGCTTGGGAATTAATTAATCCAGCAATGCAAATTATGGTTTATTGGTTCGTGTTTGGTTTAGGAATTAGAGATAACGGCCCAGTAGATGGTGTACCATTTATTTATTGGTTGCTCGTAGGTATTAGCATGTGGTTCTTTGTTAACCAAGGTATATTAGAAGGTACAAAATCAATAGCGACTAAATATAATCAAGTGGCAAAAATGAATTTCCCACTATCGATTATCCCATCGTATATTGTAATGAGTAGATTCTATGGACATCTTGCGTTACTTGTTGTAGTTATTTTACTTTGTATGTTAGCAGGTTACTATCCTACGATTTATACGTTGCAGCTGTTTTTATATGTGCCATTCGCACTAATTCTTACAACAGCAATTGCATTATTTACTTCAACGCTTGGTGTACTCGTGAAAGATACACAACAAGCGATTCAAGCTTTAATGAGAATGGTGTTCTTTGCATCTTCTATTTTGATTGTGCCACCAGAAGGTATTGTGAAAGATGTAATGAAATTAAATCCTATATATTATCTTGCAGAAGCATATCGTTCTGCAGTGCTACATAAAGAATGGTACTTTATCACGCATTGGGAACTAACGCTTTATAATATGTTTATTATTATCTTCTTATTTGTAATAGGTTCTATTATGCATATGCGTTACAGAGATCAATTCGCAGACTTTATGTAAGTCGAAATTTAAAATACTAACTCATATTATTTGAGCTGACATGAATCCTTTAATGACTGAAATAGTTGTTAAAGGATTTTTCTATAATTTTTAGTGCAAGACAGATATAATGTAAACAATAAGAGTCGAAATTTAAATTGGCGGTGGAATTTGTGAGACAGATAATCAAAAAGCTTTATATGTTTATCATTAGCTTATTAAATTTAATTTATAGTAAAAAAAAGCTGAAGAATAATCATATCGTGGTCATGATGACATTTGCAGAAGATGTATTGCCCATTGTAGAAGCGTTAAATAGAAAATTATATAAAATTACAGTAATAGGTAACGAAGAAAATAGAAAATATATACAACAATTTGAAAATGTGACATTTCTACCTGCAGGTAATAAAAAAGTATTTCAACATATTAAAGCATTAAGCACTGCCAAGGTGATAATAATTGATACGTATTATTTAATGTTTGGTGGTTTCAAGAAAAAGACGAATCAGACAGTGATTCAAACGTGGCACGCTGCTGGTGCACTTAAAAACTTTGGGCTCCAAGATCACCAAGTGGACTTATCGAATAAACCAATGGTCCATCAGTATCAAAAGGTTTACCGAGCAACAGATAAATATTTAGTTGGTGGAGAACCTATGGTCACTTGTTTTAAAGATGCATTTGAAGCCGCCGACGAACAGTTTTTAAAAACAGGCCTGCCAAGATTAGTACCTTATACATTATTAAATGTTGAAAAAAGACAGAAAGAGCTTAAGAAACAATATGGTATAGAAGGAAAAGTAGCAGTATATGTGCCGACATATAGAGAACATAAGCAATCTAACCGTAATATTGATAAAGTGAATTTTGAAACTGCACTGCCGAACTATACTTTATTGAGTAAATTACATCCCTCTATAGCAAACGATAATCAAACAACGATTAACTTGCAATCTCTGATGATTATGGCAGATGTGATTATAAGTGATTATAGCTCATTGGCAATTGAAGCAAGTATTTTAGATAAACCCACATTATTTTATGTATACGATGAGAAGCAATATGAAAAGGAACGCGGTTTGAATTCATTTTATTATGACATACCCGCCCAATATAAAGTTTATAGTGAAGATGAGTTAGTGCGTAAACTACAAGAAAATAGTATAGTATGGTCTCCACTATTTGAAACTTGGCATGAGTACAATGCTAAAGATAGTTTAACGCAAGTCATTCACTATATAGAGGAAATGGTGAAACTATGAAAATATCAATAATAATTCCTGTATATAATGCAGCAAGTACAATTCGTAGAGCGATTGCATCGGTAGATACGAAACAAAATTATGAAATTATCTGTATCAATGATGGCTCTACTGATGAGAGTAGAACAGTTCTAGAGCAATTACAAAAAGAGTACCCAAATATTACGCTAATTAACCAGGAGAACAAAGGTGCAGCTGCAAGTAGAAATAAAGGACTTGCGCATATGACTGGTGACGTATTTATGTTTTTAGATGCTGATGATGAATTTTTAACGAGTAGAATTGATTTTATGGCAGATTTTTATCAAAAAGCGGAAGATGTGGATATCGTTTTAGGTCAAATAGCTAAAGGTAAACATGGTGAGTGGCAACCAATATATACGCATCAAGAGATTCAAAAGCTAGAGAAGGTAGAGTTAGCGCAATGCCCTGATATCATGCAGTCAATTGGTCCAGGTGGGAAAATGTTTAGTGCACAGTTTGCTGATTTAAGATTTGATGAAGACGTTGTTTTTTGTGAAGAACATTGTTTTATTATAACAGCATATAAAAAGGCGAAAAAAATTCAATTATTACCTAATATTGTATATGGATACAATGAAATAGAAGGATCTGTTACAAATCAACGTGCAGAACAGTTTGAATCTTACATGTTAGATGCTTTAAAAGTGAGAACACGTGTAATGGACTTGTTGTCATCTAAAGATGAAAGAACGTATTATAGCTATCGAATGGATGAATTAATAGTAAGTTATTTACTACAAGCGTATATCGAAAAGAATAATGTGATTACTAAAAAATTATTAGATAGTGTAACAACATATATCAACGCAATGCAAAAAACAGATTACTCTGGTAAGGCTATGTTTAGAATAATTAAAGTAGTTGAGCAAGGGAGTAAAAAATGGAATAAAGCACTTTATCAACAATGGAGAGAAACACTATTAAGTGTTGGAATCGGTAGACCTAATTATTATCGTTTTAAAGTAGAAGTGCTGCCAAAGCGTGCAAAATCAAGAGGAAAGATGAAATTAAAATATTATTTAAAACGCTAAAAAATGACAGAATTCGTAAACTTTTGAGCAATATGCTATAATTTTTAAAAATGTAAATTTTAAGTTAATATTCTGTAAAGGGAGATATACTTATGAAACGTGTGATTACTTATGGTACGTATGATTTATTACATTACGGACATATAGAATTATTGAGAAGAGCGAGAGAAATGGGCGATTATTTAGTTGTAGCATTATCAACGGATGAGTTTAATAGTGTGAAAAATAAAAAATCATATTACAATTACGAACAACGTAAAATGATGTTAGAATCAATTCGTTACGTTGATTTAGTTATTCCAGAAGGCGGTTGGGGTCAAAAAGAAATCGATGTTGACCGTTTTGAAATAGATACATTTGTTATGGGCCACGATTGGGAAGGTGAATTTGATTTCTTGAAAGAGAAATGTGAAGTCATTTACTTAAATCGTACAGAAGGTATCTCAACAACTAAAATTAAAAAAGAGCTTTATGGTGACGCAGAAAAATAAAGTGAGTTTGATATAGAATTTTTGTCGAAGGCATCACTTTTTAAAACTGAATATTAAAGTTAACTAACCCAAGTCATCTCGTTTTTGTGTTTACACAAAATTGAGATGAACTGACCCCCAATTGTGGGAATAAAATAAAAACACTTTCGTTGAATTCATACTAAAATGAATTTATACGGAGGTGTTTTTCTATGAAAAGAGTTACTTATTCACTAGAAACCAAAAATAAAGCTATTGAAATGAAAATTGAGGGATATAGTGCAAAAGAAATTATGAATACATTAAACATTAGAAATAGATCACAAGTGAAAACTTGGTGGAAATGGTACCAAAATGGTGAACATTATAGATTTCATCAACAAGTTGGAAAACAATATTCCTACGGAAAGGGATTAGAAGAACTTTCAGAAATTGAACAATTAAAATTGGAGAATAAAAGAAAAAACGCAGAATTAGAAATTTTAAAAAAGTACAAGGAATTGGAAAGGGAGTGTCGCCCAAAATAATAATACAAGTGGTTGAAGCATTAGAATCAAAATATACAGTTAAAATGATATTAGAGGTATTTAACATACCCAAATCTACCTATTATCGCTGGAAATGTAAAAAACATGAAACAAATTCGGAATTAGAAGCAATTAAATCGATTTGTCATAAGCACAAATATACCTATGGTTATAGAAAAGTGACTGCTGAATTAAATAAATTTAGTAAGGAAAAAATTAATCACAAGAAAGTGCAAAGGCTTATGCAAGAAAACGAATTGAATTGTAGGGTTAAACCTAAAAAATCTAAAAAACCAGGTAATCCATTCTATAAAACAGGCAATTTGTTACAGAGGAATTTTAATGCAAATCGTCCATTAGAAGTACTTGTAACAGATATTACTTATTTACCTTTCGGTAATACAATGTTGTATCTATCGTCAATTATGGATGTCTATAACGGGGAAATAGTTGCTTATACTATAGATAATCACCAGAATCAAAATTTAGTGAACGAGACTTTGAACCAATTAGAAATTCCAGATAGTTGTATACTTCATAGCGATCAAGGAAGTGTTTACACATCGTATGAATATTATAAATTATGCGAAGAAAAAAGCATTACCAGAAGCATGTCCCGTAAGGGAACGCCAGCTGATAATGCCCCAATTGAATGTTTCCATTCCTCGCTAAAGTGTGAAACATTCTACTTAAATAAAGAGCTCAAGAGCTCTAATAACATTGTAATAGATATTGTCGAAAATTACATTGAAAACTATAATAAAGTAAGAATTCAACAAAAACTAGGCTACTTATCTCCTATAGAGTTCAGGAAATTAGCATCCTAGAAAATAGTGTTTTTATTAAGTTCCCATTTTAAGGGTTCAGTGCCGAGATGACTTGGGTTTTTATATTGAAAAAACCACTTCCATATAAATTCATTTTAAATCGAATTTAATGAAAGTGGTTTTAAGTTAAATGTATTGAATAGGAGCAGTGCTATTCAACGAGCAAGACTAATTATTTACGTTTTGATTTTTTTCTAAATTTATCTAAAATGAGATAAACAATAATTGCAAGTGCAGTAATGATTAAGACCGTACCCAGCAATGTTAGTATTGGATGGTCATCCCATGATGATTGGACAACTGTAGTTGTTTTATGAACGAGTGGTTTTTTCACACTTACTGTTGGTGGACCATATTTATCAGAAATAAATTCTCGATCATAATCAACATGTATTTTGCCATCTTCCACCACGAGTTTGTAATCATTTTTATCAAACTCTTTTGGTAACACATCATAAAGATCTTTTTCTACATAATACGTATCGCCATTAATTTCTTGTTCACCTTTAGATAATATCTTTTCACGTTTATATTGATCAAAGGACATATTCATTAAGGCGTTCCCAATCTTATTACGTTCTTTCTCTCCACCGAGCGACTTATAATCGCCGGCTCCCATGATAGCTTGATTAATTCTAAAACCATCACGTTCGGTTGTAATGGTGTGGTTGTAATCTGCGATGTCGCTTGAACCAGTTTTCAAACCGTCAGTACCTTCTAAACTCATATCAGCACCTTCAAGTGAATGGTTGAAGGTGTAATAAGTAACGCCGTGTTGTGTAGGTGCAAGCTGTTTTGTAAAGTGTAGGATTTTTGGTGTGTCTTGAACTGCACGTTGTGATAAAATAGCAAAATCTTTCGCTGTTGATGTAGAACTCTGTTGATCTTTATATTTCTCTGGCGTAAAATCCTTTAACAGAGTGTTTTCTGCGCCTGTTGGGTTAACGAAATGAGTGTTTTTCATGCCTAGAGATTTTGCTTTTTCATTCATTGCGTCTGTAAAATCTGAAACATTACCAGAAACTTCTTTTGCTAAAATAAGTGCAGCAGCATTACTAGAGTTTGAGACTGTTATTTGAAGTAATTCTTTGATAGTGTATGTCTCACCTGGATATAGTTTCGTGTTGCTAATTTTTGGTAAAGTGGACATTCGATAATGATCTTCTGTAATTTTTACAGTATCATCTAAAGATAACTTTCCTTTATTGACTGCATCAAGTGTGAGGTACATTGTCATCAGCTTGGTCATTGAAGCAGGGTACCAATCTTTATCCATCTGATACTGATAAAGAATTTGACCTGTTTGTGCAACATTAACTGCACCTTCTGGTTGGTAGTCTTCGGAAACACTTTGACCATATTGGTTTGCCGCTTGAGTAGGTGTTACTGTTTCTGCATCGGCAAAAGGTGTTATAATTGTACCAACGAAGAGTACAGTTATGATTGTCAGAATTAACTTTCTCATAATTACATTCCCTCTTAATATATTCAGTTTTAGTGCAATAGAAATATCTTAGCACATTTAGGTCAATAATAAAATGTTATAACAATGGTTTTTAGCCTTGTTGTGCTATAGATAAATGATTGTATGAAACCTTGTTGTGTGGAGTTGTATGCGTAACATCTGTATTACTATTATGGTGAACTGCTCATTTTCATTAAATAGTAACTGAATTTCAAAATAATTTTAGAAGAGGTAATAAACATGAAGCAAGAGAATCCATTGTTCTACTTATTTAAAAAATTATCTTGGCCAGTGGGGCTGATTGTGATTGCTGTAACAATTTCTTCATTAGGTAGTATCACAGGACTAGCCGTACCTTTTTTCACTGGTAAACTTGTTGATGAATTTTCTTTTGAAGATATTAACTGGATGTTCATTGCCGCATTTATAGCTATATTTATCATAAATGCCTTACTGAGCGGTTTAGGCTTATATTTATTAAGTAAGATTGGTGAAAAGATTATTTATGCTATTCGCTCAGTCCTATGGCGACATATTATTCATTTGAAAATGCCATTCTTTGATCAAAACGAAAGCGGTCAATTAATGAGTCGTTTAACAGATGATACAAAAGTAATAAATGAATTTATCTCGCGTAAATTGCCCAATTTATTACCTTCCTTATTAACAATTATAGGTTCGTTAATTATGCTTTTTATAATGGATTGGAAAATGACATTATTAACTTTTATCACAATCCCATTATTTATTCTTATCATGATACCTTTAGGTAAGATTATGCAAAATATATCTAAAAAAACGCAATCAGAAATTGCTAACTTTAGTGGTTTGCTTGGCCGCGTATTAACAGAAATGCGCTTAGTTAAAATATCAAGTACTGAAAAGCTTGAATTGGATAATGCGCATAAAAATTTGAAAGAAATTTATTTTTTAGGTTTAAAACAAGCAAAAATTACAGCTATCATACAACCTATAACTGGAATGATCATGTTACTTACGATAGCTATTATTTTAGGTTTTGGTGCGATTAGAATTTCTACTGGTGCGATTACGGCTGGAACATTAATTGCAATGATTTTCTATGTTATTCAACTTTCTGCGCCACTCGTTAATTTATCTACTTTAGTGACGGATTATAAAAGAGCAGTAGGTGCTAGTAGCCGTATTTATGAAATTATGGAAGAACCTACCGAACCACTGGAGTCAAATCAAGGAAGCGAAATCATTGATGGTAGCCTAACATTTACAAATGTTGATTTTAAATATGGCGTTAAACCGATACTTTCAAATGTCTCTTTTGATATACCATCAAGCAAAGTAACAGCATTCGTTGGGCCATCGGGGTCAGGTAAAAGTACAATCTTTAATATTATAGAACGTATGTATGAAATTGAAGAGGGTCACATTACATATGGTGGTAAATCTATTTACGATATCTCGCTAGGAGATTGGCGTGAGAAAATTGGTTACGTTATGCAATCTAACGCATTAATGAACGGTACGATTAAAGATAATATTTTGTACGGTATCAACCGTGAAGTGACAGAGGATGAGCTAATCCATTATGCACAGTTAGCCAATTGTCATGAGTTTATCGAACAATTTGATGATGGCTACGATACGATAGTGGGCGAACGTGGTTTGAAATTATCTGGTGGACAGCGTCAACGTATAGATATTGCACGAAGCTTTGTTAAAAATCCAGATATTTTATTACTAGATGAAGCTACTGCCAATTTAGATAGTGAAAGTGAACGTAAAATTCAGGATGCATTAGAAGAACTAATGGAAAATCGTACGACAGTTGTTATTGCACATAGACTTTCTACTATTAAAAAAGCAGAACAAATTATCTTTATTGATGGTGGAGAGGTTACAGGTAAAGGAAGCCATCAAGAATTAATGGAAAATCACGAAAAATATCAACAATTTGTACGCACGCAAAATTTATCAAAATAGTAAAAAGCGAAAAACACGTTTGAAAACCATATTGATGTATTCGCTTTCATGAGAAAAAGCGGACATTTCCCGTTTAAAATCATGTTTTTCACTATGATAATCGAACTATAAAATTGTTATTTTATATAAAGTCCATACATGCTATAATTATTGTGCATTATTAAGAAACGATGACTTGAAAAGTATATAACTAAATTTATAAATAACTGAATTAACTAAACAGGGATAAGTAATATAAAAGTAAACACATTAAGGATTGTTATAAATGTGCCATTATCTGCTTTGACAATCGTTTAATGTGTTTGCTTTAGTTATTCCGATACATAGCAACAAGTTACTTTTAGAAGTTCATTGTTATCATCGATTTAAAAAGGAATGGTGGGTGTATTATGTTTTTAGTGATTAACATAATTGGATTATTTGTTTTCTTAGGACTTGCTGTACTATTTTCTAGAAACAAAAAAAATATCCAATGGAAATCGATTGGGATATTAGTCGTTTTAAATTTATTCTTATCTTGGTTCTTTATGTCTTTTACTTGGGGAAAAACAGCTGTACAAGGTTTAGCAAATGGAATTTCTTGGGTAATTGATTCTGCCCATGCAGGGACTGGCTTCGCTTTTGCGAGTTGGGTAGAACCCGGCGCGATGGATATGGCAGTAAGTGCGTTATTTCCTATATTATTAGTTGTTCCATTATTTGATATTTTGATGTATTTCAATATATTACCAAAATTAATTGGTGCAATTGGCTGGGTATTAGCTAAAATTACGCGCCAACCTAAATTCGAATCATTCTTTGGGATAGAAATGATGTTTTTAGGTAATACTGAAGCACTTGCAGTATCAAATGAACAATTGAAACGAATGAAAGAAACGCGTGTACTAACAGTCGCAATGATGTCGATGAGTTCGGTATCTGGTGCGATAGTAGGTGCATATGTGTCTATGGTGCCGGGAGATTTAGTATTGACGGCAATTCCATTAAATATCATTAATGCGATTATTGTGTCTTCAATTTTAAATCCTGTATCTGTAGAGGAAAAAGAAGATATTATTTATAGTATTCGCAATGATGAAATAGAGCGTCAACCATTCTTCTCATTCTTAGGAGATTCAGTTTTAAATGCAGGTAAATTAATTTTAATTATTGTTGCATTCGTTATCAGTTTTGTAGCACTTTCTGATTTGATTGATCGCTTTATCAACTTGCTAACAGGTATTATAGGTGGTTGGGCAGGTCTTAAAGGAAGCTTTGGCTTAGATCAAATATTAGGTGCATTCATGTATCCATTCGCATTACTGCTTGGTTTACCGTGGGATGAAGCATGGATTGTAGCACAACAAATGGCGAAGAAAATTGTAACGAATGAGTTTGTAGTAATGGGGCAAATTAAAGATGTAATAGATTCTTATTCTCCTCATAGACGAGCTGTTATTACGACGTTCTTGATATCATTCGCGAACTTCTCAACAATCGGTATGATCATAGGTACATTAAAAGGTATTGTTGATAAAAAAACATCAGACTTCGTATCTCAATACGTGCCAATGTTATTACTTGCAGGTATTTTAGTGTCATTAATGACTGCAGGGTTTGTAGGATTGTTTGCTTGGTAAGAAGTTGTAGATAAAATATAGTTTCAGAATGCCAACAAAGTCGGAGACTTTGTTGGCATTTTTTTATGCACGCTTTTACAACAAGTGGTTTATCAATGATCTAAAATTTTAGTCAATAAAACTTTGTGGGTAGTTTTTACGTTTTTGAAAATACTTCATAGTTTAACATTTCACATAAAAATAAAGCCAAGTAAATGAAGTGAGGAGACACATTCATCATTACTTGGCTTTTACGGGAAATGAATTAATTATATACTAATAGTAAGGACTAGGTACCATTAATATACTCGAGCAAAAATTGTTTTGTTTGTTACTATAAACAACACAAAGGAGATGGCTTCTTATTGGCTATCAATAAGAAGATAGATTTTATTATAGCAAAGGAATGCGCTAAAGTAAACCGAAAATTCAGAATTTTTAAAAATTGAAAAACTTAATTTTATAATTGCTTTTTGAATATAATTTTCATGTGTTTTTATGCTGGTGGATGTTGTGGTATTGGTCATTTTTTGCTAACATTCAATTGATTGAAGCAAATACAAGGGGGTCGTGTAGGTGAATAAAACAGTACGTGATTTAATATTAGTCCTATTTGGATCATTTGCATTCTCGGCAGGGGTAAATACATTTATTATATCTGCTGATTTAGGTGAAGGAGGAGTGACTGGTTTAGCAATCGTACTATACTATGCCTTTCATATTTCTCCTAGTATTACCAATTTTGTATTTAATGCTGTGCTTATTGCAATTGGTTATAAATTTTTAAGTAAAAGAAGTATGTATTTAACGATTGTGGCTACAATATTAATATCGATATTTTTAGAATTAACAGCAAGTTGGCAAATTGAAACTGGAAATATATTAGTTAATGCGGTATTTGGTGGTCTATGCGTTGGTTTGGGTATCGGTGTTATTGTACTTGCTGGTGGTACAACAGCTGGAACAACGATTTTAGCAAGAATTGCTAATAAATATTTGGATATAAGTACACCATATGCATTGCTATTCTTTGATTTAATTGTAGTAGCAATTTCACTAACAGTAATTCCAATTTCTAGCGCGCTAGTAACAGTTATTTCATTATATATTGGTACGAAAGTAATGGAATATGTAATAGAAGGTCTAAATACGAAGAAAGCAATGACAATTATTTCAAGCAATCCTGACGAAATAGCAAAAGTCATTGATGAACAAGTTGGGCGTGGACTGACTATTTTAAATGGTAGAGGTTATTTCACTAAACAAGATAAAGATATACTTTATGTTGTAATTACTAAAACACAAGTTACCAAGGCGAAGCGTTTGATAAGAAATATAGATGAGGAAGCCTTTTTAGTTATTCATGATGTGCGTGATGTTTATGGTAATGGTTTCTTGATTGATGAACATTAACTTATTTTAAAATATAAGTGCTTGAAATATAAATAAAGATTTTTTTACTGCCATGAAGTCTCCTGACCTCATGGCAGTTTTTTAAGTACCCCTTTTGCGGTCACAGCTTAAACCTGTAATTTATGGGTTTTGTTAGATTATCTAGATAGCTGTCTAGTGGATATTGAAGTTATTATATTAATGGTGAAACAACTAGTTATTTTTACCGTAATTTAACATTATATAAGATTATAAAAGGGATATTGTCTCTTTTTAATGTATATTAAATTAATCAAAAAGAGCGTTAAAAAGGATGAGATTTAATAGTCATAATATATAAAAAATGATATAATACCATCTGTGATAATGATTATCATTTATTAAATTGAATTAATGATATTTACGATGAATTGAGACAAATTAAATGTAAAAACATATATAGTGCATTATGCTTATTTATATAGGAAGAAGGGAATTTATGAGTCGCTTAGAAGGAGAACAAGTTACTATCGGTTATGGGGAAAATGTAATTGTTGAAAACTTAGATGTCCATATACCTGACGGTAAAATCACATCAATTATAGGGCCGAATGGTTGTGGGAAATCGACATTATTGAAAGCATTATCGAGATTATTACCTATTAAAAGTGGCGAAATTAAGTTAGATGGTGGGAACTTACACGCACAAGCAACCAAAGATATTGCCAAAAAAATTGCGATTTTACCACAATCTCCTGAAGTTGCGGATGGTCTTACAGTGGGAGAATTAGTATCCTATGGACGTTTCCCTCATCAAAAAGGATTTGGACGTCTTTCAGCAGAAGATAAAAAAGAAATCGATTGGGCGTTATCAGTTACAGGCACATATGAATTCAGACTACGTCCTATTAATGATTTAAGTGGAGGCCAGCGTCAAAGAGTATGGATAGCTATGGCATTGGCACAACGCACAGATATAATCTTTTTAGACGAACCCACGACGTTTTTAGATATTTCACATCAATTAGAAATTTTAGAGTTAATTACACAATTAAATAAAGAACAAGGTTGTACTATTGTTATGGTCTTACATGATATTAACCAAGCGGTGAGATTTTCAGATCATTTAATCACTATGAAAAATGGAGATATTATTGCTAATGGTGAGACTGAAGACGTATTAACTAAAGAAATTTTAGAAAAAGTATTCAATATAGATGTTGAAATTAGCACAGACCCAAGAACAGGGAAACCTATGCTAGTGACGTACGATTTATGTAGAAAAAGTTATTCGGAAGTTTAGAGGCTAATTATGACCACAAAGAAAAAGGGTAAGTTGAATTTTACAACTACATTTATAATAGTGTTTATATTACTAGTAGTTGCTTTAATTGTGTCGATTTTATATGGAGATGCAAAAATCCATATATCTACTATATTCGAGGCAATCTTCAATTATAATCCTAAAAACCAACAGCATAATATTATAAGTGAAATACGTATTCCAAGAGATCTCGGAGCAATCTTAGTAGGGGTTGCCTTAGCAACTTCAGGCGCTGTAATTCAAGGTGTTACTAAAAATGGTTTAGCAGATCCAAGTTTAATTGGTCTAAATGCTGGTGCCTCATTTATGTTGGCGCTTACCTTCGCATTTTATCCATCTGCACCATTCATCATATTGATGTTAGCAGGCTTTATTGGTGCACTCATAGGTGGCTTTTTCGTTTTAATGATAGGAAGATCAAGAAGCGATGGCTTTAACCCGATGAGAATTATATTAGCCGGAGCAGCAGTTAGTGCGTTACTAACAGCCTTAAGTCAAGGCGTAGCGCTATTATTTAGATTGAACCAAAGTTTGACGTTTTGGAGTGCTGGCGGCGTATCTGGAACAACATGGAATCAGTTGATGTGGGCAGCGCCTTTTATTTTGGTGGCGCTTATCATTATGGTTAGTATGAGTAAACAGTTAACGATTTTAAATTTAGGTGAAACATTGGCTAGAGGCTTAGGACAGAATGTGGCGTTTACACGTGCTATCACTTTAATTTTATCTATGGTGATGGCTGGTGTAGCTGTTGCTATGGTAGGCCAAATTGCATTTGTTGGCTTGATGGTGCCACATATTGTGAGATATATAGTCGGTACAGACTACGCCCGTGTTATTCCACTCACAGCATTGGTTGGTGGCTTGTTGATGCTTGTGGCTGATACGGTTGCACGTATGTTAGGTGAAGCACCAGTTGGAGCTATTATTTCCTTTATAGGTGTACCTTACTTCTTGTATTTAGTTAAAAGAGGAGGTCGCTTCTCATGATAGATCCAAAACTGAGACATAAACAATGGTTAACAATGGTGATTCTGATTATACTTGTACTGCTAGCTTGTGCGTGGAGTATGACTTCAGGTGAGTATAAAATGTCGATAGGTACATTTTTCAAGACTTTAGTTGGTCAAGGCGCATATACCGATACATTGATATTAATGGAATTTAGAATGCCACGGATGATTATTACGATTTTAGCTGGTGCAGCATTAGCTATGAGTGGTGCGATTATCCAAAGTGTTACCAAGAACCCATTAGCTGAGCCAGGTATATTAGGAATTAATGCAGGTAGTGGTTTCGCCATAGCGCTATTTATGGTTATAGGAAATGTAGATGCTGGAAATTTTGTCTACGTACTACCAATCGTAAGCATGATTGGTGGCATCTTAACAGCATTTATCATCTTCTCATTTAGTTATAATAAAGGCGAAGGAATTACACCTGCAAGTATGGTACTTGTTGGGGTAGGTATGGCTACTGCGTTAAGTGGTGGTTCAATGACTTTAATGTCCACATTTGATGAAGCTCAGTCAGAGTTTATTGCATCTTGGCTTGCTGGTAATATATGGGGAGATGAATGGGCATTTGTCATTGCATTTATACCATGGGTTCTCATATTGATTCCATTTTTATTATTTAAGTCTAATGTTTTAAATTTATTAAATACACATCAACATATAGCTCAAGGTGTAGGTGTAAAAATTGGCAGAGAACGCATCGTATTATTGCTTGTTGCAGTTATATTATCTTCTACTGCTGTTTCGGTAGCTGGTTCAATTGGCTTTATTGGCTTATTAGGACCACATATTGCTAAATCGATTGTTGGTCCAAGACACCAACTCTTTCTACCTATTTCAATATTAATAGGTGCATTTTTACTTGTGTTAGCAGATACGTTAGGACAAGTGATATTACAACCTTCAGGTATCCCAGCTGGGATCGTGGTCGCAATCATTGGTGCACCTTATTTCTTATATTTAATGTATAAAACCAAATCAGTATAAATTAAATGAAAAAGGAGCTTGGGCATAATTATATGTCTCAAGCTTTTTTATTTAAATATTTTTGATAATAATTTCAAAAGAAATCATTATCAATTTTCATATGTTAGCGTTTGCATTCGTGTGTAGGGTATACTATAAATGAACATTCAAATTAGGAGGTCATCTCTATGAAAAAACTAATTAAAGATAAAACACAATTTTTAACAGATATGTTGGACGGACTTTCGTTAACGAATAATGAAATTGAAGTCATTGCAGATACTGTTGTTGTAAGAAAAGATAAGAAAAAGCAAGGCGTTGCTCTAGTTTCTGGTGGTGGAAGTGGTCACGAACCTGCACATGCTGGCTATGTAGCAGAAGGTATGCTCGACGCCGCTGTTTGTGGTGAAGTATTCACATCACCTACACCTGATAAAATTCTAAGTGCAATTAAAGCAGTTGATAATGGAGACGGTGTTTTACTTATAGTGAAGAACTATGCTGGTGATGTTATGAATTTTGAAATGGCACAAGAAATGGCAGAGATGGAAGACATACAAGTGGCAACAGTCATTGTTAAGGACGATATTGCAGTAAGCGATGATGATAAAAGAAGAGGCGTTGCTGGTACAGTATTAGCACATAAATATGCAGGTTATTTAGCAGACCAAGGTGAGTCATTAACTAACATTAAAGAAAAAGTAGACCAATTTTTACCAAGTGTTAAGACGTTGGGAATGGCTTTAACTGCGCCAATGGTACCGACAACTGGGCAATATGGATTTGATATTGAAAGTGATGAAATGGAAATCGGTGTAGGTATCCATGGAGAAAAAGGATTATCTAGAGAAAAAGTAGAAACTGTAGATCAAATTGTCGAACGATTAATTAAAGCTTTAATGGAAGAAGTAAGCTCAGAAAAACTTATCGTTATGGTGAATGGTATGGGTGCTACACCATTATCGGAACTTAATATAGCAGCAAAATATGTAGCAGAAAATTTCCAAGAGAAGCACATTGATGTTGTACATTGGTTTGTGGGAGATTATATGACTGCATTAGATATGCAGGGCTTATCCTTAACATTAGTCCCATATACTGAAGAAGTGTTAACAGCATTAACTCAGTCTACAGCAAGTCCTTACTTTAATTAATAGTTGATTAGTCATAGATACGATAAGGAGTTGAACGCAAATGAATGTAAGTGAATTAAAGGAAAGATTACTTAATTTAGTAGAAGTGTTTGAAGAAAAAGAAACATTATTAACAGAATTAGATCGAGCAATAGGCGATGGCGACCATGGTGTGAACATGGTTAGAGGATTTAAAGCATTACCAGAGAAAATAGATGATAGTTCCATGCAAAATTTATTGAAGTCTACAGGTATGACTTTGATGTCTAATATTGGTGGCGCTTCAGGTCCATTGTATGGTTTTAGTTTTGTGAAAATGTCTCAAGTTGTTGGTGATGAGTTAGACGCCACAAACTTAAAAGAAGTATTGAATTCTTTTTCTGAAGCGATTAAACAAAGAGGTAAAGTTGAATTAAATGAAAAAACGATGTATGACGTTATAGAACGTGCAAATGAAGCGGTACAACAAGGCGAAACTTTAAATGCAGATGTACTACAAACATACGCAGACGAAACAAAAGATATCGTTGCTACAAAAGGAAGAGCATCGTATTTTAAAGAAGAATCAAAAGGTCACATTGACCCAGGTGCACAGAGTAGTGTTTATATATTAAACGCATTGATTGGAGATGAATAATTATGACGAAAATTGTAATTGTGAGTCATAGCGAAGATATTGCAAACGGTACAAAAGTATTATTGGAACAAATGGCAGGAGATGTTTCAATATTAATACAAGGTGGCGTTGAAGGTAAAATTGGAACATCTTACGATCATATTCAAGAAATGATTAATGATTTAGACGATGATGCACTTTGTTTCTATGATATTGGCTCCGCAGAAATGAACTTAGATTTAGCTATTGAAATGTATGAAGGTAAGTATCAAGTAGTAAAAGTCGATGCACCAATTGTTGAAGGTAGTTTTACAGCTGCTGTTAAATTATCAGTAGGCGGTTCTATCGAAGAAATTGTCGAAGAATTGAAACGCAATTTCGGATAAAAATTCACTTGTTCATACCGATAGATTATTGATATAGGTTAGGTAATTATAATATTATAAGGTCTTCAATTAATATGGCAAAAAGATTCATTTTTATATGAATATATAAATGGTATGTGGTAGAATAGAACCTAACTGTTATAGAAATCTGGATACCTAGGAGGACATTGCCATGAAAGATTTAATACAAAAGCATGTCTTAAACGGCGAATTCGAGTCAGTAAAACGTTTAATGTCCCAGACAGATTTTATGGAATTTGAAGAGGCTTACATTTCAAGTGCACATGAAGTAGAAAGCGTCATGTTTTATACATGTATTTTAGATATGATGAAAGTAGAAGAAACTGCAGAAATGCATGATTTGGCTTTTCTATTATTAGTTTATCCATTAAGTGAATTACAAGGTGCATTGGATTCAGCTTATTATCATGCAGAATCATCCATAAAACTTACGGACAGTAAAGAAGTGAAAAGTTTATTACAAATGTTATTGTTACATGCAGTTCCCGAACCAGTCATTTCTGATAAAAAAGCATTTGATGTGTCTCGACAAATACTTAAATTAGATCCGTCTAATAGTGTTGCGCGTAATGTGCTTAAAGAAACGGCTAAACGTATGGATAATGTCGTTGTAGACTTCAATGAATTAAATCGCTATAAAAATGCACATTAATTAACATGCTTAGCAATAAAACATATTTAACCGAAAAGCTCAGTTTTTAATTGAGTTTTTCGGTTTTTAATTTTGTTTTTCTATAAAAATTTATTAATTATAATATACATAATAAATTTTCACTGAGATTATAGAAATACAGCGACGATTTAAATGCTATGACATGTAGTTAACTTGAAAGCAATAAAAAATTAAAAAAATTTAGAGTTTTAAAATGGTGATAATAAGTGTATGGTGAATGTATAAAAATTCAAAAATAAAAGCTTTAATCTGTTTTAAACCCGCTAATACAGAGTTTTAATTTATATTTAAAAATTAAAGTGAATTTTTAAATGTATGTAAATTCACTAGATGATTAGTGTAAAAAAATAATTAATAGTGTTAATTTAAAATTTGTCGTGTTGCAAAATAATGACAGTGCGTTATAATAATTCAATGTGTTAACTTAAGAGGAGGTTATAAATCACATGGGCTTGAATAAAGAAGCTATAAAAATTGGTTTCGCTTATGTTGGTATCGTAGTAGGTGCTGGCTTTTCAACTGGACAAGAAGTAATGCAATTCTTTACTCCTTATGGGCTTTGGTCGTATCTAGGAGTTATTATATCAGGATTGATATTAGGGTTTGCAGGTCGACAAGTTGCTAAGATTGGTACTGCATTCGATGCACAAAATCATGAATCCACTTTAGATTATTTATTCGGTGGTGTATTTAGTAAGATTATTGATTATTTACTTATCTTCTTCTTATTTGGTATCTCAGTCACAATGATTGCAGGTGCAGGATCAACGTTTGAAGAAAGTTTTGGCATACCAACGTGGTTAGGTGCATTAATTATGGTGATTGCTATCTATATTACATTATTAATGGACTTTAACAAAATTGTACGTGCATTAGGTATGGTAACGCCATTCTTAATTATTTTAGTTGTTATCATTGCAATATTTTACTTATTTAATGGAAATATTTCCATTGCAGAAGTGAACAAAACAGTTCCAGAGGCGAGTATTTGGAAAGGTATTCTTTACGGTATTATTTATGGTGGATTAGCATTCGCGGTTGGTTTTAGTACAATTGTTGCAATCGGTGGCGATGCTTCTAAACGAAAAATATCTGGTGCAGGTGCGTTATTTGGTGGTGTTGTATACACAATATTACTAGCGCTTATCAACTTTGCATTACAATCAGAGTATCCAACAATTAAAGAGGCTTCGATTCCAACACTAACGTTAGCAAATGAAATTAATCCATGGATTGGTTTGGTATTATCGATTATTATGTTAGCAGTTATGTACAATACAATTCTTGGTTTAACGTATTCGTTTGCTGCAAGATTTACAGAGCCATATAGTAAAAATTATCATGTGTTTATAGTTGCAATGGTGCTCGTAGCTTATGCATTAAGTTTCGTAGGTTTCGCAGATTTAATTAACTTCTTATATCCAATCATGGGTGTAATTGGCTTAGTTGTAGTTATTGCAGTACTTATTAAATACTATGCAAGAAAAAATCAAAATAAAGATCACATAGCGTAATTGTGATGAAATAAAGTATATAAATAAAATCAGGATATAAATCCTAGATTTAATAAATGGCTGTTAGAATCCTATTGGATATCTAGCAGCCATTTTTTGTTTTAAAATATGATATTAACTTATATAGAGAAAATTTTATAATTATTAATGGTAGTTTATTAATTTGGTTTTAAAATAAAGAAAATAGCAGTTTTGTCTAATATAATCGTTCAAATAAATACTACTACGTACTAATTAATTATGATACAATGCATGCGAAAGGGAAGGTCGAGCATGAAGAAAAAACATAAATGGACAATTATCGCTATTGTTGTTTTTGTTATCGTTGCAATTGTGATTGCAATATTACTAAAGCAACAATATGACCGACAAAATGCCCAAGAATTTAAAGAAAAAGTACAAATTAATAATGAAAATGTAAATGCATTTACTAATATAACTTATAGTAGCGGGATACCCAATAGCCGCTTAGATATTTTAACACCTACTGAATTAGATCAAGATAATAAATTGCCTGTCATTTTTTGGTTACATGGTGGAGGATTTATTGCAGGAGATAAACAATATAAAAACCCGTTATTATCAAAATTTGCTGAACAGGGTTATATCGTAGTGAATATTAATTATGCACTTGCACCTGACTATAAATACCCGACACAGTTAAAACAAATTGATCGCGCAGTTCAGTTTATCAAACAGAACAAACATGAGTTACCTATAGATTTTGATCAAGTTGTTTTCGGTGGTGATTCAGCAGGTGCCCAATTATCCAGTCAATTTACAGCTATCCAAACAAATGAATCATTACGAGAAGATATGGAGTTTAATCAACAATTTGAACCAGATCAAATCAAAGCAGCAATCTTTTTTGGTGGCTTTTATGATATGAAAACTGTGAAAGAAACAGAATTTCCAAGAATACAGCTCTTTATGGAGAGTTACACTGGCAAGAGAGATTGGGAACAACAATTTAAATATATCAGTGAAATGTCTACGATAAACCAAGTGACAAAAGATTATCCACCAACATTTTTATCAGTAGGGGATGCAGATCCATTTTATAGTCAAAATATTGATTTTTATAAAAAACTAAAAGAAAAAGATGTTCCAGTGGATAAACTGTTTTATGATGGATCACATAATTTAAGACATCAATACCAATTTCATATGCAATTACCAGAGTCACAGCAAAATATGAAAGATACGTTGAGTTTCTTAAGTAGAAACACAAGTGCTTCTGGTGTAGAGAGGGAATTAAAACCTGAATCAAAAATTCCTGATGGGGTTCAATTGAATCCTTACTAATGTGTTAAGTTAGCTAGAAGTAATAAAGTTATATAAATAAATTCAAAAAACAGCTTATAGCTCTCCTGTAATGGATACTATAAGCTGTTTTTAGTTCTAGTCTTCTTTGTCAGACTTAATTCATATAACGAAATGTTATTAGAAAAATTAGATTTCTGTTCCATTCCCATTTATTAATTTATAATTAAACTATAATAGTGAAACGTTTAATATATAAACATTGAGGTAGACTAAAGTAATAACTTAGACATTATATATTTATTGAAATAACGTCCATCGATATAAAGTTTATCTCGAAGTTCGCCGTCAATCTGATATCCAGCAGCTTTAAATAAAGCTACTGCTGTTTCATTTTCAGGGACTACAGAAACTTCGATTCGGCGAATGTTATGGTTTAAGCACCACGCTTCAATAGAATTAATAAGTGATTGACCAAGCCCTTTTTCTCGATAGTGTCTAATAACACCCATGGAAAAATTGGCTTCATGACGTGTACGTTCAAATTTTTCAGTTGTTACGATTGAAAACCCAACAAGTTCACCATTATTTTCGGCAACGTATATTGCATTGGACGGTGATGTTATATAATGTTCCAAGTTTGAAACAGCATCACTGTTAGATGGAGCATACTCACCAGGATTATATATTAAATATTCAGATTCATCATAGATAGTAGTTAATAATTTTACAAATGGATCTATATCATTGATACCAATTTCACGAATTTGATGAACCATAAGTGTCCACTCCTTATTTCTATTTTGCTGATACTCAGTTATAGTATAACTTAACATCATTAGCATGATTTTACTAGGAGATATTTGAATTGGGCCAAATTAATATAAAGGAAGTATAACTATGAAACCTAATATTTTATTAGCAGGTGTAACAGGCTATATAGGAAAAAACTTAATACAATCCATTAAAGATGACGCAACGCTTTTTACGATGTCGAAATATCCTAAAGAAGATGAGTTTCAAGAAGTAACATGGTTAAAAAAAGATATTTATAATTATAATGATGTCCTTGAGTCAATGGAAGGTATGGATATGGCCATCTATTATTTAGATCCAACCAAGCATTCAGCAAAGCTGACAAAAGCAACAGCTAGAGATATGAATTTAATTGCTGCTGATAATTTTGGGCGTGCGACGGCTAAAAAAGGAATAAAAAAAATCATTTATATTAGTGGTAGTCGCTTTGATAATGAGTCAATAGAGCGATTGTCTGCGTATGGAACGCCTGTCGAAAAAACAGAAGTAAAAGTTTCACGACCTCATGTTGCAGTCGAGTTACAAGTTTCAAAGTATGATGATGTACGCAGTGCACTTAATGTACAACTGCCAATGAACTGGACCTTAAATCAGATGGTGGAATATTATTTTGATTGGTTAAATAAAACTAAAGGAACGATGTTACATACTTATAATGAGGGCGATAATTTTGTTGTTTATATAAAAGATAAACGCAATCCAATACTTGTACTTCATAAAACGGTAACAGAAAGTGATATGATTACATTAAATTTAGTAGGTGGATCGATAGTGAAACCGAATTTAACGAAACAAGGAAAGTTAGAATTTCGAAAACTGGAAGGTACACAAACTGTAATTGTTCATTTATATGATTATATTCCTAAACTCATTTGGCCGGCGTATTACTTGTTCCAATCGCCATTTCAAGATTTGATGATGAGAGGATTCGAAATAGATTGTCGTATTAAGCATTTCAATGGTCGTATACAGTCAGGAGAAGAAATAAAATATACTAAATAATTGAAAAGGTGATCATGTGGACATTTTATTAGTAGAAGATGATATGACATTATTTAAAGAACTGAGCGAAGAATTAGAGCAATGGGACTTTCAAGTGCATGGCATCAGTGATTTTAATGATGTTATGTCAAAGTTTGAAGCAGTGAATGCTGCAATTGTAATTATGGATGTTAAATTGCCTAAGTATGATGGTTTTTATTGGACTCGAAAAATTAGAGAGGTCTCCAATACACCTATTCTTTTCTTATCTTCACGCGATAATCCAATGGATCAAGTTATGAGTATGGAATTAGGCGCAGATGACTATGTCCAAAAACCATTTAATACGAGTGTACTTATTGCCAAACTACAAGCTATATATAGACGTGTTTATCAATTCAGTATTGAGGAGAAGCGTGTATTGTCTTGGCAAGAAACGACTTTAGATTTATCTAAAGACAGCATTAGTAAAGGTGATGCTCAAATCTATTTATCTAAGACTGAAATGGTTATTTTAGAAATGTTAGTGAAAAAGCAAAATCAAATCGTTACTAGAGATACTTTGATTACAGCATTGTGGGATGATGAAGCATTTGTAAGTGATAACACGTTAACTGTAAACGTGAATCGTTTAAGAAAAAAATTAGCTGATATTGATATGAATGATGCGATTGAAACTAAAATAGGCAAAGGGTATATGGCGCATGGCTAACATTAAATGGTTATTAATTTTCCTTCGTTCTCGATTAAATTGGATACTTTGGCTCATATTATTACATTTCATTTTTCTATTTATTGCATATTTAGATTACGATATCAGTGTAAGTAGTATTTTTTATATTATTATTTTGAATTTAGGAATCTCAGTGATTTTTTTGTTATATACATATATAAAGGAAGTAAAATTTTTCAAACACTTGTACAATAACATCGAGCCTGAAGAACTAAAACATAAATCTCTTGCTGATACTCCCTTTCAACAAGAGATGGTAAATTATTTATATAATCAAATTACTAGTCAGAAAAGGTTAGTTACAACTCAAAAACAACAAATTCAAACAACTGAAGCGTCATTAACTGATTTTGTGCATGACATTAAGACGCCAGTAACAGCAATGAAGCTACTTATTGAAAAAGAGCGAGATGTAGAGAGAAAGTACGCCTTGCTTTATGAGTGGTCGAGAATTAATGGAATGTTAGACAGACAATTATTTTTAACGAGATTAGAGTTTCAAAATAATGATTTATACTTTGAACATGTAGCATTAAAACGTCTTATTATAGAAGAAATACAAATCACAAGGTATATTAGTCAATCTAAAGGCATTGATTACGATCTTGATTTTGAAGCGGACTACGATGTCTATACAGATACAAAATGGTGTCGGATGATGATAAGACAAATTTTATCTAATGCCATCAAATATAGTGAAGATAGTACAATTCACATAAAAGCCCATATAGTTAATAAACATATAACACTTGAAATTATAGATGAAGGTAGAGGAATTAGTAAGAAAGATTTGCCGAGAATTTACGATAAAGGATTCACTTCCACTGCTTACCGTAATGAGACTACTTCATCGGGCATTGGTTTATATTTAGTAGGTAACGTTAAAGACAAATTAGGAATACGAGTAGATATCACTTCCGAAGAACAAATAGGAACAAAGGCTACATTTATGTTTCCTAATCAAAATGAACTTATTGCAAGACTATCTGAAAAGCATTGATAAAGTCTTACGGCTTTTGGAAGTAATTTGTGTACACTTTCCGTCAGCACAGTCTCATCTGGGAGTCTTCGACTATTGCTTTATTAACTAAGATGGACTTGAGCCCAATCACTTCCATTTTCAAAGAAAAGAATACAATTAATCGTAATTGTCCTTGTTCTGAAGCATTGAAGTTTTTTAACTTTCAATGCTTTTTTTATTATGAATATAAAACGTTAATTATGGAATTCGCCAATTTGAAATGGGGACTAAAATATATTTTAGAATATTATATTTTAAAAGAATATTTTATTCTTACAAGTTCTAAATGTTAATAGATTGTAAATTTAATTGTGGAATTGTAAATTTTGTGCTATTTTCATATAAGGACAAATCAACATTTGCGAGATTTTTTAACCGGTATAGAAGCAAAGACTCATTTTCATGAAGGTAAGGGCACATTAAGTAATGAAATGATGAGTGAATTGTAAATCTTGCCAATTTTAATTTGTCTTAAAAGAGTTTTGATTTTTTAAATTTATTGAAGCTGATTGGAAACAGTCGCTGTAAATGGAGGATTTTTTGGATGTTTAACAAGAAAAAAGATAAGTTCATGGTGCAACTTGAAGAAATGGTCTTTAACTTAGATCGAGCTGCAATTGAGTTTGGGAAAATGGATTTTAATACGCACTTAGATCTGAAAGCTTATTCAGACAATATTAAAAAATATGAATCACACGGTGATGAATTAATGCATCAAGTGATTTCCGATTTAAACCAAACCTTCATTACACCAATCGAACGAGAGGATATCCTTTCATTATGTAATGCAATTGATGATGTTTTAGATGCAATAGAAGAAACGTCAGCGATGTTTGAAATGTATTCAATTGAATATACAGATGAATATATGGCTGAATTTGTTGATAATATCCAAAAAGCTATTGCAGAAATGAAATTAGCTGTTGGTTTACTCGTTGATAAAAAATTATCTCATATGCGTATTCATTCTATTAATATTAAAGAATTTGAAACAAATTGTGATGGCATTTTACGTCAATCAATCAAACACATTTTTAACAGTGAAACAGATCCAATAACGCTTATTAAAATAAAAGAAATTTATGAAAGCATGGAAGAAATTGCAGATAAATGTCAAGCTGTAGCGAATAACTTTGAAACTATAATTATGAAAAATAGCTAAGGAGTCCTAACTAATGGAATATATTTTAATCATCACAGTAGCTATTGTTATTTTTTCACTTATCTTTGACTTTATCAATGGTTTTCATGATACAGCCAATGCTGTCGCTACTGCTGTTTCAACTCGTGCATTAACGCCTAGAACTGCTATTATATTAGCATCAGTTATGAACTTTATTGGTGCATTAGCTTTTACTGGAGTTGCAGGTACAATAACTAAAGATATTGTAGACCCATTTAAATTAGAAAATGGGCTTGTTGTGGTGCTATCGGCTATCATTGCAGCGATTTTTTGGAACTTGCTTACTTGGTTTTATGGTATACCGAGTTCATCTTCGCATGCGTTAATTGGTTCCATTGCAGGTGCAGCTATCGCATCTCAGGGGTCATTTGCCGTATTACACTATGAAGGTTTTACAAAAATCATTGCTGTTTTACTTATATCACCAGTAATTGCTTTTTGTGTAGGTTTCATTATGTATTCAATTGTTAAAGTCGTATTTAAAAATGCAAACTTAACAAAAACAAATAGAAACTTTAGATTCTTCCAAATTTTCACAGCGTCGTTACAATCATTTTCACATGGTACCAACGATGCTCAAAAATCAATGGGTATTATTACATTAGCTTTAATCGTAGCTAACTTACAACCAAGTGGTACTGTTGAACCACAATTGTGGGTTAAAATTGCCTGTGCTACTGCTATGGGGTTAGGGACAGCTGTTGGTGGTTGGAAAATCATTAAAACAGTTGGTGGCAATATAATGAAAATTCGTCCGGCTAATGGTGCTGCGGCAGATTTATCATCTGCTTTAACAATCTTTGTAGCATCTTCATTACATTTTCCGTTATCAACGACACATGTTGTTTCTTCATCTATTCTAGGTGTAGGTTCATCTAATCGTATTAAAGGTGTGAAATGGAATACTGCACAACGTATGATTGTTACATGGGTTATTACAATGCCTATTTCTGCAATTGTTGCTGCCCTTGTATATTTCGTTGTGAATATCTTCCTGTAAGTAGGCATGGTATAGCATGATTAGCGTTTTAAATAATAAAAGAGTTTGGACGTGATTGTCTATTCTCAAAAATAGGAACACCAAATTATTACTTTTATAATTTGGTGTTCTTTATTTATAGACATCAGTGGCTTTGTTATGAGCAGTTTATAAGTTGTATTAACAAGAGTAGTAAAGATATTTGTACGCTCATAAGACGACTGAGTGAGCTTATGAATGATATTATATGTAATTTTCTTTAAAATTTTTCAAATTAAAAAGCAGTTAGAGTTCTAAAGAGAAGTCTAACTGCTTTTTATTCAATATTATATTCATAGATTAATGAATATAATTATAGCTTGAAGCTTGTGAAGCTGGGATTGTACGATAATCCACTGTCCCTGGTGCTGTATTATAATTCATTTCTGAAATTAAAATACTACCATCTGGATTAACTTGTTCTACATAAGCCACGTGACCGATAGGGCCTTCGTAATTTTGCATAATTGAACCAACGCTTGGTGTATTATTTACAGTATAACCATCTGCTGCTGCATTGTTTGCCCAATGATCAGCGTTCCACCAATATGTGCTGATTGGTTTGCCGGTCTCAGCTCTACGATTGAATACGTGCCATGTACATTGACCCCAATCGTATAGATTAGCATCACTTGCTGAAGAACTACCTGTATTTGGAGTTGTTGTACCACCAGAACCGCCAGAACCACCAGTTGCACCTGGAATTGTTAACGTTTGATTAGGATAGATTATGTATCCACTCAAATTGTTTGCTGATATAAGTTCATCTACTGAAACACCATAATTATTGGCAATGATGTTTAGTGACTCACCAGATTCTACAGTATGCGTTGAACCACCAGATGATTGTGAAGAAGAGTTTGAACTTGAGCCTTGCTCTTGTGAACCACTTCCACCAATTTCAATAACTTGTCCCGGAAATACGATATTGTTATTGAGATCATTACTTTGTTTGATTTCATCTACTGATACACCGTATTGTTGTGAAATTGTCCAAAGTGACTCACCAGATTTTACTGTGTGTTGTGTTGATGCATCGGCTTCATGATTGGAAATAACCGCTGCAGCGCCTGAAGCAGCTGTTACTGCAAATGCTAACTTTTTCAAAAAGAACTCCTCCTTCAATTCCTATATATCCCAAAAGCAGATATGTATTAAATATATGTGATAGTTTCTTTAATCTCAATTCACGTTCCATACTATCAAAAATCAGGTGTTTTGTGGGTGTTGTTATAAAGATGTAATATTATTAACATTTGAGTACAAAAAGGATGAAGTGCCTTTAAGACGTTTCTTGTGCGATTTATAAGACATTATAAAGAGATAATTGTATTGAACTTTTTCGTGTTTGTAACAATTAAGTTGCTTGTAGTTATAAATAAATAGACTCAGCTAAAGAGATTTGGAAAATTATGTGGTTCATGTTTGGTATTGTTTGAAATAGTGAAAGTTAAAGTATTACGCTTATTGAAAGATTATAGTATGTTATTAATGTTATTATAATATTCAAGTATTTAAATACTTTTTTATAGTTAAGGAGTGAATCAATTGGCTGAAACTGCACAACATATAAATAAGCATAAACAACAGTCTAAAGATAAGTCTAAGTCTCATGCTTACGGAAAAGTATGGCTCTTTTTTGTCTATTACTGGATTATTTTTGGCATTGGTTGTTACTTCGGACAATACTTGCCGTTGGAATGGAGAAGACCTTTATCTTTCGTGTTACTTGGTTTAGTTCTTATCACCGTTATTTTTAACAGAGCGCGTAAATATGGTTTAGTAATTTCTCACATATATGCAATTGTAGTAGGATTGCTATCATTCGCAACATTTACGACATATATGCAAAATTTAGGACCTGAAGTATTCTATAAAAATGTGATTCTTGCCATTGCAGGATTTATGGTGTTTGGTATTATAGGCTTTTTTGTAATTGGCAATGCCGCAAGTATGGGTAAATACTTATTTGTAACATTAGTAGCCCTAATTGTTGCAAGCTTGATTGGTATGTTTATTCAAAATTCATTGTTCCACACGATTATTACTGTGGTAGGTCTATTATTGTTCCTGCTTTACACCTTATACGACTTTAACCGTATGAAACGGGGTCAATTCTCACCAAGAGAAATGGGCTTTAATTTATTCATCAATTTATTACACATTATAAAATACGTTTTAAGACTAGCGAATAAATTTAGAAGATAAAGTATGAAGTAATTATAGTTAAAGTACTTGGTTTTTGATAGTTAATTATTTAACATGTTAACACCCTTAAAGTAGATTTTAGTAATCAACTTTAAGGGTGTTTTTTTATATAGCAATTATATAGTGATGACACGATTTAAAAAAGAGCAATCTAATTAGTTGTTATTATAATTTAGTTAAATTAATGAAAAAGTGTTGACAAATTTAAATATTTTATTCAAAATTGCGTAAAGATAAAAGTATGTTGTTTCAAATAAAAAATACAAAAATAAAAAGTGTTATTTTAGTAAGTGTTAGAAACATTCATCATATTTTCATGTGGAGGTGTGATAGCAATGAATGAAGAGAAAAAGGCTCAATTTTTAAATGTTTATAAAAAATATAAAAGTTTAACGCATTACATAGAACAAAAATATAAATTGACAATAAATGATGTAGCAGTTTTAGAATTGGTTCAACAAAATTGTAGTGAAAAACATATGTTGATGCAGCCATTTTTAAAAATAGCTACTGCGGAATTGGATTTGAGTAGAACCAAAGTGCTTGCTTCAATTCGTCGTTTGATTGATCAAGATAGAGTGAGTAAGCTACGTTCAACAGAAGATGAACGTAAAGTATATTTATTAATGAATGAAAAGAACGCTGCACATTACGAAGCATTATTAGATGAAATTGAATCATATATTGAATAAAATATATAGTTTCAAGTAAAGAAATGTCTCTTGTTGATTCATATTTTAAGATGATTTAAAAGACTAGTGGTATACATGAAATTCAATTGTGTATGGCTAGTCTTTTTTATTATGTAATATATAAGGTGCGATTATTTGTCATTTATATACGTAGTTCTATGTAATAGAGCGAAATTATTGTATAATATATCATGTTAATAAAAATATTTTTCGAGAAAGTGTGATGAAAGTATGGGACGTAAGTGGAATAATATTAAAGAGAAAAAAGCGCAAAAGGACAAAAATACAAGTCGAATTTATGCTAAATTCGGTAAAGAAATTTATGTAGCGGCTAAATCAGGTGAACCAGATCCGGAATCAAACCAAGCGCTAAGATTAACTTTAGAAAGAGCTAAGACTTATTCTGTACCGAATCATATTATTGATCGAGCGATAGAAAAAGCTAAAGGAGCAAGTGAAGAAAACTACGATGAATTAAGATATGAAGGTTTTGGACCAAATGGTTCAATGATTATCGTAGACGCATTAACAGAAAATGTGAATAGAACTGCTTCTGATGTACGTGCAGCTTTTGGTAAAAATGGCGGTAATATGGGAGTTTCAGGCTCAGTTGCGTATATGTTTGATCATACGGCTGTGTTTGGTATTGAAGGCAAATCAGCAGACGATACGTTAGAAGCGTTGATGGAAAAAGATATCGATGTGAGAGATATCGTTGAAGAAAATGGGTTAACTATTATTTACGCTGAACCAGATCAATTTGCTCAAGTTCAAGATGCTCTACGTGAAACAGGTGTCGAAGAATTTAAGGTTGCTGAATTTGAGATGTTGCCACAATCAGATATAGAATTATCTGAAGAAGATCAAGAAGCTTTTGAAACACTAGTTGATGCTTTAGAAGATTTAGAAGACGTTCAAAACGTTTTCCATAATGTGGACTTGAAGTAATATGGGTGAAAATATCCAGTATTGGCTTAATCAACTAGATTTACAACCCCATCCAGAAGGTGGCTATTATAAAGAGATTATCAAAGCTAAATCAAATAATCTAAATGAAAGACCAGTATATTCAAGTATTTATTTCTTGTTAACACATGACAATATATCGCATTTTCATCGTATCGATGCAGATGAAATATGGTATTACCACGCTGGAGATTCTTTAACAGTGCATATGATTCATTCAGATGGACGTTATCAAAGTGTGACAATAGGCAAAGACCTTGAAGCGGGGGATGTTTTACAATATGTAGTTCCAAAAGGAACGATTTTTGCTTCTTCAATTGAAGGTGAAAATGGTTATGCACTTGTAGGCTGTATGTGCCAACCTGCATTTGAATTTGAACATTTTGAACTATTGAGTAAAGAATGGTTGAATAATCAATTTCCAAGTTTAAAAGATATACATGAACGTTATGCTTTATCCGAAAGTGATATAGCTGGAAATTAATTGTTCTTTAATTTAAAAATTTAGATATTAATAAAGGCCTATCAGATTTTTAAGTCTGATAGGCCTCTCAATTTTAATATTAATACTTCTTACGAGTTAGTAAAGTATGTTTATTTTGCTGTTCCAAAGACTTCGTTTGCAATTTCTACAACGTAAGCTAGTTTTTTCCATTGCTCATCTTCAGTCAGTTTATTGCCTTCTTCTGTTGAAGCAAAGCCACATTGTGGACTTAAACAAATTTGATCTAAATCAACATATTGTTGTGCTTCTTTAATACGTGCAAGTATGGCAGATTTATCTTCTAAGTCACCTGTTTTTGAAGTGAAAAGCCCTAATACAGCTGCTGAATTTTCTTTAGGGAAAAAGCGTAATGGCTCAAAATCACCTGAACGATCATCGTCATATTCTAGGAAAAAGCCACCTAAATTTTCTTTGAATAAATAAGGTGCGACTGGCTCATAGCCACCTGAAATTGCCCAAGTTGATTGATAATTACCACGACAAATATGTGTAGTAATGAGTAGATCTTCTGGTAAATCTTGGACTGCTTCATTTACAACACGATATGCAAGCTGACGTGCTGCTTCTTTGTCTGCTTCAGTACGGTCACGGCCACGTGTTTTCTGAGAACCAGAAGTTAGGTTAGCCCAATAAACATCATCTAATTGAATGTAACGTGCGCCTAATTCATAAAATTTGAGCAAACTTTCACGATATGCCTGAGCAACATCATGTGCATAATCCTCGATATCAGGATAGATGTCTTCATTTAAGATATTTGGATGGAACAGCTGGTTTGGACTTGGGATAGATACTTTTGCTGTTGCACGTCCATTAACCTTGTCATATAAAAATTTGAAGTGTTCAAAATGTGGATGATTTGGGTTAAAAGCGACTTTACTCTCAACTTTAACATTATGATTTCTAGTTTCAACGCCTTTAAATGCTAAACCACGCTCAGAAGTATAGCCATTGACACCGTCTAAATTTTCCAAGAAATCGAAATGCCACCAGCTTCTGCGGAATTCACCATCAGTGATGCTATGTAAACCTACTTCTAGTTGTTTCTCTATGATGTGCTCAATTTCTTCGTCCTCGATATTTCGTAATGCTTGTGCATCGATGACTTCATTTTGATAATCTTTACGTGCATCTTTTAGGCGTTGTGGTCTTAATAAACTACCAACATGATCCGCTCTAAAAGGTCTTTGAATGACTGCCATGTTACTATCTCCTTTATTTATAGAATTTTCAGAAAAATATAGATAAAATCTATCAAACTTTATTATAATTGTCAATTTCGCTTTTACACTATGAAATATAGTACAATAATAATAATTAAATTCGTGATACAAAATTGGAAGACGTTCAGTATAATCCATAAGATGACATAAAGTAAACAGTTTTATATAATAATGACAAGGAGTTGGTGACAGTGAAAGTAAAATATATTGATAAGCGTCACTGGCGTCGTATCATTGACAAAGAGTATACAGAAGTCAAAGTAAACAACAACAAGTTCAAGGGTATTATTGGTTTGGTGACGATGAAAAAAGTACGTGAACCATTAGAGGTGACAGTGGTGGGCCAAAATATTATTGTTGCGGATGATAACTATCAATGGCTACAAATCTTGCCCGAAAAAAAACGATATAGTATTACAGTGATGCTAGATGACAAGGGCAACCCATTAGAATATTACTTTGATATAAATATTAAGAATGTTACACAAAAAGGAAACGCACGTACAATAGATTTATGTTTAGATGTACTTGTATTACCAAATGGGGAATATGAACTTGTAGATGAAGACGATTTACAACGTGCTTTAGATCAAGGACAAATTACTAAAAAGCAGTATCACGAAGCATATATTATTGCGCATCAATTAATGATAAAAATTGAGGCTGATTTTTCAACGATGAAAGATAAAATTATGTATTGTTATTACAAGATTAAACAAAAATCAAAAAATCAACACCACCCATTACATGGTAAAGCCAAATATAATGAGCAAAAGCATAAACATAAACCATACAAAGCTAAACAACACGATCATAAACACCCAAATAAGCATATTAAAAGTGAAAACCACAATCAACAAAGTAGTAATCACAACCAAAATCATTCAACACATCGCGACTCAGAACCAGAACTTTAAGATTATTTGTACAAATTTAATTGAATGATACATGTATTGTGAATCAGTGTATGAGCATCATGTGAATCATGTTATAGTGACACTGCTAGATGATAAATGTTAAAAACGTATAATTTGAAATTTGAAATTATATTATGAAATGTTAAGTGAACATGAATAATAACCAATCAATGAAATGATTAAAAGTGCTTTTAAAATATAGGGGGATAATATGAAGATTGACGATTATCGCTTGTTAACCACTTTAGATGAAACAAGAACACTAAGGAAAGCAGCAGAAATATTATATATATCACAACCTGCAGTAACACAACGTTTAAAATCAATTGAAAATACTTTTGGTGTAAATGTTTTTATACGTACTAAGAAACAATTGATTACTACAACAGAAGGTTCGATGATTATAGAGCATGCTAGAGATATGCTGAACAAAGAGCGTTTATTTTTAGATAAAATGCAAGCGCACATTGGTGAAGTCAACGGTACGATTTCAATCGGTTGTTCTTCATTAATCGGACAAACTTTATTACCGCAAGTATTAAACTTATTTACACGCCAATTTCCTAATGTAGAGATTCAAGTTCAAGTAGGTTCGAGTGAACAAATTAAAGCAAACCATAGAGATTACCATGTGATGATTATACGTGGTAATAAAATTATGAACTTAAGTAATACACATTTATTTAATGATGATCATTATTTTATTAATCCTAAAAATCGTTACGATGATGTTGATAAAATGCCATTTATTGAATTTCAAGCAGATCCAATTTATATTAATCAAATTAAAGAATGGTATGGGAGTCAAATAGGTCAGGATTATCATGCTATGATTACTGTTGATCAAGTGGCCACGTGTAAAGAGATGCTGTTAAATGGTGTCGGTGTAACAATTTTGCCTGAGATCATGATGAAGCATCTAGACCGTGACCAGTTTGAATTTAGACGCGTAAATATAGATGAAAAACCATTGATTCGTTCCACATTTTTAAGTTACGATTCTAGCATGTTACAATTGCCTCAAGTAGAATCATTTATCAATTTAATGATGGAATATGTTGAATAACATCAATGGGAGCTAATACATAATCATTTATACATTGCCTATTTAAGTGATATACGAGAATTGACACCTAATTTAGTAGAATAGAGGTTTGTTATATGTTTAGTGCTTTATTACATATTAAGAATTACAAACTATTTGTAGTCAATATGATGCTTTTAGGTATGGGAATTTCAATCACTGTACCTTATCTTGTTTTATTTGCGACCAATGATTTGGGTATGACTTCTACACAATATGGTCTGCTATTAGCATTAGCAGCAATCAGCCAATTTATAATGAACACAATTGTTGCACGCTTTTCTGATACACACAATATAAATAGGAAGGTCATAATCATTACAGCATTGTTAATGGGTGCTGTTAGTTTTTCTATTTACTTCTATATTCATGAAGTATGGATATTTATTGTTATGTATGCCGTTTTTCAAGGGTTTTTCGCGCCCGCAATGCCTCAAATGTATGCTTCAGCTAGAGAGTCTATCAATGTTTCGGCTTCAAGAGATAGAGCGAAGTTTGCTAATGCCGTATTGCGTTCCATGTTCTCATTTGGATTCTTATTTGGTCCGTTAATCGGAGCTTTATTATTAGGTGTTAATGGTTACGCAGGGTTATTTACTGGAACTGTTACCATTATTTTATTTACACTGATGTTACAGGTATTCTTTTTTAAAGATATCAAAACAAAACAAACCACAACTGATGTGAATCATATTGAGGCGAAAGCACCTAATATGTTACATGATAAGGCATTAATCGTTCCATTTTTAGCCTTTATTTTATTACATATTGGTCAATGGATGTATACATTGAATATGCCGTTGTTCGTCACTAAATATTTGAATGAAGCTGAAGGGTATGTAGGTGGTTTAGCCAGTCTATGTGCCGGTTTAGAAGTTCCATTTATGGTCGTGTTAGGTATTTTATCTGCGAAACTCACGACACGTGTGCTACTGATGTTAGGTGGATTGTTTGGTGGCCTGTTTTACTTTAGTATTGGTGTGTTCGAAAATTTGGTAATGATGTTTGTCGGCCAAGTATTTTTAGCTATTTTCTTAGCAATATTACTTGGTTTAGGCATCAGTTATTTCCAAGATATTTTACCAGATTTTCCAGGATATGCATCTACACTTTTTGCTAACGCGATGGTGATAGGTCAGTTATGTGGGAACTTATTAGGTGGAATTATGAGTCACTGGGTAGGTTTGGGAAATGTATTCTTTGTATCAGCGACAGCTATATTTTTAGGTATGATATTAATATACTTTACAAAAGATCAAAAATTCACAGAAGAAAGTATGGAGTAGATAAAAATGACAGTAATTTTATGGATATTAATTATCGCATCATTTGTCTTAGCATTTGTAGGTTTAATTAAACCTATTATTCCATCAGTGCTTGTATTATGGGTAGGGTTTTTAATTTATCAATTCGCATTTCATAATGGCAATTTATCATGGATATTCTATGTATCAATGATTTTATTCACCGTGTTTATTTTAGTAGCAGATTTTATCATGAATAAATATTTTGTAAATAAATTTGGTGGTTCTAAACTTAGCGAGTATGCGGCGCTCATTGGTGTAATCGTAGGTTGCTTTGTATTTCCACCATTTGGAATTATTATTATTCCATTTATCACGGTACTAGTTGTTGAAATGATACAAGAACCCAACTTTTCAAAGGCTTTAAAAGCAAGTTTTGGGTCTATCGTAGCATTTTTAGCGAGTACTGTTGCACAAGGGATTATCATGTTTATCATGGTAGTGTGGTTCTTTATCGATGCATTACTAATTAATTAAAATTAGTGAGTTAGCTATTGTCATAAGAAGGGTAATTGAGTGTTCTAAACACTGTTAACTTTTTTGGCGATTGCTAACTTTTTTAATTTTCTTGGTAGTATTATGATGTAAAGCAATTTATTAAATGAATACAGCTAAATTAAATGTAAGCGAATTAATTTTAAAAATAGGAGAAAACCAAGCAACTCCCTTGTTTTTGGCAACTGTATTTTAGTATAATCACAAACATGTGAAAAAAATATGATTTCGGAAGGGAGTCAAAAATGAAATATCCAATTGCTATATGGATGCTTGCAATCGGTGCGTTTGCAATAGGTATGACAGAATTTGTAATTATGGGATTATTACCTAATATTGCACGGGATTTTGACGTAACTGTAAGTCAGGCAGGACAATTGATAACTGGTTATGCATTAGGTGTTGCAATCGGCGGGCCTATCATAGTTATGTTGACGATTAAATGGAATAGAAAATATTTACTACTAGCCTTAATGGCTATTTTTATATTAGGGAATTTTGCTGCTTCATTTAGTACGAGTTATGGATTTATGATGACAAGTCGTATCATTACATCGTTGGCTCATGGTTCATTCTTTGGTATAGGTTCTATTTTAGCTGCGAATATGGTGCGGCCAGAGAAACGTGCAAGTGCGATGGCACTAATGTTTATGGGATTAAGTTTAAGTAATATTTTAGGTGTACCATTCGGGACATTAATAGGTCAAAACTTTGGCTGGCCGATGACGTTTATTATTATTGCTATTATAGGAACACTAGCACTTATAGGCATTATTATTTTTGTGCCTATGCAACGTGATACAGTAAAATCATCATTGAAAAAAGAACTACAAATTTTAAAAGAAAAACGTTTGTGGTTAACTTTAGCAGTGACATTATTTGGTTTCAGTAGTGTATTTGCATACTTTACTTATATTTCTACAGTATTGACTGATGTATCAAATGTACAAGAAAACTTGATTTCATATCTGTTAATTATTTTTGGGGTAGGTGTTACATTAGGTAACGTCGTTGGTGGTAAACTTGCGGATTGGAATTTAAATAAAGCGTTACAAATTATTTTCTCAATCTTTATCGTTTACTTCTTACTATTATACTTTATACAAATGAATGGTTTCTTAATGGTAGCAGGCATATTCTTCTTTGGTTTAATCGGCTTTAGTATGAGTCCATCATTACAATTTAAAAGTACGATTATTTCTAAAGATGCGCCTACGCTTGCAAGTACATTAAACCAATCTGCATTTAATTTAGGCAATGCGCTTGGTGCCTTTATTGGTGGCGTTGTCGTGACGAATTTACCGATAGCATCATTAAGTCTAATTGCGCCGATACTAACTGCAATCGGTCTGATATTCTTGTTTATTAGTATCGCTGTGGAAAGAAAAGAAGGCATGGCACCATAATAACAATGCATATGACGTGACAATACGTACAAGAGTCTAAGATATATATTATCCAGACTCAAAAAAGATCTCATCATTAGTATTTAAACTAGTGATGAGATCTTTTTGTTTTAAAATATTTCACTTTTGAAAGTGGGTGCTAGTTGGTACGCAAAATTAATAATTGAAGATATAGCACTTTATTAAAAGGTTAGAGACTGTACCAAATAGCCACTATTATTTAAACAACAAGATTATAAAGATGTATTTGTATCTTTATTTGTATAATGATGATCAATAAATAAAGCGATGGGTATAACGATAAATGAGATTATAATAAAGGTCCAATTACTTATTAATATATAAGGCCCAAATGCTAAAAATGATTGAGGAATGAAAAATACATAAAATATTGCATATAATAGTAATAAAATGACGACATACGTTAATATCCATGTCCAATGTGATTTTGTAAAACACTGCATTTGTACAGTTCGGAATATCATCCATATAAATAGAAAAATGATGAAAATTCCTACTAATACAACAAGAGGAAATGAATATAAATATAATCGCTTCGCACCAATGAAAAAGCCAATAAATCCTTTAAGGAAACAAAATATACCAAATAACAAAAAGATGTGCTGAATTATGTATTTAAATATATTTAAAATTGTTTCATTTGGTAATTTTTTAAGTTCCTTTTTGGCATGTGACTTAGGATCATGTTCAAAGAAATCCATGGCGAGTATACCTTCTTTTTCAGCTTCCAATAATTGATTTAAAATGCGATTCAACATTTTTTCAGAATCGTGAGGATTAACACTTAAATCTGCTCGGACGTATGTCATGTAATTTTCGAATGCATCTCTATCTGTATTATTTAATCGCAAAGCTTTTACATTATTTTCTCGCATTAATTTGTCAGTAGATTTCATTTGAATTTCGCAGTCCTTTTTATAGAATGTAATGATAAGGCTTATTATGACGAATATAACATTATAAATCAACATTACTTTTTAAAGGAGAAAACATGGAAAAACTTTCACTTAAACAAAAACAATATATTACTGAAATTGCAGACATACATGAAAGTGAACTTGCAAAACAAAATGAAGATTATAGTAAAAGCCGGTTATCTGTTGGGTTACGTGAAGAAATGATAAATCATGGGCTGAAATATAATACAGATTTAGTATGGCTCGAAACACAGAAGGAAGAACTTATAGGTTTTATTTGGGCACGCTATTTGAAAGATTATAATAAAGTGATAATAGAAATGCTATATGTTAATGAAGCATTTCGTAAGCAAGGGATTGCTACGCGTTTTAAAAATGAAGTCGAAGCATGGGCACGAGCAGTAGGCGCTTTTAAAATAGAAAGCACAGTGGACAGTCACAATGTTCAGATGCAACAATTAAATCGAAATATGGACTATCAAATAAGTAAAGTCATAATGACTAAAAATTTAAGGGTAAATAATGAAGATAATAGAGAAAAATGATAAAATTAATTTATTATAATTGCATTAAAAAGGAGTATATATATGAAAAAGTGTTTAGCACTCATATTAGCATCGACGATTGCATTAACCGCTTGTGGTAAAGATGATGAAAAGGCTTCTTTAGAAAAAGATATAGATAAATTAGAGAAGAAGAATAAAGATTTGAAAAAAGAAAAAGAAAAACTGGAAAAAGAGCAAGATAAATTACAAGACCAGTCGAAAGATTTAGAGAAAGAAATCAACGCTGAAACATAAAATATACGATGCTATGGTGTTTGTTGTTACTATACCTAGGCATTTACCATAGTAATAAATAGTGTATTTGATACAAAATTGACGAACAAATTTCTCGAAAAATGAAATATTATTTGTATAACATATAGAAATCACATTTAATGCTATTTCAGATGATATTTCTTTATTTCCTAGGAAATCATTGTATTATGGTTTTAGTAATTGGTATAATGGGTATCATTAAACATAATAAAGATTAATATAAAACATACAAAATAATTTTTTAAAATATGAATTTTGGAATATAGGTCGATTATTATTCAGTGATTTTCACTTCATAGGGCAACTGTAAGAATGAAGTAGATTAATAAGTCGTCTATATAGAAAGAGAGGTAAGCATTATGCATGAACAAGATTTTAATTTATTAGAAGGTCGTTCAATTACTTTACCTGAACTAGGTAGAGAATTAGAAAATATTACAGGTAGAGAAATAAAAGATTCAACAGGTGAAATCAAACGCGTGATTGCGCATTTACCTAACTTTGAATCTGATACAGATACGTTTGTTGCTACTTATAAATTAAACCATAAAAATGATTTTATCGATGCAACATTTACTGCACCGAAAAGTGAACGTAATCGCTTAAAAGAAGTAGCTGTTAATCTTGAATTAATTAGCTATATTACAAGAGCATAAACAAATTATAAAAAACAGTATGGTAGCGCGATATGAAAAGATTCATAACGCGTTACTTTTGTATAGAAAATTATTTTTCCAGTATAGAGGTGTAACATATGACAGTTTATATTGAAACTGAACGTTTAAGGTTACGAGACTGGCAAGAGGAAGACTTATTATCATTCCAACAAATGAATGCGAATCAACAAGTTCGTAGATATTTTCCGAGCTTATTAAGTTATCAACGTTCAGAACACGATATGAATAAAATGAATGAAATGATATTAGATGATGGTATTGGTTTGTTTGCTGTAGAACTTAAAGAAACTAATGGGTGGTTAGGTTTTATAGGCCTGAATTATGTGACAGAAGAGAGCAAGTTCCCATTTGAAGAGTTACCATTTTATGAAATTGGTTGGCGACTCATTCCGGAAGTTTGGGGCAATGGCCTAGCTACTGAAGGTGCAGAAGCGGTACTGAAGTATGCGAAACAACAAGGCTTAAATGAGGTATATGCTTTTACTTCGGAAAGCAATGAGCCCTCACTCAAAGTCATGGAAAAACTAGGTATGGAAATTTATGATTATTTTGAACATCCAGAATTAAGCAAACATCATCCGCTTAATAGACATGTAAGATATTATAAAAATTTAGCTATGTTAGATGATGAAAGCTTAAAATCAAGTAGTTAAATGCGAAAATTTGTGAATACACATGGATTTAGTGTATAAATAATCTTCTTTAAAATAATAGATCTCATCATTAGTATTGAACCTAGTGATGAGATCTTCTTGTGTTAATTTTACTTAATTTAAGCAGTAGGTGTTTGAAATTGAATTAATTCGCTTAATGTTTTTAATGTTTTGTCTATATCGTTGTTATCTATATATGAATAAGAAAAGCGTATATAATTTTTGGATTTTGTATCATATATTTCTCCGGGATTTATTAAAATCTTGTGTTTTATAGCTTCGTCAAACAATATTTTCATATCAACAGGTTTATTTAATTTAAACCATATATAAAAGGAGCCTTTTGGTTTTTTCCAAGTTCCTAAAAGACTTAAGTGCTTGTCCAGTGAATGTAAAAAGACATCTCTTTTATTTAAAAGTTCTTGCTTCAATTTTATTAAATGACTTTCATGATAGGAAGGCGCATTTAGCCATTCAGTCGCAACGAATTGTGAAAGTGAACTTGCTCCATAATCATTTTGCATTTTTAAGTCGGCTAAATGTTGTACTACTGAAGGTTTTCCTATAATCCAACCTATTCTCAAGCCGGGACTCACAGTTTTAGACAAACTATTGAGATATAAGATATTATCATTATCTGCAAAAGACTTTAAAGGAAGTGGACGTTCATTATCAAAACATAAATCACCATATACATCATCTTCTACAATAGGTATTCCAGCTTCTTTACATTGTGTGATTAATTTTTGTTTTTCATCTATTGTATAGGAATTTGTAGTTGGGTTATGTAATGTAGGAATACAATAAAAAATACTATTATTGTATGCTGATGTTGCATTAAAAATATTATTAATATTTCTTTTTATTTCAAAAATAGGTATATGTTTAATATCTGCTCTAATATTATGCCAAGTACGTATAGAATTAATGTATGATGGCGTTTCTATAATGATTTTCGATTGTGGAACGAGTAAGCCATCAGCAATTAACTTCAGACCTTGCAAAGCACCGGAAGTGATACAAATATTCTCCTCATTACATATTATGCCTAATTTTTTTACATGGTTTGATATCGCTTGTCTTAATTTTAAACTACCTTGTGGGTGCTTATAGTTTGTATTAAGTAAGTCTTTTTCACTTGTAGAAAGAATTTCTTTGAATTTTTCATTTGGAATTAAATCTGGACTAAGTTCTCCAGTGCTTAAGCGAGTTAAATTAGATTCAAACTCTAATTTGTTAATCATTTGTATAAAGTATTGGTTGTTTTTTGAGCTACTATTACTAATATACTTTTGCCAATTTGTATTGTTATTTATATAAGTGCTCCACTTGTTGTCTGAAAGATAAAGTCCACTTCTTTCTTTTCCTTCTATAACACCATAGCTTTGAAGAATATCTAAAGCTTGTATAATAGTTGAACGGTTTACATCGTAGTAGTTTGCCATTTTCCGTTGAGATGGCAATTTCATACCACGTTCAAATGTCTCATCATTTATTTTTGAAATGATATCATCGATGATTTTTTTGTATTTGGGTTTGAACATATAAACGCTCCTATATCAAATTTGGTTGGTATTTTTATTGGTTTCTGGTTGGTCCGATTTTCTTGTATTTATTATAGTATAGTACTTATAGACCTTATCTTCATACATTTTTAATGAATAAAGATTTTGAAAATTGGTCTGGTTTATTTTTGGAAATTTAAAATTGAGGAATGAGGAATTGACATGTTACAACCATTAGCTCATGGGTTCTTACTCGCATTGGGATTAATCTTACCATTGGGTGCGCAAAATGTATTTGTATTTAATCAAGGTGCCAACCATAAGAGTATATATAAAACGTTACCCGTCATTATTACAGCAGGTCTGTGTGATACATTTCTTATTGTGTTAGCAGTATTAGGCGTGTCAGTTATTTTACTCTCATTTCCCATGCTGCAAGTTTCTATCTATTGTATAGGTTTAGTTTTTTTAATATATATGGCTTGGTCGTTATGGAAAGCAAGGCCAGATAAATTGAAGCGTTATCGACCAATGACAGCGAAGAAGCAAGTTGGTTTTGCGATTTCTGTATCGCTACTGAATCCACATGCAATTATGGATACAATTGGTGTCATTGGAACGAGTGGGGCAATATATGATGGTACGGATAAAGTCTTGTTTACTATTTCAACTGTAGTTATATCATGGGTTTGGTTTTTCTTTTTAGCAATTTCTGGAAAAATGATAGGCAACATTGATAAAACAGGAAAATACATTATGATATTAAATAAAGTATCTGCTATTATAATTTTAATTGTTGCGGTTATGATTCTAAAACAATTAATAATGCTTTTACTGTAGTGTAATGAGTGTTCAAATTTTATAATTAGAAAGTGCATAATAACATAAGACGGGGAGTGGGGCGGAAATCAAATTTTGATTTCTGTCCCACTCCCCGTCTATTGAAGTTTAGGATTTATATCCCAACGTTTAGTTTTTTAATACGATATATTTAATCATAAGTTCTAATACCAAGTGGTTTATAATTGTTTATCGCTTCGAATAGTGATTCTTTCGTGTTGCACAAAGGAGCAAGGTTTTTGTATTTAGAATCTATGAAACCTTCTTGAATCATGTGATCTAAAAGTGCTTGTAAGGGCTCGAAAAACCCATTGATATTGAACACGGCAATAGGTTTTTCGTGAATACCAATTTGGGACCAACTATACATTTCAAAAAATTCTTCTAATGAACCTGCGCCACCTGGAGCCATTACAAAAGCATCAGCTAATTCAGCCATTTTATTTTTTCTTTCATGCATAGAATCTACTAATATCAATTCGCTTAATTTTCCACTTGTAATTTCTTTTTCATTTAACATATTTGGCATGATGCCTACAGCACGACCGCCATGATCTAATACGCCGTCTTGAATAGCGCCCATGATACCTACAGAACCAGCCCCAAATATTAATTCATAACCTTGTTCAGCCATATACTTACCCAACTGATAAGCTTCAGTAATATAGGTTTCATCGTTTCCTTTACTGGCACCACAATACACCGCAATGCTTTTCATATTTATTCCTCCTTGCTCGACATCTGATTTGCAATGATAGACGAAAAGATAGCTTCAAATTCAGCTACATCCTGCTCAGTAAAAGCTGAGGGACCTTTTGTACGTCCGCCACTTCTTCTAAATTGAGCACTCGCATGACGTTGCTCTAATAATGTATCAATGTTTTGTTGCGTATAGATGTAACCTTTATGATGCATAACTATTTTCGTCTTGTTTAAAAGTAAGCTAGCTAAGCCATAGTCTTGTGTGATCACAATGTCACTAGGGCGTACCAGTTTTACAATTCTAAAATCAACAGCGTCTGGCCCATCGTCTACATAGATAATATTCACGTGGTCTGGTTGTACTACTGTAGAAAAATGACTGAAGCTGCGAACAACGGTAACAAAAATGCTTGTCCCCTCAGTCAATTCAATTACTGAATTGGTTACAGGACAAGCATCTCCATCAATAATGACTTGTGTCATTAGCGTTATTTACCATTTTCTTCTTTGTTTTGTTTAACAACACTTTTGGCCACGTAGTCTTTATACTTTTTGAATTCAGATAAGCGTGCTTTTTTGTTTTTCTCTTGCACTTTTTCTTCTTCTTTATGACGTTTGTCTATATTTTTTTGCAGAAGTTTGTTCATTTTATCTGCTTCTTTGCGATTTTCTTTTTCTAGCTTTTCGCCTTTTTTCTCTGTTTCATCATCAAGTTTACCTGGAGTTAAACCAACTTTTTCCATGTGTTTATTTGATTTTTTCATGTCTTTGATACGTTGTTTCTTATTATCTTGACGTGCTTTTTCTTCTTCTTTATGACGTTTGTCTATATTTTTTTGCAGAAGTTTGTTCATTTTATCTGCTTCTTTGCGATTTTCTTTTTCTAATTTTTCGCCTTTTTTCTCAATATAGGCTGGATCATGTTCTTTTGCGATACGTTTAAGTTCACGTTTTTGATCCATGTCATGTTTTTTATCTGCAACGTAGTCTTTTGCGTGAGAAGATTTTTCTACAACATTATCTTTAACACGTACAGATTTATCTGCAACTGTTTTAGAAGCACTAACTGTTGCGTCACTTGCTTTTTTCACATCAGGATGATCCTTAATACGTTTGCGTTCAACGATTAGCGGTACTAAAAACACAGGTGCTACTGTGATGATTGTTTTGATTAATTGCTTTTTGTCCATACTCGTTGCCTCCATTTAATTTTATACTATCTACATATTACCCTATAATACACGAAAATAAACGCTAAATACAGTCTATACAGAAAGATAAACGTCATTTAGCATAGCGATAATAAAAAAGAAGAGGCTAAGACAAATATACGCCTTAGCCTCGATTATTAATTTGGTAGTAGCTGACTGAACTAAAAATACACTTGCATTCTTTTGCTAGTCAACTTTATTAATCTGAGTTTATACAACGAAACTTTATTAGAAAAGTTAGATTTCAGTCTCACTGTTTCAAAACATTTAGTTATATTGATGCATAAGCAATAGTCCATTGAAATATTATTCGCCTGAAATACCTTGTCCAATACCGAAACCGAAATAAAGGATAGCGATAATAATAACTAAAACAATTCTATATATAGCAAAAGGAATTAATTTAACTTTACTAATTAAGTACAGGAATGTCTTAATTGCAATTAAACCGACAACGAACGCTGCGATAAAGCCTAATGCATAAAAACCAAAGTGGTCTAAATGAATATATTCAAAGTTTTTAACGAGTGACAAGCCACTAGCTGCTAACATAACAGGTACAGCCATAATGAAAGTGAAGTCTGATGCTGATTTGTGATCCATCTTCATTAATACACCCGTAGATATTGTAGATCCAGATCTACTGAAACCAGGCCACATTGCAACTGCTTGTGATAGCCCAATTACAAATGCTTGGATATAATTGATTTGGTCAACTGATTGTGGATTTGCAACTTTTTTACTATAAATATCAGCTATGATCATATATATAGCACCAACAAATAATCCAATCATTACAGTTGGAACACTGAATAAGTATTTTTGAATAACGTCATCAAATAATAACCCAAGAATACCTGCAGGAATCATACCGACAATAATATGTAGTAAGTTTAAGCGATTCGGTTTTTGACCAACGCCATCGATAGAAGATGCTTTGTACTTACCAATATGAAGCATTTCGAAATAACGTTCACGGAATACCCATGCACCCGCAAAAACAGAACCAAGTTGTATTACAATTTTAAAGGTGAAGGCTGATTCTGATCCTAAAAATTCACTTGATTTTAACCACATGTCATCGATAAGGATCATATGACCTGTTGAAGAAACAGGTGCAAACTCTGTTAAGCCTTCAACAATACCTAGAATAAGTCCTTTAATCAATTCAAGTATTAACATAATTTACCTACTTTCATATTACTAATTAAATTTCATAGATTTTCATTTTATAATGATAGCACAATAAAAATGTAATGCGCCACATCTAAATGTAATTTTAGACTAAAGACTGAGATTAATATAATAAAAGGAATTCAAGCGTTGAAAAAGAGAAAATCCTAATTATGTCTGAAATATGAAATTAGCATAAAAAATTACTAATAATAATGAGCGAATTCATTTAATTTTCAATGAATCAGTTTATAATATGTGGCAGGTGATAATTGTGAAAAGATTAACAAATTTAGCATTTAAATATAAAATATACCCAATGTTTATGTTTGTAATCAGTACATTATTAGCTATTACCGTAGTCGTTCAGAATATTGCTATTGCAGAAATTTTAAATGCAATGTTATTGGAAACGAACCAAAATTTGTTAATACTATTACTGTTTACATTATTTATTTTAATCGCACGCGCAACATTTAATACAATAAATCAAATGATCGGTAATCGCATGTCTACAAAAGTGAAATATGATTTGCGACGCCAACTTATATTCAAACAGTCAAAAGAGCCAATTGGCGTTCAAATGAATACTTTGACTGAAAGTATTGATGGTATTGTTCCATTTTTTAATAGTTATTTCCCGCAAGTATTTAAATCAATGATGATTCCATTGTTTATCATTGTTGCTATGTGTTTTATTCATTTAAATACGGCTTTAATTATGATAGTCACTGCACCATTTATTCCTCTTTTTTATATTATTTTTGGATTAAAAACACGTGATGAATCTAAAGATAAAATGACCTATTTAAACCAATTCAGTCAGCAATTTTTAAACAAAGTTAAAGGACTTATCACTTTAAAACTTTTTAATAGAACAGCTCAGACAGAACAAGAATTATATGAAGAAAGTACGACATTCAGAGATTTAACTATGCGTATTTTAAAAAGTGCTTTTCTATCCGGACTCATGCTTGAATTTATTAGTATGCTAGGGATTGGTCTTGTAGCTTTAGAAGCTGGATTAGGATTGATTTTATTCAATAGTATTGATTTTAAAACAGCTGCGATTGCAATCATATTAGCGCCTGAATTTTATAACGCTATTAAAGATTTAGGGCAATCGTTTCACACAGGAAAGCAAAGTGAAGGATCGAGCGACGTTGTGTTCGATTTATTAGATGAACAAGAAAAAGCGCTGAAACCTGAGATTCGTACAAATGGACAACAATCTGCATTAATTAAATTGGAGAATGTTAGCTTTAAATATGATGATGCACAACAAAATGCTTTAAATAATATTAATTTGAATATTTCTAGAGGAGAGCAAATTGCGCTCGTCGGGAAAAGTGGTGCGGGTAAATCGACACTTGCACAGGTTATTGTACAACGTTTCGATGCCCAGTCAGGTGAAGTGAGTTATCAAAATGCCAATTTGAAATTAGGTTTTTTAAGTCAGATGCCTTATATCTTTAATGCCTCTATACGCGATAATATTACTATGTTTCAATCGATGGATGAAAATAAAATATTAAAAGTATTAGATGATGTTGATTTAAAAGAAAAAGTACTATCTTTAAAGGATGGATTAGATACATGGATTGGAGAGGGCGGTGAGATGCTCTCAGGCGGTCAAATGAGACGTGTAGAACTATCTCGAGTACTAATGATTCAACCAGACGTACTTATCTTTGATGAGCCTGCTACTGGCTTAGATGTGAAAACAGAAAATATTATACAAGATATAATTGCACAACAATTTGTGGATACAACTGTTATTACGATTGCACATAGAGAAAATACTATTAAAAATGCTGATAGACGTATATATATTGAAAATGGCTATTTGACATCGATAGATACACAAGAGAGAAGAAACAATGATAAAGGTGGTGACGTAACATGAAGCCACATATTCAATTTAAAATAGATAGAGATTTGATACTTTCGATTATTGTGGGAGTTATAGGAAGTTTAGTAGCACTTAGCATGTTCTTTTTAAGTGGTTATATGGTAACGCAAAGTGCACTTGGCGCCCCGTTATTTGCATTAATGGTTCTGATAGCTTCAGTAAAATTATTTGGATTTATAAGAGCAATTGCCAGATATATTGAAAGGTTGTTATCACATAGAGCGACTTTTACAATGCTTAGAAACGTTAGGGTTCAATTTTTCAAACATTTAATTCCGGTCGTTCCCGACGTATATCGAAAATTTAATTCTAGTGATTTAATCGCACGAATGATTGGCAGAGTTGAAGCTCTGCAAAATATATACTTGCGTGTTTATTATCCACCTGTAGTAATAGGTGTTACAGCAATCATTTCTACAATCGTAATGATTTACTTCTCATATGTACATGCGATTATCATATGTATTAGTATGATTGCTACCTTAGTAGTTATACCGTGGTTAAGTGCTAAGCGTGCACGTATACTGAAAAGGCAAGTTAACAAAGTTCAAGGCGATTTTTTAAACCAATTTTATGATTATAAAGAAGGTTATGAAGAGTTGGATCGTTTTGGTCGAACAGAATTTTATAAAAAACAAGTGCTTCATCAACTGGATGACTATGAAGCAGCTCAAGCAAAAGAGCAACGATTTTTATCACTATACGAATATAGCTTAAATATTGTTTCGATGATTGCACTATTTTTCACACTGTATTTAGGTGTAGTTCAAGTACAAAATCAAGAATTAGACGTTGTTTATTTAACAAGTATCGTATTAATGATGCTGACGCTTTTCGAACAAGCGATACCTATGAGTAATGTAGCTTACTTTAAAGCGGATACTGATGAAGCTTTCTATGATATTGATGAAGTGATTGCTCATCCTATGAAGCAGGGCGTGGAAGCAATGTATTTAGAAGTCTTACCTACCGAGCCATTGTATAAGGTTCGAGACCTCAACTTCAAGTATTGGAATCAATCAAGTTATGTATTACAAGATATCCAATTATCAATTGATAAAGGCGAGCATGTTGCTATTATTGGACCTTCAGGATCTGGTAAAAGTTCGTTATTGCAACTCATGTTAGGTTTGTATCAAAGTGATAAAGGAGAGATATTATTAAATCATCAAGATATTACAAATATCGTAGATGAAGAAAAATATAGTCAAATCAATGCCCTATTACAAACACAACAGTTATTTGATGGTACAGTGAGAGAAAACTTGTTTACTGAAAAAGATGATGTTGAACTACGCAACGTTCTAGCTAATTTAGGTTTGGATCATATCGATTTAGATCGATACATTACCATATCTGGTAATACATTATCAGGCGGTGAAATACAGAGACTTGGTATTGCAAGATTATTATTAAGAGATGTACCGATTTGGATCATGGATGAACCTACTACAGCACTCGATATATATCATACAGATAGTGTAATGGACATCATTCATACCAAAGCTCAAACCTTAATTGTTGCAACACATGATTTAAGGTTGCTACCGTATTTTGATAAAATTGTAGTTATGAGTGAAGGGGAAATTGTAGAAAGTGGAAGTTATCAGTCTCTAATTACAGAAAGAGGCTATTTATATCAAATGGTTGAAATGAATGTTTCTTAAACGAAACGTTACATTATTTTGCTTATAAGTCAAAAAATGGAGCTCAAACACATTTGTGTTTGAGCTCTCATTATAAATCAAGTATATTTAATGAATAAATTTAGATAGAAGAACTATCTAATGTTTACCATTGCCATTGAAAAATTATTTTGCTTTTTCTTCTGTGAAGGCAGTGATTACTTTTGAAAGTAATCGATTTAGTTCTTTAGATTCATCTGTGCTTAATGAAGATGCTACTGCAACGTCTTGACAAGCTGTATCTAATTCAGGGCGAATTGCTTCGCTCTTATCAGTTAAATGAATGAATACTTCACGTTGATCGATTTCAGAACGCTCGCGTTTGATTAGGTCAACTTGTTCCATTCTTTTAAGTAATGGAGATACAGTACCTGTATCAAGTGCCAATTCAGTAACGACTTTCTTAACATTGACAGGTGACTCAGCCCATAAGATTGTTAAAACTAAAAACTGTGGATAAGTCAATTTGTATTTCTTAAAGACATTATTTGAGTAATAGCGATTTACTTGTCTTTGAGCATTATACAAACTGAAACAAAGTTGTTCTTTTAAATTAAGTGGTTCAGACATAAAGTTCTCCTCCAGACATTCTATCCGTTTTCTTCTGTATCGGACCTGAATCCGTCTTATGATGTGTGTGTGACACTTCCTCAAAACACTTTTGTACTGTGCCATACTAAAATGTAGTGTACGTATAAAGTTTAGAAGAAATTTAAAATTTTATCAAGTAAAAGTTTAATTATACGAATAATTGTACTTTTATGCAGACATTTGTATCAAGAAATGAGTGGTTATATGAAAAAAATTAAAAATCCAAAAACGTCAATTACAATCATAACAGGTTTTTTAGGTAGTGGAAAAACTACATTTCTCAGTAATTATGTAAAATATTTACTAAGTAATGATGAAAACCCGAGTATCATCGTAAATGAATACGGTAACTTAGATGTAGATAGCCGTGCAATCAGCGATGATATTGAGGTTGCGTCAATATTAAATGGTTGCGTATGTTGTGACTTGCAACAAGATTTAATAAAACAATTAAAACATTTTCTAAACAAAAGTGCAATGCACCATATTATTATTGAAGCGACAGGTATAGCACACCCAATCGAAATAATTGCGGCATGTCAAGATCCTGAAATCGTCGCAAGCGTTAATCCACCAGTGGTTATTGGCTTAGTCGACGCTCCAAGATTTTTAACCAGAGCCCAATATACTCATAGTACAACACAATTGATGGAAGAACAATTATATGCAAGTCATACAGTTGTAGTCAATAAAATGGATTTAATTGATGAAAAAGAGAAAGAACGTATAAATGAAATTTTTGAAATTAATCCATATGCACCGACATTTTATACGAGTTATGCAAATTTAGATATGGAGCAATTAATTTCAGTAACGCAAAATAAAGGACAAAATATAGAACGACATACACATCATCATGGGATAAATAGTATGCAATATCAGTTTTCTGGACCAATAGATAGGCAACTATTCTATCAATTTATTTTACGCTTGCCAGATAATGTTTTAAGATTAAAGGGATACGTAAAGTTTCGTGATATGCCAAATGATACATATGAATTTCAATATGCGTTTGGTTTGCCAGACTATCAAGTTATTGATGCATCCATGCCTTTAACCATTGTGCTTATAGGTGAACAAATAGATGTTAATCGCATACGCAATCAATTAGACATGCTACAATTCACTTAATTTTTTAAATATTAAAAGGAGTGTTGGTAATATGGATAAAGTAAAGATTAATCAACATGTTTCATTTTCAAAAGTAATACAAGGATTCTGGAGAGCAAAAGATTGGCAGTGGACACCACAACAATTAAATCGTTACCTTAATGAATTAGTAGAACGAGGTATTACTACTATGGATCATGCTGATATATATGGTGGGTACTCATGTGAAGGTATATTTGGAGAAGCATTGAAATTATCTCCTCAATTACGTGAACAAATGGAGATTGTTACTAAATGTGGTATTGTGCTGCCATCAGAACGTATACATGAAGCAGACGGTCACCGTTATGATCATAGTAAGCATCATATTCAAAAGTCTGTAGATCGTTCTCTACAAGAGTTGCAAGTAGATTATCTGGATTCACTACTTATTCATAGACCGTCACCTTTGATGGATCCACAAGAAGTGACTGAAGCAATCACTGCTTTAGTTAACGAGGGGAAAGTGAAATCATTTGGTGTTTCTAATTTTAATAAATCAGAATATGATTTATTGAGCAAACATCTTGTTTCTGATAAGTTGCATATTACATTAAACCAATTAGAAATTTCGCCATATACTATAGATATACTTGAAAATGGCCTAATGAATCATATGTATAAAGATAATGTTAAAATGATGTCATGGAGTCCTATGGCAGGCGGTAAATTATTCGATTTAGAAGATGAAAAATCTGTTCGAATTATGGCCGTGATTTCCCCCCTAGCACAAAAATATCATACTAGTGTGAATGGCATTGTAATGGCATGGTTAAATAAACATCCAGCAACAATAATGCCTGTATTAGGCACTCATAAAATAGAACGTATTGACGAAGCAATAAAAGGTTTAGAAGTTACAATTACAGATCAAGAATGGTTTGATATTTATACAGCTTCCCTAGGCCACGATATCCCTTAAAGTACATATTGAAGGAGCGTAACTAATGAATACACAGAACGAACAACATCAAAGAAACCAACTTAAATTTCAACGTAATTTTATTAATTTCCCATTTTTAGGATTTGCACTTGTCATCGCAATTTTAAATTTAGCATTTCCTGATATAACTTTAATGATGACGCTATTTGGATTGTTTTTCTTTTATAACGCGGGTATTTTATTTGTAGCGTTTATAAAACATTACAAACGTACTGCAATACTAGCGTTAATATTAACGATTTTATCTATGGCATTATTTGGTGCATCACTATATTTATATGCAGCGGCAAATAATTTACTTTAATTTATGAACGTCCAGAGAAATAAAGGTTATGTATTATCGAACAAAATAGGAGGAAGTAAATGGAACAGTGGATTACACAATTTATGGAACAATATGGATATTGGGGCATAGGCCTACTTATCTTTTTAGAAAATATATTTCCACCAATTCCATCTGAAATCATTTTAACGTTCGGTGGTTTTATGACTACCCAATCTGGATTAGGCTATACTGGTGTTCTAGTTACCTCAACAATTGGTTCTGTAGTCGGAGCGATTGTGTTATATGGTATAGGCGCTTGGATTGGTGAACGTAATCTCTACCGTATTGTAGATAAATATGGAAAGATTTTACGTTTGAAGACGAAAGATTTAGATAAGACAATTCAATGGTTTGAAAAATATGGTTATTGGACAGTCTTTTTCTGTCGCTTTGTTCCTTTATTGAGAAGTTTAATTTCAATACCAGCTGGTTTAACACGTATGAATATCCCCTTATTCATACTATTTACTACAGTAGGTACTATCATTTGGAACGCAGTGTTAATTTATTTAGGCCAAGCCGTAGGTGGTAATTGGCACACGATTGTTTATTATATGGATATATATTCTCGTATTATTTATATTATTTTAGCTATTTTAATTATTTTTGTCATTTGGAAATGGTTCAAACGACAAAGAACGCAAAAATAAGATTGATATTCTCCCCAGATTAAATTTTAGATTCTTATGATTTAAATAGCGCGATACATATTTTAAATGTTATAATAAACATACAATATGTATTGACGATATAGGGGGATTGCATTATGACAAAGCAAAAAGTTTCGATAATAGGTGCTGGAAATACTGGCGCAACATTAGCTTTTATTGTGGCCCAACAAGAACTCGCAGATGTCGTACTCATTGACCGTCCAGAGAGTGAAGGCCTTGTGAAAGGAAAAGCACTAGATATATTAGAAAGTAGTCCGATATATGGTTTCGATGTTAATGTAACAGGTACTATTGATTATGCTGATTCAGCGAACTCTGATGTAGTTGTCATCACTGCTGGTGTGGCACGCAAACCTGGTATGAGTCGTGACGATTTAGTTCAAGTCAACGAAGCTGTGATGCATGATGTAACGAAAGAAATTGTAAAATATTCACCTAATTGCAAAATAATCGTACTTACAAATCCTGTAGATGCCATGACTTATTCTGTATTACAAGCCTCTGGTTTTCCAAAGGAACGTGTAATCGGACAATCGGGTGTCTTAGATACAGCTAGATACCAAACATTTATTGCAGAAGCACTTAATGTATCGGTTAAAGATATCAGAGGATTAGTGTTAGGCGGCCATGGCGATACGATGTTACCTTTAATAACATCAACAAATGTAAACGGCGTGCCTCTGAATAAACTTCTGAACAATACGCAAATTACACAGATTGTAGAGCGTACGCGAAAAGGAGGCGCAGAAATCGTAGAATTACTTGGAAGTGGTTCAGCGTATTATGCACCTGCATCAGCGGTCTACAGTATGGTTGAAGCAATTTTAAAAGATCAGAAGCGTTTATTACCAAGTATTGCATTATTAGAGGGAGAATACAGTTTCTCTGATATATGTTTAGGCGTACCAACAATTTTAGGATCTAAAGGTATAGAGCGTATCGTAGAATTACAATTATCTGAAGACGAACAGGCACAATTACAAGTTTCTGCAAACGCAGTTACAGAAGTAAAAAAATCACTCAAACAATAAACAATAGTGAAATATACTAAGAAAGATTATTAGAACTATGAGGCTGAGACAAAATACATGTCTCAGCCTCAATCATTAAATTAGCAGTGGCTGAGTGAATTGAAAATGCCCTTTAGTTCTTATGCAAGAGCTTAAGCTCTTGTATGCCATTTGCTAGGCAGACTTGTGGGGCGGGCATATTAGGTCAAATTACAACTTTTGATTTATGTATTACCATCCGATTTTATTTCAATATAAAAAAGGGCTATTAAGGTTCCGTTATGGAACCTTAATAGCCCTTTATTCAACTTAAAACTATGATCTAGATTTACTTACTTATACTTATAATCCAAATTCGAATTAATTACAATCTAAAAATACAGATGTATAAAGCAACATATTCAAAGAATGTTAATATATACATGTATTTTAGTCTTACTCTTACATTTTTTGGTACGTCCCAATTAGGGAAACGGCGTTCATAATAAAATAATTGTAAATAAAATAATCCAATACCTAAAGGGAGACACATGAGTATGATACTACGAGTATATGAAAATCCTATATCATGCAATAGATGTCCAATAATTAATTGAAATACAATAAGCAAAATTATAATGTTAAATGTCATCTTGCACTTCGTACCCCTTTCGCAAATAAAATTAATATGCCTTGTAATACTACAAGCAACAGCACAAAGCATATTGCTTCAAGATTTAAATTTGACCATACTTTATTGATAATGCGAAGCGGTTCATTAATAAGGTAGACTGAATGTAAACGTAAGAAACGTCCAATATAAATGCCTAAACCGTTTAAAAACATCATTGCAATGATTATTGTTCTATTTAACCAGAGGTAAGGCGTGAATTTTTCCATTTCTAAAAACATTAAAATTAATAAATACAATGCAAGTAACACTGCTGATACTAGAAAAGTGAAATATGCCCATTCTACTAATATTAAACCTTGATAGAAATTGAATGTAAATTGATTTAAGTGAATTAAATCTGTAACCATATAAAGTGTGTTAGGCACCATAAATAAGAAAATAAGAGCAAAAATAATAAATAGTGGCCATTCATATTTATGTACAGGTTTAAATAGATTTAAGAGTAAGCATAGTTCAAATGGCACATATGCTAGAAATAAATTTAAAGTCATAAATTGATAGTAATCATTAAAGAAAATAGAAATAATGATTAATATTAGAAATATCGTTCTAGCGATATAACGAGCCTTCATAAATACACCTACTTTCTTTCTGAATAAAGCATTTAAATATATTGTGGAAATTACTAGTAATAGCAATTTTATTGAAAAAATGCCAATAAAAATTCCCTCTCAATATTAAAAAAGCTAAGGGAAAATTAACTCGTATTTTTGAATATGAGATTATATAATACATTTTTTGAATGTAAATATCAATGATAATGATGAATTGTTATTAACTAAATGATTTACGGTTGAATAAAAAAAGAATGATTGTAGTTATAAATACATTTAAAAAAAACGACTAAATGAAAGCTTAATTGTTTTAGCTAGAAAAGAAGTAAAGACTGATGAATCCATATATGCGGAACCTTTCATCAGTCTTTAATGAGTCGATAGTGCAATTAATCTACGTGCGATCCACTGGTTAGGATGCAGTTATAAATTTAATAAATTAAGTCCAATTGCTTCATCATGTTTACGGTTAATATCTAAGTCGGTCATAGTGATTACAATTTCGGCTGTAGCTGAAACGACCGCTTTCGTTAAATGACCACTAAGTGTTGCGTAAGTATTAGTCCCAAAGGTTGCATGTAAATGCGCAAATGGTTTGTCATCGATGTGAGAGATATTACCTAAAAGACTAATTAATTCTAATGGTTCTTCAAAGGATTTTTTCTCATAAGTTTTAGTGTCGATGTTATAAAAATTAAGTTCTACATCATCACAAGCACCAATGCCACTTACTGTACCGAATTTACCGCCTTGTTCTTTAGCTATATCTGTCACTGCTTCTACAATGTCTTCGCCACGTTCTAAAACAAGCACAATTGTCTTTCCGTCAACTTGATATACCATGTGAAACCTCCATTCTTAAAATTGATTACAACTATAGTATACAAGTTCTTTTTTATAGTTTATATAAAAGTGTTTAGATGAACAAAATTTTCTATTGTCTTTTGATGTATAAATGTTATAAAATACTCTAATATTATATATATATATTAAAAGAACGTATCATGATATGAATGGTATAAACGAATGGAGTGAGAAACGTGAATAAGCAATTTGTAATTTTATATTTTAATATTTTTCTAGTCTTTTTAGGTATTGGTTTAGTTGTTCCAGTTCTTCCTGTTTATTTGAAAGATTTAGGATTAAAAGGTAGCGATTTAGGGGTTCTTGTTGCCGTCTTTGCATTAGCTCAAATGGTTATTTCGCCATTTGGTGGGACGTTAGCAGATAAATTAGGAAAGAAATTAATTATTTGTATTGGGTTAGGACTTTTTGCAATATCAGAATTCTTGTTTGCCGCTAGTCATACTTTCTCACTCTTAATTGTGTCTAGAATTCTTGGTGGGTTCAGTGCTGGTATGGTTATGCCTGGTGTTACTGGAATGATTGCAGATATTTCAATAGGTAAAGATAAAGCTAAGAATTTTGGCTATATGTCAGCAATTATTAATTCTGGCTTTATTTTAGGACCAGGTATAGGTGGTTTTCTTGCAGAATTTTCTCATAGGCTACCATTTTACGTAGCAGGATTTAGTGGCTGTTTAGCATTACTGCTTTCTATTATCTTGATTAAAAACCCTAAAAATGAAACGCAAGATGGATTTACAGTGTATCAACCTGAATTACTTACAAAAATTGATTGGAAAGTCTTCCTTACACCAATCACCTTAACACTTGTGCTCGCTTTTGGCTTATCAGCATTTGAAACATTATTCCCATTATATACAGCAGATAAAGCACACTATTCACCTTTAGATATTTCATTTGCAATTACAGGTGGAGGTATCTTAGGTGCTGTATTCCAAGTATTCTTCTTTGATAAATTTATGAAACATTTTAAAGAACTCACATTTATCAATTACTCGTTGATATATTCAGCAATTGTATTACTCGCTTTGACATTTGTGGATGGTTATTGGTCTATCATGGTAATCAGCTTTATTGTGTTTATTGGTTTTGATATGATTAGACCTGCAATCACAAATTATTTTTCTAATATTGCAGGAGATCGTCAAGGTTTTGCAGGTGGCTTAAATTCCACTTTTACGAGTATGGGGAATTTTATAGGACCTTTAGTGGCTGGGACGTTATATGACGTTAACTTTGAATATCCTTTATATATGGCAGTTGTAGTAATGATACTTGGTATGTTTGTTATACTAGTTGAAAAAATGATAAGAACGAACCTTAGAAAATCATAACTTAAAAAAGATAAATAAAGTAGAACGTACGTAGACTCATTCACGTACGTTCTTTTTAATTTACATAATTTTTGTGTTATATGACTCACAATATGACATTAAGATTAAATAAAGTCATATTGCGTAATATTAATGTTACAGAGATTACGATTGGTTTAAATTGTGGTCTATATAAGTTTTAAGTTAATAAAATATGCTAATATGTAGGAAATATTAAAAAAGTAATGTAAGTAAGGGGATGAATTTGAAAAATTTAATTTTATCAATTATGGCATTCCTTCTTGCTTGTTGTTTATGTTTTCTCTTATTTATAGCTACAAATCAACAAGCACTAGCAAAAGTTCATGAAACAATTTCTAGTTGTTCAAACAATGATAAACGAACTGAAACTAAAGGTGACGACAATCACAACAGTGATAATACTATTAGTGCAGCAGTGAAAGATGTTGAACAAGAAGAACCTTATAATGCCGAAGCATATGTACCAATAGCTAAAAAAACGACACACAATTTAAAAAATAATGAAATCGGGAATTCTAATTTACCCAAGTTCTCCGAAGCACAAAAAGAAGCACAAACACTTGTGAATAAAGATAATAATGCTGCTAATGCATATAATGATTATGGTATTGATCGCACATGCCAAGGTGCCTATTATTATATTTTTACTTTTGAAAACAAAGAACAGCCCAACACTTTTTATAGAGTTACGGTAGATAAAAATAATAAAGCGCACATTTTTGATAAGTCATATCGCGTGAAAGAGCAACAAACTTCTAATACACCTAGTATTTCACCGCAAGAATCAAAAGTAATTGCTGAAAAGTATGCTAAAGATGAACTCGGTGAGAATGCAGTTCTCAAAAATGTTAAAACATCTAAAGAAGGTATGTTTTATACTTTTTATGAGTCTAAAACAGAAAAAGAATATAAAGTGGTAGTAAACAAAGTGGGTGACGTAGTTCGTCAGCCATCCTTAAATTAAAAGTAAAATAAAAGTCGCGTAAACTGATGATAAAATGGAGTTGCGCGGCTTTTTTTATGCTATGAAATTAGTATAAAGCAGTAAGTATCAATGTTATGATAATATTATCAATTGAAATGAGTGCAAACTATATAAACCAAGGTTAAAATATTTTAATGAAAAGGATGAGCATTTTTGAAAAAGATAAAAAAAGCAATCATACCTGCAGCTGGGTTAGGAACAAGATTTTTACCAGCTACGAAAGCTATGCCAAAAGAAATGTTACCTATATTAGATAAACCTACAATCCAATACATAGTAGAAGAAGCAGCACGAGCAGGCATCGAAGATATCATTATAGTTACTGGTAAACATAAACGTGCTATTGAAGACCATTTTGATAATCAAAAAGAATTAGAAATGATTTTACAAGATAAAGGAAAAACGGACTTACTAGAAAAAGTTAAATATTCTACAGAACTTGCTAATATATTTTATGTAAGACAAAAAGAGCAAAAAGGTTTAGGTCATGCTATTTATTCTGCACGCCAATTTATAGGTGATGAGCCATTTGCGGTGCTTTTAGGTGATGATATTGTTGAATCTGATAATCCAGCCATTAAGCAATTGATAGAAGCTTATGAAGAAACTGGAAAGTCTGTGATCGGCGTACAAGAAGTAGAAGAAGACCAAACACATCGCTATGGTATTATCGATCCATTAGAAAAATCAGGTAGAAAATATGAAGTGAAAGAATTCGTTGAAAAACCGAAACAAGGCACTGCGCCGTCTAATTTAGCAATTATGGGTCGCTATGTTCTTACAGCTGATATTTTCGATTATTTAAAAACTCAAAGCAAAGGTGCAGGTGGAGAAATTCAACTTACGGACGCAATTGAAAGGTTAAATAAACACGATCAAGTTTATGCTTACGACTTTGAAGGTGATCGATTCGATGTAGGTGAAAAATTAGGTTTTGTGAAAACTACAATTGAATTTGCTTTAAAAGATGAATCTATGCATGAAGAATTAACTCGTTTTATAAAAAACTTAGACTTAGATAAATAAATCTTAGATTTTAAATAAAAGTATGAATGATATCAGTTATAACTTAGTGAATTATTACTAACATATGATACGAGGTGTTGTAATGAAGGAAGTTAAAACAAATGCAATGCGTATGCTCGATCGCTTGAAAATTGAGTATTGCGTCAATACTTACGAGGTATCAGAAAGTCATATGGATGGAAAGACTGTAGCTGAAAAAGTCGGCGTAGATGTATCACAAGTTTATAAAACACTCGTGTTAGAAAATGCTAAACATGCGCACTTTGTATTTATTATTCCTGTAAATGCCTCTCTTGATATGAAGTCAGCAGCGCAAGCAGTTAATGAAAAGAAATTACAGTTAATGCCACTTGATGATTTAAAAAAAGTGACTGGCTACGTCCGTGGCGGTTGTTCCCCGATTGGTATGAAACGGCAATTCCCAACAATTATTGATCGACAAGTTGAAGAAATAGATGCTATCTATGTCAGTGGTGGAGCACGTGGTACACAAATTAAAATAGATGTAGCGCATTTAATTAGAACAACACGAGCCAAAGTTAAAAAAGTGACACATGATGAACATAATTAAATATTATTAAGCTAATGACCATAAAGTAACGGATTATTTCCTGCTTTATGGTTTTTTTGTTTTATGAAATAAAAAACTGATTTGATTTTTAAAGCAGATAGCTAAATGAAGAGATTTTGAAAAAATGTGTTATATTTTTGATTGATTTTGATTGTTTTTGGTAAATAATGATTGAAAAATGAAAGCGGAAACATTATAATGGTGTTGAGATGAGGTGAAGCGATGATCACGGAAAAACGCCACGAGTTAATATTGGCTGAATTGTCACAAAAAGACTTTTTAACACTACAAGAATTGATTGATCGAACAGGTAGTAGTGCCTCAACAGTTCGTCGCGATTTATCAAAATTGCAACAAATGGGAAAGTTAAAAAGAATACATGGTGGCGCAAAGCTAAATCAATCATCTTTGTTAGAACCTAATTTGGCTGATAAAAGAAGTACTAATCTAAGAGAAAAACAAGAAATTGGGAGATTAGCAGCGAGCCAAATAGATGATGACGATTGTGTGTTTTTAGATGCGGGTTCAACAACTTTAGAAATGATTCCATATATTAATGCAAATGACATTATTGTAGTGACAAATGGTTTGACGCACGTAGAAGAATTATTAAAACGAGGTATTAGAACACTCATCCTTGGTGGAGAAGTGAAAGCAACAACATTTGCGACAGTAGGTGCGAGTGCACTGAAGACGCTGAATCGATATCGTTTTGATAAAGTGTTTCTCGGTATGAACGGTATTGACATGAAATATGGACTGACTACACCAGATGAACAAGAAGCAATCATAAAGCACCATGCTATGGAATTAGGAACGCAAGTTTATGTATTAGTAGACCATGCTAAATATGAAAAAGTATATTTCGCACATGTGCCTTTACTAGAGAATGTGGCGTTAGTCACTTCTGCAAAAGCGATGCAAGGCGTGACTTTTCAATATTATGCTGAAAAATATAATTTTATTGGAGGAACATTATGATTTATACAGTAACCTTTAATCCTTCTATTGATTACATTATGTTTTCAAATGAATTTGAACTTAATGGGTTAAACAGAGCAACTGAAACAAATAAATTTGCAGGTGGTAAGGGCATAAATGTTTCAAGAGTTTTAAAAACATTAGGTGTTCAATCTACAGCGTTAGGTTTTACCGGGGGATTTCCAGGTCGATTTATTGAAGAAACATTAAAGCAAGCAGAAATTGATACAGATTTTGTGCATGTTGATGAAGATACGCGTATTAACGTCAAATTGAAAACAGGTCATGAAACAGAAATTAACGCGCCAGGACCTAATATAACTCAATTACAATTCGAAGCCTTATTAACACAAATCAGCAATACTTCAGAACACGATACAGTTATTGTTGCGGGTAGCATTCCTAAAAGTGTACCTGCTAACGCATACGAACAAATTGCGGAAATCACACAAGATACAGGCGCGAAACTTGTCGTTGATGCTGAAAAAGAACTCGTTGAATCTGTTTTGAAATATCACCCTTTATTTATCAAGCCAAATAAAGATGAATTAGAAGTGATGTTCGATACGACTATCAATTCAGATAAAGAAGTAATGAATTACGGCCGTGAAATTTTGAAAATGGGCGCGACTTCAGTCATTATTTCTCTCGGTGGAGATGGAGCTGTATACGTAGACAAGCAACATAGTTACAAAGCACTTGTACCAAATGGTCAAGTAGTAAATACAGTAGGCTCAGGTGATAGTACTGTAGCGGGGATGGTTGCAGGGCTAAATTCTGGTTTATCTATTAAAGAAGCATTTAAACAGGCTGTATCGGCTGGGACGGCAACAGCATTTAACGATGACTTGGCAACGAGGACGTCTATTGAAAATATTAAATCACAAGTAATGATTACAACATTAGGTGGGAGTGAATAAGATGAGAATAACCGAGTTATTAACAAAAGATACAATTGCAATGGACCTTTCTTCAACAGAAAAAAATGGTGTTATTGATGAGTTAGTGAATCAACTCGATAAAGCGGGCAAACTCAATAATGTAACAACGTTTAAAGAAGCGATTCATAATCGTGAATCACAAAGTACTACAGGTATTGGTGAAGGTATCGCGATACCCCATGCAAAAGTAGCAGCAGTAGACACACCGGCGATTGCATTCGGCAAATCAAAAACAGGTGTTGATTATCAAAGTTTGGATATGCAACCTGCACATTTATTCTTTATGATTGCAGCGCCAGAAGGTGGGGCACAAACTCATTTAGATGCATTAGCTAAGCTATCAGGTATTTTAATGGACGAAAAAGTGCGTGAAGATTTACTTCACGCAAATTCTCCACAAGAAGTGCTTCAAATTATAGATAAAGCAGATGATGAAGCGACCGAAGAGGAAGAAGCAGAAACACAAGCAGCTGCGACTACACCAGCAACAGATTCGGATGAACCCTATATCTTAGCTGTTACGGCATGTCCAACAGGTATCGCACATACTTATATGGCTCGTGACGCTTTAAAAAAACAAGCTGAAAAAATGAACGTAAAAATAAAAGTTGAAACGAATGGTTCAGGTGGCATAAAAAACCACATTACTGATGAAGATATTCGTCGCGCAACTGGCGTCATTGTTGCAGCAGATGTAAATGTGGAAACAGACCGTTTTGATGGTAAAAATGTTGTGGAAGTACCAGTTGCAGATGGTATTAAACGCCCTGAAGAACTGATCAATATAGCACAAGATACTTCTCGTAAACCATTTGTAGCCAAAGGCAATCATAAAGCATCAAATCAGTCTGAAAGTAATGAAAAACAAGGCTTTGGTAAAACAATTTATAAACACTTAATGAATGGTGTTTCCAATATGTTACCGCTTGTTATTGCCGGTGGTATTTTAATGGCAATCGCTTTCTTATTTGGACCAAACTCGTATGATCCAAATAGTTCTGAGTATAATGCATTTGCTGAACAATTATGGAATATTGGTAATCAGAGTGCCTTTGCGTTAATTATACCAATTCTCGCTGGTTATATTGCGCGTAGTATTGCAGATAAACCAGGTTTTGCAGCTGGTTTAGTTGGTGGTATGTTAGCAATTTCAGGTGATGCAGGTTTTATCGGAGGTATTCTTGCAGGTTTCTTAGCAGGTTATTTAACACAAGGTATTAAGAAACTTGTCAGCGGGTTACCTCAATCATTAGAAGGTTTGAAACCTACATTAATTTTCCCAGTATTATCAGTAACAATCACAGGTTTAGTAATGGTTTATGTATTAAACCCTCCAGCGTCGTGGTTGAATAATTTACTACTTAATGGTTTAGAAGGTTTATCAGGAACGAATATTATGCTCTTAGGATTAGTCATTGGTGCAATGATGGCTATCGATATGGGTGGACCATTTAATAAAGCAGCATACGTATTTGCGACTGCAGCGTTAACAGAAGGCAATGCTGCACCAATTACAGCGGCAATGATTGGTGGTATGGTACCACCAATCGCAATTGCAACAGCGATGTTAATTTTCCGCAAGAAATTTACTAAAGAGCAAAAAGGTTCTATCGCACCAAATTATGTAATGGGATTATCTTTCATTACAGAAGGAGCAATTCCGTTTGCAGCAGCTGATCCACTAAGAGTCATTCCATCAATGATGGTGGGTTCAGGGGTTGCAGGTGCAATCGCATTAGGACTAGGTTCTTCAATTCAAGCGCCACACGGTGGTATCTTTGTTATAGTAGGTACTGATTTCAGTCACGTGTTACAATCACTTATTGCAATTGTTATAGGATCAATCGTAGGTGCAATCATTTATGGATTGTTAAAACCAAAAGTGACGGAAGACGAAATACAAAGTTCTTAAGTTACAGCTAACTAGTGTATAAAGTTTTATAAAATGAATAAACTTAGAAAAAACCAGCAGAAGCTCACAAGTTAATGAGTATTTCTGCTGGTTTTTATTTATATGTAATACTGAAATTCAAAAACTTTTGAATATAATAAAAGACTTAAGTTTGGTAAAATAAAAAGCGAAGTGTTGAAATAGACACATTGCGTAAAACAAAGAAAAGAAGGTAGAGAAAATGGTTGAATATGTGATTGAAAATGGGAGAATTTATACTGAAGAAGAAATAATAGAACGCGGATATATTATTGTTAAGGACGATAAAATTACTGACGTAGGCAAAGGGGATTATGAAGGTGCGTTAACAACTTATGATGCTCAAGGTCAGCATGTTTTACCAGGGTTTATAGATATTCATATGCACGGTGGCTATGGAGAAGATGCGATGGACGCATCATGTGATGGATTGAAACATTTAGCAGAATCACTATTATCTGAAGGCACAACAAGTTTCTTAGCCACAACAATGACACAATCTGACGAGAATATTACAAAAGCATTAGAAAACATCATCGAATATCAGAAACAACAGAACGTTCTAAAAGCAGCCGACATCGTAGGCATACATTTAGAAGGACCATTTATTTCTGAACATAAAGTAGGAGCGCAAAACCCAGCCTATGTGCAAAGACCCTCTATAGAAAAAGTACAACAATTTCAAAAAACAGCTAACAACCAAATTAAAGTGATCACATTTGCTCCTGAGGTTGAAGGTGCTCACGAAACATTAGAGGCGTTACATGATCAAATACGTTTTTCTATTGGTCATACGGTTGCAACTTTTGATGAAACAAATGAAGCGGTAGCACGTGGCGCTAAACATGTGACGCATTTATATAATGCTGGAACTCCATTCGAGCATAGAGAACCAGGTGTTTTTGGTGCGGCATGGACCAATGATAGCTTAAGTACTGAACTTATCGTGGATGGTATTCATTCACACCCTACAGCGATTCAAATTGCTTATAAACAAAAGGGGAATACACGCTTTTTCTTAATTACTGATGCAATGAGAGCGAAAGGTATGCCAGATGGTGAATATGATTTAGGCGGACAAAACGTTATAGTAAAAGGTTCTGAAGCTCGATTAGCATCTGGCGCACTGGCGGGTAGCATATTGAAAATGAATGAAGGACTGAAAAATCTAATACAATATACGGGTGATTCACCAGATAATTTATGGCGAGTAACAAGTTTAAATCAAGCAATCGCATTAAATATTGAATCGCAAAAAGGGAGTTTGAAGGTCGGAAAAGACGCAGACATCGTTATAGTAGATGATGAAATTACAGTCCAAACTACTATAAAAGCAGGCGAAATACACAAATTTTCTTAATAACAATCTGAAATTTAACTCACTTTAAAACGTGTTATGTAAAGTGTAAATTGAATCAAAAAGTTGACGCGACTTAAAATTTGCGTTTAAATGTTAAGTTAGAGAAATAAAATTTCGTACGTACAAATTACATGATGACTTAAGATTGTGATAAAATAGAAGAAATGCGTATTTTTCGGGAGGTGTCACAAATGGGAAGGATTTAGTATATAATATGAAAATGCAACATAGCAATAAATCTTATGTACGGTCACCTATTGTGACACGATATTTGGAGGTGAATCCCTAGAAATAGGGAACTAATTGGAAACTGTGACCATAATAAATTTAGCATTATTTGTTTTTTTAATAGCATTAACAACGGTATTCGTAGGATCGGAATTTTCATTAGTGAAAGTCCGCGCGACAAAAATTGAACAACTCGTAGCAGAAGGCAATGGTAATGCACGTATAGTAAAAAAAATGATTAAAAACTTGGACTACTACTTATCAGCGTGTCAATTGGGTATTACAGTGACATCTTTAGGATTAGGTTGGTTAGGTGAACCGACCTTTAGTAAATTATTACATCCATTATTTGAAGCAGTTAATTTACCTGAAGCCTTAACAACGACAATTTCATTTATTGTCGCATTTATCATTGTGACCTACCTGCACGTAGTACTCGGTGAACTGGCACCAAAAACGTTGGCCATTCAACATACTGTGAAAGTAGCATTGATATATGCTAGACCATTGTATTACTTCGGTGCCATTATGAAACCGTTGATCTGGCTAATGAATGGTTCTTCAAGAATGATTATACGTATGTTCGGTGTAGATCCTGATGCGAATAACGATGCAATGTCAGAAGAAGAAATAAAAATTATAATAAACAATAGCTATAACGGTGGCGAAATAAACCAAACAGAATTGGCTTATATGCAAAACATCTTCTCATTTGATGAGAGACAAGCCAAAGATATCATGGTGCCTCGTACACAAATGACTACATTGAACGAACCGTTTAATGTAAATGAGCTATTAGATACAATTAAAGAACATCAATTTACACGTTACCCGATTACAGAAGATGGGGACAAAGACCATGTGAAAGGTTTTCTTAATGTAAAAGAGTTTTTAACAGAATATGCTTCAGGCAAACCTATTAAAGTAGGTAATTACATTCATGATTTACCAATGATTTCTGAAACAACACGTATTAGCGATGCGTTAGTTCGTATGCAACGTGAACATGTTCATATCAGTTTGATTATTGATGAATATGGTGGTACAGCAGGTATCTTGACGATGGAAGATATTTTAGAAGAAATCGTTGGCGAAATTCGTGATGAATTTGATGACGACGAAGTAAACGATGTTGTAAAAGTAACAGACAGCAGATATCAAATCAGTGGTCGTGTATTATTAGACGATTTAAATGATGAACTCGGCATTGAATTTGCTGATTCTGAAGACATTGATACAATCGGTGGTTGGTTGCAAGCACATAATACAAACTTACAACAAAATGATTATGTCGATACTGAATATGATCGTTGGATTATATCAGAAGTCGATAACCATCAAATCATTACTGTTTTATTAGAAGTTGAATACAATGCAACACGTCCCACACCTGAAGATAATGAAGACAATGAAGATAACGATTAATCATTGTCTTATATATTTAAAGCTATCGATAAAGTCTCTGATTATGTCGATAGCTTTTTTGTATATGAGTTTCACATGAGAAGGCTTAGATTACTACCATAATAGTGGTGGCGTTGATATTGAAACAATTATGCGTGATACATGTATTACGTATTGCTATAATGATTAAAGTATAACGATATATCTTTATAATAATTTCAACTTAGTTGAAGGGGGATTAATTATGTTAGAAGACGTGTATTATTTAAATAATGGTTATCCAATGCCGAGAGTGGGTCTTGGAGTATATAAAATTGCAGATGAAGAAATGGCACCTGCAGTAACAGCTGCTTTAGAAGCGGGTTACCGTGCATTTGATACTGCTTATTTTTATAAAAATGAAATAGCGTTAGGCAAAGCATTAAAACAATCTGAAATAGCGCGCGAAGATTTATTTCTTACATCAAAAATTTGGAATGATTACCAAGGTTATGACAATACAATCAAATTTTTCACAAAATCGATAGAAAACCTAGGAACAGATTATTTAGATTTATTTTTAATACATTGGCCATGTGAAGCGGATGGTTTATTTGTTGAAACGTATAAAGCAATGGAAAAATTATATGAAGAAGGCAAAGTCCGAGCAATTGGTGTCTGTAACTTTAATGCGCACCATTTAGAAAAACTAATGTCGCAAACTGAAATCGTACCTGCTGTGAATCAAATAGAGGTGCATCCGTATTTTAATCAACATGAACTACAAACTTTTTGTAATAAGCATGATATCGCTGTGACAGCATGGATGCCATTGATGAGAAATAGAGGTTTATTAGAACACGAATTGATCACAGATATGGCAAGCCGCTATGGTAAAACACCAGCCCAAATTGTATTGCGTTGGCATTTGTCACATGATCGCTTAATTATTCCGAAATCAAAAACACCAGAACGCATTAAAGAAAATTACGATATTTTCGACTTTAATTTAGAATTGACAGATATTGCTGAGATAGATCGTTTGAATTGTGATGACCGTCAAGGAAATGATCCAGATAATGTACGTATAGGTAGTTTGAAATAAGAAGTGATACAACAACCTAGAGCATAAATATTTCAAGCTCAAATAGAAAGCATCAATCTATTAGTTTTTTCTAATGGCTTGGTGCTTTTAATTTTTATAATATGGATTGAGCCAGTAGTTCTGACTTATACTATTCCTTATGCGCCAGTACCTTTAAAAAACGATGTGCTATATATATGTATAATAATAAGTATTGAAATAGTTCTAGTAGCGATAATAAAGGGTTTTGTTTCCAAATTCATCAAATAGTTGATAGACTAAAGTTACAAATTATAACTTTTAATGATTTTAATACTGAACAACATTAGTAACCATATTTAAATTTCAATGTATTATCTTATTTTGTAACGCTTAAATCATTTTGCTCTGTTTTTTAAGATCTATCTAATTTAAATGATTATATATTTTTAAAAAATAAGTTGCTTAAGTTAAGTTCGGGCAATGAATATTAAGGCTATATAAAGATTGTGTAAATCTAATTGGTTAGTATAGCATTATAGTGATAAAAATTGATAAAGTGAAATTGAAGTAATTGAAATGAAGGTGTTTAATATGCAAATAAGAGTTATAGTGCCCTGTTATAATGAAGGTGAAGTAGTATTAAAGACTTATCAACGTTTGACTGAGATATTATCAAAAGATAGTCAACATCATCAATATGACTATGATTTACTATTTGTAGATGATGGTAGTAAAGATCAAACAATAAAATTTATTCAAGATGTAGCGACTAAGGATAATCATGTGAAATTTATTTCGTTTAGTCGTAATTTTGGAAAAGAGTCTGCGATGATTGCAGGTTTCCAAAATAGTAAAGATTGTGACGCAGCAATTATGATAGATGCTGATCTGCAACACCCGCCTGAATTAATACCCCAAATGATTGCTGGCTATATGGACGGTTATGATCAAGTTGTTGCGAAGCGTGACAGAAAGAATGAAAAACCAACTAGAAGATTCATGACAAGATTGTATTACAAAATGATTAATCGTTTTGTAGAAGATATTAAATTGGAAGATGGTGTCGGTGATTTCAGATTGCTGAGTCAACGTGCAGTGCATTCATTGACTGATTTAGATGAATACAACCGTTTTTCAAAAGGGCTATATGAATGGATTGGGTATAACACCAAAGTGTTTACTTATGAAAACGTAGAAAGAGAAGACGGAGAATCTAAATGGTCATTTGCTAAATTGTTAAATTATGGTATTGATGGCTTGATATCTTTTAATAACAAACCCTTACGTGCAATGATTTATCTTGGTTTTATTGTGTTCTTTATCAGTCTGTTGTATATCGGTTATAGTTTTGCAGGAATTGTGTTTAATGGTATTGAAACACCAGGTTATTTCTCAACTATTGCTGCAATATTACTATTAGGTGGTATACAAATGATTTCAATTGGAATCGTTGGTGAATATATTGGACGCATTTATTATGAGGTCAAACAACGACCGAAATATATTGTACAGGCATCGAACTTAAATTGTTCAAGTCAACGAGTGGAACGTAGCTTTGAAGAAACTATGAATGAGCGTTTTAAACAAGATCATCAAAATTATGAAAGTAAGATAAATGAAAGTGAAGAAGAGAAAAAACTTGTTAAAAATAGATAATAATTAAAAATTAGATGTTTTAAAGTGCGAGTAGGACAAAAATTTATTTTTAAATAAGATTTCGTTGTATGAGCCAAGCTCGGCAAAGATGACTAGAAAATGGAATACAAGAGCTGATGTGCTCGCATAATAACAACTTAACTTTATAGATGAAGTAGTGGTTATTTAAAATATTGATATGAGTGCATTTTCAATTCAGTCAGCCACTGCCAAATTAAAAAGTGAGGTTGAGACAAAATACATGTCTCAACTTCACTTTTTTTTGTACACTTTCTGTAGGCGCAGTATCAGCATTTAGTATCTGTCTAGTGCTTTATTAACTAGTAGTTAGGAGTCAGTCATCATCAATAGCCTTTTCAATTGGCATTAAATAATGGAATTAATAAACACAGATTGACTCAAGAGAATTAATAGCTATAAAAAATAAACCAAGTGCCTTTGCAGCATTTGGTTTATCACCTTGATTTAAATTATTAATGTTTTAGATTAGTAATTTTATTTTTTACGTAATTTACCGAGTATGAATGATACAAGTGCAACTAGTATGATTGTTCCAATCAGCGCTGGGAATATCGCGATGCCACCTAAATGCCAACCCCAATCACCAAGTATCCAAGAGCCTAGTGCGGAACCTACAATACCAGCAATTATATTACCTAAAATACCACCTGGAATATCTTTACCTACGATGCCACCAGCTATCCAACCGATTAAACCACCGACTATTAACATAAGTATAAAGCCCATATTGTTTTGCCTCCTTTATTATTCGTTCGACTTCTAATCTATACCACGAAATATAAAAGGTTAATCATTTATGTGAAGAAAATATATTCTGCCATAATAAGAATGATATAAATAATAAATGAATAATTAAAAAAGCATACCAATAAGGCGTTAATAGTGTCATTACTGATGATGATGCAATAATTAATATTTGGCCCACAAAAATAGGGCGTCGAATACGATTCATAAATTTAAGTTGTTCTTTTTCCTTTGGTTGAAATGTGCTATAAAAAAGCATGATAGCGCCTATGATAAAAATGGCTGGGGCTAAATAAGGAATAGACATATAAAATGAATCATGACTTGTACTATAAGTAAGTATTAAGGATGTACTCATTATAATAGTAAGAACAATCGCAATAAATTTTTGATCTGTTATAACGTATACAGTTACTTTTCTATTTATATACAATTGTAATATGGTCCAAATGATGAGTTGCGCACTTGTATAAAATGCGATGTAGTCATATTCACCGACGAGAAATAAATTGATGAGACCATTTACAGATAAAGCAATGAGTATAGAGCTAAACTTAAGTTGTTTGAAATTCTGACGATATAAATCAATTCCAAGAATAATTAATACCGCAGCTATATTTATAATTATATTTATTAGCATGTTGCTCTCCTAACCTAGATACTTCACTGCAACATTATACCAATTAATATTACGTTAATCATTTAATAACAATTAATTATTTAAATTTACATAAAATATTAGGTCAAATAGAAATAAATATTTTTTCTTATATATTAGCAGTGATAGTTATCCTAACGATTTAAAGTCACTAAAATGAGTGACACCGTTATGTGGATAAGAAGCATTATACAACGTATCGTACGAAATACTCAATTTAAACACCTTTTTTATTACTCCATAACAATGTGTGTAACTGTGGTAAGACGTAAACATTATTCATATCACTGCTTGCCATTACACGATCGACGAGTGTTTCATATAATGATAATAACTTTTCAGTATGTGATTCAACGTAATCGCCATCTAGATAAGGATTACCTACTTGTAAATAAAAAGGAATCGTAGGGTATCTGTGGTGTATCATTTTAGCAAAATCGTAATCCTGGTCATCAAAAATTACTACTTTTAAATTTAAAGAAGCAGGTATACAATTTTCAATAACTTCATCTAATATTGGTAGATTAGGTTTCATTTTTGAACTTGGGGGTTTCGGACTAATAGTTAAGTCATCAATCTGTGTCATCCAAGGTTGGAATTTACTCCCTTGAGTTTCTAATGCGCTATAAATGTTTTTAGTTTCAAAAAGATCGACTAAATCCTGAATGCCTTTTATAAGAGCAGGATTACCTCCAGAAATTGTTACGTGATTAAATGAGTCACCAGCAATTTCATAAAGTGAGTCGTATATTTCCTCAGCGGTCATCATGCGTATATCTTCTTTAGCACTACCATCCCAAGTGAAGCTTGAATCACACCAACTACAACGATAATCGCAACCAGCTGTGCGAACAAACATCGTTTTTCGTCCAATCACTCGGCCTTCACCTTGAATTGTTGGACCGAAAATTTCTAAAACAGGAATTTTACTCATATTTGGACTCCTTTGGTCTATAGACCACATAACTTGTTGGTGTTTCTCTAACATAAACTTGTAGACATTTAGGCTGGTTGTCTCGTTCGTTTAATGAAGTTTGTACCATTTCATAAATAGTCTGTGCAACGATTTCTGTTGATGGACTCTTGCCTTTGAATTGAGGTAAATCATTGAGTAAATGGTGGTCGAATTGGTCATGAACTAATTTTTTTAAGTTGCTAAAATTCACTAAAAACCCATTATGATCTAATGTGTCGCCACCAATTGTTAAATTTACGAAGTAGGTATGACCATGTGTACGCATACATTTTCCAGCATCTTCACTAGGAATGTAGTGGGCTGCAGAAAAGTTGAAGTCTTTATTAAGCTCAAAGCTATAAGGATGTTGAACGTTAGGATAATTTTGTTGGAACACGTTATTCAGCTCCTTTTTCTTTTAGATAAGCGTCTAAACCTCGTGCTCTTAATTCACAAGCAGGGCATTCTCCACAACCTTCACCGATAACGCCATTGTAGCAAGTGAGCGTATTGTATCTAATATAGTCTAGTACACCAAGTTCATCGCTTAGTGCCCAAGTTTCTTTTTTATCTAACCACATTAATGGTGTCTGTATAACGAAATCTTTATCCATAGATAGAGATAAAGTAACATTCATTGATTTTATAAAACTATCTCTACAGTCAGGGTATCCAGAAAAATCAGTTTCACAAACGCCAGTAATAATATGTTTCGCGTTTGTTTGATATGCAAGCGCACCTGCAAATGATAAGAATAAAAGATTTCTGGCCGGTACAAATGTATTTGGCACGCCGTCTTCGCCAACTTCAATATCCATATCATGCTGCGTTAATGCGTTTGGTGTAAGTTGAGAAAGTAAGGACATATCTAATATGTGATGTTTTACATTTTGTGTTTCAGCAATTTGCTTTGCTACTTTAATTTCTGTATCGTGCCTTTGTCCATATTCAAATGTCACTAATTCTACATCATTGTAATGTTGTTTAGCCCAAAATAGGCAAGTCGTGCTATCTTGTCCACCACTGAAAACCACGATGGCTTTATTACTGTTTAAAGATTGTTGCGTCATAATATCTTGCACTCCTTAATAATGTCATACTAGCTTTGACTCATTTTCGCTATGACACCATAAAAAAACGCCTATCCTTATAAAAAAGATAGACGTTGTTTACGTGTCTAGTTTTTTATAGAGGGTGTCAGCTAGGAACCTCTTTATATTCATTTATACGGTGATAAGAATAATACATTTAAACTGTAAAATCAAGTTGAGATTTGGGATAATGAGTATAATAGGTAGTGAAAGATACATAACGAGGTGAAGAAATGATACTAATCATTGATAATAAAGATTCATTTACATACAATATTGTAGACTATATTAAGCAAAGTTATAGTGGGGCAGTTAATGTAGTAGATGTTGAAGAGATTACTACTGAGAAGATTACGCAAATGTCTCCAGATGCTATAGTTATTTCTCCAGGACCAGGATCACCTGATGATTATCCTATATTAGATGAAGTTATAAAAGTTTTTTCAGAACAAGTTCCAATTCTAGGTGTATGTTTAGGATTTCAACAAATAACGACTTATTTTGGCGGAGATATTATAAAAGGTGATAAACCGATTCATGGTCACACAACTCAAATTCAACATGATAACAGTGGTATTTTTAAAGGTTTAGCCGATACATTTTATGTTATGCGATATCATTCTTTAATTGCTGATACTAAGACATTTCCAAAAATATTAAAAGTTACAGCAACAAATCAAGAAGGTATCATTATGGCGTGTGCACACAAAACGTTACCTGTTTTTGGTGTACAGTATCATCCTGAATCTATCCTGAGTGAATATGGTATTGAACAAATAAAATTATTTATAGAAATCGTGGAGGGTTCTCATGCAGATACAATTTAATTATCGCTATTTATTAGACGAATCAGAATATGAATCCCATCAATACCAATTTACGCAGTGTAAAGATAAATTAATCGCATATCATTTAGACGAAGTAGGCAGCGTTATACAATTTGCAGAAATGCATCAACACCAAGGTAGCTATGTAGCTTTGTATTTACCGTATGAAGCGGCACCTTTTTTTAATGAACAGATGGCTACAATACAAATACAGGGTGAATATGTTTTTGCAGCTGCTTATGTTTTTGACAAAAAGGAAGATATAACATTAACTGACAAAAAAGAGCAATACATACCAAAATGTGATTTTAAATTTCAATTAAATAAATCTCAATTAATTACTCATATTAAAGCAGTTCAATCCGCAATTATTGAAGGTAATACATATCAAGTGAATTATACGACACGTTTGACTGATGACATTCATTATCCGATTGCTACATTATATGAAGTGTTACAGCAGCAAAATCATGGTTTTTATTCTGCTTTAATCGATACAGATGAAGTACAGTTAGCTTCTCTTTCGCCAGAATTATTTTTCCAACGTGGTCCGTTTGAAAATCGGAAAGATGTATTATTAAGTAAGCCCATGAAAGGTACTATAGCTAGAGGACATTCAGAAGCGCAAGATCAGCAAAATTTACATACGTTAATGAATTCAGTTAAAGATAAAGCGGAAAATGTCATGATTGTGGATTTGTTACGAAATGATATTAGCCGTATTACAGAGACAGGAACTGTAAAAGTCTATAAACCATTTCATATAGAACGCTACAGCACTGTATTTCAAATGACGTCGATGGTCACAGGGACGTTACATCAAGAGACTAAACTCATGCATATCTTAAAAGCATTATTTCCGTGCGGTTCTATTACAGGAGCACCAAAAATCAATACTATGAAGTATATTAAAAAGTTAGAGCAAACCCCGAGAAATGGTTATTGTGGTACAGTTGCCTTGTTGTTGCCTGAAGGGAAGTCCATTTTCAACGTGCCTATTCGAACGATTCAATACATGGATAACCAAGCCATATACGGCGTGGGTGCAGGTATTACTATAGACTCTAAGCCTGACGATGAAGTGCAAGAATTTAAGGATAAAACAAAGATATTGGAGAGGTTATAATGCAGTTATTTGAAACGATGCGTTTGGAAGAAGGAAAGTTTCCGCGCCTGCCTTATCATAAAAAAAGAATAAAACAGTCTGCTGAGCAACTTAAATTTAACTTGGATGAAGCGAAATGGAATCAGTTAATCGAAATGTTAATGAATGATTATCCAACAGGTCCGTATCGCATAAAAATATTATTAGACCAAGATGGGTCACTAGATTATGTTGTTGCAACCTTATCTGATAAAAATAAATTTACAGCAAAATTACTACCTTTAACAGATAATGTAAATAAACCCGAATTAATAAATAAGACAACTATTAGAAAACATTTATCACATAATCATCAGACTGATCTTGTGTTGTTGTATGATTCAAATGGAAAAATATTAGAATTTGATATTGGAAATATCATGATAAAAGAAGATGAATGCTATTATACACCTCTATATAATGAAGATTTCTTGCGTGGTTGTATGAGGCAATCACTTATAGATGATGGGAAATTATCGCAAAAAAATTACGATATAAATGATTTTAAAGATAAAATATTGAAAAACCAGATACAGGTTTTTCTTATAAATAGTTTGCGAGAGGTTGCCGAGGTTGAAATTTATCTATAGAATATAGAAAGTATAAACATTGGGTTTACCATGAATTCAGAGATGGGACCTATTATAGAAAACCGTTAACGTGAAAATATGAGAGTTGTGACAAATTAGCCTTTGATTTACATAGGTAAAATAAGGCGTATCATAGTATTAAATTTAGTGATACACAAGCATTCCCAATAGACTATATACAAGGGTACACTTAAATAATTACGTAATAAATTATAAACAGCGAGTGGGGCATAACGATGATATTAGTTTGGATACTGACAATGATTTTAATAACCTTGCTTTCAAAATGGTATGTAAATCGTTTGCTGAAGAAACAACAGATTTATATTGCAAGATTCGTAATTACCATCTCTTGCATGGTTCAATTTGTAATAGTCTATTTTCTAGTGAAAGCACTTGTGGGTTATTTGGTACAAGGGTTAAATGTGTTTTATCATTAGTAAGAATATAAGAGGTGAGCCTATGAAAATATATAGCCAGGGAGACCAAGCAATTGTAGTTTCTATTGAAAAAGAAGTCTCTAAGGATTTAACAGAAGATTTATTAGCATTAAAAACGTATTTATTAGAAAAAGATTATCCTTTTATAACCGAAATTGTACCTACTGAATCAGATATGATGATTTGTTATGATGCGCGAGACATGATCAAACACTACAATATTAAATCACCATTTTTATATATGAACGCATTAATGCAAACCGTACAATTAGAGATTAAACACGAAGAGCAAACGATTGAACCGATGGAAATTCCAGTTGTTTATGGTGGAGAATTTGGGCCTGATTTAGCGGCTTTATTAACGCATTACAAATTAGATTTTGATAAATTTGTGAAGCTACATACGAAACATACGTATTTTGTCTCAATGATGGGTTTTACACCTGGATTTCCTTATCTTACCGGAATGGATAAGCGTTTATTTGTTAATCACACAGGTGGCAAAAAAACATTTATTCCAGCAGGTTCTGTCATAATAGAAGGGAAAAAGACAGGTATTACTACAATAGATACTTATGGCGATTGGTTAGTCATTGGCTATACACCTATTCGTTTGTTTGACCCAGAACTAGCAGATTTTACTAAGCTAAAATTAGGCGATAATGTTAAATTTAAAGCAATAACAGAAGAAACGCTGGATCTAGGAGGCTTCGAACCATGTCAATCATAATAGAAGGTGAAGGATTATTCTCAAGTTTCCAAGATTTTGGTCGTAAAGGCTACGAGCACAACGGTGTTATTCCTGGTGGCGCACTAGATCCATTATCTCATGAAATAGCGAACAGACTCGTTGCAAATGATAAGCGTGAAGCTACGTTAGAGATGACAAATAGAATGGCGAGCATTCGCTTTACTGAATCGACATTGATTGCGTTAAGCGGTGGTAGTTTTAAAGCTAAAACAGAGCATATGAAAGTATTACCAAATAAATTATACTTAATGGAAAAAGGTGACGTACTTGTATTTACAGAGACAAATCGCACTTCTAGAGTATATTTAGCAATCGGTGGTGGTTTCGAATTAGATGAATGGTTAGGCTCAACCTCCACCGACTTCAAAGTCAAAATTGGCGGTTTTCATGGACGTAAATTGCAAAAAGGCGACGAAATTAATATGAAACGCGACTATACTGAACGTCACCTTAAATTGTTTGAAAATCTAGAAGAAAAACATCAAACAGACTGGGGTATTGATGGTTATGCACTTTCCTTTAACTATATGTCCGATGTTTTTCATGTCATTAAAAATAAAGGGACAGAAGACTTCGAACAAGAAGCGTTAAGTCACTTTACGCTTGGAGAATATAAAGTCACGAGTAAAGCAAATAGAGTCGGGATGTATGTAGAAGGACAGCCCGTGAAGGCTTTTTATGAAGATATGCCGGCACATCAGTCTGTTCAAATAGGCACGATACAAGTTAAAAGAGATGGTACACCGATTATTTTACTCAATGACCATTATACAATAGGCAGTTACCCACAAATTGGGACAATAGCGAGTTATCATTTAACTAAGTTGGGTCAAAAGCATCAAGGTACAAAATTAAAGTTCCAATTTATAGATATTGAAACTGTAGAAAAGAATTTAATTAAATATACGAATTGGTTAAACCAATTGTTTCATGGTATTGAATATAGAATGCAGTTAGAGATGTTGAAATAAAAAATAGCAAGTCTATATATTACTGAATAAAAGATAATATATAGACTTGCTGATCAGCTGTAACGCCTCAAGTTAATTTTTCGAGGGTTACAGCTTTTTATATTGCGCATATTTAGATATATAACTTTTGAGTTTTTGTAGAAAGCTTTCTAGAAGGGCATTATTATTTCGTGAAATATTAAAATAAAAATTCATTTCATATACGACTCTAGTCCGATTAATATAAAAACCAAGCAGAGTATAATTAAAAAGCATATTATTTCTTAATGATATATTCACAGCCAATTAACAAGCCTTTAACAAAACGGTGGCAAAACGTTAAATTATGCTTGAAAGTGTGTTTTTACTTGAAATTTGACCGGAATTGCTTTATATTTATACATTGAACTATATGCGTTTTGTTACGGAAACATTACAAAATGATAAAAACTGTGAAGATGACGTTAAGCAATAATCGAAAGCGTCAACACAATTTACACTATATAGACAAATGAAAAGTTTCTAAATTAGAATATATAAAACTTAAAATTTCAAAAACTATAACTTTAGTTCACAATTGAACAAGCTAATAAAATTCTAGTGTATAGAAATTTAAATTACATACACAGCTGATCAGGATTTTAAAAAACTTAACCTAAAGAAGATAACTTTTGCCAATAACGACCTTTGTTTAGTTAGGGATACTAACATCGCTAATAACATATTGAACACAGTAACTTTGCCAATTTTTTACTAGGTATGGATTATTTTCCAACCTATATTAATCTATATCGGGGGAAACAAACATGAGTCTACACAAAAAGAAATTAACTCTTTTTGCGTTTTTTATTCTGACCGTGCTTACTGTCGCATTTAAAACGTATTTTTCATATTATGTTGATTTTTCTTTAGGTGTTAAAGGGTTAGTACAAAACCTAATCCTATTAATGAATCCATACAGTTTAATCGCTTTAGTATTAAGTATTTTCTTATTCTTTAAAGGGAAGAAAGCATTCTGGTTCATCTTTATTGGTGGCTTTGTTTTAACTTTCCTACTATACGCGAACGTTGTTTACTTCAGATTCTTCTCTGATTTTATAACGTTTAGTACATTGAACCAAGTTGGAAATGTTGATTCAATGGGCGGCGCAGTGACAGCTTCATTTAAATGGTATGACTTTGTATACTTTATTGATACAATCATTTACCTTTTTATCTTGATATTTAAACAAAAATGGTTAGGTAAACGTGTATTCAGTAAAAAGTTTGTGCCAGTAGTTATGGCAGCTGCAATTGCCTTATTCTTCCTGAATTTAGCTTTTGCTGAATCAGATCGTCCTGAATTATTAACACGTACTTTCGATCACAAATATTTAGTGAAATATTTAGGACCGTATAATTTCACTGTCTATGATGGTGTGAAAACAATTCAAAATAACCAACAAAAAGCTTTAGCTAATGAAGATGACTTAACTAAAGTGTTAAATTATTCGAAACAAAAACGAGTTGAACCGAACCAAGAGTATTTTGGTGCAGGTAAAAAGAAAAATGTTATAAAAATACACTTAGAAAGTTTCCAAACTTTCTTAATTGATAAAAAAGTCAACGGAGAAGAAGTAACACCATTCTTAAATAAATTATCATCAGGGAATGCAGGTTATAGATATTATCCAAACTTCTTCCATCAAACGGGTCAAGGTAAAACATCAGACTCAGAGTTTACAATGGATAATAGTTTGTATGGTTTACCTCAAGGTTCAGCCTTTTCATTGAAAGGTGATAACACTTACCAAGCATTACCAGCAATTCTTGATCAAAAACAAGGTTATACATCTAGTGTAATGCATGGTGATTACAAAACATTCTGGAACCGTGATCAAGTGTATAGACACTTTGGTATAGATAAATTCTATGATGCGACCTATTATGATATGTCTGAAGAAAATCTTGAGAATCTAGGTCTTAAAGATAAAGAGTTCTTTGATAAATCAGCAGATTACTTAGCTAAAGAAAAAGAACCATTTTACAGTCATTTAATTACATTAACAAACCATTATCCATTTACTGTATCACCAGAGGATGCAACAATAGAATCACCAAATACTGGAGATTCAACGGTAGATGGCTATGTTCAAACAGCTAGATATCTAGATGAATCGTTAGAAGAATTTGTTAATGAATTGAAAGAAAAAGGTCTTTATGAAGATTCCGTTATAATGATTTACGGTGACCACTATGGTATTTCTGAAAACCATAATAAAGCTATGGAAAAATTATTAGGTGAAGAAATTACACCTGCTAAATTTACTGACTTAAACCGTACAGGCTTCTGGCTGAAAATACCAGGTAAGGAAGGCGCAGTAGATGAAACGTATGCTGGTCAAGCAGACGTTATGCCTACACTGCTTCATTTAATGGGTATTGATACTAAGAATTACCTAATGATGGGTACAGACATGTTATCGAAAGAACATAACAACACAGTGCCATTCAGAAACGGTGACTTTATAACGAAAGATTATAAATATGTTAATGGTAGAATTTATGATAATAAAACGAATGAACCAGTAACAGAAAAACCTAAAGATTTTGAAAAACGTAAACAACAAGCTGAAAAAGATCTACAAATGAGTGACGATTTGATTAATGGTGACTTATTGAGATTCTATGACAATCCAGATTTCGAAAAAGTGAAACCTTCTGAGTACGAATATAAGCCAGGTCCAAAAGGAAAAGAGAAAAAATAATAGTTAATTTATAGAGCTAATATACCTAATTTAGGTATATTGGCTCTTTTTAAATTTTACTTTAGATTCATTCGACTACATATTTAAAAAATGACACAAAAATAGCTATGGTACTTTTTCAAGTGCCCATAGCTATTTTTCTAATTAGGTTTATGTCTAAACCATTTTTAATACAAAATTTACGTCCTTATCCAAGTGCGACATCAAGTATCATCATGATTGTGAATCCTAACATTAGACTTAACGTTGCAAGGTCTGTATTATTACTTGCTTGAGAATCTGGTATAAGTTCTTCAACCACAACGAATATCATTGCACCTGCAGCAAATGCTAAAGCATATGGCAACATAGGGGTGATCATTATCACCGCAGCAGCACCGACTACAGCAAATATAGGTTCGACGATGGCTGATGCTTGTCCATAATTAAAAGCTTTCCATCTTGATGCACCTGCAGCGCGTATTGGCATTGACAATGCTGCACCTTCTGGAATATTCTGTATCCCGATACCGATGGCTAATCCAACAGCGCCTAAAAATGTTGCTTGGCCATTACCAGAAACAATACCACCAAAGGCTACACCTATAGAAAGACCTTCTGGAATATTGTGTAACGTAATTGCCAATACAAGTAATGTGTTTTTGTTGAGTTTTTTAGTACCTACACCTTCATGAAATTGATTAGTGTCTTTGGTGTTTGGATGTATATGAGGAATAACTAAATCTAATCCACGAATAAATAATCCACCCAATAAAAAACCAATAGCAGCAGGTAACCATGGGAAAGCTGTGCCTTCACCATAAGCAATGGCTGGCTGTAATAATGACCAAAAGCTTGCAGCAATCATAATGCCTGCAGCAAAACCTTGCATTGAGTTCAATAACTTATCGTTAACTCTTTTGAAAATAAATACCGATGCTGCTCCTAATGCAGTAAGTAGCCATGTGATAAGACCAGCTATTAATGCTTGGATGTAAGGAGGTAAGTTTTGGAAAAATTCCGGCATAAGCTTCTCTCCTTTGTATCATTTGAGTTCAAAAAGGTGTATAATATATAGAACTGAAATTAAGTTTAACAGATATAATTACTATTTTCGATATTTAAAAATTTCGATATTAAAAAGGATGTAGAATGATGGAAGCATACAAAATTGAACATTTAAATAAGTCATATGCCGATAAGACTATTTTCGATGATTTACATCTCTCTATTTCTGAAGGAGAAAAAATAGGACTCGTTGGTATAAATGGGACTGGCAAGAGTACTTTGTTAAAAGTAATAGCAGGACTAGACGAAGATTACGATGCGGAAATATCACATCCCAATTCGTATCGCGTCCGTTATTCTTCTCAAAAACAAGATTTTGATCGAAATATGTCTGTTTTTGAAGCAGTACTAACCTCAGAAACTAAAACACTTCAAGTTATACGTGCATATGAGTCTGCACTGAATCAATATAGTACGACCCAGAGTGAGTCAGATTTACAAAAAATGATGCAAGCACAAGATGCAATGGATGCGAATCAAGCATGGGATTACAGTGCAGAAATCAAGACGATACTTTCTAAATTAGGTATTCATGATACGACAAAAGAAGTAAGTGAACTTTCAGGTGGTCAACAAAAAAGAGTGGGTCTTGCGAAGACACTTATTGAACAACCTGATTTATTACTTCTAGATGAGCCTACTAACCACTTAGATTTTGAATCTATCAATTGGTTAATCAATTATGTGAAACAATATCCACACACGGTGTTATTTGTCACACATGATCGTTATTTCTTAAACGAAGTATCCTCACGAATCATCGAATTAGACCGTGGGAAATTACGCACTTATGCTGGTAATTATGAAGCTTATATAGCACAACGTGCAGAAAATGAAATTATCGAACAAAAACAACAATCGAAACAACAATCTTTATATAAAAAAGAACTTGCTTGGATGCGTGCGGGTGTAAAAGCACGAACTACAAAACAACAAGCACGTAAAAATAGATTTAACGATTTAGAACAAGAGGTCAAAAATCAGCATCAACAAGATAAAGCATCTTTAAATCTTGCTTATTCAAGATTGGGGAAACAAGTCTTTGAATTCGATGCTCTGACTAAGCGCATAAATGATAAGACATTGTTCGAAGACATCACTCAAATAATTCAAAGTGGTCAGCAAATTGGTATTGTTGGGCCTAATGGTGCTGGTAAAACAACATTGTTAAATATATTGAGTGGCGAAGATCAAGCCTTCGAAGGTAATCTGAAAATTGGGCAGACCGTAAAAGTTGCTTACTTTAAACAAAGTGAAGAGCGATTAGATCGTGATGTAAGAATGATTGATTATTTAAGAGAAGAAAGTGAAGTAGCTAAAGAAAAAGATGGTACTTCAGTTTCAATTACACAACTACTCGAACGCTTCTTATTCCCAAGTTCCACACATGGTAAAAAAATATATAAATTATCAGGTGGCGAACAAAAAAGACTATATCTGTTGAGATTATTAGTCCATCAGCCGAATGTCTTGCTATTAGATGAGCCAACAAACGACTTAGATACTGAAACGCTCACAATATTAGAAGATTATATTGAAACATTTGGCGGCGCTGTAATCACAGTAAGTCATGATAGATATTTCTTGAATAAAGTAGCCCAAGAATATTGGTATATTCACGATGGTATAATGGAACGTATTATAGGGACATTTGAAGATTATGAAGCATATAAAAAAGAACAAGATAAAGCCCAAGCACAGCAAAAGCAACAGAAACAACAAACACATGTAAAACAAAATACGAATAAGAAAAAAGGGCTATCTTTTAAAGAAAAGCAAGAATATGAAACAATTATTGAACGTATTGAAACTACTGAGCAAAGATTAGAAAGCATCGATGAAGAAATGATTGCAGCAAGTTCAGATTATGCTAAAATCAAAGAATTAACTGAAGAACAACGTCGTCTTAACCAGACGTACGAAGATGATATGGCAAGATGGAGTGAACTAGAAGAACTAAAAGAACAATGAGGGATTGTTAACATGGAATCAACTTTATCGCATTATTTTGGCTACGATACATTTCGTCCGGGTCAAAAAGAAATTATAACAAAAGTAATGAATCATCAAAATGCGCTAGGTGTATTACCTACTGGCGGGGGAAAATCAATTTGTTATCAAGTTCCGGGATTAATGTTGGGCGGTACGACAATCGTTATCAGTCCATTAATTTCGCTAATGAAAGATCAAGTTGATCAATTAAAGGCCATGGGTATACGCGCGGCGTACTTAAACAGTAGTTTAACTCAGAAACAACAAAAAGAAATAGAGGCACAACTTAGAAAAGGTGAAATCCAATTTCTATATGTGGCGCCTGAACGTTTCGATAATGCTTATTTTGTTCAAATGGTGCAACAATTAAATATACCGTTAGTTGCTTTTGATGAAGCACACTGTATTTCTAAATGGGGTCACGATTTTAGACCGAGTTATCGAGATGTGATTCATAAGGTATTTGCATTACCACAAGATTTTACAATTGTAGCACTTACTGCAACTGCGACAATTGAAGTTCAAAAAGACATTATGGATCGCTTGAATATTAATAAAAATGACGAGATTAAAACAAGTACAAAACGTCGAAATCTAGTCTTTCAAGTCAATCCTACATATCAACGACAAAAATTTGTGTTGGAATATGTTAAAAAATATCAAAAAGAATCCGGCATTATTTATTGTTCAACACGAAAACAAGTTGAAGAATTACAAGAAGCGTTAGCGATTAATGATATTAAGAGTACAACCTATCATGGTGGACTATCGAACAAAGAGCGTGAAGCTGCCCAAAATGATTTTGTTTATGATCGTGTACGCGTAGTTGTAGCTACGAATGCTTTTGGTATGGGTATCGACAAATCCAATGTAAGATTTGTTATTCATTATAATATGCCTGGCGATTTAGAATCATACTATCAAGAAGCAGGTCGTGCAGGTCGTGATGGCTTAAATAGTGATTGTATTTTATTATTTAGTGAACGTGACATCGGCTTACATCAGTATTTTATATCTTCATCGAAAGCAGATGATGATTATAAAGATAAGATGGGCGAAAAATTAAATAAAATGATACTTTATACAAAAACTAAAAAGTGTTTAGAAGCAACACTTGTACATTATTTTGAGCCGAATGAAAAGCTTGAAGAATGTGAACAGTGTAGTAATTGTGTAAGAGAAAATAAAACGTACGATATGACAAATGAAGCAAAAATGATTGTGAGTTGTATTGCACGTATGAAACAGAAAGAAAGCTATAGCGTCATTATACAAGTATTAAGAGGCGAAGAATCTGATTATATTCGCTACTGTGATTATAATGAATTGTCGACACATGGTATTATGAAAAACTACACTACATCAGATTTAAGTCATCTTATTGATGAATTGAGATTTAAAGGCTTTTTAAATGAGTATGATGAAATATTAACTTGTGATAACTCTGTGAAAAGTTTATTGAGTGATCAAGTCACTATATTTACGACGCCATTTAAACGTAAAACTACAGAAAAAGTTAATATCAATACCGTTGAAGGTGTGGATCGTGCACTATTTGATGAACTTATAGCTGTACGTAAACAGCTAAGTGAGGACTTGAGTATTCCGCCAGTAAGTATCTTCTCTGATTTTACACTAGAAGAATTTGCTAAAAGAAAGCCAGAATCAAAACAAGATATGATTTTAATTGATGGCGTAGGTAGTTACAAATTAAAACATTACTGTCCAATGTTCTTAGAAACCATTCAATCATATAAAGCAAAAATATAATCAAGTTAGTTGTTGTAGTGCCACATAGTTTTCTGCTTTTAATAAATATAACCATAACCGCGAAGTTAAATTTCAAATTATAATATACTATGTAACAAAAAATCATAGGTATATTTTTGATTTGAGTTAACTTCGCTTTTTTGTAAAAACAAGTTATTAATGAAGTAAAACAAAAACTTTGATAATTGCTTGATAAATACATGAATTATATGAAAATAGGGAATAGTCGTAGTAAATGTGAATTTAATCTAATTTTTTAAAATAGAGGACAGTAAAGTGAAGGTGACAAAGTGATAGAATTTAAAAATGTAGTGAAAAAATATGGAGATAAAACTGCAGTCGATGACATCAGTTTTAATATAAAAAAAGGCGAATTTTTTGTGTTAATTGGTCCTTCAGGTTGTGGAAAAACAACGACCTTAAAAATGGTCAATCGCTTAATTTCGTTATCTGAAGGATATATTTATTTTAATGATAAACCAATTAGTGATTATTCTATTTATGAAATGCGTTGGGATATAGGCTATGTACTGCAACAAATCGCACTTTTCCCCCACATGACAATCAAAGAGAATATCGCTCAAGTGCCACAAATGAAAAAGTGGAAAGAAAAAGATATTAATCAACGCGTGGATGAATTATTGAATATGGTGGGTTTAGAACCTGAATTATATAAAAATCGTAAACCAGATGAGTTGTCAGGAGGTCAGCAGCAACGTGTAGGCGTGGTTCGTGCATTGGCCGCCGATCCGCCAGTGATATTAATGGATGAGCCATACAGTGCGCTAGACCCGATTAGCCGTGAAAAGTTACAAGATGATTTAATTGAATTACAACAAAAAATTAAAAAAACGATTATTTTCGTAACACATGATATTCAAGAAGCAATGAAACTGGGCGACCGTATATGTTTATTAAATGAGGGTCGAGTTGAACAAATTGATACACCAGAAGGGTTTATTAAAAATCCTAAAAATGACTTTGTGAAGCAGTTTATGGGAGATAAAGTAAAACGTACGGTTAATGATATGAAATTATCTGAACTGGTTAGCAATTTACCAAACAATAAATCAGAAATGGCTCATGAAAGTTATCCTGTTGTACAAAGTAATTATTTTGTACGCGATATTTATGAGCATTTAATTGACCATGAAGCAATTATTGTCGATGACGAAGCAGCTTCTACACAACATGTGCTAAAACGAGAAGATATATTTAAAGTTTTGTCAGAAGGCAAAGGAGGTCATAATGGATGAATGAATTCATTAACACTCTTGTAGAGCGCAAAGGTCAATTATTAACAACTATTTTTGAACATATGCAAATATCATTTATTGCTTTATTAATAGCGACTCTGATTGGTGTTCCCTTAGGCATTCTGCTTACAAAAACGCGTAAACTTTCTGAAGTCGTGATGAATATTGCAGCTATACTACAAACGATACCATCACTTGCTTTACTCGGTTTGATGATACCGCTATTTGGTATAGGTAAAGTGCCAGCCGTGATTGCTTTAGTCGTTTATGCTCTACTACCTATTTTGAGAAATACATACACGGGTATTAACGAAGTTGATGCTTCGTTAATAGAAGCAGCAAAAGGTATAGGTATGAAACCAGGACGCCGTTTGAGTAAAGTAGAATTGCCAATTGCGATGCCGGTAATTATGGCGGGTATTCGCACAGCTATGGTATTAATCATTGGTACGGCAACATTAGCAGCTTTAATTGGTGCAGGTGGTTTAGGTGACCTTATATTATTAGGTATCGATAGAAATGATACGTCATTAATACTTATCGGTGCCATTCCAGCGGCCTTGCTCGCAATCTTATTTGATTTAGCCTTACGCTTTATGCAAAAAATGTCATACAAAAAATTACTGATTGCATTAGGTGCTATCGTATTAATCTTATTATTGTTTATAGTTGGTCCGTTGTTAGCGCAAAAAGGAGATAAAGTGACTTTAGCAGGTAAGCTTGGTTCAGAGCCTTCAGTGATTACCAATATGTATAAAATTTTAATTGAAGAAGAAACAGATCATACTGTTGAAGTTGAAGACGGATTGGGTAAAACAGCTTTCTTATTTAACGCCTTAAAATCAGATGATATAGATGGTTATCTTGAGTTTACAGGGACAGTGCTCGGTGAATTAACGAAAGAAGATCTACAGTCTAAGAAAGAAGACGAAGTATACGAACAAGCTAAATCGAGTTTAGAAAGTAAATATGATATGACGATGTTAAAACCAATGGAATACAATAATACGTATGCCTTAGCAGTGAAAAAAGACTTTGCAGAAGAGCATGATATTAAAACAATTGGTGATTTAAATAAAGTCAGTAGCAAAATCAAGCCTGGCTTTACATTAGAATTTAATGATCGTGAAGATGGCTATCCAGCTGTGAAAAAAGCATATGACCTTGATTTAGGAGACGTCAAAACGATGGAACCTAAATTACGTTATCAAGCAATTGAAAGTGGCGATATCAATTTAATAGATGCATATTCAACAGATGCTGAATTAAAACAATATGATATGGTCGTTCTAGAGGATGATAAAGATGTCTTTCCACCATATCAAGGTGCGCCTATGTTTAAAGAATCCTATTTAGAAGAACATCCTGAAATTAAAGCACCGCTAAATAAATTAGCAGGTAAAATTTCAGATGAAGAAATGCAACAAATGAACTACGATGTGACTGTGAAAAAAGAAGACCCATATGAAGTTGCAAAAGCATATCTAGAAAAGCATAATTTAATAGATTAAACATTAACTCTTTTATTACGGGTTCGGATGATGAGCGATAGGAATAACATGCTTAATTTATCTGAACTCGTTTTTTACTGATTACAAATCAAACTGTTTGAGGAGGACACATTGATTTTAAACTATTATTGGGTTTATAATAGTTATTAAGTTTTGAAATTTCTGTAAATTTAAGGAGGCCCGAAGCAACAATGAAAAAGCAAATTGAACAATTATCAGCATATGAACCAGGTTTATCGCCTAGAGCATTGAAAGAAAGTTACGGGATTGAAGGTGAATTATATAAATTAGCTTCAAATGAAAATTTATATGGTCCGTCACCAAAAGTTAACGAGGCGATTCAAGCACATTTAGATGAATTGCAATTTTATCCTGAGACCGGTTCTCCATTAATCAAAGAAGCAATCAGTAAGCACTTAAATGTTGATGCATCACGCATATTATTCGGGGCAGGCCTAGACGAAGTCATTTTAATGATTTCACGTGCGGTACTCACTCCTGGAGATAAAATAGTAACAAGTGAAATGACGTTTGGACAGTATTATCATAATGCAACCGTAGAAGCTGCAAATGTAGCACAAGTGCCTATGCAAAATGGATGTTTTGATTTAGAAGGTATATTAGCAGAGATTGACGATGATACGAAACTCGTATGGTTATGTAATCCAAATAATCCAACAGGCACTTATTTTACGCATGAAGAGTTACAACATTTCTTAACACGTGTACCAAGTCATGTTCCAGTAATTATAGATGAAGCCTATGTAGAATTTGTAACTGCGGAGGATTTCCCTGATACATTAGCCTTACAAGAGCAATTTACAAATGCATTTTTATTACGCACATTCTCTAAAGCATATGGCTTAGCAGGCATGCGTATTGGTTATGTCGTTGCAGCTAAAGAAGCAATCGAAAAATGGAATATTATACGTCCACCATTTAATGTAGGACGCTTATCTGAGTATGCAGCGTTGGCAGCATTAGAAGATCAAAAATACTTAGCATCTATTCGCGAACATAACGCACAAGAGAGAGCAAAATTCTTTGAATTAGCTGTAAGTGATAGATTTTATCCAAGCCAAACAAACTTTGTCTATATCAATACAGACAAACCGCATGATTTATATGAAGCGTTTTTAAATGTTGGTTGCATTACAAGAGAATTTCCTAAAGGGGTTCGAGTGACAATCGGTTTTCCAGAACAAAATGATAAAATGATCGAAGTACTTAAAAGCTTTGAATTTTAATTATAATCAATGATGATGACGTTCAACGAGACTAAAATGTGTATGTAAAGATAAATATAATAAACCAATTCATTTAAGATGATGAGAAGTGTTATGTGAATAGCATTTAACATGGTTTAAATTATATTTATAAGTACAATTTTGGTTTAGTTGAACGTTATTTGCTATACTTAGAAGTGAAAAAGGAGTTATATGTAGTCGCTTTTTACATAGTGTTTAGGCTATATATAATAAAGATTGAAGCTATTGAAAAGGGAGTAGAGTAGTAAATGACGAGAAAATCGATTGCTATTGATATGGATGAGGTACTTGCTGATACAGTAGGTGCATTACTTGATGACGTGAATAAACGCACGGATTTAGGAATTACATATGAGATGTTAGACGGAATAAAATTGAGACATGCAATGCCTGAGCATGATGGCTTACTAACAGAAATTTTAAGGGAACCTGGCTTTTTCAGGAGATTACAAGTTATGGATGATGCACAAGATGTCGTTAAAAAACTAACTGAGCATTATGATGTATATATCGCAACTGCAGCAATGGATGTACCGACTTCATTTCATGATAAATATGATTGGTTAAGACACTTCTTCCCATTTTTAGACCCTCAGCATTTTGTATTTTGTGGTCGAAAAGATATTGTTAAAGCGGATTATTTAATCGATGATAACCCTAGACAGTTGAGCATCTTTACTGGTACACCGATTATGTATACTGCAACGCACAATATCAATGATGACAGATTTGATCGTGTGAATAATTGGAAAGATGTTGAGAATTATTTCCTAGGAGATAGTGAGTACAACATTTAACCATTTAAGTGTCTGAGATATGCGTTTTGGATACAAATATATAACAACATAAAAATGGTGTTTTCTACTTTATTTCACGTAGAAAACACCATTTTTTAGTTAATTGAGAAGCCTATATCTCAGCCTCTTTGCTAGTTAAAATATAACGACTTTTGAAACTAAGTGGTTGTTTGTAATTTAAAACATCGCGTTAAAGCTTAATTATTCTGATTCAGTATCGGTCACTTGTTTATGTTCTGGAAGTGTTAGTATTTGAATAGCATCAGGCACAACTTCGATTTGAAGCGGTGTTTTTAAGTCAACTTCACCATTAATGTCAACTTTCATCTGTGGGTCAGTAGCGATGGTGATTTTCTTCGCTAATACATGTTTAATACCATCCGTCATATTATTCCAATTCATACTGTCACGTTGCTTAAATATATCGTTTAAGACACTTGTTCTTTCTTCTGTGAAGATAAATGTATTTAAATAACCATCATTGGGAGATAAATCGGTTAAAGGTATACGACTGCCACCTATGAACGGGCCATTCGCTACTACAAGCATTGTGGTATTACCTTCAATTTCATTTTCATCGACAGTTATTTTATAGTCAAAGTGTTCTGGATTAAGTAATGTTTTCACTGTAGAACCAACGTAACTTAGTTTACCAAAGACATCTTTGTTACCGTTTTGTACATTCTCTGCGTTTTGTACAATCAGCCCCATGCCTACAAAGTTTAAAGCATATTCATCATTTACTTTCATAATATCATAAGATCTTAGTTCTGCTTCTTTAAGTTGTTCACTTGCTACTTTATGACGTGGGTGTAAATTTAATGTTTTTACAAAATCATTAAATGTCCCGCCAGGTATAATACCGATTGGGATATCAAGCTGACTTTGCATCATGCCATTAACGAGTTCATTTACCGTGCCGTCTCCACCTAAAATAAAGATAATATCTACATCATCACTATAACTTTGTTCTTTTATTTTTTTACAATAACTAATTATGTCTCCTTCATTTTCACTTAATTGGATAGAGAGATGTTTACAAAATGTTGTCAATGAGGATGCTACATCTCCGAGCCCGTTATATATATCTTTTATACCTGAGTGTTCATGGTAAAATAATACGCCGTGTTTAAATTTTGATTGTGTCAATTTATTCACCATATTTCTTAGAATTTTGATTTACCTATTAAGTTTACCCGATTTTCAATAAAAATAAATAAAAAGAGCGGAGAATACGAAATCAAAACTTGAAATTTGATTTCGTATTCCCGCTCTCATAGGGCTGACTAAATATCAGGCAGCTACTGTGCAAACTTAAATCATTAAATTATTATTTAACCCCGCGCATACCTTTGACGATTTTTGGTACAAAGGCAAGGATGATTAGGCTGACTACAATCGCAATTACTCCTAGGAATAGGAAATAATTTTTATAGCCAAGTGGTTCGATAAGTTTTACTAAAGTACCGTTAATGGCTTGAGCACAGGCGTTTGTTAGTAACCATAAGCTCATCATTTGTGTGTTAAAGGCTTTAGGTGCAAGTTTTACTGCTGCACTATTACCAGTAGGTGATAAACATAATTCACCAATAACGCAAATAACATATGACAAGATAATCCAGTTTACACTTATCATTGCACCACCGGATGAAATGCCAATTAAGCCAATCATTATGTAAGAAGCCCCAGCTAAAAATGCACCTAAGACAAATTTCGTAGCTAAACTTGGCTGACGTCTTGCCATTTTAGCCCAGATAATTGAAAGTACTGGCGCAAGTAATACGATGAATAGAGGATTAATAGATTGGAACCAGGTTGGTCCAAAATCTGTTGTCCATCCAAATATATTTAAGGACATATCACTACTTTCAAGCGCGAAAATGTTAAGCACATTTGCACCTTGTTCTTGAATTGACCAGAAAACCACACCTAAAATAAATAGGGGAATGAAGGAAATGACACGTGAACGTTCATCAGATGTAACTTCTTTACTGCGAATCATAATAGTAAAGTAAATGATAGGTAACGCGACCCCAAGTATCAATACAGTGGTACTTACAATGTTAAATGAAAGTGTTCCAGTTAATCCAGTGATGATTAACACCGCTGCAATAACTATAGCTGAAGCTGCGAATATTAAACCGTATTTCTTTTTCTCACTTTGATTTAAAGGATTCGTAGGCTTCGTTCCTACATCGCCAATGTTTTTCTTATTGAAGATCATATACCAAACTAAACCTAGTGCCATACCTACTGCTGCAATTAAAAATCCAGCATGGAAATCGCCTGATTTAACGAATTGATCTAATATTAATGGTGAAAGTAGCCCACCTAAATTTACAGACATATAGAAAATAACAAATCCTGCATCCATACGTGTATCGTTCTCAGGATATAGTCTACCTACAATATTAGAAATACTTGGTTTCATTAATCCTGAACCCACGATAATAAAGAACATGGAGATGAATAAACCGATGATATCTAACGGTAAACTTAAAAATATATGTCCAATGATGATCAATACGCCACCGTAAAATGTGGCTGAACGCGTACCAGTGATTCTATCAGATATCCAACCACCAAGTACTGAAGTCATATAGATTAGAGCACCATAAACAGCCATGACTGATTGTGCAGTACCCTTGTCCATACCGAGGCCACCATCTTTGATCGCGAAATACATATAAAAGATAAGTAACGCGCGCATCCCGTAATAACTAAATCTCTCCCAAAATTCAACGAAAAATAAAACCCCTAGACCTTTAGGATGACCAAAGAATCCTTTTTGTGGAATAGATTGGATGGCTTGGTCTTGGGTTTTGTCCTGATTTTGCATAAAAATTCCCGTCCTTTCTTGCTCCCAATAAAAAATGTATAAAATAGATTTTACTCCTAATAAAACTAAATTTCAATAATATTCTCACAATAACAATATTCGGAAAATTCTGTTAATATTTTAAAGTTATTTTATTTGATTTTAATTTTAAAACATTAACATTTAGTAAAATTAGTCTTTGTTGATAATATACACAAAAAAGTAGTGACACAATGAAGTGACACTACTTTTTTAAATCGTATTTAGTTTTGATTGTTTAGTAAACGCCTTTCATAGCACGTCTTACTTTTGGTGAAATCATAAGTAATAGAATACCAATGATTACAGCGATAAGTCCTGAGTACATAAAGTAGTCGCTTTGATTCATCTTTGTATAGACAACAACAAGTTGAGCGTTAAGCCCTTGTGCAGTTGCATTACTTAGCATCCATAGGCTCATCATACGTGCAGTGAACGTTATTGGTGCTAATTTAGTAGTTGTAGATAAACCTACTGGTGAGATACAAAGTTCACCAATCGTAATCAATAAGAAACTTAGTACAAGCCATAATGGATTGATTAACGCGTTGCCTGTAGCTAATGGAATAATCATAATTAAATAGGAGAAGCCCGCGATAATCGTGCCGATAGCAAATTTATGTACGGTAGGCGGGTTGTACTTTCCTAATTTCATCCAAAGTGTTGCGAAAATTGGCGCCAAGAGCACAATGAAAATTGGATTTAATGACTGCGCCCATGCTGCAGGTATTGAAAAATCAATTAAACCATTTGTTAATTCTGACATTTCTAATTGTGTTTTTTTATCTGCAAATGTTGCAAGTATCGTTGAACCTTGTTCTTGAATCATCCAGAAAGCCACGGAAGTGATATATAAAGGTACGTAACTATAAACACGTGAACGTTCATCTTTTGTTATATTCTTACTTAATATCATATTAAGGAATATGTATACCGGTAATACAATACCTAACAGTGTAATTAAGAAACTAAAGTTACCTAATGTTAAGGCATTATTTAAATGTAGAATCCATAAGTATATTAAGAATAAAACGATAACGCCAACAGTAATAAGTACGAATTTTTTGATTTCTGGTCTTGTTAACGGTATTGGCACATTGCGACCAGCTAACCCTAAATTCTTTTTACGTTTGAGTGCAAAAACGATTAGACCAAAAAACATTCCAATTGCTGCTGCTAAAAAACCAGCGTGGAAACCAATTCTAGTTTGCAATTGCCCAGTAATTAAAGGTGAAAGCAAAGCCCCTAAATTAATCCCCATGTAAAATAACGTAAATGCTGCATCACGTCTTGGATCATTGCGTTCGTATAATTCACCAACGGTAGTAGAGATATTTGGTTTTAATAACCCTGTACCTGCGATAATTAGAAGTAAAGCTATCATTGCTGCTGTTAAATTACCCGGAATGGATAATAGGATATGTCCAAACATGATGAGGAACCCACCATAGAAGACGGCATCTTGCGTTCCAGTAATCCGATCTGCAATCCACCCTCCGATAAGACCAGACATATAAATTAAAGTTCCGTAAATAGCAACAATTTGCATAGCAACTGCTTGGCTAAGCCCGAAGCCACCGTCAGCAACACTATAATATAGATAGAAAATTAATATGGCTTTCATACCATAGTAACTGAATCTCTCCCAAAACTCAGTCAAGAATAGTGTGCTTAGTCCTTTTGGATGTCCGAAGAAACCTTTGTTTGGAATGCTTTTCATGATTTCTTCGTGACTATGATTAACTTTTTTCATAATTTCCCTCCCCTTAAATGGTTGGATTTATTCTATACTGTTTTCATAAAAAAAACAAGTGTGTCCCTGAATTATTCAAATATAATTAAATTTTACACTATACAGTTGAAAATATGAAAATAGGGTGAGAATATCATATTAAAGTTTAGTAATTTACCCCCGTGAAAGCATACAAAAACCATCGGCTAAATCATGTGACTTAGTCGATGGTTTAATGATGGTAGACATATATTAATATCCCAAAAATTCAATCATTGTAGGTGAGGCGTAGATAAAAAATAGTGATTTATTATCTATTATCTATTTTTTCTGGATAAAGGTCATGATTCATTAAACGATGTTCTGCCATTTTTTCATACTTAGAATCAGGACGGCCATAGTTTGTATATGGATCTATTGAAATACCACCACGCGGCGTGAATTTGCCCCAAACTTCAATATAATGTGGATCCATTAAATCAATTAGATCATTCATTATAATGTTCATACAGTCTTCGTGGAAGTCACCATGGTTTCTAAAACTAAATAAATAAAGCTTTAACGATTTAGATTCTACCATTTTAATATTAGGAATATAAGAAATATAAATCGTTGCGAAATCAGGTTGGCCTGTAATAGGGCATAATGATGTGAATTCTGGACAATTGAATTTCACAAAATAATCGCGTCCAGGGTGTTTGTTATCAAATGATTCTAAAACATCAGGTCTATAATCAAAATCATATTTATTGTTTTGATTACCTAATAATGTAATATCTTCTAATTCTTCTTTATTGCGTCCTTCAGTCATTGCATATCGCTCCTTTAGCGTTTAGGTTTTTGTTCTTCTTTTTGAATTGTAAGTGGTTGTCGACGTGCTTTTTCAAACATATAGTAACTGGCACCTATAATAATAATATAGCCTAAGATAGCGAATGAATCTGGTGTTTCACCGAATAATATAAAACCAAATACTGCGGTAAATATAATAGATGCATACGTGAATATTGAAATATCTTTAGCTGGTGCGTAACTATAAGCCAGTGTTATACCAATTTGTCCTGCAGCAGCTGCTAATCCTGCACCGATTAAATAAACAACTTGCATCATAGACATGGGTTCAAATGTAAACACAGTAAAAGGTATCAATACTATAATGGAAAAGAATGAAAAATAAAATACAATAGTATAAGGTGCTTCACGTGTACTCAATGCTCTGACACACGTATAAGCACTTGCTGCAAAAATACCAGAGAATAACCCGCCCAATGCAGGAATCATAGTGGAGGAGAATTCTGGTTTAACAACAAACAACATACCAAAAATGGCTACAATCATAGCTACAAATTGATAATTACGTACTTTCTCATTTAAGAAGATAATACTTAGTAGTATCGTCCAAAATGGATTGAGCTTCATTAATGTATCTGCATCACTTAAAAGCATGTGATCGATAGCGTAGATATTAAGTAACACACCAATCAATCCCAACGTTGAACGAGAAATCAATAAAGGTTGACTACTTAATTTGCCAAATAAAGGCTGTTTATACTTTAAAATAAAATATAATGGTATAAACATTGCTACTAAATTTCGAGCGAGAGACTTTTGAAATACAGGCAAGTCACCGGCTAATCGGAAGAAGACAGTCATAAAACTAAAGCCAACTGCTGAAACTAAGATAGCAATGATACCTTTAACTTTAGGATTCACATGTATCGCCTCAATTTTTAATTTTTAACGTATTCATATTAGCATATATGCTCTGAAGATGTATATATGGTTGAAAATCGAAGAGAAATATATTAAGATATAAATACGAACAAACGTTCTATTATTTAGGGTGAATCTTTTACTTATAAGAATAGAATATATGATAGTGACACATTGTGTTTCACACAATGTATAAAATGATTTTGTGTAAAAGACGACACATCAAGCATTGCAAGATTTTTATGAAAAGCAAATAATAAAACCTTAAAATCACAAAAAAATATTTTTTGATTCATGAATAGCACTTTAAGGTTGAATTGGTGCCATTTCTATTGATTATTCAACATTTTGACGTAAATAAAAGCCTTTTAATAATCTTCTGAGTTATGTATAATGAAACACATAATATAGTATTGATGGCCAGGACAAAACACAATATATAGTGTTTTATTACGTGGTCAATTTATTTATAATAAATCAAAATTTATGTAAAATCACACTGTTTTAGGCTCTTAAACATGACAAATCAAGCATTAATACTTAATTATTGAGTTTTTACATAACTACATATAGATATAGAAATTACTATATATTGTGGTTAGTTCGAGAAACTAAGTTATTTTGATTTTTCAAAGCGCCTTTAATCATTTAAATATAATACATGATTTTATCATAATAAGATAAATATATTTTAGAAAGTAGGTGATCCGATGAAGGTTGTATATTTTTCATTTTCTGGCAATGTGCGTAGATTCATAAAGCGAACTGAACTTACCAACGTAATGGAAATCACACAAAATAATTGCTCTGAAAGAATGGATGAGCCTTTCATATTGGTCACTGGAACAATAGGGTTTGGCGAGGTACCGCCACCTGTTCAGTCATTTTTAGATATTAATCACGACTTATTACAAGCTGTTGCAGCTAGCGGAAACCGAAACTGGGGACAAAATTTTGCAAAAGCTGGACGATCTATTTCGGAACGGTATCAAGTACCATTATTAATGAAGTTTGAATTACATGGCACAACGAACGATATAAGCGAATTTAAAGATAAGGTGGGGCATTTCAATGAAGATTATGGACGAGAAGAAATACAATCATATTGAATTAAATAACGAAGTTACCAAGCGCAAAGAAAATGGTTTTTTTGATTTAGAAAAAGATCAAGAGGCATTAGCAGTCTATCTAGAAGAGATACAGGATAAGACAATTTATTTTGATACTGAACTTGAACGTCTTCACTATCTCGTTGATAATGATTTCTATTTTGATGTATTTGCTAAATATTCAGTGGCAGACCTAGAAGAAATCACTGATTATGCTAAAAGCATTCCATTCAATTTTGCGAGCTACATGTCTGCAAGTAAGTTTTATAAAGATTATGCATTGAAAACGAATGATAAAAGCCAATATTTAGAAGACTACAAGCAACACGTTGCAATTGTTGCATTATATTTAGCAAATGGACATAAAACTACAGCTAAACAGTTTATTTCTGCAATGGTTGAACAACGTTATCAACCTGCAACACCAACATTCTTAAACGCTGGACGCGCACGCCGCGGAGAACTTGTATCTTGTTTCTTACTTGAGGCAGATGACAGTTTAAATTCTATCAACTTCATTGATTCCACAGCGAAACAATTAAGTAAAATTGGTGGTGGTGTTGCGATTAACTTGTCTAAATTACGTGCGCGTGGTGAAGCAATTAAAGGTATTAAAGGTGTAGCAAAAGGTGTACTACCTGTTGCAAAATCACTTGAAGGTGGCTTTAGTTACGCAGATCAACTAGGACAACGCCCAGGTGCTGGCGCAGTATATTTAAATATCTTCCACTATGATGTTGAAGAGTTTTTAGATACGAAAAAAGTAAATGCTGATGAAGATTTACGTTTATCTACAATATCAACAGGTTTAATTGTGCCGTCTAAATTCTTTGATTTAGCAAAAGAAGGTAAAGATTTCCATATGTTTGCACCACATACTATTTATAAAGAGTATGGTGTGACATTAGATGATATTGATCTTGATGCATATTACGATGAACTTGTCGCAAATCCAAATATTGATAAAAAGACAAAAGATGCACGTGACATGTTAAACACAATTGCTCAGACACAATTACAATCTGGTTATCCTTATTTAATGTTTAAAGATAATGCTAATAAAGTTCATGCAAACTCAAACATTGGCCAAATTAAAATGAGTAACTTATGTACTGAAATTTTCCAATTACAAGAAACTTCAATTATTAACGATTATGGCACAGAAGATGAAATTAACCGTGACATCTCTTGTAACTTAGGTTCGTTAAATATCGTTAACGTAATGGAATCAGGTAAATTCAAGAATTCAGTACACACGGGTATGGATGCATTGACTGTAGTAAGTGATGAAGCAGACATTCAAAACGCACCAGGTGTAAGAAAAGCAAATAGTGAGTTACATTCAGTTGGTTTAGGTGTAATGAACTTACATGGTTATTTAGCGAAAAATAAAATTGGCTATGAGTCTGAAGAAGCAAAAGACTTTGCTAACATCTTCTTTATGATGATGAACTACTATTCCATTGAACGCTCAATGGAAATTGCTAAAGAAAGACAAGAAACTTATAAAGACTTTGATAAATCAGATTATGCCAATGGTAAATATTTTGAATTCTATACTTCACAAACATTCGAAGCGAAATTTGAAAAAGTACGCAAATTATTTGATGGTTTAGAGATACCATCTCCAGAAGATTGGAAAGCATTGCAAAAAGAAGTTGAAGCAAATGGTTTATTCCATGCATATCGTTTAGCAATTGCGCCAACACAAAGTATTTCTTATGTACAAAATGCTACAAGCTCTGTTATGCCAATTGTCGATCAAATTGAACGTCGTACTTATGGTAATGCTGAAACATTTTATCCTATGCCTTTCTTATCACCAGAAACAATGTGGTACTATAAATCAGCATTTAATACAGATCAAATGAAATTAATCGATTTAATCTCAACGATTCAAACACATGTGGACCAAGGTATTTCTACCATTCTTTATGTTAATTCAGAAATATCTACGCGTGAACTGTCTCGACTATATGTTTATGCACATCACAAAGGATTAAAATCGTTATATTATACTAGAAATAAACTGTTAAGCGTTGAAGAATGTACAAGTTGTTCAATATAGAATTTTAAGTAACAGATAAGCAATGTGGTTTTTTACAAGCAGCCTAGTCTTTTATATAGATTAGGCTGTAAATCACTGCTTAATTAAATTTTTACTGGATAGGGGAATTTATCTAAATGAAAGCAGTCAATTGGAATACGCAAGAAGACATGACAAATATGTTTTGGCGACAAAATATTTCACAAATGTGGGTAGAAACAGAGTTTAAAGTATCAAAAGATATTGCTAGTTGGAAGACTTTATCTGACGCAGAAAAGAACGCCTTCAAAAAAGCTTTAGCAGGTTTAACAGGATTGGATACACATCAAGCAGATGACGGTATGCCGCTTATCATGTTACACACAACGGATTTACGTAAAAAAGCGGTCTATTCATTTATGGGTATGATGGAACAAGTCCATGCTAAAAGTTATTCACATATCTTTACAACGTTACTACCTTCCAGTGAAACGAACTATTTACTAGATAAATGGGTTTTAGAAGAACCACATTTAAAATACAAATCAGATAAAATTGTAAATAACTATCACAAACTTTGGGGTAAAGATGCATCTGTATATGATCAATATATGGCACGTGTATCAAGTGTATTTTTAGAAACATTCTTATTCTATTCTGGTTTCTATTATCCACTTTACCTTGCAGGACAAGGAAGAATGACAACATCGGGCGAGATTATACGTAAAATCTTATTAGATGAATCTATCCACGGTGTATTTACAGGTATGGATGCACAAAGTATGCGTAATGAACTGTCAGAAAGTGAAAAACAACAAGCAGATCAAGACATGTATAAGTTGTTAGATGACTTGTATAAAAACGAAGTAGCGTACACACATTCACTATATGATGAAGTAGGAATAGCAGAAGATGTACTAAATTATGTTAGATATAATGGTAATAAAGCATTAGCTAACTTAGGCTTTGATTCATACTTTGAAGAAAAAGAATTTAACCCAATTATTGAAAATGCGTTAGATACTTCAACGAAAAACCATGACTTTTTCTCAGTTAAAGGTGACGGTTATACGTTAGCGTTGAATGTTGAAGCATTAAAAGATGAAGACTTTGTATTTGAAGATTAAAATAAAATTGTTGCAGTTATGTAATTTGATTAAGTCTGTTTAAGACTGTCTCGACAACATGACGCTACAAGAAAATACTAGGAACAATGCTTCCTATTTTAAGAGCTGCTAGATTTTCCGAGGGGAGAATTTGGTGGCTTTTTATTTGGTGAAAAGTAATTTGAAAGGTCATTTTTTACATAATTTACGAATACTTTTACTAAAATGGCCTATTGCTATTGAATTTACCGCCAAAAATGTTAAAATTTTAATATAACTATTGATAATGATTATCAAAACCAATAGTGTTTATGAATTCATTGTACATCGAAAGGATTAGGTTACCTCATTATGAAATTCTTACTTAATGGTATTGTCCTATTTATCATTTTATTATTATTAACTATCCTTTCTCTATTTATTGGTGTCAGTAATGTTTCAATTACAGACATATTCCACTTATCTAAAGAGCAAATAAACATAATTGTATCTAGTAGGATTCCGAGAACGGTAAGTATATTAATTTCTGGAAGCACGTTGGCACTTGCGGGATTGATTATGCAACAAATGATGCAAAATAAATTTGTAAGTCCAACAACTGCAGGAACGATGGAGTGGGCTAAGTTAGGTATTTTATTATCGCTGATACTATTTCCAGAAGCAAATATTATTATTAAATTAATATTTGCGGTCACGCTAAGCATTGGTGGCACCTTCCTGTTTGTGAAATTAGTACAATTTATTCGATTTACTGATGTCATTTTTATCCCACTCTTAGGAATTATGCTCGGTGGTATCGTTTCTAGTTTCGCTACATTTATTGCCTTAAGAACGAATGCGGTGCAAAGTATCGGAAACTGGATGAATGGGAATTTTGCCATTATTACAAGCGGGAGATATGAAATATTATACTTAAGCATTCCTTTATTAGTACTTACATATATATTTGCGAATCAATTTACGATTGCAGGAATGGGGAAAGATTTTAGTAATAATCTAGGTGTTAATTATGAAAAAATAATTAACGTCGGTTTATTTATTACTGCAGCAATTACTGCTTTAGTAGTTGTAACAGTTGGAACACTTCCGTTTTTAGGTTTAATTGTTCCAAATATCGTTTCTATATTCAGAGGAGATCATTTAAAAAACGCATTGCCACATACAGCAATGCTAGGTGCTATTTTTGTAATGTTTTCAGATATAATCGGCAGAATTGTTGTGTATCCATATGAAATCAATATTGGATTAACAATTGGTGTTTTTGGCACTGTTATTTTTATAATCTTGCTGATGAAAGGACGACATAACTATGCAAACTAGCCCTAAAACAAAACTATCTATTTTATTTGCAGTAACAGTGGTAGCTGCAGCTCTTTACCTTGTAATAGGTATTGATTTTGATATTTTCCAGTATCAATTTTCTAGCCGATTAAGAAAACTGATACTGATGATATTAGTTGGAGCCGCAATCGCAGCTTCAGTAGTGATATTCCAAGCGATTACAAGTAACCGGTTACTAACACCTTCAATTATGGGACTTGATTCTGTATACATGTTTGTGAAGGTTCTAATCGTGTTTGCATTTGGCGTACAGTCTGTATTTGTTACTAACTTGTATCTCAGTTTTGCAATTTCATTATTAGTAATGATTGTTTTTTCATTACTTTTATTTCAAGGTATCTTCAGAATTGGTGATGTTTCTGTTTATTTCATCCTACTCGTAGGGGTTATACTCGGGACCTTTTTCAGAAGTATTACTGGATTTTTAGAATTAATAATAAACCCAGAAGATTTCTTGGCTGTACAAAGCTCCATGTTCGCAAACTTTGACGCATCTAATACTAAATTAGTAACGCTCTGTGGTGTTATATTAGTTATTCTCATTTTGATTACGATGCGGGCTGTACCATATTTAGATGTGCTTTTATTAGGAAAAGATCAAGCAATCAATTTAGGTATTTCATATAAAACGTTAACGAGATTATTGTTAATACTCGTTTCAGTGCTTGTATCTGTTTCAACAGCACTCGTTGGTCCGATTACATTTTTAGGATTATTAACTGTTAACTTAGCACATGAATTGATGAAGACATATGAACATAAATACATATTACCAGCAACTATTTTAATGAGTTGGCTAAGTCTATTCATAGCACAAGGTGTAGTAGAGAATTTATTCCAAGCAACGACGCAAGTAAGTATAATTATTGATTTAGTAGGTGGAAGTTACTTCATTTACTTATTAATAAAAAGGAGACATGCGAATTGATACGAGTACAAGGGCTTAATAAAAATATTCAAGATAAAGAAATCTTAAAAGATATTAATGTTGATATAAATAAAGGACGACTCACTTCTATGATTGGACCAAATGGCGCTGGGAAAAGTACATTGTTAGCCGCAATTACACGCCTAATGGACTTTGAAGATGGCTCTATAGAAATCGAAGGTAAATCAATTAGTGATTATAAAAGTAATGAATTAGCTAAAAAATTATCGATACTTAAACAATCTAATCATACCGAGCTCAATATTACGGTAGAGCAATTAGTCAATTTTGGACGATTTCCATACTCTAAAGGTCATCTCAAACAAGAAGATAAAGAACAAGTTGAATATGCATTGGAATTGTTACATCTTAAAGAGATTAGAAATCGCTATATTAAAACATTGTCAGGTGGGCAACGTCAACGTGCATATGTAGCCATGACAATTGCGCAAAATACAGATTATATCTTGTTAGATGAACCATTGAATAATCTTGATATGAAACATTCAGTTCAAATTATGCAAACATTACGACAACTCGCAAAAGATTTAAATAAAACTGTAATCGTTGTTATTCACGATATTAACTTCGCTTCATGTTATTCAGACGATATTATCGCGTTAAAAGACGGTGAAGTTGTCAAAGCAAGTACAAAAGATGAGGTTATTCAAACAGATACATTAAAAGCTTTATATGACATGGATGTAAGAATTGAAGAAATCCGCGGTCAACGCATTTGTGTGTATTTCGATGAGCTCACAGCAACTCAAGATTTAGAGCTCGCATACTCAATGTAATTCCATTCGTAACATTTGAAGGGAGTGATGCAACTGTAACGTGGTTATACTTTTTAAGGGCATAAAAGGAATACATCATTAGGAAAATCAGGAGGCGTAAGAAACATGAAAAAATTATCTTTATTATTAGTTGTAGGTTTAATGTTTTTATTAGTAGCATGTAGTAATGGTGGATCAGAGGATAAAAAATCATCTGATACAAAATCAGAAAGTGAAGGTTCAAATAAAACTGTAAAAGTTGAAAATAATTATAAGGCTAGTGGGGAAAAACGTGATGGCAGTGATGCTAAAACGGTTAAAGAAACAGTAGAAGTGCCTACAAACCCTGAAAAAGCAGTTGTTTTTGATTATGGTACATTAGATACATTGAAAGAATTAGGACTTGAAGATAAAGTTAAAGCACTTCCTAAAGGTGAAGGTGCTAAGTCACTACCTGATTTCTTAAGCGATTTTAAAGATGAAAAATACTTAAACACAGGAAGCCTAAAAGAAGTTAATTTCGATAAAGTTGCAGAAGCTAAACCAGATGTAATTTATATTTCTGGGCGTACAGCAAATCAAAAAAATCTAGATGAATTCAAAAAAGCAGCACCAGATGCAAAAGTTGTATATGTTGGCGCTGACGACAAAGACCAAGTGAATTCAATGAAGAAAAACACTGAAACATTAGGTAAAATTTATCAAAAAGAAGACGAAGCAAAATCACTTACTAAAAAATTAGATGATAAAATTGCTGGCATCAAAGAAAAAACAAAAGACTTAAAAGATGAAAAAGCATTATTCTTATTAGTTAACGAAGGTGAATTATCAACATACGGTGCTGGAGAACGATTCGGTGCAATGATTTTTGATACAATGGGCTTCACAGCTGCAGATGAAAATATTAAGAGTAGTAAACACGGTCAAAACGTAACGAATGAGTATATAGCAGAAAAAAATCCTAATATCATCTTTGCTATGGACCGTGGACAAGCAATTGCTGGTAAGTCAACAGCTGAACAAGCTTTAGGTAACGACGTTATCAAAAATGTAGATGCTATAAAAGAAAACAAAGTTTATGAATTAGATCCAAAACTTTGGTACTTCGCAAGTGGTTCTACAACTACATCAATTAAACAAATTGAAGAAGTAGAAAAAGCACTTGAAAAATAATATTTAAAAAGGATAATCGTGGGGGATACAATTCCTTTCAGAAAGTCGACAAAGCCATATGGCTTTGTCGACTTTTTATGTTTCATGAAGATAGTTTGGGGTGGCTTGGAACTTTAGATTAAACATTTTCTTTGTTATGCTAAAAATGAATTGGTTAAGTACGTGAAAATTCATTTTTAAAACTTGTATAATAAACTAAAGAAAAGGGTGAATGAAGTACATGATTTTAGATAATGTAAATCCAAGTGATTTATTTCCAACTGAGAAAAAGGGGCCAAGTGTATTAGGAACAATAGAATATTCAGTTCAAGGTTCTTCAGAATTTGAAGGTGCTTTTATTGCAACAAATGAACGTATTATTCTAAATGTTGATATGAATGGGGAATTTTATTACAGAAGTATTGCTTATAAAGAAGTAGAACAAATTAGTTACGATGGTGAAAAAATTGATTTTACTTTTAATATTGGACCAATGCCAATGAAGCAAATACAAAAAGGTGATGCAGAAGCCTTTGTACAATTTGTAAAAGAACAAATAAAATAGTATGAGAATTTTAAAATAAAGTACATAGTGCCAAGCCTTAAAGTTATTTTATATTTGTTTGCTTAGTTAAGCATGTACTTGAAAATCGGTATAAGTCTATTTTAAATATATAAAAAGGTACTAATCCATTAATTAACGGATTAGTACCTTTTTCAATTCATTATTAAGCATAACGCATGAAGTTTATATAGAAAAATAAAGATGGTAATGATATTTACAACGATTATTAAAGTGGCCATCACACTTAGGACAGGCTTCAATCATCATATATTCATTGATTGTCATTTCATGTCTACATACACCACATAAAATTGCTTTTTCATTAAATTCACTAGAATCCCATCTTTTTATAGCATGTGATTCATGTTCGTTATGACATTTATAGCATGGATAGTATTTACCGCAACACTTAAATTTAATTGCGATGATGTCTAATGGTGTTGGATAATGCGTGCAACGTGCTTCATTGTCTACAGTAGAACCATATATATTAACCATAATCAATTCTCCTAATTATCGTTTGGGTGTTCACCAATAATTCTAACTTCTCGATGTAGTTCAACATCAAATTTCTCTTTTACTACTTTTTGAACGTGGTGGATTAGATCTTCATAGTCTGTTGCGCTTCCATTGTCTACGTTCACCATAAAGCCAGCATGTTTCTTAGACACTTCGACGCCACCAATACGATGACCTTGTAGTTCAGCATCTTGAATCAATTTACCGGCAAAGTGGCCAGGAGGACGTTGAAACACACTACCACATGATGGATATTCTAAAGGTTGCTTAGATTCTCTTCTTTCCGTTAAATCATCCATTTTTTCTTGGATATCTTGTTTGTCACCAGGCATTAAAGTGAATGCTGCTTCGAGAACGACTAAATGTTCTTTTTGAACAATACTATTACGGTAATCTAACTCTAAATCTTTATTAGTTAATGTAATGAGTTCACCTTTATCATTTACACACAGCGCATAGTCAATGCAATCTTTGACTTCGCCGCCATATGCACCAGCATTCATAAAAACAGCGCCACCAATTGATCCTGGGATACCACAAGCAAACTCTAAGCCAGTTAGCGCATGGTCTCTAGCAGTACGAGATAAATCGATAATCGCTGCACCACTGCCTGAAATAATAGCATCATCTGAAACGTCTATATAATCTAGTGAGAGTAAGCTAATTACAATGCCTCTAATACCGCCCTCACGAATAATAATGTTTGAGCCATTGCCTAAATAAGTGACCGGGATATCATTTGTATATGCATAGTGAACGATAGATTGGACATGTTCATTTTGGGTAGGTGATAAATAATAGTCTGCTTGACCACCAGTTTCAGTATATGTATAACGTTTTAATGGTTCGTCTATTTTAATAATTTCTTTTGGAACAATTGCTTCTAATTCTTTTAAGATGTCATCTTTATGCAAGTCTAGAACATCCTTTCCTGTTGAATTCATTTTGTTTATTATACCAATGATTACCCGTCTTTGCTAAATAGTAAAGCAATTTATTAAAGGTTTTATAGTTTTATTCAAATTTTATGCTGTTGATTAAATTAATAAGTCATCATAAATCATTTTAATAATGACTTGTGGTCTGTTTGTTCAATGAATTGTTGAAATAACATTAGTTTGTGTTTTTCATAATCACGAATGGTTACGTTATGACTTGCTAAACGCTGTTTTTTTATTATTAAAATGCATAGCAATCATACTGTTTGAAGCCAGTAAATCATCCATCTCTAAATAATCAGTGTAGAGTGGCGTGTCTTTTTGAATAATATGTAGTCGTGTGATTTGTTTTAACTCAATAAGATTGTTAAATTGAGCCATGACTATTTTTTTCTTATATGGATGGTGTAATCGATATAAGCCTTCATAATTCAAACGCTTTTCGTCTAAAGAAGTCACGTCATGTAAATTATTTACCCCAACTAAAATATCTAATATAGGTTCAGTAGGATACATGAAGTGTCTTGTGCCTCCGATGTGATGTGTTGATTTGACAGGTTTATCTAATAAAATGAATAAAACATTTTTGAGATAATTATATCGCTAGGTGAAATGATTGTTATTATCTTCAGTTATAAATAATAGTCTGCGTGAATACATATAGGTTGACCACTCCTTTAAATGTTATTATATAACTGTTAAACTGTAAATTCTGAAACAATATATCATATATCATTTTCAAGTTAAATAAGTTTCTGTATAATATGGAATGATAAGGAGTTCAGAAATGAAAAAAATACTGTACATTGTTTTATTAGTTTGTTTTTCTATTTCACTAGCTGCTTGTAACAACGAAGGAGAAAACGAATTCAAAGATTTTGATAGTTCGTTAAATGACGTGAAAAATAAAGAAAAAGAACTAAGAAATGTTATGGATGACATACAATTAAAACGTTTAGATAATTTGAGTAAGACAGATATGACAGATAAAAACAAGAAAGCATTTAATGATTTGCAAAATGAATTAAATAGCAAATTGATTCCTAAACTAGAAGAATACGAAACAGCAGCAAAAAATTTACCAACGGGTTCAAATGAAACAAAAGAGCTTAAATCTACTTATTTAGATTCAGTAAAAAAGAAAAAATCAGCAATCAATGAATTGAAAACGTTTATTGATTTATGTAATCAATCGATTAAAGCAAATGAAGATATCTTAGAATACACAAAACTATTTGAGAAAAACAGATCACAAGTAGAGGACAATATACAAAAAGCTAGTACAGTTGGTAATAGTACAGATGTTACTAATTTCAAAAATAAATTAGAACAAAACAATAAAGACTTAAAAAACACTGCAGAAGAAGAGGCTGATTCTACAGATTCAAATGAAATAAAAAAATCTATTAAAGAGCAAATTATGCCATTAATTACTAAGCAAATTAGAGACTTGAATAAAGCTGAAATAACAGATGCCTATGTCAATGACGCTCGAAAAAATGCTATTGAGATGTATTATAGTTTGCAAAATTATTATGAAACAAGAGAAGAAACTATTGAAATTAGTGAGCAATTAGCGAAAATAGATTACAATAAGTTACCTCAAAAAGGTGAAGAACTAGAACAGTATGAAACTACTTTTAATAAGAATTATCAGCAAGCTAATGATAACTACAATTAATAGATGTATAAGTTAAGTTATAAGAATTTGAATAAACTGTTAACAATAAAAAGAGAATTGTGTATAATTGGAAACAATGATATGAGAATATCGTGGAACTTTCACACTTGGTGAGACTTAAGGTGTGTTAAATATTTTTAGAGGTGAATAGAATGGCTATAAAGCTGAGTTCGATTGACCAGTTTAAGCAAATTATTAAAGAAAACAAATATGCATTTGTATTGAAGCATAGTGAAACATGTCCGATTTCAGCAAATGCAATGGACCAATTCAACAAATTTTTATATGAAAGAGATATGGATGGTTACTACTTAATCGTACAACAAGAGAGAGATTTATCTAATTATATAGAAGAACAAACAGATGTGAAACACGAATCGCCACAAGCATTTTATTTTGTTGAGGGACAAGCAATTTGGAATGCAAGTCATGATAAAATTAATGTTGCTTCTTTGGCAAACGCTGAAGAGTAAAACAAATTTAATTACATTTAGAAACGCTTGTTAATCTTTTATCAACACTAAGAGATTAGCAAGCGTTTCTTTTAATGTGAAAAATTTCCTAATGGCATGTATAATAAATAAGTGAATGAGAAATATAGACTGCTATTTGGTAGTGAACGAATTTATAGAGCTAAACTTTATAATTTATAGCGTTGGTTATGAGTTAGAACGCTTAATTGCAAAGCAAGTGTGTTTTAAATGCTCGCATAGGGATATAAACCAACATATGTACTATTATAATAAATAAGTCTACAGAGGGAAGATGATTTTCTTAGAGTTATGTATAATCATCATAAAATAACAGTTATTAACAAAATAATTTGAGGTGACAAATATGAAAGTTTTAGTAGCGATGGATGAATTTAATGGTATTATATCTAGCTATCAAGCCAATCGTTATGTGGAAGAAGCGGTAGCTAGCCAAATAGAAAAAGCAGATATTGTTCAAGTGCCATTATTTAATGGTCGTCATGAACTTATGGATTCTGTCTTTTTATGGCAGTCAGGTACGAAATATAAAGTGCCAGCACATGATGCAGATATGAATGAGGTAGAAGCGGTTTATGGCATTACTGATAACCATATGACCATTATTGAAGGTAACTTGTTTTTAAAAGGGGACAAGCCAATCATTGAGCGTACAAGTTATGGTTTAGGCGAAATTGTGTTAGATGCATTAGATAATGATGCCGAACATATTATTATGTCGTTAGGTGGCATAGGCAGCTTTGACGGTGGTGCAAGTATGTTACAAGCACTTGGAGCTAAATTCTATGATGATGAGGCTCAAGAAGTGGATTTACGTCAAGGTAGTAAGATGTTGAAATATATACGTAAAATAGATATTTCTGGCATTCATCCACAATTGAAAAATGTACGTTTTCAGTTAATGTCTGATTTTGACAGTAAACTATATGGTAAAAATAGTGAAATTATGCAAACATATGAACTTTACGGAATGACACGTCAAGATGCTGCTGAAATAGACAACTTACTGTGGTATTTAAGTGAAATTTTCAAAAGTGAGCTAAAACTGACAATGGGTCCTGTTCAAAGAGGTGGCGCAGGTGGTGGTATTGCTGCAGCCTTAAATGTACTTTATGATGCCAAAATTATGACAAGCCACGAACTGGTCGATCAAATTACTCATTTAGATAATTTGATACAACAAGCGGATTTAATTATATTCGGTGAAGGTGTAAATGAAGCAGACCAAATCTTAGAAACAACAACAGTGCGTCTTGCAGAGTTAGCAACCAAACATAATAAACCATCTATTGCCATATGTGCAACAGATGACAAATTTGATTTGTTTGAATCAATGGGTGTTACTGCTACATTTAATACGTTTATAGAAATGCCTGAAAGCTTTACAGACTTCAAGATGGGTATTCAAATCAGACACTATACAGTACAAGCAATTAAATTATTGAAAACACAATTTGAAGTGTAAACAGATAGGTGTTAATCATTTTAAACACATGCTAAATAAACAACAGTAAGCAGACACAGAATGAATATAAGTATTTATGAGTAATAGAAAAAGCGTAGATTTCTCAAAGTGAGGAATCTACGCTTTTTTATTGAGCATGGATCTATATAACAAATTCATTTTACTTTTTATAAGTGTTTACGACTTCTTGCGCAATGCCAATAATAACATCTACAGCTTTTTCCATAACATCAATGGAAGCATATTCAAAAGGGCCGTGGAAGTTAGCGCAACCTGTAAAGATATTAGGGGTTGGTAGTCCCATATATGAAAGTTGAGACCCGTCTGTTCCACCACGAATAGGTGCTGTATTAGCAGGGATTTCTAACTTTTCAAAGACACGTTTAGGTATATCAATTACATGTGGGTTTGGTTCGATTTTTTCACCCATATTATAGTATTGATCATTGATTTCGATTTCTATTGGTGCATCAGTATAATGCGTATTAATATCATTTTTAATCTCAACAAGACGCTTCTTACGTAATTCAAAATGATTTCTATCATGATCACGAATAATATAGTGTAATGTCGTTTTTTCAACATCACCGTTCATTTTCATTAAATGATAGAAACCTTCGTAATCTTCTGTTCTTTCGGGTACTTCATTTTGTGGTAATAATGAATTGAATTGTTGACCCAAGAGAATAGCGTTAATCATAGCATTTTTAGCAGAACCAGGATGTACATTGACACCGTGACACGTAACGATTGCTTCTGCTGCGTTGAAACTTTCATATTGTAATTCGCCCAATTCACTACCATCCATAGTGTAGGCGAAATCCGCATTAAAGCGCTCAACATCAAAGGCATGAGGACCTCTGCCAATTTCTTCATCTGGCGTAAAAGCAATACGAATAGGTCCATGTTTGACTTCTGGATGTTCTGTTAAATACTTCATTGCTTCCATGATTTCAACGACACCAGCTTTGTCATCAGCACCTAATAGTGATGTGCCATCTGTGACCATTAACGTATGACCTTCTACGTGTTTCATAGCAGGAAATACATCTTGGCTCAATATACGACTCGTTTCACCTAATTTGATAGGTTGGCCATCATAATTTTCTATAATTTGTGGATTTACCTTTGATGCATTGAAATCAGGCGAAGTATCAACATGTGCCAAAAAGCCAACAGTAGGTAAAACTTCGCCAACATTACTTTCTAATGTTGCGAATAAATAACCTTGTTCATCAATGTCAGTTTCTAAACCTAAATCCGTTAATTCGTCATTTAACAAATTTAGTAAATCCCATTGCTTCTCAGTAGAAGGCGTAGTATTAGACTCTGGATCAGATTGTGTATCTATTGTTACATATCTTGTTAATCTATCAATTATATCAGTTTTCAAAAAAACACCCCTTAAGCTCTATTGTTCATATTGTAAGATTTTTTATATGTTTTACCATTCATTCTACCATAATGTTGTTTAATCCGTGTATTGAGATGATAGATGATTTCTGCACATAGAATACCAAAAGCAATCGCGCCTGAAATCAACGTGACTTCAAGAAATGTATTTGTAGCGAGTGTATATTGATTACTAACTAAATAACGCGTCGCTTCATATGCTAAACCACCTGGTACTAATGGGATAATTCCTGGAACAATAAAGATAATAACAGGTCGTTTGTAACGTCTACTCATTACGTGACTCATAATTGCTAAAATAAAGCTTCCTAAAAATGAAGCCATTACTTTACCGAAATCCAAGTCCACAGTAAGTTTGAAGATAATCCAGCCCATTGCGCCAACGAAACCACAAGCTAAAAGGAGTCGACGTGGTGCGTTAAAGATAATCGAAAAAAGCATTGTTGCTAAAAAGCTGACAATAAATTGTAAAACATAATAGCCGATGAGCATATAAGCACTCCTTTTTAAAATATTAATAAAACAATGGCAACGCCGGCACCAATTGCAAATGCTGTGAGAGCTGCTTCAACGCCACGAGACATACCAGCAATCAATTCTCCAGCCATTAAATCACGAATAGCATTGGTGATTAATATTCCTGGTACAAGAGGCATGACGCCAGCTATGGTTATAAAGTCTTGGTTTTCTGCCAGACCTAATTTAGTGAATGTGGCGGCGACCGTTATAACAACTACTGCACTAAGGAATTCTGAAAAGAATTTAATTTGAATATAGCGTTGTACAAAATCAAAAGTTAAAAACGCACCAGCTCCGGCAATAATTGCGAAAAAGAAGTCGTTAATTCCGCCGCCAAACATGATTAAGAAGAATCCACATGCGACTGCTGCTGCGAAGAATTTTGTAATAGATGAAAATTGTAAAGATGCGTGATGCAAATGTATGAGCTCTGATTTTGCCTCGTCTATATCTAATTGATTATTTGAAATTTTACGCGATAAACTATTGGTTAAGGCGATCTTTTCTAAATCAGTCGTTCTTTCACGAATACGTACGAGTCGTGTGTTCGTACGATCATTAAGGGAAAAAATAATTGCTGTAGAAGTTACAAAGCTATATGTATCATCTAAACCATAATTGGCAGCAATTCGTGTCATCGTATCCTCGACACGATAGGTTTCAGCGCCACTTTCTAGCAAAATTCTTCCCGCAATAAGTACGACGTCAATCACTTTGTTTTCATCGATGATAGTGATTGTATCTGACATAGTTGGTCACCTCCTGAAATGATTTTATAACAATTGAAAGTTTACAGCGTACAACAGTAACTTTCAATAATGATTCATACTATGTTATTAATTTTTGAACTTTCATTATATATTGTAACAAACATAATTTTGCAATTGTTGTTTTTAAGTTAAAAAAATAACAATTGAAATATGCGCTTGAATCTAGATTTTAATTTTAACATATAGATTCTTTGAGTGTTGACTGTGTCTGTTTTAGACGTATTTATTTTTTTGAAATTGAAGATAAATTAAATAATTTGAAACGTCTCTACAAAAAGCGAGCACAAAAAAAGAGTGGGTGTATGAAATCAAAGATTGAACCTTGATTTCATACATCCACTCCCAGTTTGAACAGTGTTAAATTTGGTAATATTTTTATAATTTAACAATTGGATTAAACATAACTTGATTACGGCCTTCATTTTTTGCCATATGCAGCATGTCATCCGCAATTTTGAATACTTTACGTTGAGATTTGTAATCTTCTTGAGTTAAGTAACCTACACCAATGGATACAGATAATTTGATGACTTCTTTATTAGGCATATGGAAAGTAGATTGTTCAACCCCTGCACGAATATTTTCACTAAGTTTTACACATTGATCTAAAGTATAATCGTATAAAACAATTGAAAATTCTTCGCCGCCATTACGATAAATACTAAATTGTTGAGGTACATAATTTTTTAATAGTTGAGCTACTTGTCTAAGCACGGCATCGCCAGATTTATGTGAAAATTTATCATTTACATCTTTGAAACCATCTATATCAATAAGCAATAATCCTAAGCTCTCATTGTTTTCTTCAGCGATACGCGTCGTTTCATTTAGATGTCTGTCAAATTCTTTAACATTTCCCAAGCCAGTTAAATAGTCCAGTTTATCTTCATTTTCATAACGATTAACTAATGAGAAAAAATGCCAAATATCAACAAATGTGATAGAAGAAGTAATCGTTAAAATAAAGGATAAGGGTATTAAGAACAACACTTCTGTTAATTCATAATAAGGGCTAATAAGTGATAAAATAACCAAAATAACTAATGTAATTGCATTTAGGATTTGTAATGAAACAATGTCGCTTTGTTTTAAGAATGGTCCAACTGCACCGACTACGATGGCTATAACAATGAGAATCGTAGCAATAATAATAGTGAAATCACCAATTAGCACATTGACTACAGAGACAATGACTGCGGCTAGAACGGTGTATACCATATTTGTGTATCTACCTAAGAATAAAATAGGCACAAATGATAAATAGAGTGCGTATTCATTGAATAGTGGCACTGGATAGGCGGATAGTAAAAGTGCTACTATCGTCATTAAAATAGTGACGTATTCTTTTGAAAACACCATGTTTTTATTTTCTGAATACTGTAAGCGATGGAATAAGTAAATTCCTGCCACAATAACAGAGATATTGTAGATAATAGCTTCAAACATTTAACGTTACACTCCTTTGAATAAACACTTAGTTATTGTAAGTGAAAACTTACATTTTGTCATCACTATAGAAATAGAAATTTATAACATTCACTTAATATTCATGTTAAAATATTTGTCTGAGTGATTATATAAAAATCACTTAGTTTATAATTAAAAATCAAAACGAATTCGTTTATAGAATATTAATTATCTCATTACTATTTGTATAAGTAAAAGCGTATGAGGTATTATGGTATTAAGTGCATAAATATTTAGATATGGTAGGTGTGCAATTTATTAGAGTTGCATCAACATCACAGACCATTTTATAGGTAATATAAATTTGCAGTTTAAAGTTAAAATTATTTTCAATGTAACGACTTTGAAATTCAAAATAATCAAGAATTATATTAATGAAGGTGAACTGATGTATACATTATTATTAATCATTTTTTCAATGATTGTCAGTTTAATACTAACACCAATAATTATAAAGGTTTCTCATAAACTAGGCATTGTAGATAAGCCGAATTTTAGAAAAGTACATACAAAACCCGTTTCTGTATTAGGCGGAACTGTAATACTTTTTGCGTTTCTATTAGGGATATGGCTAGGACATCCGATAGAAACCGAAGTTAAACCGCTTGTTATTGGATCAGTATTAATCTATTTGGTGGGACTTGTAGATGATATCTATGATTTGAAACCAGTTATAAAATTAATTGGCCAAGTAATTGCAGCACTCGTCGTTGTCTATTATGGAGTGACGATTGATTTTATCTCCTTACCAATTGGGCCTACGATACATTTTGGCGTATTTGGGATCCCTATCACAGTGATTTGGATTGTAGCCATCACTAATGCAATTAACTTGATCGATGGATTAGATGGATTAGCGTCTGGTGTATCGATGATTGCCTTAATGACAATTGGCTTTATAGCAATATTACAAGCAAATATTTTTATTATGATGATTTGCAGTGTCTTAATAGGTGCGCTTTTAGGATTCTTATTCTTCAATTTCCATCCAGCTAAAATATTTTTAGGTGATAGTGGTGCATTACTTGTAGGATTTATTGTAGGATTCCTATCATTACTCGGATTTAAGAATATAACTTTCATTTCACTATTCTTCCCAATTGTTATCTTAGCAGTGCCGTTTATTGATACGTTGTTTGCGATGATACGTCGAGTGAAGAAAGGTCAGCATATTATGCAGGCAGATAAATCGCATTTACATCATAAATTATTAGAATTAGGTTATTCACATCGCCAGACTGTAGTACTTATATATTCTATAGCATTACTATTTAGTCTTGCTAGTATTATATTATATTTGTCTCAACCATGGGGTGTACTCATGATGCTCATTCTTATTTTAGTTACAATTGAGCTTATTGTAGAATTTACTGGTCTCATTGATGATGATTACAGACCTTTAATGAAATTAATTGAAAACAAACAACAGAACAAAGACGATGAACATCATTAATAAAGAGGCTTCCAAGACGGAGGCCTCTTTATTTTATACTCACATACGTATAATTTGGATTTTAAGATTAGGAAGTAGGAATATCGAAAGGTAAGCGTACCACTTCATTTTCTATTAAATCGTAATTCCCTGAAGTGTTACGATTTAAAAAATCTATAAATTGATCGTAGTCTGTTTTAACAACATCAATGTAATAACTTACTTTATCGGTATAATTTGTTTCGCGTAATAAGTAAGGTGTGCTCGCGAGTTCATATTCAAACTTACCCGTTAAATCATAAGCAATGGTAACCGTTGTAGGTATAGCAGGACGCATAGCAACTCTACCAATATCATAAATTACATCTCGTACTGCACCACTATACGCACGTATTAATCCGCCACCACCTAATTTAATACCACCAAAGTAGCGTGTAACAACCACGGCAGCATTATGTATCTCTAATTTCTTTAAAATATCGAGCATAGGAACTCCCGCTGTGCCACTTGGTTCGCCATCGTCGTTTGCTTTTTGGATATTCATTTGGTCTCCAATCGTATATGCTGAACAATTATGAGTTGCTTCTCGGTGTTCAGATTTCACTGCGTCGATAAAAGCTTTAGCTGCATCTTCAGATTCAACAGGTTTAATGTGCGCTATAAAACGTGATTTACTGATTATATTTTCAATTGTATGTTCTTGTTTAACTGTGATTATTGCATCATCCATTTATCGTCACCTCATCTTTGTATAGTCAGACAATCATTTATGTATGTTTTAAAAATTCATTAATTACACATATTATACACTGTATTGTATTATAGATTAAATACAAAAATAAATTTTCTTTTTACTTAAAATAGGGTATCATAGTTGTGAGTATAATTGAGGAGGATTAAGATGAAGATTGCTGTCTTGACAGATTCAACGAGCTATCTATCTCAAACACTAATAGAAAAATATAATATAAGAATCGCGCCGCTAAGCGTAACTTTCGATAACGGTGAAAACTTTGTGGAAAATGCAACAATATCAACGGAAGCATTTTATAAAAGAATGGAAACTTCAAATACAATTCCTACGACGAGTCAACCTGCCATTGGAGAGTTTATAAAACATTTTAAAGAACTCCGAGAGGAAGGTTATACAGATGTCATATCTGTTTTTATATCATCTGGAATTAGTGGCAGTTATCAAACAGCTACGCAAGCAGGAAAAATGGTGGAAGGAATCAATGTGCATACATTTGATTCAAAATTAGCTGCGATGGTAGAAGGTGGTTATGTACTACTTGCAGTTGAAATGATAGAACAAGGATATGAGCCCCAAGATATTATTAAAGAGCTTGAAGCTATGCGTGAAGTGACTGGTGCAATCTTAATGGTAGATGATTTGAAAAATCTACAGAAAAGTGGTCGTATCACCGGAGCGCAAGCATGGGTAGGTACAATGTTGAAAATGAAACCTGTTTTAACATTTGATGACGGCAAAATTGTACCAGAAGCAAAAGTCCGTACTAAAAAACGTGCACTCAATGAAATAATTAATAAAGTTACCGCTCAAGTGAAAGATTATGATGGAGTAACATTATATATTATTGAGGGAGATAAACCAGAAGATGCAGATTGGATGGAAAAGGAATTACACGAAAAATATCCACAATATAATCTTCACCGATCTAAGTTAGGACCTGTTATTGCAGCGCACTTAGGTTCTGGTGGTATGGGACTAGGATTTACAGGGAGAAACATACGTTTATCATAAATATTAACTCGTTTAAAGACATGTTGTGCCAAGAATGGTATGCATGTCTTTTTTTATTGGAGGTTATTTGAAATAAAACATTATGGAAAATTAATCATCGAAAAAAATATTTTATCTGATGAGAAAATCAGACATATTTCACTTGGTGTGATAAACAAAAAAGGATGTTGGTATTGTATACAGTGTCATACACAAGAGAAACGTCATTTTTACAAATACTTTTCAACATTATTAGATAAAGAAGTTGTGTATTGTAGAAATTGTATCAATTTGGGAAGAATGGATAATATTAATGAAGTATATATTACTGAAACAAATGTAAATATGTCCCAAGGAATATATCATTTACCATTTAAATTGTCAGAACAACAACGTTTTGCTTCAATTAAAATTTTAGAAGCGGTTAAAAATTTAACGTCTATTTTATTATATGCTGTGACAGGCGCAGGTAAGACAGAAATGATTTTTGAAGGTATTAGCTTTGCGAGAAGAGAAGGCTATAATGTTGCGGTTGTATCGCCCAGAGTTGATGTTGTTATAGAAGTGAGTTTGCGTATTAAAGCAGCTTTTCGAGATGAAGCAATAGATGTACTCTATCAAGGTCAGAGACAATGTCATAATGGACACTTTGTGATTGCTACGGTGCATCAATTATATCGATTTAAACATCATTTTGACTTGATTATTGTAGATGAAGTTGATGCATTTCCATTATCAATGGATCCAATACTCTTTGATGTCATAACACATGCTTCAAAAGAACATCATGGCCACATTTATATGACTGCAACGCCGCCGACTAAATTACTTAGAAAAATGAAAGAAGGGTCTATAATAACGCTACCCGCCCGTTTTCATAGGCAACCTTTGCCAGTTCCTCAGTTTAAATATCACAAAATAAAATTTCACAAAATACAACGCTTTCTAATGAAACTATTGAAACAACAAATTGAAGCAGATAGATATACGCTCGTGTTTTTTAATGACATACAGCATATGAAACAAATGTATCATTGTTATAAAACAGAAATAACTTCATTGACCTATGTGCATAGTGAGGATGTACTTCGTTTTGAAAAAGTGAGCGCTTTAAGAAAAGGTGAATATAAAGTTATGTTTACCACTACAATTTTAGAAAGAGGATTTACTATGGCAAACTTAGACGTTATTGTGCTCAATAGTCATATGTTTGAAAGCAGTGCACTTGTTCAAATTGCTGGAAGAGTGGGTCGTAAATTAGAGGCACCATCAGGATTAGTATTATATTTACATGAGGGAATTACGATGGACATGCTTAAAGCACGAAAAGACATTAAGAAAATGAACGCATTAGCGCATAACAGGGGATGGTTAGATATCTAGATGTATTCAATGTCATCATACTTTTTCTGAAGCGTTTAATGCTTTTACATTTTATAAAAAAGCATCTAAATTATGTGAATCATGCATAGAACAATGGGATGATATCAATATTAAACCCCTCAATCGCTGTGTCAGATGTTTAAAGAAATTAGACGAAAATGAGAAGAATTGCTTAGACTGTTTATTTTTAGCAACAAAATATAACTTAATGAATCAGTTATATTGCCAATACCAATATAAAGGTATGTTAAAGACGCTTATTCATCAATATAAATTCAAGAAAGATGTCGCAATCTGTGAAATATTAGCAACACAGCTTCAGTTCCCTAAAATATCATATGATTACATTGTACCTATACCGTCACCGTTAGTTAGAGATAAGGAGCGAACGTTTAATCCCGTGCTGGCCGTGTTAGATGAAATGGGTGTGAATTATGAACCTTTACTATATACACGGGTCCGTCCAAAGCAATCACTTTTAGGAAAACAATTACGCGCGCAAACAAAAAATCCATTTGAAATCGTAAAAAATATAGATTTAGAAAATAAAAATATTTTACTTGTAGATGACATTTACACCACAGGATTAACAGTTCATAATGCCGCAGAGTTGCTGTTTGTTAGAAAAATCAGAAAATTCGATGTGTTTACGTTTGCACGGTAGGAGAAACGTGGTATTATAAGAGTAAGCAATATTACCAATATAGAGGTTTTAAAGGAGTCGATTATTATGATCAGATTTGAAATTCACGGGGAGAACCTCACTATTACTGATGCGATTCGCAACTATATTGAGGAGAAAATTGGTAAATTAGAAAGATATTTTAACGATGTGCCAAATGCAATCGCACACGTTAAAGTAAAAACGTATCAAAATTCGGCAGCAAAAATCGAAGTAACTATTCCATTGAAAAACGTTACTTTAAGAGCTGAAGAACGCCACGATGATTTATACGCTGGTATTGATTTAATTAACGGTAAACTTGAAAGACAAGTTAGAAAATACAAAACGCGTGTAAATCGTAAAAATAGAAATCGTGGAGAACAAGAAGCATTTGCATCATTACCACAAGAAAGTGAAGCAGAAGAAATTCAAAATGATGACAATGAAAGTGATATCGAAATTATTCGTTCAAAAAATTTCAGTTTGAAACCTATGGATTCAGAAGAAGCAGTATTACAAATGGATTTATTAGGACATGATTTCTTTATTTTCACAGATCGTGAAACTGATGGTACGAGTATTGTTTATAAAAGAAGAGATGGAAAATATGGTTTGATTGAAACAACTGAATAATTTGTTTTAATTAAGTCCAATATTAAACTAACCGTAGCGTTCATGATTGAGTTAAATCATGGACGCTCATTTTTTGTTGTGTTACTATGAAATAATTTGAAAGTTAGGTAAGATCTTGTGTATATTTTTATTGGATAAGAGATAAAATAAAAAACGAAAACTATTAATAAATAAAAAATAGCATTAACAAGCGAGAAAACTGTTTAAATGGAAAGTTAATAAGTGTAAATTTAAGCTTATAAATGATATCATAAATTGTTGTAAGCAAAGAGTTAAAAAGCTAAAGGAGCGAACAAAATGGGTTTTTTATCAAAGATTGCAGATGGCAATAAAAAAGAAATAAAACGCCTTGGTAAATTAGCCGACAAAGTCCTTGCGTTAGAAGAGGATACGTCGATATTAACTGATGAAGAAATTAGGGAGAAAACAAAAGTATTTCAAAAACAATTACAAGCAGAAGAAGATATAAAAAAACAATTTAAAATGCTCGATGATATTTTACCGGAAGCCTTTGCGCTCGTAAGGGAAGGTTCAAAACGTGTGTTCAATATGATTCCATATAAAGTTCAGGTTATGGGTGGTATTGCAATTCATGGTGGCGACATTTCTGAGATGAGAACAGGTGAAGGTAAAACGTTAACTGCTACAATGCCAGTTTATTTAAACGCATTGTTAGGTCGTGGTGTGCATGTTATTACAGTAAACGAATATTTATCTAGTACGCAAAGCGAAGAAATGGCAGAACTATATGAATTTCTTGGGTTATCTGTAGGATTAAACATCAACAGTATGACAACAACTGAGAAGCGAGAAGCATACGCAAGTGATATTACGTATAGTACGAATAATGAGTTAGGATTCGATTATTTACGTGATAATATGGTGAACTATGCAGAAGAACGTGTTATGAGACCTTTAAACTTTGCTATCATTGATGAAGTTGACTCAATTTTAATTGATGAAGCACGTACGCCACTGATCATTTCAGGTGAAGCTGAGAAATCGACTTCGCTTTATACACAAGCAAATGTCTTTGCTAAAATGCTTAAAAATGAAGACGACTATAACTACGATGAGAAAACAAAAGCTGTTCAATTAACAGAGCAAGGTATTGATAAAGCAGAACGCATGTTTAAGATTGATAATCTATATGATGTGAATAATGTGGATATTATTAGCCATATTAATACTGCGTTACGTGCACATGTAACATTGCAAAGAGATGTGGATTACATGGTGAATAATGGTGAAGTCTTAATTGTTGACCAATTTACTGGTCGTACAATGCCAGGACGTCGCTTTTCAGAAGGCTTACACCAAGCTATAGAAGCGAAAGAAGGCGTGAAGATTCAAAACGAATCTAAAACAATGGCCTCTATTACATTCCAAAACTATTTCAGAATGTACAACAAACTTTCTGGTATGACAGGAACAGCTAAAACTGAAGAAGAAGAGTTCAGAAACATTTATAATATGACTGTAACTCAAATTCCTACTAACAAACCGATACAACGTGTGGACAAACCAGACTTAATATACATTAGTCAAAAAGGTAAATTTGATGCAGTTGTTGATGATGTTATTGAAAAACATAAACTAGGACAACCTGTACTATTGGGTACAGTTGCAGTTGAAACCAGTGAATATATTTCTAATTTATTGAAAAAACATGGCGTACGTCATGACATTTTAAACGCTAAAAATCATGAACGTGAAGCAGATATAGTTGCTAATGCAGGTCAACGTGGAGCGGTTACTATCGCTACGAACATGGCAGGTAGAGGTACAGATATTAAACTTGGCGCAGGTGTTGAAGAAATTGGCGGCCTTGCAGTAATCGGTACAGAGCGACATGAATCTCGTCGTATTGATGACCAATTACGTGGTCGTGCTGGACGACAAGGTGATAAAGGGGACAGTCGCTTTTACTTATCACTACAGGATGATTTAATGGTACGTTTTGGTTCGGAACGTTTACAAAGTATGATGAATCGTTTAGGTATGGATGATTCTACACCGATAGAATCTAAAATGGTGTCACGTGCTGTTGAATCTGCTCAAAAACGTGTAGAAGGTAATAACTTTGATGCGCGTAAACGTGTACTTGAATATGACGATGTATTACGTAAACAACGTGATATTATCTATGGTGAACGTAACCGTATTATTGATAATGATGAAAGCGGAGATTTAGTAAATGAAATGCTCCATTCTACATTAGATAGAAGCGTTCACTATTATATAAATGAAGATGAAGAAGATTTAGATTACGAGCCATTTATCAACTATATTGATGATGTATTCTTAAATGAAGGTGACTTAAAACTAGAAGATATCAAAGGTAAGGATCAAGAGGATATCATTGATATTGTTTGGTCGAAAGTTGAAGTCGCTTTAAAAGATCAAAAAGAGAAAATTGGTACGCAATTTGATGAATTCGAGCGTATGATTTTACTTCGTTCAATCGATTTACATTGGACAGACCATATAGATACAATGGATCAATTACGTCAAGGTATCCACTTGCGTTCTTATGGTCAACAAAATCCATTACGTGATTATCAAAACGAAGGACACCAACTTTTCGATACAATGATGCAAAACATCGAAGAAGATGTCAGCAAATATATCTTGAAATCAGTAGTTACAGTTGAAGATGACTTAGAACGTGATAAAGCAACAGATTTCGGTAAAGCTGAACACGTATCTGCAGAAGATGGTAAAGAAAAGGCTAAAGCATCGCCTTATGTTAAAGATGAACATATCGGTAGAAACGATCCTTGCCCTTGCGGTAGTGGAAAAAAATATAAAAACTGCCACGGTGCATAATTTGAAAGTGATTTTAAATAAAACCGGAAGTCTTGATAAAGCATATATCAACTTCCGGTTTTTATTTATCAAAATTAAAATTAACTTGTTTTGATAAATAAAAAATAGCGCAGAGTTGTAATTAAACTGCAAACTTTTGTAGAATAGATATATTGAATAAAATGACATAATTTAATAGTAGTATTTCAATCGTACGATAACAGGAGAGATGCAGTGATGGAACTATCAGAAATTAAACGTAATATAGATTATTATAATGAAAAATTAGAGCAACTTAGGGGGTCTCTTTGACTTAGAAGAAAAAGAGACAAATATTCAAGAATACGAAGAAATGATGGCTGATCCTACTTTTTGGGATGATCAAGATAAAGCACAGGAAATTATTGATAAGAATAATGCTTTAAAAACGATTGTAAATGCATATCGAGGATTAGAATCTGAAATAGAAGACATGGAAACTACAAGAGAACTATTATTAGACGATGACGATGATGATATGAAGTCAGATTTGGAACAGAACGTATTAGATTTTAAAGCAAACTTAGATAAGTTTGAACTACAATTATTACTTGATGGTCCATATGATGCGAACGATGCCATTATGGAACTACATCCTGGCGCAGGCGGTACAGAATCACAAGATTGGACAAATATGCTTTTAAGAATGTATCAACGGTATTGTGAACAGAAAGGGTTTAAAGTTGAGATTGCAGATTACCTACCTGGTGATGAAGCGGGCGTTAAAAGCGTTACATTAATTGTTAAAGGTCATAATGCCTACGGTTATTTGAAAGCTGAAAAAGGCGTGCATCGACTTGTCCGTATTTCACCGTTTGATTCGTCAGGACGTAGACATACGTCATTCGCTTCTTGTGATGTTATACCGCAATTCAATAATACAGAAATTGAAATTGATATCAATCCAGATGATATTAATGTTGATACATTTAGAGCGTCTGGTGCAGGTGGTCAACATATTAATAAAACAGAATCAGCAATTAGAATTACCCATCAACCTACAGGCATTGTAGTAAACAACCAAAATGAGCGCTCTCAAATTAAGAACAGAGAAGCTGCAATGAAAACATTGAAAGCTAAGTTATATCAATTAAAAATTGAGGAACAAGAGCAAGAAATGGCAGAAATTCGTGGCGAGCAAAAAGAAATTGGCTGGGGAAGTCAAATAAGATCTTATGTTTTTCATCCTTATGCAATGGTTAAAGATCATAGAACAAATGAAGAATCAGGTAAGGTAGATGCAGTTATGGACGGAGATATAAGTCCATTTATAGAAGCATACTTACGTAGTCAAATGGATCATTCAGAAAGTTAAACAAATGAAAATTAGAAATCTCGTCGTTAGTATTTAAACTAGTGACGAGATTTTTTGTTTTTTTAAGAATGAATAAAAGCATGTAAAATGCAATTTTAAATATTACACGTTAGATTTGGATGATGTATGTATATAGCCTCTATAAGGTTGTAATATCAATGTTTTAAGCGCTATTTAAGATAATTGAATTGACCCATATTAAGTATCAATTGTCTATTACATTACAGTATAATAACAACCGCAAAAGACGAAATGTTTTATGCTATATTATGATTGATTAAAATTTAAGACAGTAAAGGGTTGAACATGTAATGAAGAAGGGATTAACATTTTCTGTAACATCGGCAGCATTGTTTTTTGGTTTTAATGGTATTGCTTCAGCAGACCAAATTCACACAGTAAAAGAAGATGCTAAATTATCTGATATAGCGCATGCATTTGCCACAACAACAAATGAAATTCAGTCATTAAATCAATTGAATGAAAGAGTAACTGTACAAGCAGGAGAACAATTAGTACTTCCAGACAAAGATATAGTAGAAATAAAACAAGGAGATACAGTTTTAAATATTGCTGAAAAATATCAACTTAATTTAGAACAAATTTATCAGTTAAACCCAAATCTAGGTGAAGTTATTTACCCAGGCCAATTAGTGGCAGTATCTGAAAAGGGTTCAGCACATTTAAATAACCAGCTTCATAGTATATTTAACGAACAACAAGTACAGAATGAAACAAGAGAAGGTAATGATGTTCGAGTAACATCAAATAACCTTGTACCAACGACACAACATACTTGGAATTACGTGGAAAAAGAAGCAGCAAATAATCAAAATGAAAGCAAACAAATGTATTCTAGTCAATATAAACCAACACAAGTCGCTTCAAATGGTAGTAATTATTATAATTGGGGACAATGCACATATTATGCATTTGATCGCCGTCAACAATTAGGAAAATCAGTAGGCAACCTTTGGGGTAATGCGAATAATTGGGCTTCAGCAGCCAGTAATAGTGGCTACAAAGTTAACCATACACCTGAAGTGGGAGCGATTATACAAAGTAATGCTGGTAACTATGGCCACGTAGGTGTTGTAGAACGTAAAAACCCAGATGGCTCAATTGTAGTATCAGAAATGAATTGGCAAGGTGTAGGACAAAAATCTTATAGAACGATTCACAACACTGGTCAATATAATTATATTCATTAGCAAATCATAAATTGGTATATACCTACAATACCATCTGAATACCTAAAGAAAAGGTGCTTAATAGTGAGATTATATTAGAGGTAAGTTTTGCTGAGTATAATAAATGGTACATCATAGAACCACTCCTGCATGTTTTGGAGTGGTTCTATGTTTATAGATCAATGTATTTAAATAATATCATTAATAAGGTAATGGGAGAGAAATATAATTTTTCTAATAATATTTCGTAGTATATGCCCAGCCAATTACTGTCAAAATAACAACGGAGGCTGAGATATAAGTTTATGTACTAGACACCCCATAAATTGAATTAGTTAAATTCAATTACATTGATAAGACATTTTGATTGTTGAATGATATTATAAAATTAAGTATAATCATTCATTAAACAAACTAGGAGGCGATGTCATGGGAGTACATCAATATTTTAAACGCTTGTCTGATTTAGAAAAATTAATTAGATTACCGGGAAAATTTAAATACTTTGAGCATAATGTCGCTGCGCATTCATTTAAGGTGACAAAAATTGCACAATATTTGGCTACAGTAGAGGAATACCATGGTAATGAAGTAGATTGGAAAAGTTTATATGAAAAGGCGTTAAACCACGATTTTGCTGAAATTTTTACGGGTGATATTAAAACACCAGTTAAATACGCAAGTGGCGAATTAAAAAAACTTTTCTCACAAGTAGAGGAAGAAATGGTAGATCATTTTATAAATGAAGAAATTCCAGAAGCCTACCAAGATATATATCGAGAAAGACTTCAAGAAGGTAAAGATGACTCATTAGAAGGTCAGATACTTTCTGTAGCTGACAAAATAGATTTATTATATGAAACGTTTGGAGAAATACAAAAGCGTAACCCCGAACAACTATTTTTTGAAATATATGAGATGTCCTTAGAAACGATTATGCAATTTGATCATCTAAGTTCGGTACAAGATTTTATAGATAATATTATTCCAGAAATGTTAACGGAAAAATTCATCCCAAGATCAGAATTACGTGAAACAACAATGGCTATTTTAAATAATAGAAATGGGTGAAGTGAATGATTTGGTATGTGCTCGCATCCTTTTTCCCATGTATTTTCGTGGTATTTTTCAGCGTGCTAACACGAAGTAAATGGGTAGGAACGATTTTAACATTAATTATAATAGGTGCATCCGTTCAAAAAGGTTTTTTTCATAATGAATGGATCATTTTTATAGATGTCGCCTCATTGCTAGCTGGTTACCTTATTATCGATCAATTAGAATTTCATAAAAAAGAAGATGACTGAGTAATAAGTGTTAAGCAACTTAATTGCTATAGTTAAATATGCATTTTATAATTGTATAACTTCAACAATATAGTTTATTTTAGGATAAACAAATACAACTTAGGCAAACATGGTGACAGAACTATGTTTGTTTTTCTTTATATACAGCAAGATAAAAGCGAACAAATGTTTGTTTTTTCATTTGTAAATCTGTTAAAATATGTAACGAGAATATGAATCTGCAAACTTGATGCAGACACACAGCAACAGTGGTATATACATTTTAAACATAGACACATCAGGTATGTTCGTATCATTAGAAATTATATAGGAGGCATGTGTCACTATGGAACATCATCAATTTAAATTACAATCTGATTTTACACCTCAGGGTGATCAACCAGATGCGATAAAGAAAATAGTTGAAGGCGTTAATGAGGGCAAACGTCATCAAACCTTACTCGGTGCGACAGGTACAGGTAAAACCTTTACGATGAGTAATGTTATTAAACAAGTAGGCAAACCCACACTCATTATCGCCCACAATAAGACATTAGCGGGTCAATTATATAGTGAGTTTAAAGAATTCTTTCCAGAAAATAGAGTAGAATACTTTGTTAGTTATTATGATTACTATCAACCAGAGGCATATGTGCCATCAACTGATACATTTATTGAAAAAGATGCTTCAATAAATGATGAAATTGACCAATTACGACATTCAGCGACAAGTTCACTTTTTGAAAGAGACGATGTCATTATTATTGCGAGTGTCAGTTGTATATACGGTTTAGGTAATCCAGAAGAATATCGAGATTTAGTAGTCAGTGTTCGCGCTGGTATGGAAATGGACAGAAGTGAACTTTTAAAAAAATTAGTAGACGTTCAATATTCGAGAAATGATATTGATTTTAGACGTGGTACATTTCGTGTAAGGGGAGATGTAGTTGAAATTTTCCCTGCTTCGAGAGAAGAAATGTGTATTCGTGTAGAATTTTTTGGTGATGAAATTGATCGTATCCGTGAAGTAAATTATTTAACGGGTGAAGTTTTGAGAGAGCGCGATCACTTTGTGATTTTTCCAGCATCCCACTTCGTAACACGTGAAGAGAAAATGAAATCTGCAATACAAAGAATTGAAAATGAACTAGAAGAACGCTTAACAGAATTACGCTCAGAAAATAAATTATTAGAGGCACAACGACTAGAACAACGTACGAATTATGATTTAGAAATGATGCGAGAAATGGGCTTCTGTTCTGGTATTGAAAACTACTCTGTGCATTTAACACTAAGACCAATGGGTTCAACGCCATATACGTTGTTAGATTATTTTGGCGATGATTGGCTTGTAATGGTTGATGAATCACATGTGACATTACCTCAGATTAGGGGTATGTATAATGGAGACCGTGCACGTAAACAAGTGCTTGTAGATCATGGTTTCCGTTTGCCGAGCGCTTTGGATAATAGACCTTTAAAATTTGAAGAATTCGAAGAAAAAACCAATCAACTCGTTTATGTATCTGCTACACCTGGTCCATTTGAGTTAGAACATACAGATGAAATGGTACAACAAATTATTCGTCCAACAGGTCTATTAGATCCTGAGATTGAAGTGCGACCAACGGAAAAACAAATTGACGATTTAATAAGTGAAATCCATGAGCGCATTGAACGTAATGAACGTGTGCTAGTTACAACATTAACTAAAAAAATGAGTGAAGATTTAACTACTTATTTAAAAGAAGCTGGCGTTAAGGTCAATTACCTACATTCAGAAATTAAAACATTGGAGCGTATAGAAATTATTCGTGATTTACGTATGGGAACTTATGATGTCATTGTTGGAATTAACTTATTAAGAGAGGGTATCGATATACCAGAAGTATCTCTTGTTGTTATTCTTGATGCTGATAAAGAAGGTTTCTTACGTTCACATAGATCACTTGTTCAAACAAGTGGACGTGCAGCACGTAATAGTCGCGGTGAAGTTATTATGTACGGTGACAAGATTACAGATTCCATGCGTTATGCCATTGATGAGACAGAGCGACGTCGTACAATTCAAAAAGCATATAACGAAAAACATAATATTACGCCTACTACGATTAATAAGAAAATTCATGATGTTATTAGTGCAACTGTCGAAAATGATGAAACAAATGAACAACAACAAACTGAAGTACCTAAGAAAATGACGAAAAAAGAACGCGAAAAAACAATCGCAAATATAGAAAAAGAAATGAAACAAGCAGCTAAAGATTTAGATTTCGAAAAAGCAACAGAGCTTAGAGATATGTTGTTTGAATTAAAAGCAGAAGGGTGACAAATATGAAACAACCATCCATTGTAGTAAAAGGGGCTCGTGCCCATAATTTAAAAGGTGTAGATATTGAAATACCGAAAGATAAACTCATCGTGATGACGGGACTGTCTGGATCAGGAAAATCTTCACTTGCCTTTGATACAATATATGCTGAGGGTCAGCGTAGATATGTAGAGTCATTAAGTGCTTATGCAAGACAATTTTTAGGTCAAATGGATAAACCAGATGTTGATACGATTGAAGGTTTATCACCTGCGATATCAATTGACCAAAAGACTACAAGTAAAAATCCAAGATCAACTGTAGCGACAGTAACTGAAATATATGACTATATACGGTTGCTCTACGCACGTATAGGCAAACCATTTTGCCCCAATCATGGTATTGAAATAGAATCGCAAACTGTACAACAAATGGTAGACCAAGTGATGCAACTTGAAGAGCGTTCTAAAATCCAACTATTGGCTCCTGTGGTTTCTCATAGAAAAGGTGCACAAGAAAAACTCATAGACGACATTAGCAAAAAAGGCTATGTACGTGTACGTGTTGATGGTGAAATTATGGATGTAAACGAAGTGCCAAATTTAGATAAAAATAAAAATCATACTATCGAAGTCGTAATAGATCGCTTGGTGGTTAAAGCAGGTATTGAAGGACGTCTTGCTGATTCTATAGAAACTGCGATTAGACTTGCTGAAGGTACATTAATCGTTGATATAATTGGGGGAGAAGAATTAAAATTCTCGGAAAACCATGCTTGTCCGATATGTGGTTTTTCAATTGGTGAACTAGAACCTCGTATGTTCAGTTTTAACAGCCCCTTTGGTGCATGTCCAACATGTGATGGTTTAGGATTGAAATTAAAAGTAGATTTAGATTTAGTGGTTCCTGATACAAACAAAACTTTAAATGAAGGTGCAATCATAGCTTGGGAATCTTCAAGTTCTGATTTTTATCCAACATTATTAAATCGTGTTTGTGAAGTATATAAAATTAATATGGATAAACCATTTAAAAAATTAACAGATAGACAACAAGATATCATTTTAAACGGTTCTAAAGGTAAAGAAATTGAGTTCACTTTTAAACAACGCAATGGTCAAACACGTAAACGAACAATGGAATTTGAAGGTGTGCTTAATAATATTAATCGTCGTTATCATGACTCACCATCTGAACTTGTTAGAGAGATGATGAGTAAATATATGACTGAGCTACCTTGTGAAACTTGTAATGGTAAACGTTTAAGCCGTGAAGCGTTATCTGTATATGTTTCTGGTCAGAATATTGGTGAAGTTGTTGAACATTCAATTAAAGATGCTTTGCATATGTATGAACATATTGAATTGTCAGATCAAGATAGAAAAATTGCAGATCAAATATTAAAGGAAATTAACTCACGTTTAGAATTTTTATACAACGTTGGTTTAGAATATTTAACACTCAATCGTGCATCAGGATCATTATCAGGTGGGGAAGCGCAGCGAATTCGTCTTGCTACACAAATTGGTTCTAGACTGTCAGGTGTACTTTACGTGTTAGATGAGCCTTCTATCGGACTTCACCAAAGAGATAATGATCGACTTATAAGTACATTAAAAGAAATGCGTGACTTAGGTAATACTTTGATCGTTGTAGAACACGATGAAGATACAATGCGTGCGGCTGATTATTTGGTTGATGTAGGCCCAGGTGCAGGTGAACATGGTGGCGAAATTGTCGCGAGTGGTACACCTAAACAAGTAATGAATCAGAAAAAATCACTCACTGGTCAATATTTAAGCGGGAAAAAACTGATAGAAGTACCTGAGGAACGCCGTGAAATAACTGATCGTAAAGTCAGTGTTAAAGGCGCAAGAAGTAATAACTTAAAAGATATCGATGTAGATTTTCCATTATCAACAATGACAGTAGTTACAGGTGTTTCTGGTTCAGGTAAGAGTACGTTAGTTAATGAAGTGCTGTATAAATCATTAGCAAAACACATTAATAAATCAAAAGTAAAACCAGGTGATTGTGACGAAATTCAAGGAATAGAAGAACTTGAACGTATAATCGATATTGATCAATCACCTATTGGAAGAACACCGAGATCAAATCCAGCAACTTATACAGGCGTATTCGATAATATTAGGGATATCTTCGCGCAAACAAACGAATCTAAAGTAAGAGGATATACTAAAGGCCGTTTTAGCTTTAATGTGAAAGGCGGTCGTTGTGAAGCTTGTAGAGGTGACGGTATTATAAAAATTGAAATGCATTTCTTACCAGATGTGTATGTACCGTGTGAAATTTGTGGTGGTTCTAGATACAATAGAGAAACGCTAGAAGTCACGTATAAAGGTAAAAACATTGCAGATATTTTAGCAATGACAGCTGAAGAAGCGACTAATTTCTTTGAAAAAGTACCAAAAATTCATCGTAAATTGAAAACATTAGTTGATGTTGGACTAGGATACGTTACGCTCGGACAACAAGCAACAACACTTTCTGGTGGGGAAGCACAACGTGTTAAACTCGCATCTGAATTGCATAAACGTTCTACAGGTCGCTCGATCTATATTCTTGATGAACCAACGACTGGTTTACATGTTGATGATATTGGTCGATTATTAAAAGTACTCAATAAACTAGTGGAAAATGGTGATACTGTGGTTATTATTGAGCATAATTTAGATGTTATTAAAATGGCAGATCATATTATTGACTTAGGTCCAGAAGGTGGCGATGGGGGCGGTACGCTTGTAGCTACCGGTACGCCAGAACAAATTGCAGAAGTAAAAGAAAGTTATACAGGACAATACTTAAAGCCTGTGCTAGAAAGAGATACAGTAAAATAAACAATATAAGTATGTAACTCCACTCAAAAAGGCTGGAACATAAGTATAAATGGCTCTCTTCAAGGTAAGTACTTTAACGTGCAAACTTTGAAGGGGGTATTTTTGTATTTATTACCAACAAATACCTAGAAAATGATTTGTAGTAAATTAAATGAATAAATTGAAAATATAATCAGTCACTGGTGTGTGATATCGTTTATAATTGATATAATGATAGATATTATAGATATGTGTTGAATTATCGATCTTCTACACTTTTTGATATGGATTATCATTTCTTTTTGATATGATAATATCATATTGCAAATGTAAGAGAAATATTGATAGAGGTGAACTATGTTAACTACCAAGAGTTTAGTAGACCGCTTTGAACTTGATCTTATTGTTGGAGAAGCAGGTTTAAACAAACAAATTAAAAATACAGATATTTCAAGACCAGGTTTGGAAATGGCAGGTTATTTTTCTCACTATGCTTCTGACCGTATTCAATTATTAGGTACGACGGAATTATCTTTTTATAACTTATTACCAGATGAAGAACGTAAAGGTCGTATGAGAAAGTTATGTCGTCCAGATACACCAGCGATTATTGTGACGAGAGATTTAGAACCACCAGAGGAACTTATCGCTGCAGCAAAAGAACTCGACACGCCTTTAATTGCGTCGACGATTGCTACTACACAATTAATGAGTCGTTTAACTACATTTTTAGAACATGAACTAGCACGAACAACATCACTGCATGGAGTACTTGTCGACGTTTATGGTGTAGGTGTACTGATTACTGGTGATTCTGGAATCGGTAAAAGTGAAACGGCATTAGAATTAATAAAACGTGGTCATAGATTAGTAGCAGATGATAATGTGGAAATTAGAGAAATTAGTAAAGACGAATTGATTGGGAGAGCACCTAAATTAATAGAACATTTATTAGAAATTAGAGGCTTAGGTATCATTAATGTTATGACATTATTTGGTGCAGGTTCGATTTTAACTGAAAAACGATTGCGTTTAAATATTCATTTAGAAAACTGGCATAAAGACAAATTATATGATCGAGTCGGCTTAAATGAAGAAAAATTACGTATCTTAGATACTGAAATTACGAAAAAAACAATTCCTGTACGACCTGGACGTAACGTAGCGGTTATTATTGAAGTTGCGGCAATGAATTACCGACTGAATATTATGGGCATCAATACAGCAGAAGAGTTTAATGATCGCTTAAATGCTGAAATATTACGAAATGGTAGCAATAGTGAGGAGAAATAGGTAATGATGACATTAAATTATATCAATCCAATTGCACTTGAGCTTGGGCCTATTTCAGTACGTTGGTACGGAATTATTATCGCTGTTGGGATACTCTTGGGTTATTTTATTGCTCAAGAAGGTGTGAAACGAATTGGCTTTGATACAGATACATTAGTTGATATCATTTTTTGGAGTGCAATATTTGGATTTATTATGGCGAGACTTTATTTTGTTGTATTCCAGTGGCCGTATTATATTCAAAACCCAATTGAAATTCCGATGATATGGAACGGTGGTATTGCAATACACGGTGGCTTAATAGGTGGATTTGTTACAGGGATTATCATCTGTAAACAAAAAAATATTAATCCGTTTCAAATTGGTGATGTCATTGCACCAAGTATGATTTTAGGCCAAGGTATTGGAAGATGGGGCAACTTTATGAATCATGAAGCTCATGGCGGTCCTGTTTCAAGAACATTCTTAGAAAACTTACATATTCCAGATTTTATTATTAATAATATGTATATTAATGGCAAATACTACCAGCCAACATTCTTATATGAATCTATTTGGGACATTTTAGGCTTTGTTATACTAATCTTGCTTAGAAAACATTTACGTATAGGAGATACTTTCTGTCTATATTTGATATGGTATTCAATCGGCAGATTTTTCGTAGAAGGCATGCGTACAGATAGCTTGATGTTAACTAGTGATATTCGAGTAGCGCAGTTAATGTCTATTATACTGATTATAGTAGGTATTGTGATTATGATTATAAGAAGAGTGAAATATAACGCACCAAGATATAAAGATGTTGGTCCGTTAACTTGGTCAAATCAAAAAGTGAAGTGATAAAATATCATGCGTAATTTAAAAAAGGTTAAAGTTAAAGGCAATAACCCACTTTGGCATATGTATCGTTATATTAGATACATTAAAATATTTAAACAAACGATAATTATTGAAATTTGCAGGTATTTGCCTCACGTGAAATTAAAACATTGGGCGTATCGCAATTTATTGAAAATGAATATTGGTAAAAACACAGCATTTGCTTTTAAAGTAGTTCCCGATTTATTATACCCAGAGTATATTTCCATAGGGGAAAATTGTGTGATTGGTTATAATACTACAATTTTGACTCATGAATTTCTCGTTGATGAATTTCGAACGGGGCGTGTCCAAATTGGTGATAATACTTTAATTGGCGCGAATGTTACAATATTACCAGGTGTAAGCATAGGATCAAATGTTAAAGTCGGAGCGGGTGCTGTTATTTCAAAAGACATACCTGATTCGGCATTAGCATATGGAAATCCCATGCAAATAAGAACTTAATTAATATTTAGGAGGTGATAATGGATGGCGCATAACGGCAAAGTAATACCAATGAAATTAGATAGTCAATTTTATAAAAAATTGGGAGACCAAAAATTTCTGCACCAAGATTATAAAAAGGCAGCAGAATATTATGGCAAAGTGCTGGATATGTCACCTCAAGATTTTGATGTAAAAGTAAAATACGCGGAATGTCTTGTGAATATAGGACTAAGTGGTAAAGCAGAGCATCTATTTTATGAAAGTATTGCGCAACAAGAGTTAGTAGAAGAAAGTTATTATCAGCTTAGTCAATTAAACATTACATTAAATGAAGCAAATAAAGCATTTTTATTTGGTATAAATTATGTCACGATGTCTAACGATGAAGATTATAAAGAAGAACTTGAAGAAATGTTTGAAGTTTCTTATAATTCAGCTGAAAAAATAGAGATAGAAAGTCAGCTATTTGCAGTACAACTTATTTTCCAATACCTATTTTCTCAGGGAAGATTACCCGAAGCACGAACATTTATCTTAAATCAAAACGATGAAATTCAAGAACATCGCGTAGTGCGTAATTTACTTGCAATGTGTTATTTATACATGAATGAATATGACATTGCTAAAGAAATGTTTGAGCGATTGCTTAGTGAAGATAATACGGATGTACATGCATTATGTCATTATACTTTATTACTTTATAATACGAATGATAAAGAAAAATACCAACGCTATTTAAAAATTTTAAATAAAGTCATGCCGATGAATGATGATGAATCATTTAAGCTAGGCATCGTTTTATGTTACTTGAAACAATATGAAGCTTCGCAAAAAATATTACAGCCACTTTATAGAAAAGGAAAATTCCTTTCCATCCAAATGTACAATGCGTTAAGTTATAATAGTTACTATTTAAACAATATTGAGGATAGTAAATATTATTGGTCGAAGTTGCAAGATATGACTAAAGTAGATGTAGGTTATGCACCTTGGGTTATTGCAGAGAGTAAAATGTATTTCGATGAACAAGTATTACCATTATTACTCCATGACGATAGCCATCATAGGTTATATGGTATTTTCTTATTAAACCAGTTAAAGGGACGCGAAGTGCTTTTGACACAAGAAATTTGGGCAGTTCTAGAATCTATGGAAGATTACGAAAAGCTATATCTTACGTATATTATTCAAGATTTAAAATTAAACAAATTAGATTTCATTCATAGAGGCTTATTGATGTTGTATGGTGTGAAATCATTGAAAAATAATGAGGATTTATTTATTGTATGGATTGATCAAGCAGAAGCAATTATATCTGAAAAAGTAGATTTAACAAATGTAAATGAATATATTGCAGCATTTGTGTATATGTATTATCGTAATGCTGATAGTAAAATAACAAAACAACAAGTAATCGAATGGTTTGATATATCTTCTTACCGTTTAAATAAAACGATAGATTATTTAGTGAGCATATAAGTTTAAGAAATGCAAGAAATCATATATACTGCGCATAATGAATTATTAAACAGGAGGCAATTTAAATGGCTGAACAAGTGGATTTTGATGTGGCAATTATAGGTGCCGGACCAGCAGGAATGACTGCTGCAGTTTATGCATCACGTGCTAATTTAAGCACAGTAATGATTGAACGTGGTATGCCAGGTGGACAAATGGCAAACACAGAAGAAGTTGAGAACTTCCCAGGATTTGAAATGGTAACAGGTCCGGACTTATCAACGAAAATGTTTGAACATGCGAAAAAATTTGGTGCTAAATATCAATATGGCGATATCAAATCTATAGAAGATAAAGGTACTCATAAAGTGATTAACCTTGGTAATAGTGAAATTACAGCTCGCGCCGTAATCATTTCAACAGGTGCAGAATACAAAAAAATTGGTGTACCTGGTGAACAAGAACTTGGCGGTCGTGGCGTAAGTTATTGTGCCGTATGTGATGGAGCATTCTTTAAAGGTAAGAAATTATTTGTTATTGGTGGCGGAGACTCAGCCGTAGAAGAAGGAACATTCCTTACAAAATTTGCTGATAGCGTAACGATTGTTCACCGTAGAGATGAATTACGTGCTCAAAAAATCTTACAAGATCGTGCATTTAAAAATGATAAAATTGATTTTATTTGGAGTCACACTTTAAAAACAATTAATGACAAAGATGGCAAAGTTGGTTCGGTAACATTAGAATCTACAAAGGATGGCACAGAACAAACACTAGATGGCGATGGCGTATTTGTGTACATTGGTATGAAACCATTAACAATACCTTTCCAAGATTTAGGTATTACTAATGAAGTTGGCTACATTTTAACGAATGAAGACATGAGTACAAGTGTACCTGGTATATATGCAGCAGGCGACGTACGTGAAAAAGGGTTACGTCAAATTGTCACTGCAACTGGTGATGGAAGTATTGCTGCACAAAGTGCCATTGCATATATCGAGCATTTACACGATACAATTGAAGCATAAATAAATTGAATCATTGATGGGATAAAGTCATAGATTATAAAATATCATAGATAAATTCAGTCATAGCTAGAATGTCATACTTACGATCTATAGTAAGTTATAACATTCTAGCTTTTTTACATAATGAAACAACTATAGCGTTATAATATTGATAGATAAAGCTACTACCTTAGTCGTTTTTCATGTAAAATATAATGTGATAATATTAACTCGTTAGACTTATATTGAGAAAAATGAAAGATATTGTATAAATGCCAATATAAATAAGCTATTAACAGCGTAGAACTAATTTTGCGATTAAAATAATCAATGGATGGTGTAAAGAGATGCAACGAGAAGAAAAAGAAATAGTAAAGAGTGAATTGTTGGTTGTAACTGGTTTGTCAGGCGCCGGAAAATCTGTGGTCATTCAGAGTTTAGAAGACATTGGATATTTCTGTGTAGATAATTTACCACCGATTCTTTTACCAAAATTTGTAGAATTGATGGGGCAAGGAAATCCTTCTTTACAAAAAGTAGCGATTGCTATTGATTTAAGAGGTAAGGAACTATTTAAATCTTTAATTAAAGAAATGGATCAAATTAAGAGTAATTCAGATGTTATTGTTGATTTAATGTTCTTGGAAGCATCGAATGAAAAACTGATTTCTCGTTATAAAGAAACACGTCGTGCACATCCTTTAAATGAAAAAGGTCAACGTTCATTAATTGAAGCTATTGAAGAAGAACGTGAGTTGTTGACTGAAATACAAAGTTTAGCGAATTATACGATTGATACATCGCAAATGACACCGAAAGAATTGCGCAAACGTATGGGAGATTATTTTAATCAAAGTAACTATCAAACATTTAATATTAATGTAATTAGCTTTGGTTTTAAACATGGTATACAAATAGATGCGGATCTTGTATTTGATGTAAGATTTTTACCTAATCCACACTATGTTGATGAGTTGAGACCATTAACTGGCGAAGATGAAGCAGTATATAAATATGTAATGAAATGGAAAGAAACAAACATTTTTTATGAAAAATTAATGGATTTATTGAAATTTATGATACCAGGATATAAAAAAGAAGGAAAATCTCAACTTGTTATTGCAATAGGTTGTACTGGTGGCCAACATCGTTCTGTCGCACTAGCCAAACGTATCGGAGCAGAACTCAGGGAGAGTTTTGACTATAATGTGTATGTACAACATAGGGATGCACATGTCGAAAGTGGCGTGAAACAAAAAAATGAAAAGAATTAAACTTGTACTTATAGGTGGAGGTACGGGTTTATCCGTTTTAGCACGTGGTTTAAAGGGTTATCCGATCGATATTACGACGATTGTCACAGTAGCTGATGATGGTGGTAGTACGGGTAAAATACGAAGCGAAATGGATATACCTGCTCCAGGAGATATACGAAACGTTATTTCGGCATTAAGTGAAACAGAATCAACAATAGAACAATTGTTTCAATATCGTTTTAAAGAAAACCAAGTCGAAGGTCATTCTTTAGGTAATCTACTCATTGCTGCATTAACCAACATCAATAACGATTTTGGACATGCAGTGAAAGAACTAAGTCAAATTTTAAATATTAGAGGACGTGTTATTCCTTCTACCAATACGAGTGTACGTTTAAATGCGGTGATGGAAGATGGAGAAATTGTATATGGCGAATCTAATATTCCAAAAAAGAATAAAAAGATTAAACGTGTATTTTTAGAACCAGAAGATGTTGAGCCAATGGAAGAAGCAGTTGAAGCAATAGAAGAGGCAGATTTAATCGTATTAGGCCCTGGCTCACTTTATACGAGTGTGATTTCTAATCTATGCGTGAAGGGTATTTCTAATGCACTGCTAGGTGGAGATGTTCCTAAATTATATGTTTCAAATGTTATGACACAACCAGGTGAAACAAATAGTTACACTGCAATCGATCATGTGAACGCAATACATGATCATGTTGGTCAGAACTTTATCAATTATTCTATCTGTAGCACCCAATCATTTACTGAAGATGTGTTAAAGCGCTATATGGAAGATGGAGCATCACCAGTGAAATGTAATATGGATCATATGGAAGAACAAAATATTAAAGTATTTACACATCCTAATTTAGTAGAGGTTTCTGAAGAATACTACGTGCGTCATAATACTGAAGTATTATCTAAAATGATTTATGAAATAGCTATGAGAGAAACTGACACGATTGAATTTACGCGTGAGAAAGAAAATGATAAATAATAACTAAGTGATGTCATTTAGTTAAAGAAGGGACTGATTAATCTATGAGCTTTGCATCCGAGATGAAAAATGAACTGACTAGAATAGAAGTAGATGAAGAGAATGCAAAAGCAGAGCTCAGTGCGCTTATTCGTATGAATGGTGCACTCAGTCTTTCCAACCAACAATTTGTTATTAACGTACAAACCGAAAATGCTACTACGGCAAGACGTATATATTCGTTAATTAAAAAAGTATTTAATGTTGAAGTGGAACTACTTGTGAGAAAGAAAATGAAATTAAAAAAGAACAATATTTATATCTGTCGTATTAAAGTACGTGCCAGAGAAATATTGGATGAATTAGGTATTTTAAAAAGTGGTGTCTTCACGCACGAAATTGATGAAGCATTGATTCATGATGATGAAATGAGAAGAAGTTATTTACGTGGTGCTTTTCTTGCTGGTGGCTCTGTAAACAATCCAGAAACGTCATCTTATCATTTAGAAATATTTTCATTATATGAAGATCATTCTGAAGGTATAACGCAGTTAATGAATAAATATGAATTGAATGCAAAGCACCTCGAACGAAAAAAAGGTAGTATTGCCTATTTAAAAGAAGCGGAAAAAATTTCTGATTTCTTAAGTTTAATCGGGGGATATCAAGCACTTTTGAAATTTGAGGATGTTCGTATCGTACGTGATATGAGAAACTCTGTTAACAGATTGGTGAATTGTGAAACTGCTAATTTGAATAAAACAGTAAGCGCTGCTATGAAACATGTAGAAAGTATTCGTTTAATTGACCAAGAAATTGGTCTGGATAATTTACCTGAAAGATTACGTGAAATTGCAAAACTCAGAGTAGAGCACCAAGAAGTGTCTCTTAAAGAATTAGGAGAAATGATGACTTCTGGCAATATATCTAAATCTGGTGTGAATCATCGATTAAGAAAGTTGAATGAAATGGCGGATAAATTGAGAACTGGCGAACCAATTGAACTGAAATAATATACTTTACAGTTTTATATTTTACCTTGGACTCTTCAATTCTGCCTTCGAGAAATATTAGTGGCATTATTAAAAATAAATCTAGTCATACGTGAATTAGTTATGCTAGTATTATTATAAAATAATTGTATAATTTAGTTTTGATTATTAACACCTCTATAAAGAGGTGTTTTTTTATATAATTAATACAATTTGTGATGCGTAATAGCAATAGAATTATGCTTAAACCCTATTGTTGTTGGAGTCGAAGGAGTGAGTTAATGTCAAAACTGTTTAATAAGCATTCTAAAAATATTATTCTTTGTATAATAGGTACGTTTATTAACGCAATAGGTGTCAATTGTTTTTTACTTGGATCTAACTTAGGAGACGGGGGCACTGTCGGTATATCTTTAGCACTATTATATTCATTTGGATTGTCGCCGGCTTGGACATCATTAATTATCAATACGCTCGTTGTATTCATTGGTTGGAAATTTTTGAGTAAAACAACTGCAGTCTATACAGTTATAGCAAATACGTCACTTTCACTGTTCTTACATTGAACTGAAAATATAAATCTTGGTGTGGATAATTTCGTGATTAATGCTGTGTTTGGTGGGGCTATTATCGGTATTGGTGGAGGTTTAGTTATTGCGACAGGTAGTACACTTGGAGGCACATCAGTTATAGCTAAGATAATTAATAAATACTCAGAAATTAAAACATCGCAAGGCATCTTTGTGTTGGATGCACTCGTCGTTCTATCTTTTTTGATGGTACTTCCTTTACAAAATGTGTTATTTACAATCATTATGCTATTTGTAACCGAAAGAGCGACATCGTTTATCATAGAAGGATTTAATCCTAAAAAAGCAGTTACGATTATATCAAGTAAAAGTGAAACAATTAGCGATAAAATTAATGCTTTTACAGGAAGAGGCTCTACGATATTAACTGGTAAGGGCGGCTATGCTAAGAGTGAGACGCATATGCTATACGTGGTAGTGCCACAGTCTCAAGTGACGAGAGTGAAAAAGCTTGTTAACGAAGAAGATGAAAACGCCTTTTTAGTAATCCATGATGTGAGAGATGTTTTAGGTAGTACTTTTATAAATGTAAAATAAATTTATAAAAGTATTGATTTAAAAAAGAGAAACAATTGTCTTGCATAGATTTTTAGCATATTATAGACTACATAGATTACTAGATATATTGAAAAAGGGTATATGGTAAAAGTGGTTAATGAGTTGAGTGTTTTTAAATAAAAAATAAAACCCGATACCATAGATATATAACCTATGGTATCGGGTGATGTTTAGAAAATCTTATTCAAGTCCCCTCGAAGGGAATCGAACCCCCATTTTAAGAACCGGAATCTTACGTGTTATCCATTACACTACGAGGGGTTAAAAAACACGCTAATACAAGTGTACAAATCTTAGAAGTAACGGTCAATAAGAATAATGTAAGTTTCGTGAAATTTCGAGCTTTAATTTTTGACCATATTTGACTTTTGAGTTAAAATAAATTTATCAATTAGAAATGAGGAGGCAATATTAATGAATTTAATACCTACAGTAATTGAAACAACAAACCGTGGGGAACGTGCATATGACATTTACTCACGTTTATTAAAAGACCGTATTATTATGTTAGGTTCACAAATCGATGATAATGTAGCAAACTCTATTGTTTCACAATTATTATTCCTACAAGCACAAGATGCTGAAAAAGATATCTATCTTTATATCAATTCGCCAGGCGGAAGTGTGACGGCTGGATTTGCAATTTATGATACAATTCAACACATTAAACCAGATGTACAAACAATCTGTATTGGTATGGCTGCCTCAATGGGTTCATTCCTACTTGCAGCAGGAGCAAAAGGTAAACGTTTTGCTTTACCAAATGCTGAAGTAATGATTCACCAACCACTTGGTGGTGCGCAAGGTCAAGCAACAGAAATTGAAATTGCTGCGAATCATATTCTTAAGACACGTGCTAAATTAAACCAAATTTTAGCAGAGCGTACTGGTCAGTCAATTGAAAAAATTGAAAAAGATACAGATCGTGATAATTTCTTATCAGCTGAAGAAGCTAAAGAATACGGTCTAGTTGACCAAGTTATGGTTCCTGAAGCATAACGCTAAAATTAATATAAAAGCTTAATTAAAAAAGACAAGCCACATCATGTGGCTTGTCTTTTTTAATTATTATTCTACTAAATCTTCTAAAGCTATTTTTAAATCTGGATATTTAAATTTAAAGTCTATAGCCTGTAATTTATTTGGAATTACTTTTTGTGTGTCCAATACAACTGTAGACATTTGGCCTAAAGCTAATCTTAAGGCTAATGCTGGTACCCAAGTGAAATGGGGACGATGTGTGACGCGTGCCAATGTATAGCCAAATAAATTTTGATGTTCAACAATAGGCGCTGTAAAGTTGAAAACGCCATGTGCATTTCCGTTGTTAATTGTATAGAGTATGGCTCTTGTTAAATCATCTAAATGAATCCAAGAATACCATTGTCTACCTGAACCGAGTTTACCACCAAGGTAAAATTCATATGGTAGTTTCATCAAAGGTAAGGCGCCTCCATCTTCTGCTAGGATCATGCCAAATCTACCAATCACAACACGTGTGCCTAATGATTCAAACTGACGTGCGCGACGTTCCCATTGGTAAACTACTTCTGATAAGAAATCAAAAGGGAGCGATTTATATAATTCTGTATAAGTTCGATCGTAATCTGGCTTGTAATAACCAACTGCACTCGCATTAAAGAATACTGAAGGTTTTTGTTTGCGGTTTTTAAACAAGTCGAATAATGCTTGCGTAGACTGTAAGCGGCTCAACATAATTGCTTGTTTATGTTCTTTTGTCCAACGTTTCATTAAGCTTGCACCTGCAAGGTTAATAACGATGTCAATATCAGGAATTTGAGATTCCCAATTCGTTTTAGACCAATTAACGTATGTTATTTTTGGGTGTGAAGTTGATTTGTCTTGTCTAGTAAGAATTGTTATATGCGCGTCACTTTGCTTGATAGCTTCAACGAGTTGGGTACCAACCATACCTGTGCCACCTGTTATTAAATAGTGTTTCATTATATCACCTCATAAAATAGTAATGCTTTAGACTGTAATGATTAAAAAACGACTCAAGCTAAATTTTTCTGACATAATTCTTTCGAAAATTGTTCAAGAATATGTCATTTAGTCATCTTAAGAAGTATTTAAAATAATATTGGATACCGTTATAATAAGGGTACCTTCGATATTAATTAATCATCTCTTAATTATTTCGAGTATACCCCATAATATACTAACGAAGGTAAAATTTTGACTCCCTTTAGTAGTGGCCTATGCGATTATCGTATAGGCCTATATTTATATGCTAACGTAATTAAAGATTTATAACTATCTTTTTATTTATAAATTGCTTATATAAACGTATCCCTAATAAATTTTTTAATGCTTTACTATTAGATGAAAAGAAATATTAGACTGAAAATAACTAATAGAAGGAAAATAATAAAACTAAAGAAAAGATTACGTTTCTTGGAAGTAGGCTTTGGTTCATAGTTGTCATTTTCAACCATCATTTGACGAAGGCCTTTTTTGTTAGGGTGACCCTGCTGCTCAAAATCATTTAATAAATCATGTTTATTCATATTTAGCTCACATCCTGTTATGATAATAGTGAAACATGTAAACTAACAATTGAAATTAAATAAAAGTATTGAAAATATAGTTTGATTTAGATTAATATTATACTGAATCATAAAATGTTAAAGCATAGTTGTATTTTACAACAGATATGACATCAAGATAACAGCCATATTAAAAAATAGTTAATCGGTTTGATTAGTATGAAAAATAGTGTAAAATATACATTTGTTAATGAAAGTACATTTAGAATAAATATAAAAGTTATGATATAAATTGAAGTGAGGGGAGCTTATGCCAAAGCATAATCAAAATAACAAGAAAATGAGCAGTTTTGCAAAAATTGTGAGTGCGATTATTGTCTTGTTATTAGTAGGTGGATTAGTTTTTGCCATTTTTGCCTTTGTAGATCATTCGAAACAAGCCGATGAACGTTTAGCTGATCAAAAGCAAGAAGAAAAAGATAAGAAAAAAGAAAAGACTAAAGAAGAAAAAGATAAGAAAAGAGAGAAATCAACAGAAGAGTCACAAGAAACGCAACAAACCCAACAACAAACTCAGCAAGCTCCAACTACGCAACAAACACAGCAGACACAACAAACTCAACAACAAACAAAACAACCTGCAACAGCCGAACGTACAACAGAAGAAGAAAAAGACTCTCCTGAGAAAACAAAAGAAGAAACAACTGAAGAACGCTCTACCGAAGAGCAAACTACAGAAGAACGCACTACAGAAGAACGCACTACAGAAGAACGCACTACAGAAGAGCGTACAACAGAGGAAAAAACACCTGAGCCATCTACAGAAGAAAAAACTTCAGAACCTTCAACTGAAGAGCAAACACCTGAACCTTCAACAGAAGAAAGAAGTAGTCAAGCTGACACACAAGAAAGATCAACACAAAATAGTAACTCGAATTCATCAGAAGAAGATTAACGTTGTTCATAACGGTTTAGTAAATATAATTGTATAAGCTATTAAAAAGAAGCACTCGTTCTCACGGGTGCTTCTTTTATATTGTCAACAAAGACTACGACTTTGCTGGCGTTTTTCTATGCTATTTCTGCAGTCATAGCCTTAGTCTATAGTATTCAGCTAGGATTTTTCTTGAAGGAGTCAGACCAAAGCGTTGTCATTTTTTAAACCAATCAATTATTCATCATTAGTAATTAGTTGACCCCTTATAAAGACAAACGCAGACTTTATTTTAATGAACTTGAAGCGCAGGGTGCTTATAATTTCAAATAAAATAAAAGCTAATGTGAATCAAATTGAATTAAAATAGGAAGTTTAATAAGAAAGTAAGGAGCGATGACAAGAGTATTAAGGTAATGCAACCACTCAAACAACCGAATGGGCCACAACCACAACCGATATTTTTTGTATAATTATATGATTGGTGTTGGTGTGTACCAGCGTATGGTTTTTGACTATGCTTATTAAAATGATCTGGGTCCTTATATCGTTGGTCATCCGGATCGATAACCTCTGGTTGATCTTTTTGTGACATAGTTTTTCCTCCAAAATAGTATTATAAAACTATTTTAATGATAATAGGACAACCATTCAATCATTCACGCTTGTAAAAGCATAAGAATGTGAATAATATGTGTTTATATTATAATATGTACTATTAAAAAATAATAAGTATGAATGATTAATTGATGTTTTTAGCGGGTATTAAATTATTGTAGGTAGTTACAAAAGTAACAAAAATTTTAATGGTCAATAGTTAATAATTAATAGATAGGTATTTCTCTTGCAATTTTAAAAATATAGTAGTAGTATTGCTGTTATAAGAGGTTATATTTTTTTGTCCCACCAGGGACGTAAAAAGTCAATCTATGGTTAGAACTTGACCCTTTAAATGGAAATGGAGGTGGATAGTAGTGAAGGACTTGATAAAAATTCAACAAAAGTTAGTTCCAGAAATTGTTGAAAAGATGTATCGTCGTTTTTCAATACTCACTACTATCTCCAAGCATCAACCCGTAGGTAGACGAAGTTTAAGTGAATACATGGATTTGACTGAACGTGTACTGCGTTCAGAAACAGATATATTGAAGAAACAAGAACTCATCAAAGTTAAACCAACAGGTATGGAAATAACTGAAGCAGGCGAAACAACGATTCGTCAATTGAATAGCTATTTCAATATTTATTCAGACGATCATCATCTTGCGCAAGTTATTAAAGAGCAGTACAACATCAAAGAGGTTTACGTCATACCTGGCGATTCAGATGCTGATAAAACAGTTAAGATTGAGTTGTCACGTCAGGCGGGACAACTTGTAGAAGATGTTCTTTACGAACATGCAATAGTTTCTGTGACTGGTGGTTCAACGATGGCATATGTCAGCGAAGCCATGCACAAGCAACCGTACAACGTATTATTCGTACCTGCACGTGGAGGACTTGGTGAAAATGTTGTATATCAAGCGAATACGATTGCTGCAAGTATGGCGCAGCAAACGAACGGTGATTATACAACACTATATGTACCAGATAATGTAAGTGAGACAACATATAATACGCTTATGTTAGAACCATCAGTTATCCATTCACTTGAGAAAATTAAGGAATCCAATATTACGATCCACGGCATTGGTGATGCGCTGAAGATGGCGCGAAGACGTCAATCACCTAGTGAAGTTATAGAGAAACTTCAACATCACAATGCCTCGGGAGAAGCATTTGGATATTATTTCGATGATCAAGGTGACATTGTCCATAAAGTGAAAACGATTGGACTACAATTAGAAGACCTTGAGTCGAAGAAGTTTATCTTTGCCGTAGCTGGGGGTAAATCAAAAGGAGAAGCTATTAAAGCTTACCTTTCAATTGCACCCAATAACACTGTATTAATCACAGACGAAGCTTCGGCAAGAGTAATCGCAAAACAATAGTAATAAAAGGTGAAATACACTTTTTAAATATCATTTTAAAGGAGGCCATTATAATGGCAGTTAAAGTAGCAATTAATGGTTTTGGTAGAATTGGACGTTTAGCATTTAGAAGAATTCAAGACGTAGAAGGTATTGACGTAGTAGCAGTTAACGATTTAACAGATGACGAAATGTTAGCTCATTTATTAAAATATGACACTACACAAGGTCGCTTCACAGGAGAAGTTGAAGTAGAAAAAGACGGATTCCGTGTAAATGGACAAGAAGTTAAATCATTCTCAGAACCTGAACCAAGTAAATTACCTTGGAAAGACTTAGACATCGATGTTGTTTTAGAATGTACTGGTTTCTTCGCTGATAAAGAAAAAGCAGAAGCTCACATTGACGCTGGCGCTAAAAAAGTATTAATCTCTGCACCAGCAACAGGCGACTTAAAAACAATCGTTTATAACACTAACCACAGTGAATTAGATGGTTCAGAAACAGTTGTTTCAGGTGCTTCATGTACTACTAACTCACTAGCTCCAGTAGCTAAAGTTTTAAATGACGACTTCGGCTTAGTTGAAGGTTTCATGACTACTATTCACGCATATACTGGTGACCAAAGTACTCAAGATGCTCCACACAGAAAAGGCGACAAACGCCGTGCACGTGCAGCTGCTGAAAACATCATCCCTAACTCAACAGGTGCTGCTAAAGCAATTGGTTTAGTAATCCCTGAAATCGATGGTAAATTAGACGGTGGCGCTCAACGTGTTCCAGTTGCTACTGGTTCATTAACTGAACTTACAGTTGTATTAGAAAAAGACGTAAGCGTTGAAGACGTTAACGCAGCAATGAAAAATGCTTCAGACGAATCATTTGGTTACACTGAAGACGAAATCGTTTCTTCTGACGTAATCGGTATGACTTACGGTTCATTATTCGATGCAACACAAACTCGTGTTATGACAGTTGGAGATCACCAATTAGTTAAAATAGCTGCTTGGTATGATAACGAAATGTCTTACACTTCACAATTAGTTCGTACTTTAGAATATTTAGCTGACCAATCTAAATAATTCGGATTAAAAAATTAATTTAACAAGCTTAAATGTTGTTAAATTTAAACAATAAGCTTAGGAGTAAGCGGGGAGCACATCGCTTCTCCGCTTATTTTACTTTATTGTTCCATTCAGAGGAGGAAGCTTATATGGCTAAAAAAATTGTAACTGACATAGAATTAAAAGGTAAAACTGTACTTGTACGTGCAGATTTTAACGTACCAATGAAAGACGGCGAAATCACTGATGATAACCGTATCGTTCAAGCATTACCAACAATAAAACATATTATTGAGCAAGGTGGAAAAGTAGTATTATTCTCTCACCTAGGTAAAGTTAAAGAAGAAAGTGATAAAGCAGAATTAACTTTAAAACCAGTGGCTACAGCATTAACAGAAAAATTAGGTAAAGATGTTGTGTTTGTACCTGAAACACGCGGCGAAAAACTAGAAGAATCTGTTAAAGCACTTAACGAAGGTGATGTACTTTTAGTTGAAAATACACGTTATGAAGACGTTGAGGGTAAAAAAGAATCTAAAAATGATTCTGACTTAGGCAAATACTGGGCTTCACTTGGCGATGTATTCGTAAATGATGCTTTCGGTACAGCTCACCGTGAGCACGCGTCTAACGTTGGTATCGCATCTAATTTAGAAACAGTTGCAGGATTCTTAATGGAAAAAGAAATTAAATATATCGGTGGCGTAGTTGAAAACCCTGATAAACCTGTAGTTGCAATTTTAGGTGGCGCTAAAGTTTCTGACAAAATTGGTGTCATCACGAACTTATTGAAAATTGCTGACAAAGTACTTATCGGTGGCGGAATGTCGTACACATTCTTCAAAGCGCAAGGTAAAGAAATTGGCTTATCATTATTAGAAGAAGATAAAGTTGACTTTGCTAAAGAATTATTAGACCGTGCTGGCGATCAAATTGTATTACCAGTAGATTGTAAAATTGCTAAAGAATTCTCAAATGACGCTGAAATCACAGAAGTATCTATTGATGATATCCCAGCTGATCAAGAAGCAATGGATGTTGGTCCGAAAACAGTAGAATTATTTAAAGAACAATTACAAGGTGCGCATACAGTTATATGGAACGGACCAATGGGTGTATTTGAATTAAGTAACTTTGCCAAAGGTACGATTGGTATTTGTGAAGCAATCGCTGAATTAAAAGATGCTAACACAATTATCGGTGGCGGCGATTCAGCTGCAGCAGCAATTTCATTAGGATATGCAGATGACTTCAGTCACATTTCAACTGGTGGCGGCGCTTCATTAGAATACCTTGAAGGCAAAGAGCTACCGGGCGTTATCGCAATTGCTAACAAATAATTGCACGACTAAATATGCAAGACATGATTATAGTGTTTAAAATATTAATCATAAATTACTAATAGGAGTGTTATATAATGAGAAAACCAATTATCGCAGGTAACTGGAAAATGAATAAAACAGTTCAAGAAGCTAAAGATTTCGTTAATGCATTACCAACATTACCAGATACTAAAGAAGTAGAATCTGTAATTTGTGCGCCAGCAATTCAATTAGACGCATTAGTTACTTTAGTAAATGATGGTAAAGCACAAGGATTACAAATCGGTGCTCAAAATGCTTACTTCGAAGATAATGGCGCATTTACTGGTGAAACTTCTCCAGCTGCATTAGCAGACCTTGGTGTTAAATATGTTGTTATTGGACATTCAGAACGTCGTGAAATCTTCAAAGAAACTGACGAAGACATTAACAAAAAAGCACATGCTGTATTTAACCATGGCATGACACCAATCATTTGTGTTGGCGAAACTGATGAAGAACGCGAAAGTGGAAAAGCAAACGAAGTTGTAGGCAACCAAGTGAAAAAAGCAGTAGAAGGTTTATCTGAAGAGCAATTACAACAAGTAGTTATTGCTTATGAACCAATCTGGGCTATCGGTACTGGTAAATCATCAACTTCTGAAGATGCTAACGAAATGTGTGCATTTGTAAGAGAAACAGTTGCTGAGTTATCTAGTCAAACAGTAGCAGATGCAACGCGTATTCAATATGGTGGTAGTGTTAAACCTAACAACATTAAAGAATACATGGCTCAATCAGACATCGATGGCGCATTAGTAGGCGGCGCATCACTTAAAGTGGATGATTTTGTACAATTGTTAGAAGGTGCAAAATAATATGGCGAAACAACCAACTGCATTAATTATTTTAGATGGTTTTGCAAATAGAGAAACAGAACATGGTAATGCTGTAAAACTAGCTAATAAGCCTAATTTCGACCGTTACTACAGTAAATATCCAACAACGCAAATCGAAGCAAGTGGTTTAGATGTTGGTCTTCCTGAAGGTCAAATGGGTAATTCAGAAGTTGGTCATATGAATATTGGTGCTGGACGTGTAGTTTATCAAAGTTTAACGCGTATCAATAAATCTATCGAAGACGGTGATTTCTTTGATAATGAAGTATTAAACAACGCAATTCAACACGTTAAAGACAATAATTCAGCGCTACATCTCTTTGGCTTATTATCTGATGGTGGTGTTCATAGTCATTATAAACACTTATTCGCATTATTAGAATTAGCTAAAAAGCAAGGTGTTGAGAAAGTCTATGTTCACGCATTCTTAGATGGACGTGACGTAAATCAAAAATCATCACTGAAATATATCGAAGAAACGCAAGCTAAATTCGATGAACTTGGCATTGGCCAATTTGCATCTGTTTCAGGACGTTATTACGCAATGGATCGTGATAAACGTTGGGATAGAGAAGAAAAAGCTTATAATGCAATCCGTAATTTTAAAGGTGAAACTTTTGAGTCAGCTAAAGCTGGTGTCGAAGCTAACTACGAGAAAGATTTAACAGACGAGTTTGTTGAACCATTTATCGTAAAAGATCAAAATGACGGTGTGAATGATGGCGACGCAGTTGTTTTTTATAACTTCCGTCCAGACAGAGCAGGACAACTTTCTGAAATATTTACAGACAAAGCTTTCGAAGGTTTCAAAGTTGAACAAATTGACGATTTATTTTATGCAACATTTACAAAATATAACGACAATGTGAAAGCAGAAATTGTTTTTGAAAAAGTTGATTTAACAAATACTATCGGCGAAGTTGTTCAAAACAATGGTTTAAAACAATTGCGTATTGCAGAAACAGAAAAATTCCCACATGTCACTTATTTCATGAGTGGTGGACGTAATGCTGAATTTGAAGGTGAACGTCGTCGTCTAATCGACTCACCAAAAGTTGCAACTTACGACCTTAAACCAGAAATGAGTGCATACGAAGTTAAAGATGCATTAATTGAAGAATTAAATAAAGGTGACTTAGATTTAATCTTATTAAACTTTGCTAACCCTGACATGGTTGGACATAGTGGTATGCTTGAACCAACGATTAAAGCAATAGAAGCTGTAGACGAATGTCTAGGCGAAGTGGTTGATAAGATTACAGAAATGGGTGGTCATGCTATCGTTACTGCAGATCATGGTAACTCAGACATGGTATTAACAGATGATGATAAACCTATGACTACACATACGACGAATCCAGTTCCAGTTATCGTTACTAAAGAAGACGTAACATTGCGTGAAACGGGTCGTCTAGGTGACTTAGCACCAACATTATTAGATTTACTCAATGTAAACCAACCAGAAGATATGACTGGTGAATCATTGATCAATCATTAATTTAATGAATTAAAATTTAGAGTGAAAATTGATGCTATAAATTAAGATAGAAGGGTTTCTTATTCTGATAATTTGTAGCATCTATAAACAACACAAGAGAATTAAATTACTTTGTATTTATAGTATTTAAAGCTATAATGAAGATGAAATTTAATATTTCTAAACTACTTATTTATAAAGGAGATTATAAACATGCCAATTATTACAGATGTTTACGCTCGCGAAGTCTTAGACTCACGCGGTAACCCAACAGTTGAAGTAGAAGTATTAACTGAGAGTGGCGCTTTTGGTCGCGCATTAGTTCCATCAGGTGCCTCTACTGGTGAACACGAAGCAGTAGAATTACGTGACGGTGATAAAGACCGTTACTTAGGTAAAGGTGTTATTAAAGCAGTTGAAAATGTAAACGAAATTATTGCACCAGAATTAGTTGAAGGTGAATTTTCAGTTCTAGAACAAGTATCTATCGACAAAATGATGATCCAATTAGATGGTACTGAAAACAAAGGTAAATTAGGTGCTAACGCTATTCTTGGTGTATCACTAGCAGTAGCTCGTGCAGCAGCTGATTTATTAGGCCAACCACTTTACAAATATTTAGGTGGATTCAACGGTACACAATTACCAGTACCAATGATGAACATTGTTAATGGTGGTTCTCACTCTGATGCACCAATCGCATTCCAAGAGTTCATGGTATTACCAGTTGGAGCAGAAACATTTAAAGAATCATTACGTTGGGGCGCAGAAATTTTCCACAACTTAAAATCAATCCTTAAAAACCGTGGTTTAGAAACATCAGTTGGTGACGAAGGTGGATTCGCTCCTAAATTCGAAGGCACTGAAGACGCAGTAGAAACTATTTTAGAAGCAATTAAAGCAGTTGGTTTAGAACCAGGTAAAGATGTATTCTTAGGCTTTGACTGTGCATCTTCTGAGTTCTTTGAAGATGGCGTTTATAACTACGTTAAATTCGAAGGCGAAAATGGTAAAAAACGTAATGCTGAAGAACAAGTTGACTTCTTAGAAGAATTAGTTAACAAATATCCAATCATCTCTATTGAAGACGGTATGGACGAAAACGACTGGGACGGTTGGAAAGTATTAACTGAACGTATCGGTGATCGTGTACAATTAGTAGGTGACGATTTATTCGTTACAAACACTGTTAAATTAGAAGAAGGTATCGAAAAAGGTATCGGTAACTCAATTCTAATTAAAGTTAACCAAATCGGTACTTTAACTGAAACATTTGAAGCTATTGAAATGGCTCAAAAAGCTGGTTACACAGCAGTTATTTCTCACCGTTCAGGTGAAACAGAAGATACTTCAATTTCTGATATCGCTGTTGCAACAAATGCTGGTCAAATCAAAACAGGTTCATTATCAAGAACAGACCGTATTGCTAAATACAACCAATTATTACGTATTGAAGATGAATTATACGAAACTGCTAAGTTTGACGGACTTAAATCTTTCTATAACTTATCTAAATAATATCGCTTAAAAATTAAAGAGTTCACGCGCTAACACGCAAGTCATTTATGGCTTGCGTGTTTTTTTAAAGTCCTACTTTTTCAATGAAATTGAGATTAGTAGGACTTATGCAATAGCTAAAGCTATTGTAAACCTCAGGGTCCACTTTAGTGGTTAGGTCTTCTTATGCAATAGCTTTAGCTATTGTAATCCTCCAGAAGCCCACTTGAGTGGTGCGAAGTTAATGAATACGTCTACTTAAACGGAAGTATGAAGGTAGATGAAATGCTAAACGAACAGGATTTGTAGTACTTCCTAACAATATGACTATATAAATTATGTCACATAATTTATATAGTAAGACTTGCTTAAATTGTTCATCTTTCACTATGAAACTGATATAATTAAAGATGTAAATCATAGAAGGAGCCTTAATTTATATGGATGTAAAACCTAAATCAAGAGAAACAAAAACGGCTCATCTGATTGCTTATAGTTCATTAATCATCGCTATTCTTTATGCAATACATTTATTTGTTGTTTTAGATGATAGTGTAATTAAACAATTACTTTTAAATAGTGAACAAAAGCCATCGGAAAATGCTGTTGGAACAATTAAAAATAGTTTTCAATTTACAGGCGTAATGTACATATTTGCTAACTTAGCAGGTATCATCGCCATCTGGAATAGACATACTTATTTATGGTGGTTTATGTTTGCTGTATTCATCTCACAAATCTTGTATAATGTAGTTAATATCGGTCCGGTATATGGAGCAATATTAGATGTTAAAGCAGGAATTAATTTAATTCCATTAACGGTTGTATTGATTATGTCATTTGTATTAGCGATTTATATGTTAGCTGTTTCTATTAAACGTAAGAGTACGTTCAATAGATAGTAGTTTGCTAAAGAAGACGAACGTGTGGTATAATGCGATTCGTATATAATGAATGGAGGACAATTTTCATGCATACAGTAGTAATGATTATTTTAGTTTTAGTATGTATTGCATTAGTAACTGTTGTATTACTCCAAGAAGGTAAAAGTAATGGACTATCAGGTGCGATAAGTGGTGGCGCCGAACAGTTATTTGGTAAACAAAAGCAACGCGGTGTCGATTTATTCTTGCATAGATTAACAATTATATTGTCTGTCATTTTCTTCTTGTTAATGTTAGGCATAAGTTATTTTGGTTTATAAGGTCCGACAATGTTAAAGTCGGGCTTTTTTATTTATAATAGATATGTTGTACGCTAAAAAGAAATTTATAAAAATTAATTAACTCGAAATCAAGCATAAGCGAAAGGGTTGAATCACGATGCAAATCAAACTTCCAAAGCCATTCTTTTTTGAAGAAGGCAACCGAGCTGTGTTATTATTACATGGTTTCACTGGGAATTCATCAGATGTAAGACAATTAGGCCGATTCTTACAGAAAAAAGGGTACACATCTTATGCGCCTCACTATGAGGGACATGCTGCACCCCCTGAAGAAATATTAAAATCCAGTCCTTTTGTATGGTTTAAAGAAGCATTAGACGGTTACGACTTTTTAGTTGAAAAAGGATACGATGAAATTGTAGTCGCTGGTTTGTCACTTGGTGGCTGCTATGCATTAAAATTAAGCTTAAACAGAGATGTAAAGGGTATTATAACTATGTGTTCACCTATGTACATTAAGACAGAAGGGTCTATGTTTGATGGTGTGCTAGAATATGCCCGCAATTTTAAAAAGTATGAAGGTAAAGATGAAACCACAATTAATAAAGAAATGGACGTTTTTCAACCTTCAGAAACTTTAAAAGAGCTTCAAGGACAAATCCAAGATGTAAGAGATCATGTGGACGAAGTAATGGATCCATTATTGGTCGTTCAAGCAGAACAAGACCAAATGATCAATACAGATTCTGCAAACATTATATACAATGAGAGCGAATCTGATGAGAAAGATATTAAATGGTATGCGAATTCCGGACATGTCATTACAATTGATAAGGAAAAAGAATTAGTATTTGAAGATGTATACCAATTTTTAGAATCATTAGATTGGTCTGAATAAAAATTATAGAATTATTTAAAAAAAGAAAGGAGGGGCATAATGAATTTAAAACCAGCCATTGAAGAAATTATTAAACAACCAGATTATGAACCCATGTCTGTATCTGATTTTCAAGACGCATTAGGTTTAAATAGTGCCGACTCATTTAGAGACTTAATTAAGGTGCTTGTTGAATTAGAACAAACAGGTTTAATTCAACGTACAAAAACAGATAGATATCAACGCAAGGAATCTAACAAATCCCAACAATCAAAATTGGTGAAGGGTAAACTAAGCCAGAATAAAAAAGGCTTTGCATTCTTACGTCCAGAAGAAGGTGAAATGGATGATATCTTTATTCCACCTACAAAAATTAATAGAGCCATGGACGGTGACACGGTCCTAGTAGAAGTACAAAATTCAAAAGGTGAACATAAAGGTAAGCTAGAAGGCGAAGTGAAATCGATAGAAACGCATTCAGTCACACAAGTGGTTGGTACGTTTAGCGAAGCACGCCATTTCGGTTTTGTATTACCAGATGATAAACGTATTATGCAAGACATCTTTATCGCCAAAGGACATAACTTAGGCGCTGTAGACGGCCATAAAGTACTTGTACAGATCACGAAGTACGCAGATGGTACAAACAATCCAGAAGGACAAGTTTCGGCTATATTAGGCCATAAAAACGATCCAGGGGTAGATATATTATCAATCATCTATCAACATGGCATTGAAATTGAATTTCCAGACAATGTTTTAGCAGAAGCTGAAGCCGTGCCGGATGAAATTGAACCATCACAAATTGAAGGCCGTCGCGATTTACGTGATGAACTTACAATTACAATTGATGGCGCGGACGCAAAAGATTTAGATGATGCAATTGGTATTAAAAAGCTAAGCAATGGTCATACGCAATTAACAGTCAGTATCGCTGACGTTAGTTATTATGTCACTGAAGGATCAGCCTTAGATGAAGAAGCATATAGTCGAGCTACAAGTGTCTATTTAGTTGACCGTGTGATCCCTATGATTCCACACCGCTTAAGTAACGGTATTTGTTCTTTAAATCCAGACGTTGATCGCTTAACATTGAGCTGTCGCATGGAATTTAATGAATGTGGAGAAGTCGTTAAGCATGAGATTTTTGATAGTGTGATACATTCAAATTATCGTATGACATATGATGAAGTGAATGAAATCATTACAGATCAAAATGCAGACACACGTGAAAAATTCAGTGAAGTTACGCCAATGTTAGACTTAGCACAAGATTTATCACAACGTTTAGTTAACATGAGAAGACGTCGTGGTGAAATCGACTTCGATATTAGTGAAGCAAAAGTAATCGTTAATGAAGAAGGTATCCCAACAGATGTAGAATTAAGAAAACGTGGAGAAGGGGAACGCTTAATCGAGTCATTTATGCTTGCAGCAAATGAAACGATTGCAGAACACTTTGATCACTTAGAAGTACCATTCATATATCGTGTTCACGAACAACCTAAATCAGAACGTTTACGCAAGTTCTTTGATTTTATTACGAATTTTGGACTAATGATTCAAGGTACAGGAGAAGAAATCCATCCTTCAACATTACAAAAGATTCAACAAGAAGTTGAAGGGCAACCAGAACAAATGGTTATCTCAACAATGATGTTACGTTCAATGCAACAAGCACGTTATGATGATGTAAATTTAGGACACTTTGGCTTATCAGCTGAATACTATACTCATTTCACGTCACCAATACGTAGATATCCTGATTTAATCGTACATAGATTAATACGTAAATATATTGTAGAACAATCTATGAACAATAAAGAGAAGTCAAAATGGGAAGCACTGTTACCAGAAATTGCGGATCATACATCTCAAAGAGAACGTAGAGCGATTGAAGCAGAACGTGATACAGATGAACTTAAAAAATCAGAATATATGGTACAACATGTTGGCGAAGAATTCGAAGGTATTATTAGTTCAGTTGCTAATTTTGGTATGTTTGTTGAATTGCCAAATACGATTGAAGGCATGGTACATGTTTCGAATATGACAGACGATTTTTACCATTTCGATGAACGTCAAATGGCAATGATTGGTGAACGTCAGGCTAAAGTGTTCCGTATAGGCGACCCAGTTCAAATTAAAGTCATCAACGTAGACGTAGATGAGCGCATGATCGATTTCCAAATCGTTGGTATGCCATTACCTAAAAATGAACGTAGCCAAAGACCTTCACGTGGTAAGACAATCCAAGCGAATCCTCGTGGCCAATCATCAGATAAGTCTAAAGGTGACAGCAAAGGTAAAACGAAACACAAACAACGTCGAGGTAAAAATCAACGTAACAACGATAAATCAAATAGTGGTAATACAAAACACAAACCATTTTATAAAGATAAAAATGTGAAAAATAAAGCACGTAAGAAGAAAAAATAACTCAACAAAGAGGTGAAACTCAATGCCAAAGAAAAAATCACCGGGAACACTAGCTGAAAATCGTAAAGCCAGACATGATTACGTCATTGAAGATACGATTGAAGCGGGCATTGTGTTACAAGGGACTGAGATTAAGTCAATTCGTCGTGGCAGTGCCAATCTTAAAGATAGTTATGCGCAAGTTAATCGCGGTGAAATGTATCTTAACAATATGCATATTGCTCCGTACGAAGAAGGTAATCGCTTTAACCATGATCCTCGCCGTTCACGTAAACTTTTATTGCACAAACGTCAAATTGAAAAATTAGGTGAACGTACGAGAGAAGTAGGTTATTCGATTGTGCCATTGAAACTCTATTTAAAACATGGACACTGTAAAGTATTGCTAGGCGTTGCACGTGGTAAGAAAAATTACGATAAGCGACAAGCATTGAAAGATAAAGCAGTAAAACGTGACATGGATAGAGCGATGAAAGACCGTTATTAAGCGGATATATTGCCAAAGACCCTAATCTTTGGTAATATAATATGTGCTTTCTAAAAAGCTGAGCGATAAGCGTGAAGTGGATAGGAAGTGCATTTTATACTATTTAGGGGGCGTTTTTGGATTCGACAGGGGTACCATGAGCAGGTTAAGCGTGTCGGAGGGTTGTCTCCGTCACTAACACACACAGTTATAATAACTGGCAAAGAAAACAATAATTTCGCAGTAGCTGCGTAATAGCACTCTGCATCGCCTAACGGCATCTCCTATGTGCCGTTAACCGCGATTCAACCTTTAGTAGGATACGCTAGGCACTGCCGTTTGAAGTCTGCCTAGAAGAGATTAATCAAACTAGCATAATGATGGCCGTCTATCACTTACCATTATGCGAAACTCAATGATAGACTACACACGTAGAAAGATCTGTATCAGGACCTCTGGACGCGGGTTCGAATCCCGCCGTCTCCATATCAAAAGGCTTAGCCATTGTGGCTAAGCCTTTTTTGTATTTAAGTTAATATTAATTTCAAATCCCACTGTTGCACGTAATTGACATCGTTTATTTTGATCCTAATTGTTCCTGTTTTTTAATCATAATTCGAGTTCCATCATGATTCCTTCATTTGTTTTTATAAATCCATTTTTTGTATAAAAATTTGCTGCTGGTTCTCCACCTGTAATTAGAAAAATTTTATATATTCCATTAAGTTTGAGTGAATTAGAGACAGAATTTATTAATTTTTTACCTATACCATTGTTTTGGGATTCAGGGACGACATGAAATTCGTCGATGCAAAATTGGTTCATGCCACTAAAATAATAGTCTATTCTACCTATGCACATGGCTATTATTTTGTGATTTTCTTCAATGACATAACCTCTAGAATTAAAGCCGCTCATTGTAGCTTCAATTCTAAGTAACGCTTCCTTTTCAGTCCAATTATTATACCATGGAGGTCCCTTATAAGCTGAAACTAAATTTTTTGCACAATTATTGTAATCTTCATTTTGAATTTTTCTGAATTCCATACGTATCCACCTTTTCATTTTAATTATAAATATATAATATTAACGAATAATTTATATGGGCTCATCAACATTTTTTAATAATACCAGTTAGTTCATACAAATTTTGAATACTATCAGTTACATTAGGAATATCATTTTCTCCATTAAATCTGTATATACTATGCATTCCTGCTAATTTAGATGCCTCATAATCGTTTTTAAAACTATCACCGATGAAAATACACTCACATAAACCTACATTTAATTCTTTAGCTGCTTTTTCAAAAATAAGAGGATTAGGCTTTTTGATGTTTTCCTTTTCCGAAACTAAAATGACATCCATGTAGTGTTCGATTTTTAATGCTTTAATATTATTGTACTGGAAAGGATATTTTCCGTTTGTGATAATACCTATTTCGTAATTCTTTGAGACAAGTATATCTAACAATTCTTTTAGATTTGGATATGGTAAACAATGTTTTCTGAAATTGTTGATATAGTCATTTAGTAAAATGTCAGCGGTTATATGATTAATATTAAAGATGTCTATTAATTGTGTATAAACTTTATCCTTCCAAACATAATCATTTTGATCCAACTCAATAAATTTACTTTTGAAAGTATTTTTATCAATATGGTTTAGGTAGTTAATGAATTTGTCATATTGATAATCCATAAACTTATTTAACGAAGAAGGTCTATCTAAAATTGTTCCATCTAAATCAAATAAAATTGCTTTTATCATAATTTTAATACTCCCTAATTTTTATTATTTGAATATTCAATCAATTTAAACAATGATATCATATAATTCAAAGTATTTATTAGAATAAGGAGGAATTAAATATGAGTCTTTACTTAGAAAACATGAATCAGCAAACTTTCAAAGCATTTTATGAGGAAAGTATAATTGAATATGCTGCAGAACATGTTAAAAGTGGTGATTGGGAGAAAGATGGATCAATTGAAAGAGCGCGTACAGAATTTGAAAATTTACTGCCTGAGGGGTTAAATACAAGTAATCAATATTTACTATCTGTGATTTATAATAATGTAGATATAGGTTATTTATGGTTACATATATTTAAAGTTAAAGAACAAAAGAAATGTTTTATTTATGATATTAAAATTAAAGATACATATAGAGGGCAAGGTTTAGGTACAAAAACGATGGAATGTATAGAAGAATACTGCAAAAATAAAGAAGTAGAAAGTATTGGTTTGCATGTATTCGGACACAATAAGCGAGCTGTATCTTTATATAATAAAATGGGTTTCGAAACTACAAATTATCGTATGGAGAAAAAATTGAAGTGATTATATAATATGAAAGGATTTTTTATGATTCAATCTATAAACCACGTGACTTATTCAGTATCGAATATTAAGACATCTATTGCTTTCTATAAAGATATATTAAAAGCTAAAATTTTAGTAGAGAGAGGCAAAACAGCGTATTTCACATTAGGTGGTCTGTGGCTAGCGTTAAATGAAGAAAAAATATACCTAGAAATGAAATTCAATACTCATATACACATATGGCATTTACAATAGATGAAAGTGAATTTGGCGACTGGTATCAATGGTTAAAAGATAACAACGTTAATATATTAGAAGGAAGTAATAGAGATGTAAGAGATAAACAATCAATATACTTCACTGATCCAGACGGCCACAAGTTAGAATTGCATACAGGTACGTTGCAAGATAGATTAGAATATTATAAAGAAGAAAAGCCAGATATGAAATTTTATATATAAGTAGGTTATATTATGACAATAGAAACAAGGTTATTTGAAGAGAATGACATTAATCGGATAGATGAATTGCTAGGTTTATATAAAGATTTAGGTTATCCAACAACAAAAGAATCATTAATCAGTCGTTTGAAAAAGATATATAATCATACAGATTATTATTTGTTACTTTTAATTAAGAATAATGTAATAATCGGCTTGAGTGGTATGTGTAAAATGCTTTTTTATGAAAAAGATGGAGAATATATGCGTTTACTAGCATTCGTAATTAATTCTAATTATAGAGAAGAAGGCTATGGAACACTTTTATTAAAAGAGTCAGAAATATTAGCAACTCAATTAGGCTGCAAAGCAATCACTTTAAATAGTGGAAATAGAGAAGAAAGGGATAATGCTCATAGTTTTTATAAAAATAATGGTTTTGAGAACAAATCATCTGGATTTTCGAAAAGTATAGATAATATAAAATAAAGCCAACTAAAAATAGTTGACTTAATGTTTATTAAATTTATTCTGAGAATTCAATGTCATCATAAGCTTTAGTCCAATGGTAAGGTTGTAAATCATTTAAAAATTTGTATTGTGGTTGCTTATTATCAGTTGTTACACCGACTTTAATTTTATTTCCCCAATATAATAGTCTTTCTTGACATGTACCACAAGGTGTAAGTATTTTAAAATTACTATATTCATCATCTCTTACAACGCAAATTGAATGAGTAATAATGTCTTGATATTTATGTGCATCTAATATTGCCCCTGTTTCAATACACAAAGCACTAGAGGCATTTATAATCTCTGGCGCAACAGATGTATAAGTGTTTCCATTTTTTGAATACATTGCAGCTGCACCACCCCATCCATTTGGATATCTTTCTTTTATCAAGGTTTTAGCATCTTCAAAAAGTTTCTGTTCAATATTCATAAACGTACCTCCGAAAAATATTTATATAAATCAATACTACTATAACTGGAAATGATTAGGGGATATTTCTTATGAAAGAAGGAAAGTTATTGAGTTATTAAAACTAACATTTGAAGTAATACTTTTAAGTTAAAACCTCATATATAAATATGCGGTTTGTATTATAGTGTGAGTGTGATAATATATTTTTAAATAAACATATATTGGTTGGAATATAGAGATGATTTTTTAATGAGTTTAAAAGAGATGTGGCATTATTTGTTAAATAAAAAATGGGAATCTGATGACGTTTGGATGCTAGTTTTTTATATCATTATAGCAAGTATATTTGTAACACCATTATTAGGTGTACCAATAGGTGTTATAGCATTTTTAATCTTAAATGAGGATGTTTTAGAGAAATAATAACTCTATGAGAATATCTGGATTACATTGGATAACATAAAAAAGTGTCCATTATTATTGCGAAGTATCTAACTTCTAATAAAGTAGTTATATATTTATTGGTTATAGTAATTTTATAGCCAATTGTATTTAGTGTTTTTGATTTAGATAGATTTATTTTATTGAAAATTATAAGTCATAGTGTATTCATAATGATTGGGCTAATATTTATATTTTTAAATTTTTATTTCCGTAAAAAGCAAAATAAAAACCACGATAAGTAAATGTAATAATAACAATAAAGAAAAGTGAAAATACGATTATAAATTTTAATGATTTGATACATAAATGCTTTGATGAACTCCCGCATCTCCATATCAAAAGGCTTAGCCATTGTGGCTAAGCCTTTTTTGTTTGTGAGTATTAAGTATAAGTTGAATAAACTCATTGATTTTAAATAAAAAAAGCATTTGATAGATGTATCGTAATTAATTCATTTCACTATTCATAATTGCAGATACTTGATCGTTGTACTCTTTTTGTGGTAAACCTTCAAAATCTTTTTGTCTAGTTAATTCTTCTATTTGCATTTGAGCATCTTTGGACATGCCTTCAGTAGAGAAATCGCCATTTGGTAATCTATTTAAATCAATTTCTCTTCTTTGTTGCTCTTGTGTCGGTTGTTCATTAGCCATAGGAGCTTGTTCTTGAGACTGAACAGGCGCTTGTTGTGTTTGTTGTTGTGATTGGGCCGGCTGTTGTGTAGATTGTTGTTCTTGTGTATTTACTTGTTCTTGCGATTGAGCTTCTTCAGTACTTTCATCTTGTGTTGTTACTTCTTCAGATGATTTGTCGTCTGATTTTTGTTTTTCATCTGACTTATCTTTTTCTTCATCTGATCCTTTATCTGAATCCTTATCATCTTTCTTACTATCTTTATCTTCAGATTTAGTTTCCTTTGTGTCGTCTAACTTACTTTCTTCTTCATTCCCACATGCAGCCAATATTAAAAAGCTTGCTAGAAATAAAAACAATAACTTCTTCATTTATACATCCCCCTAAAAAATAATTATATAACTTAATTGTACTATACTTAAAAATGAATAGTGAAACTAAATTGTTAAGATTAAGTTAAGTATCATTATAAATGTAGAGGGATGGCTTTAAATTATGTTGCAATTAGATGCCCTTAATTACTATAAAAACCATTAATTGTTATACGATTATATAACAATTAAATTGTATAATTAATAATAAATTTTGATTATCAAGTAAAAAATTACATTTTGATGTATAATGAAGGTAATGAAGAAAAGGAGATTTATAAAATGAATATAAATATAGTAACTGATTTATTGAAAGAAGAAAACGTTGTAAGTATAGATTTATTATTGGTAACTGGTAAATTAGAACGTGCTAAAGAAATTAATGTTGATAAATCATCCGAGAATTTATTGTTTGTGACAAAACCAAAAAATAAAGTAATTAACTTAAATCATGTTGTTAAAATAGAAACTGTACTTAAATTTGAAGGTAATGTCACTTTTTAATAATTACCTAACACAAGTATGAAAATGAATATGTACAAAGTGCAACGACTTATGTTGTTTTTGTGATTTTTATATTTTAGACTCAGCTAGAAATACAATGTGAGTCATGATTTAGCAACACCTATAGCGGTATTAAATGATGTAATTAACTCCCGCAGACGTTAGATTATAAGGCTAAGCCATTGTGGCTTAGTCTTTTTAGTTTGTGTTGATTTAGTATTGTCGAATATAAGATTGTTGAAATAGGGTGCCGTATACAAAATAATCTTTTTGTTGTAAGAAGTGGTGTGTTTTTAAATTTAATAAAATGAAGTGTGACAATAATGTAAGTTGTATTAATACCCGCCTTTGTTAAAATTATCTTTGGCTTAATGAAAGTCAACTTTAAAAAATAGATATTTAATTTAGGAGGATAATATGAACGAGAGCGTAAAATACAATAGAATTTCAGAATTAGATTATATGAGAGGCTTTGCCTTACTAGGAATAATTCTAACTAATATAATTTCAATATTTGTCTTGCCAGCACCAAGTAACTACGATCAGGCTAGTTATTTAAAGTTCATTGATTTTTTTGTTGAAAGTAAATTTTTTACAATATTTACATTTTTATTTGGAGTCGGATTTTATATATTTATTCGCAATGCTAAAGCAAAACAATTAAATAGTAATATCGTATTTATAAGAAGGTTAGTAATCTTAGCGTGTTTCGGTATATTGCATCAAATGCTTCAACCAGGAGAAGCTTTATTATTATATTCAATCATTGGCTTAATCTTATTACCATGTTTTTATTTTAAAAGATATATCAATTTAATCATTGGCTTAATCTTATTGGCTATTTGTTTATATATAGGTAATAAAACAATATTACCGATACCATATTTCATATTAGGACTGGCAGCTGGTCAATTTAATATTTTTGAGAACATTAAGACTAAAGTGTTAATTGTAATAGTAAGTGCTTCAGGTGTGATGTCTGCATTAAGTTGGATTTTGCTAAATAAGTCATATGTATTTCCTACATATAAATTTTTAGAAGATAATTCGAACAATGAATTGATTAATAAATATATTCAAAATAAAGATTTGTATGATCAATTAATCGTTGCTACTAGTCCATTTATAGCATTATTTTATGTCTCTCTATTATTATTAATTATAAAAGTACGAAGCTTTGCTAAAATCTTAAGCCCATTACGATTATATGGAAGAATGGCGCTTACAAATTATGTAGGACAAACTTTATTAATTTGGCTGGTTATATTATGTGTGGATAGTGATCAAGTAGATTATATGGATACTTTATGGATCTGTATTGCAATCTATATTTTACAATTGTTATTCACAAGTATTTGGCTGAAATACTTTAAATATGGACCACTGGAATATATATGGAGAATGGGAACTTATTGGAAATGGTTTAGCTTGATAAAAAAATAGGTTGAGTTTTTAAAATTACACTAATGAGAGAGTGGAATAAGATGAAAAATAAAAGAAAGAAAGCTTTACTTTTTGTATTGATTATTACGTTAATTATGGCATTAGCTATGTCAACAATGCATTATATTTTTGGCTATAATTATGAGAATTCGGAAATGGTTAAAGTATTGATTTACTTTGAAATTATTATGAGTATGCTTTCTATATTTATGTATAAAAAACTTTTCTCAATACAAAAATTATTTAACATACGGCTTTCTTTTTGGTTTTTACCTCTTATTATTCTAATCATAATTACATTGGTTGTATTTTTTATAAATGGAGATTTTACAGGCAAAATACCAATGGTTTCTTTAATATTAGTAACAACACTTTTAGTTGGTGTTAGTGAAGAAGTAGTATTTAGAGGTATAGTGTTGGAAACATTTTTACAAAAGGGCGGAATAGTAACAGCTATTTTAGTTAGTGCGATATTATTTTCCTTATTTCACGAAGTTAATATTTTTGGCGGATCATCAATAGGTGAAGTGATAAACCAAATGATTGGGGTATTTTTAGGTGGAATAGTGTATGCTTGCCTCTCAATAAATTTAAAGAGCTTTATACCACTTATTATATATCACTGTTTATGGGATTTTCTAATCTTAAGTAATGAAATAGTTAGTGCTAATATTGAAGTGTTCATTTTCATTATAGGAACATTAGAATTTATTATTTTAATTCCAATATTTATTTACACAGTCATTAAATTTAATAAAGGGGCTTAAATAAAGTTAATAGGGAATGAACATTTCGCAAAGAGGCTGAGACATGTGATATGTCCCAGCCTCTACTACTTGTTATGATATTTAAAAAAACAGAAATAGAATAATGTTAATTTATACTAGTGAAAGATGGAAATATACAGGGGTTACGAGGTTAACCTGTGATTGTTTAATCAAACTCTATTTCGTATAATGATTCGTTTATTTGTTCGTACAGCTCATATTTTTCTAAATAATCAATCCATACATCATTCGGTTTCTTTTCTCTTTCTTCAACTAAAGATTTAATTTTTTCATATATACCTTTCATCAAATCTTTATACATCGCATTTGCTGCTCTTTCTATTTTTGCCTCTGACCAGCGCTTTTTCGGTGGACGTCTTTTATCCTTTTCTAGTTGATAGTTGATAGCTTTGTCGTAAAAGCTATCTAACGCTGGTAATTTATCTTCTATATGTGCTTGAAATTCGTTTAAATTCATAAATATTCTCCTCTTTTAAAAAACAACGTTCTACATAATTCTAACAATAATAGGGTAAATTAAATACCTGATGAATAATTCATTTATTTTATAATGAACTGAATTGTTATTGAATAACTCAGTATTTGGACTAATTGATTATTAGAATAATATTTGTCAGTTGATAGTGCTATCACTATTAAGTATACCAGTCTATCCATGCTATTTAGTTACTTTTCTATAAGTTTCTATTTTTTTCTTGGTCAATAGGTTCATTTTTAAATGTATGAATCTAAACATTGATATTCGTTATTCCTACTGAACATGTAGCATGTTTAGTAAATGAATCTATTTTAATATTATTTTCTTAAGTATCAGTGGTAATGTTAAATATAAAGAGTTGAGTGTTTTACATATGATTTAATCAATAAACTACATGAATTATACTGTAATGAATATAAGTAACTGCTAAGAATGAAAGCAATCAAATTATTGTATAGTGAATGAAACTCATTTAAATAGATTGGTGGTAAATATATGGAGAAAATAATGGTTATCGGGTCTTCGGGTTCTGGAAAATCAACGTTATCAAGACAACTAGGTCATACTTTAAATATACCTGTTTTTCATTTAGACGTATTATTTTGGAAACCTAATTGGGTTATGACAAGTTCTGAAGAACAAAAAGAAATTCAAAAAACATTATTGCAAAAAAAGAAATGGATTATTGATGGAAGTTATACTGGTATATTAGATGAAAGATTAAATGCTGCAGATAGTGTGATACTTTTAGATTTGCCAAGAAAAATTTGTTTTTATAGAGTTTTTAAGAGATTGTTTAAAAATATTGGTAAGACTAGAATTGATATGGGCAAAGATTGCAAAGAAAGGATCAATCTCACATTTTTAAAATATATTTGGAATTTTCCTAAGCACAGAAAACCATATTTATTACAAAAAATTAAGGCAAATAAAAACGATAAAAAAGTATTTGTTTTAACCAATATTAAAGAAATTGAACAATTTAGAATGAATGTGGAAAAGAACGACATTTAAATCTAAAAATTACTATGGATTGTTTTTAAACTGTTACAGAAATCGTAGAGGTTTGGTCTGACGCCTTCCTAGTTGATGAAATATTAGCCGAAGAATTTGTCTATACTCTGTGTCCACTCATATAAATAAGTAAGCTTCATACTTGTTCTGGTATTAAAAAACAGAAATATACATGGCATATTAAGGTGATCTGAGATTCATTAATAAGAATTGATTTAGTATAATGAACTGTTTGATTTTTTCGAATAGCTGGCATATTTTAATTCATAGAGGATCTTATTATTATATATTTAGCAACTGAACATGATTAAGTTACAAGGGATATAACGTACATTCATCAATATATATCATGGTATAATTACACTGAGGTGTCGTTATGAATAATATTATCAATGTATTAGATTTGCCCAAAAGACAATTTGGAAATAAAGAAATTATTTATTGGATAAATATGAATAATGCGAAAGTTAGATTTAATTATAAAGGGATTAAAGGTGTACTAAATGTAAGCTTTTATGAAAGATGTAAAGGTGGCGTTAAATTAAAAGTTGTTTATAAAGATAAAACACAAATAATCTTTAATACTAATTTCATTAAAGGGAAAATAGGTGTGCTAATTGGTGAAATAAGTAAAAACCATAAATATGAAGTAGGAGATATTGTTAATAATATAACTGTATTGGAGCAACTAAGAAGAAAGGATTCTAGAGGTCACAACATTTTGAGTTATAAAGTTAAATGTAATGAAACAGGTAAAATTTTTCAACAAACACAATACAATATAGCTTATGGTTATGGAAGCCCATACGCAGCAGGAAAAAAAGTTTGGGAAGACAATTGGTTACATAATAAAAAACACTTAATTCCTTTATTGAAAAAACCAGAAGATGCAAAGAAGTATAGTATAGGTAGCGATGCTAAAATATTATGTATTTGTCCAAATTGTAATAAAGAAAAATATGTTATAGCACGGAACTTATATTTTTATGGGATTTCATGCCCTTATTGTAGACCTTTTTTGAGTTATCCAGAAAAGTTTATAATGGCTTATTTAGAAGTCGTGTCAATTCGATATATTCACCAGTTTAAATTAGGCGAATTAAGAAGGTATATTGACTTTTATTTACCAGATGATAATTTGGCTATAGAGGTACATGGAGAACAGCATTATAGAGATAATCAAAATAGTAAGTGGGAAAATTCATATGAAAAGAGTATTATTTCAGATGAAATTAAAAGAAAGTACTGTATAGATAATCAAATAAATCTTTTAGAAATAGATGGAAGTAAAAGTTACTTTAACTATTTAATGAAATCGGTAAATGATAGTATTTTACCTAAAATAACAACTGAAATTAAATTAAAAATGATGTCTCAAATTGCAGATAGACGTTTTAATAAGAATGAATTCTTAATTTTAAATGATTATAAATTAGGTCTGTCATCTAATTATATATCAAATAAATATAATGTTTCTGTTAAACATGTTACCAATATAGCTAAAAGACATGGAGTTTATAAAAATAAAAATAGACATATTAAAGTGAAGTGCCTTAATACAGGTATTGTGTACGATTCAATAGCAGAAGCATCTAGAAAAACAGGTATATCTTCTAATGGGATTAGTGCTGTTTGTTTAGGTAAAAGAAAATCAACTATTGGAAAGAATGGAGAAAAATTATATTGGGAGAAATATAAAGAGTCAAATTATAAAAAGGCTATAAAAGACAAAAAAATTAATTGATGGTATAGTATATTCATTTTAAAATCATTAAATGAATATTATGAAACTGAAATGTGGTTTATACGTCCTCATTATGTTCAATAAATTACTTCATGATTAATACGTTTGTTTATCATTGGAACGGTTAATCAAAATTATGCACAAGAGTATCTTGATATAAATAACTCCACATTATGTTGCAACCCTAACTCATTAGGTGGATAATAGAGTTAACGTATGAGAACCATAAAATATTAATTAGGGTGACAACACATGAGTGATGTATATGTATTCATAATAGAATGTAGCGATGGTAATGTTTATCGTGAGTATGTGGAGAATATATGGAAAATTGATAAGGCATTAGCACTTAAAAGATTTGAAAAAGGTATTCATAGATATAATTACTTTTATCTAAAAGATTGTGATAGCTATGTAAATGTAGCGAAGATTACTTCTATAAAGATTGATGATGCACACAACACTTGACCAATTACTCATTCTTATTTAATTAATAAAAAGTTAACAGATTATAATTTAAGGCGAGCGCAGCGTTGCGTTAGCCTTATTTTTATATCTGAAAAGTGTAAAAAGGCGGTTTACGATACTAAATATAAATAATAGAATGGTCTAGTGTGGTATTTTGGGGATTTAGTGAGGGATTATAAATGTTATTATATGTTAAGGCTCTTGGGATGAGCATCTTAATTGGGATTTTAATCTTCTTATTAATGTTTATAGGCACAGGAAAAGATCAACTGCTTGGTAGTGTGATTATGGCACTATTAGGCTTTTTTGGAAGTTTTATTTCTTTCTTGTATGAAAAAAAGCATAATAGGGAGGCTAAATAGATTAATAAAAAAATAAATAGAAGGTAATCCAGTTGTTTAAACAAGTTTGGCTCGACTTCACGTATCCACGCTTGAAATTGATACTCTATTTATTTTCTTCTAATCTAAATGTGATATTTGAGAAGTAAACTGTTTTAACAGTTACTTCTTTTTTTGTTTACAAACAAGAACAAGTGTTCTATTATATCTTTGAGGTGATAAATATGGAGCCAAATTTAAATTGGAAAAAAGATTTTCAAGAATTCCAAGAAATACTAAAGTCTGGCATTAATCCTGAATGGTTATATAGTGCTAAAGCTAATATGATATTGAACCCTGCATATACTGGAGAAGGTAGACAATTCTTTTTTACAAAAGATATTATGAAAGCGAGTAAAACAATTCCATTCTTTTAATGTGGTTAATGCTATTAATATCTAAAAATGATTAAAAATATATTGCTTTAAGTAATATTAATATAGATATAAAGTTAAACGCTAGGTAGCCATAGATACCTAGTGTTTTTTCATTTTCTGATTTTCAGTTTTTTGGATGCATGATACGCTTATAAAAACTATTAAGTTACAGAAAAATGGAGGGTTATAGATGAAATCAATAAAAGTGTATCATTATGATGCTTTTAGTAAAAAGCCAAATAAAGGTAATCCCGCTGGAGTTGTTTTAAATGGAGATGACCTAACAGAAACGGAGATGCAAGACGTTGCTTTTAAAGTAGGATTTAATGAAACAGCTTTTCCAATAGCATCTGATAGAGCAGACCTTAGAATACGCTATTTTTCACCAAAACAAGAGATGGAACTTTGTGGCCACGCAACAATGGCAACCATTTATGCGTTAAAGACAAACGGATGGTTAGAAAATAAAACAGAGCTAACTATTGAAACCAATGCAGGGGTCTTACCGATACGTATTACAAAGAATGAGCAAAAGGAAATACATATAACAATGAAACAAGCATTACCACAATTTAAAAAATTTGAAGGATCTAGATATGATTTAGCAAAAGCAATTGGCATTGAAGAAGTGGATTTTGACGATGAGCTACCCATAATGTACGGTAGCACTGGGGCATGGACACTTTTAATACCTATAAAGTCACTTGATATTTTTAATAAAATGGAACCAAATAATAAGGTGTTTTCTTCAATTTTAAATGAAATACCAAACGCATCGGTACATCCATTTTGCCTTGAAAGTTATTATGAAGAAGCGGATATGCATGGTCGTCATTTTTCTTCAACTTTTTCAGGAACAATAGAAGATCCGGTGACTGGCACTGCTTCAGGTGTAATGGGGGCATATTTTGCCAAGTATATAAAAAAAGAGTGTGATATGCCTATCAATCTTATTGTAGAACAAGGACAAGAAATGAATAAGGATGGCCATATGATAGTGAATGTTGCAGAAAATAACGAAATCGAAATAACTGGCAATGCTGTTTACGTAAAAGAAATTGATATATCATTTTAGAAATTAAGCGTTTTTTAAAAAGTATGTGCAGAACTTTATGCTTTATAACAATAGTGAACAGATACTTTTGTATTTGCTATAAGGGTATAGTAAAGTTAATTTAAATGAGATATTTAGAGAGGTTGGATAACTATGGATTTAAATAATGTCATAAATACCTATAAAGTAATACTCTCGAATGCTTATACAACAAGTAAAAATGATAAACGAAAAAACGTCGTAGATAAATTAATTGGACTATTTATTAAAAACCCTGAAACGAAAAGTGAAGGGTTAAATTTTCTGGAAAGTTTAGATACAGAAACATTCTATAATTTACTTAGTGCTTGGGATATAGGTCGAAGTGTCCTCACAGCGCCAGACTGTTTGAGTGATGATATCAGGATTAATGGAGGCAAGACAAATTTAATGAAAGAAAATGTTAAAACATTAAAAAATAATTTGCCTATCCAATATGAAGCAGCCATCTATTTTAAAGATAAAGACTGTATTTTTGTAAAACAATGCCTCATAGCATTTCAGAAAGAGTTTATATAATAATATAAACACCACTTAAAAGACGAAGAATAACTCTTTTAAGTGGTGTTCTACTATAAGTACTAAACTTTAGAAATATTTGTGTTTGTAGCACTTGTAGAGGTGCAAAATAATTGTAGAAAAAATGACTACTAAAATGATGACAAATTGAAATATACCTATATCAATGTTTCCGCCAGTAGCGTTATATACATCTTTAATACCCATGAAAGATAGAAGCGTGGATAACTCGAAATTTAATATAGTAATGAATCTTCTATTGAAATTTATAGCGTCTTTGGATATTGTTTTATTCTCAAAAGTGGATTTAAAATTTTCGAATTTTACGTAATACTTAAATAAGAGATACATGAAAATCCATAAAGCTAAAATTATTATTGGAAAAATGAATATTTCTTTTTTGTATCCCCACGCATCTGGGTTACTATATAAATCAAAGTGCACAGGTACTTTCTCTGGCAAACTATTGTAATTAATAGAAGTATATAAAAAAAGTAAAATAATAAAAATTAAACCAGTGAAATTCAAGGTTTTGTTGATCATGATATGTCCTTTCAAAATTGGAAGATTCACTACTAACGTCGTATTATGAAGAAATTGCTCATAAAAAAGAACCAAATGCTTTTATAACAAATGGTTTGTTTAAGTTCTAAAATAAGTACTTAGAATGTTTGTTGTCGTTTTATATTTTATAATAAAATTATAGAAATTGCAAAAAATACGGCTGATAAAATAAATAAGATAGTACCAAAAAACACGAGTTTTCTAGATTGTTTTTGAATACTAACTCATGGTTATTGTCTAAGTTTTTTTCGTTGATGATTTTGCGCTCATTATTAAATTCATAAAATGAAAACAAACTAATGATCAATAGAATCAAACTAATTATGAAAGTAATAATGATTAATATGCCCATTTATGAGTTAGCTCCATCTACATTATTTGATAAAATTTCTAAGTAGCGATATATATTATTTGAAGTGGTATCTTTCGGTAAACTGTGAGTGAATACATGCCCGTTTTTAGTTTCAACAGTATAAGTGACGTGGTCAAGATTGATATTATAATTAATGATTTGCATAAATTTCTCCTCGGAAATTGAATTTATTATACAATGAATGCGTTCGTAATTTTTCGTGACTTTTAATTGTTTTGAACGATGTATAACTAATTATATCTAATTGTACTACATATAAAGTTAATTTGTTGTAAAAAAGGTAATAAAAGGTAATTTAATTTTATATTTACTAAAATTTGATAGTTTAATTAAAATGTAGAAACACAAACTTTTATAGAAGTTGTTGACAAAGCGTTATAACCATAGTATATTTGTATTCAAGTAATTTTTAATTCGGAAATTTTAAAAGTAGTCTTATTCATTGAATTTTACTCCTTTGGATTTTTTAATAACAAGTTACAAATATATGTGCTAAAGCACACGGAGGTTTTCATATGAATAAAGGTACAGTAAAATGGTTCAATGCAGATAAAGGTTTCGGTTTCATCGAAGTAGAAAATAACGACGACGTATTCGTACATTTCTCAGCTATCAATTCTGAAGGTTACAAATCATTAGAAGAAGGCGAAACAGTTGAATTCGACATCGTTGATGGCGACCGTGGTAAACAAGCTGCTAACGTTAACAAAGCATAATTTAAAATAATAAATTATCTTTAACACTCACCCTACGGGGTGGGTGTTTTTTTATGTTAAAAATTAAAAGAAAAATAGCAATAAATTATAATGAATATTTAGAAAAGTATAAGAGGATTATTTTGTAAGCGCTTAATTTAACTAGTATACTTAATATATAGTTAAAGGAGCGGATATTATGCAAAATTATAAAGGATTTGATAAAGATTTTAATATTACAGATAAAGTAGCTATTATTACTGGGGGTAACAGTGGTATAGGTAAAGCAATTTCCGATTTTTACATAGAAAAAGGGGCTAAAGTTGCAGTATTAGATATAAAAGATAGTGTAAAAGAATTGAAAGGTGATCACATTCTAGGTATTCAATGTGATATAACAAATGAACAAGATATAGATAATGCGATTGAGTTAACAAAGCGGACTTTTGACCGTATTGATATATTGGTGAATTCTGCAGGTGTTGCGCTGTTAGATAAAGCGGAAACAATGTCTAGCGAGATTTGGCAAAAACAAATTGATTTAAATTTAACTGCCTCGTTTAAAATGGCTCAAAAAGTTGGGAATGAATTTATTGAACAAGGTGAAAGTGGAAAAATTATTAATATGGCAAGCCAAAATGCTTTAATAACATTAGATAAACATACTGCTTATGGAGTAACAAAAGCTGGAATTGTTAATTTAACTAAGAGCTTGGCATTTGAGTGGGCAAAATTTAATATTAATGTTAACGCTATTGCGCCAACAATTGTTGCAACAGAATTGTCTGATAAAGCATGGGTAGGTAAGGCAAGAGAAGACGCTTTAGCTGGTATCCCTTTAGGAAGATTTGGTGAACCTGAGGAAGTAGCAGCAATCGCTTTATTTTTAGCAAGTGACGCGACCAATTTTATGACCGGAGAAACCATTGTATTAGATGGTGGAAATACGATTAAATAAGTGATGTTAATATATATTTAGATGAAGATATTTTATAACTAATGAATAATAATAAGTAAATCCTATAAATTAATATTTATAGGATTTACTTATTTTGTGTATATAACTGAGATAATAACGATTTTATAAAGTGCTGACGTCTAGGGGAATAATATGAGCGAGAGACTACAGGATCGAGCCATATCCCAGGCAAGTAGGCACTTTAAAATCGTATTAATATGATTTACTAGCAAGAATTATTCCATGAAATTTATGTAAATAAAAAACACATCAGTAATTTTGGATGTGTTTAATCATTAAGTATTTGCAAGATTTCATCGTATTTTTGTTCGCTCAACATACCTAATGGACTTTCTTCAAATTTAAATATTAAAAAATCATCGTTTGAATTAAAAGAATTTTTAATACTTTCGTATATTTCGTTTCTTTCTAAATCACTTTTTAAAAGCCATAACCCTCTATAAATATACAAAGCATTACCCAAGGTATTTAATTTAGCAGGCAATTTTTCATAACCATATGAAATAGAATTCAAATTATACGACAATATGTATTTTGACATTAATATCAGCCTCCTATATAAGCATATCATTAACTGTAAAATAAAAGTTGGGCAAAGGTTGATATTAAGCGAATTTAGAGTAAGCTTTTACAAGAATTATAAAAAGTATTTAATTTAATGTTCTATTTACTGAAGCTTAATTTATTTTAGAGGTAATTTAAATTGAGAGAAATAGCTCTTATTTGCATATAAATATTTAAAAGTGAATACTGTATGTAGGGATTTAAAAAATGACTTTGTTAGAGAATTCATAATCTATATAAGTAAGGGAAGATGCATATGCAAATTTTCAGAATAAGCTCAGACCATAAGAAAAGTGCACGTTTTTTAGATAATAGAAGGCTATCGAAGCAAGTATTAGAATTATATCAAATTATTAGAGTATGTTTAGCAAAGTTAAACCTTGTTGATGTAAACAGTAATTATATTAAACATCCAATTGTTGCTCATGTTTATAACAATGGTGAACCATATATTATAGATACTTTCAAAATTTTAGAATGTATGAACGAAGAGCATATTCGACGAGGAGGAAAACGGTCTGTAGATTTTAAAAATGATATAGCACGTTTGAGAGAAATTGTTTATAAAAAAGAATATCAAAAATATTTTTCACATGAAAAACTACCTCCATTTTATGTTTTTGGTGATTATAAAGTACACGGTGAAGATGCATTTGAGTTATATCAAACATTATTATTCAATAAATGGAAAAAAGATAAAATACCGCCACGATGTGGTATTAAAAAAGGTACGGATAAATATGACACAACGTTATCAAATTGAACAGTTATGGCGTCAATATAAATATGAAGTGTTATGGCACGACCAAAATAGTTACAATAAAATTAGAGAAACAATGAAACAAAATCCGACATATGGAGATATAGCATCTTTGATTTCATATGCGTTAACATTAAAGCCAACTGAAGGTTCTATTATCAATGCTTATGATCATATGTGGGGGTATTTTAAAAAAATACGTAGTTCATCAGAAAATGAATTCCAGAAAAGTTTAAAATATCAATTTCAACAACATAAAATAGATGAAACTTATCTTTTAGAATTTCTCAAAAGTATGGCTTGTTTTTACAACGTTGATTATATAAAACAATCTTCAATTATAAAAAATTTGAAATAGGAGGAATTATAATGGGAATGATAAAAATGTTAACGAGAACATTATTACCTTTTGTGGGTGGAAATATCATAGGCAAAATCACTGCAAAAGAAGCACCAAAAGATTATGGCAAATTTGAAAAACCACCGTATTCTCCACCACGATATGCGTTTCCTATTGTTTGGCCAATATTATATTTATGCATGGGTGTAGCTTATAATTTGGTTAAAGGCAATGGAACAAATACCAAAGCAGCAACTGCTACGCATTATACTCAGCTTAGTTTGAATTTTCTATGGTCATTATTGTATTTTAAAAAGAAAGTAAGGGGCATCGCATTGATTGAGAGTTTTATTTTATTAATAGCAGTAACGACTAACGTTGTTGTATTTTTTAAAAACAAGCCTATTTCAGGTATCTTGCTTTTCCCTTATGTTCTTTGGTCTAGTTATGCTAGCTATTTAAATACTGGCAATTGGTTGTTAAATAAAGATAACCCAGAGTATTCAAATGGTCTCTGTAAATAAGATTTTAATTTAGAGTGCCAACAAAGTTTCTGACTTTGTTGGCTTTTTTTAATTAAACCATTTCTATATACTACGGAAAATAAAATATATTAGAAATTTAGGGGTATAGATATAATATGTTACTACTCATACATGCATGAATAATCATACAGTCATGTTGTTTTAAAGAGCCGTTAGAATAAAATTGTTGAGGCGCAATAATTTAAATGAAAGGGTGTATTTTATGAATTATATAAAATATTTAAATTCTCAAGATAGTACCCGAATTTATACGAAGATTAATGATGTTAAAGAAGCACAAGCAAATATCATCGTAGTGCATGGATTAGGAGAACATTTAGATCGCTATGATGAATTAACAAGGCATTTAAATTTAAATAAATTCAATGTCATTCGATATGATCAACGAGGACATGGACGCTCAGAAGGACGTCAAACGTATTATAGTAATATGAATGAAATAGTAGAAGATTTATCAGCAGTAATTAATTATGTGGAATCGAATTTTGAGGGTAAAGTATACTTGATTGGCCATAGTATGGGAGGCTATACAGTGACATTATTTGGTACGCAATATCCCAATGCAGTAGATGGCATAATCACTTCGGGGGGATTAACACGTTATAATATTAAATTATTTGGTGAGCTAGATAGAAGTATGTCTCCATATGAATATGTAGAAAATGAATTAAGTGATGGATTATGTTCTGACCAAACAGTTGTTGAAAAGTATAAATTAGATGATTTAAATGCGAAACAAATATCCATGGGGCTCATTTATACATTACTTGATGGTGTTGAGTATTTAAAAAATAACGCAAAGCAGTTCAAGGATAATATATTAATGTTACATGGTAAAGAAGACGGTTTAGTTAGCTATAAGGATTCAATTCAATTATATAATGAAATAGGCTCAGAGCATAAATCTATTCATATTTATGACGGCTTGCAACACGAAATATTTAACGAATCTTCTTATAACAAAAGTATATTTAATGAAATTGTAGATTGGCTAAATTATGAACTAAAATAGCTTTGGAATTTTAAAGTATACATCATTATTATTGCTCAATAATTTATAAACTATCAGGAAATGTTTGTTTTGAACTATTGAACATTTTACAATAAGTGTAGAAGTCATGTTTAAGGAGAGAAATTATTTATGATGATAAAAACATTGCATATGCAATATGAAGAGGGTTTTGAAGCTTTCGATGAACGAGTGAACGAATTCCTACAAGAAGTTAGTGAAAAGCAACATTGGGATCTTGTGAGCGTTACACCATCTGTTACAAATAGTTTGGAAGGCGTAGATTATTTTATTACCGTCGTATTTAAAAAATAAAAGTGGAAAACGATTGTTGTTTTCCACTTTATTATAACTAAGAACGTTATTCGAATTTCTGTCCCTTAATGCGTACTTAGCTTAATATAACAATAGCATTATGCATTAAATGTCTGCTTAGAAACATTAAAATAATCTGCGAGAATGGCAATATCGTTTTCTGAAACACGACGGTATCCATTTTCCCAATCCCAAACCTGACAAATTCTAAAATCTTTGCCATAGTTATTATTTAAATTAACAACTAATCTAGAGATACTTAAATTATATTTTTCACGTAAATCATTTAGTACTTTCACAATTAATCACTCCCAAACGAGTTGTAATAAAATCCGTATTTAATTGTAGTATACACACTATTTATTTTCAAATCAGTGAACTTATAAAGGCGTTATCATATACTGGTATTATGCAATTTAGCTTGTTAAATAAGAGAAGGATTAGAATGTATTAATAATAAAAAATTCGAAAAAGAGAGATAAGGTGGATTCATATGAAAATTATTGCTATGAGTATTTTTGTTGATAATCAAGATAAAGCGAAACAATTCTATACTGAAAAATTAGGATTCGAACTGAAACATGATATTGAAATGGGCGGGGAATTTAAATGGTTGACCGTAAAAGAAAATAATTCTAATAATCCAGTTGAAATAGTGTTAGAACCTAATGTGAGTGAGATTGCCAAAAATTATCAAGAAGGTTTATATAGTGCTGGTATACCCGTAACTATGTTTGGTGTTGAAAATATGGAAGCATCACATGAGCGTTTAGTTAATTTAGGTGTCGAATTTCATACTGAACCTAAGGTAGTTGATGGCACCAAACTTGCGGTTATAAAAGATACTTGTGGTAATTTAATTCAGCTTATAGAACAATAATATATGATGAAAGACACTGTAACCGACTACTGAACTATTACCATTAATATTAATTTAGTTTATTTTCTAAGAATTATAGGAGGTGTTTTATGGAATTAGTAGTTAAACGGACAAAAGATTTATCAAATATTGAACTATTACATATTTTAGAAGAAAGAATAAAAGTATTCGTAGTAGAGCAAAAATGTGCATACCAAGAAATAGATAAAGACGACGAGGAAGCTTTGCATATTATATTGAAGGATGAAAACCACATTGCTGCATACACGCGTATTGTTGATCGCCAGTCGCATATTAGCTTCGGAAGGGTGTTAGTGGCACAAAACTATAGAATGCGAGGCTTTGGGCGTAACATTGTGCAGAAAACAATAGATATTATAAATGAAAAATATAGTGGATCACTCATCAGTATTTTGGGGCAAGCCTATTTAAAATCATTTTATGAATCATTTGGTTTTAAAGGTGTTTCTGATATTTATTTAGAAGACGATATTCCACATATTAAATTTGAAATGATGGCAAGATAATAAGAAGGTTTAATAAACGAAATGTGTTTGAACTGTTTAAATTTAATACAAAACGGATTAGATAGATTTAAAAAAAGTAGCTTCCGAAATGGAAACTACTCTTTTAAATTTAACTAGGGTTTACCTAGATGTAATTTCGGTCTTTTTGAACTCATCGTCTTTAGAAAAATCATTTAGAAAGACTTTTTTTCAAACAAATGTGATAGCCCCTTAATGTTTGTTTGAATATCTCCGGTTGATACACCAACTTAAATGCATATCCTTTAGCTTCTGATTTATTGTTTTTTCATTTTATCAATATCTTGAGAAACTAACATTAATAATTCTTCAGTTTCAGAGTCCGTTAAATCATCAGAACCTTTAATTCTTATAACAGAACCTTTATCTGTTTTAACATGATAGATAGGCTCGTCATCTTTATAAACTTTGCGTAGTACTTCCATTTCATCACCCTTTTTTATCTGAAACAATTCAATATAATTAGTAACACATAATGGTTAAAAGTAAAGAATTGAGTTGTTATCGTTACTAGCAATCATTTTTATAAAATAAATTGCTAGTTATTAATACTTTAACTATAGGATAACTTTTTGTTGGATTCATTTCCAACAGTATGATTAATTTTATTTAAATTTATTAATATTTACATTTATTGCTATATTCTTCATTGATAAATCAATTATAAGTTCAAATAAATAATTTGAGAACGATTTACAAAATTTAGTTATTTAGGTTTTTATTATATAAAAACGGGTAAATATAACTAAGCACAAGAAGTCCTCCAAACTTTAGTGTGGAATATATTTTCGATTCGAGATTTCACGCCACTTTTCGAAGTGGCGTATTTCTTTTATAATAGCGATAAGTTATATTAATAGTATCATTTAAATTAAAAGGATGTAAAAGATGAAATTACTCAATATACTATCATTGGTTTGTAGCATATTTATAGCATTGATCATTGTTTATGGTGTGATTATGATGGTTGGTGATGCCATGGGTATTACAATTTTTAATGGTCAATTACTCATTGTAGGGCTATCATTAGTCTTACTTAGTGGATTAGTCGGAAAGCAAAAACCTAGATTATCTATGCTTATATTATTTGTAGGTTTTATTATAGTTGTTATGAATTAATGTATATAAAGATACAGTCCAATAAGTTGAATTTAATTCAATTTATTGGACTGTATTTTATTTGAATAAACACGAGTGGTGTATAGCTTTTCCGTTATTCAATATTATTTTTTAATTTTTCGTCCATGTCTTTAGCAACGGCAGTTAATAAGTGAGTTATTTCAGTTTTATTCGATTTGTCATCAGTTTTGACTTTAATTAATAAACCTAAGTTTGTCTTTATATGATAAATAGGTGCCTTGTTTTCATATACTTTTCTTAGAATTTGCATCTTTATCACCTCATCAAATAGAAATACGAAAGTGCAAGAAAGAGGAAATCAAAAACTTTTAAGTGTAAAATGTTACCTAACGATTATATTAAAGCATTTTTGATCAAATAGGAAATAATTGGATTTTAAAAAGGGTGATTAAACGATATAAAAAGACTGAGAAATGTATATATGAACTCAGCCTCGCTTTATCTATTTCTATAATGATTTGATAAAATTGCAATGTAAAAAATGATTAAAATTGATCGTTTGTTCTATCTTCTTCAACAATATATTCATCTGTGCCGTAATCAGTAGATGTACTTAATATAGATTTTACTAATAGTGAAAATGAAACAATACCTAATGAGACTAAGGCAATTTTTTTCATAACATCAAGCTCCTCTTTGTTAGATAGTTTACCATACAGCCATACTGACAAACGAATATATATATGATGAGTTTGTTAGTATTTTTATTAATTATACTAAAAAAATGAGTTGTTAAATATCTAAATATAGGATTAGCGACACCAATATTCAATTTTAATTGTTTATTTTATAAGCTTAGGAATAACTTTAATGTAAACAAGCTCACCAATGAGTTCGGTTAATGTTTGAGTAATAATGACTGTTGTAGTGATGGTTATCCAATGGTTTGGTAAGGAAAGGGCAAGAGGTAACACAACCAATGCGTTTCTCGTACTAGTACTGAAAGCTAATGTTCTTAAATTCGGAATATCTAAACGGAATAACTTTCCACAAAATAAGCCTATTATAGGTGCAATAATCATAAAACAGATATAAATAGGCACAACAGTTAATACAATATTTAAATCATTCGTAATCTTGTTTATTTGTGAACCGACGACTGAAAAAAGTACGAGTGACATAAAGAGTTCCGGTAACCATGCAGTAAGATTTAAGACACGATTCATAGAGTTAGATTTTTTACTGAGCAGTTGTAATAATAATGCGAGCATCAAAGGAATAATGATGAATGTGAAAAAAGCATTAATAAATGGTGCTATATCAATGATTGATAAGATTTCATTATGTAAAAAAATAGTAAAATAAACGGGCAGTAGAATAATTTGTAATACAAATAATATAGGTGTAGAAATAAGCATATGCTGTGCATTTCCTTTTCCTAATGCGGTGAAGACGATAACGTAATCAATACATGGTGTTAACAGTACGAGATATAGCCCAATTAATATTGGAGCAGAACTAACTTCAAATAATTGTATTAAAGCAAAAACAAAGATAGGTATGATTATAAAGTTAGATAAAATTAATGCAATTATATATTTCGTGGTAAAAAGATTTTGGCGAATATTGAAAAAAGGAATTTGTGAAAACATGCTAAACATTAATATACCAATAAAAATTGAAACCACAGACTCTAGAAAAATAGAAAATATTTGTGAGGATAAACCAGCTAATATACCTAGCACAAGTGCTACAAAATATATATAAATTTGATAGTGTTCAATTTTACTTTTAAAGTGTTGCATAATGACCTCGCTTTTAGATGATGTATACAAATTAATTATAACTTAATGTGATACTCTATGAAATTTAATATACGCATTTGACGATATAATAAGTTTTTGATTGTATAGGCAACTTTTATTTTGATATAATAACCAAGGCATGTCTTAGGGCATGATAGAATTTAACGGAGATGGTTTTTCTACGTGTCCTTTGACATGTGAAGATTCATAACTCCCGTTATAGTCAAAAAGCCCCTTTAATTAGGGGTTTTTTAAATGGTCAGCAAAGCCTTGTGGGTTTTGTTGTTTTTTAATTTTTAATCCTCAATTTATAAATTCGCAGTGGCTGATTGAATTGAAAATGGGCTTATAGCAAACCTTTAAAGAACTACTACTTCAATTATGAAGACAAGTAGCTCTTGCATTCCATTTTACAGTCAGCTTAGCCAGGCTAGGTTCATACGACGAAATCTTGTTAAAAAATTAGATTTCTGTCCCACTCTAAAATACTATTATGATTTTAAAGTAAAAAGTTTAAGTTTTAACACAAAAACTCATAATCGCTAAGCTATATTAATAGCGATTATGAGTACAGTTAATTTCCATATTAAGATTTTTGTTTATCTTGTATGCTAACTTTATTTTCGACTTTTTCGTCAGTGGAGTTGTCTACACTTAATAATAATGCTCGTACTATAAGTGCACCAGTTAATAGTAAAAGTAAATTTTTGAATAATTTCATAATTATCACTCACCCGTCTTTATTAAAACGACTTAAATATAGCAACATATTTTTAATACATAATTGCCTTATTAATATAATACCCTTTCTACAATATTGTAATTGGCATTTTACACAAATTGTAGAAAGGGCTTAGTCTAAAAAATTAAACGTCGATGATTTTAAGTTGTGATTGTGTTTCATTAATTTCTATTTTTAGATTTTTACTATTATTTTCTACAGTAGTGCTAATTACTTCACCATTTTGTATAGAAAAATGAACTTGGCTTAAGATACCCATTGCATAGTCATTAATTGGGCTGACCAATGAAATAGAATTGGCATCTTCCTGTATTATAAATTGTTTCTGACTTTGATTAATAATCTCCCATTGAGGTAAGTATGTTAAATTCAAAATTAACCCTCCTAATTGTTGTTGTTCAAAAGTTATTATTTAATTTTCATTATAAACTATATTGCTGAAAATGGTATTAAACACAACTGAAAGTAAATGCGACTCATTTAGTTAAAATGTTAATTACAGGGAATAACAATATTGAAGAAATTGTTTAATAGAGGTGATGTTATGAATATTCTGATAGCAATAATATTAAGTCTTGTATTCGCATTTTTAGGAACAATGCCATTTTTATTTGTAAATACGAGGTTGCACGAAAATGTTAACCATTCAAGTGAAGAGGTTCGTCATGAGAAAAGGAGAGCGTATAAACGCTTTATATACTTTTTTATTTTAGGAATTGCTATGTTAACAATTTATCATTTTCTTACTGATTAATTACGATTACACCAGATTTATATCGAAAATTTAGTTTTGTAATTGTACATGTAAATTAGGTTTACAATTTTATGAGAAATTAAAAAAGTCCTGGTCACGATATATAATAATCTTTAAGGGATTATTCGCGTTGTGATCAGGACTTAATTTGATTAACTGAATATAATTGAGCATAAAATACCAGCGACACCTAAAATAATTAACATAAATGTTGCTCCAAGTAATGATTCTTTAGCTTGCTGAGACTTTTTGTTTTTGTAAGTGATAAGTAACACGATACCACATACTAGAAAAACTAATGATAACCAGAATATAATCATGAAATGTAGACTCAAAGCACTAGGCCTCCTTTAATATAAAAGTTGAATTGCCAATGATTTAAGGCGTAATATTATTGCTTTTTGTAATTTTAAATGTAGTAAATATAATTTTTATTATAGCATTATCAGTTTATCACTAAATACTTAACAGCAATAGTGTAAATATTTATATAAAATATATTGAGTCACAATCAAATGGATAAGCACCGTTTGATTAATTAAAAGTTTCAAAAGCTCAAATTAGGAAAGATAATACTATACTATTTAAATAACGATTTTCTGGAAGGGGTGGTTATATATTGGAAAATATGAATGTGAACTTAGAAGAAACTAAAGAAGCAGTTAATAGTTTAAAGTCCAAGGATTACTCTGATAATAAACAACAATATAATGAAACTGAAGCCAAAATTATAAAACAAAAAGTCTATATACGAAATAATCTCATGCCTGATAACAAACAAGAAGATGAACGTATCAAAGAAATAGCGAGTAAACTTAGTTCGCATATAAAAGTAGCCTTTGATGAATTTGACAATATGGATGAGGTTATTGATTATTTAACACCGACGTTTCAAAGGGGAAAAGTTGATAAAGCATATGGACGTGCATTATTACTTATGGAAGAAAATACATTGATTGAGCAAGTGAAAGTCCATTTTGACGACCATAAAATAAATGCTAAATTGATGGATTATATTTTGACTGAATTAATAGAGTTAAGTAATGAAATAATGCCAAATGAATATAGTGAGATTTTGACAATTGAGAGGTCGTATTTTGAACTATTATATAGCGATAATTAATATTATTTAATTAATTAAGTAGTTTGATGTATAATGAAAGTAAATTAAATAAGCGAGGAGATTTGGCTATGAATGAAGTAAATAAAGTAATTTACATTGTATTAGCAGTGTTTCTAGGTAGCTTTGGTATTCATAAATTCTACGCTAGGAAAACGGGCGTAGGGATTTTATACCTAGTATTTTGTTGGACAGGTATTCCTCAAATATTAGCGATTATTGGTGCTATCCTTACATTATTGAAACCAGCTGATCAGAACGGTAATGTATTAGTATAAGTAGTATGAATATAAATAAGTCTAGGCTAGCAATCCTAGACTTATTAAATGGCTGTTAGAATTCTACGGAAATCTAACAGCCATTTTTTAGTTCAAAATATATGAAGATAATGGCTGTAAAAGGGTGTTAACTCTAATTCTTGTCATATCATAAAAAGTAATAATTTATTTTTTTAAGTAAAAAAAACTGCCTGCAAAACACGCAATTTTGCAGGCAGTTTATAATGTTTACTTTAAATTAAAAAAACTTTATAAAGTTTACATTTCCAAATTAAATATAGCCATAACAACAATTCTTTTTAATTTTTTAAATAATAAAAAGAATCGTGGTAGACAAATAACTTATATTTGATATGATTAGACAAAAGTACGATATGGTAAATCATGTAATGATTTAAAAATATATAAAATCGAGGTAATGCTTATGACATTTTATGATTTTGTAATTAGTTTTATAGAAGACGATACACCTCTTGGACAACTCGCTCACAAAATTAAAAGGGATAATAATTTCCCTAAAGATGCAACTAGCTATAATGAATTAAACTCGTATTTTTATAGTAATTATATAGATCATGAAATGTTAGCTTCTGCTAAACGGGCACTGAGTTTATATCTTAATAATATAAGCATAGCTTAATATATTTAGTAATCTATGTTTCGTAATACCAGTTTTGTTTGTTTAAGGCATCTTTAATATCTTTTGTTTTAAAATTAATTTCATTATTTCTAATAGAGAATGGTTCAAGTATACTTTGAGCCATCCATGAATTAATAAGCTCTCTAGGTAATCCATCTAATTCCATATCAGTCTTACTGACGACAAAACATTCCCAATCAAGTGAAACTTTCGAAGGATTAATATAATTACACTCTTTGAGCTGATTCATAAATAACACTCCTTAATATTGTAAATCCGACATTAAGTTTTACCCATGTATGATATGGGTAAAACGATAATTGTGAAATAAATGAAATTTAATCATATTTTCTAGCTATATAATTTTAAAGTTAATAAACAAGTAATTCAAATAAATAATACTTGATGACGTGTAACGCAATGGGTTATGCGTTTTCTTTTTATATACCCGCTTTTTAGTATGTGTTAATCAAAAAATATGAATATTACTAAATAAAAAAACTGGAAGCACTCAAAAGAGTGTTTCCAGTTATAGCGTTGAAAAAATTTACGATTTTATGGGTAGCTTTTGTGCATGCTTTCCGTGAGCCTCAGACTCAGCCTGTAGTCTTCGGCTAGTGCTTTTCCCGCAGGAGTCAGCCCAAAGCACTACCATTTTTAAACAAAAACAAAACGATAGATTATTCATTGATTGAACTTATATAAAGGCCAATATAGATACTAATGAAGATAAATGAATTAATTACAAAGATTATATCAACGAAAAAATATAAAAATAACCCAAATGCTTTTATAGCAATTGGTTTATCTACATTTTAGGATGATAAGAGGATGCACCATTTAAGTAATTGAATTCGTAGAATTCTATTTCTGGAATTGTATTAATAATTTGATTAACTGCATGTGCGATATCATTGTTAGTAATCAAAATTTCAGTTTCCATTGGTAGTGTTAGCTGAGTCATATTGTAATTTTATACATAAGAGAGTTCGTTTTAAAGTTATGTTAGAGTAACTTTATTATACGAAAGTGGCTTATTATTTTGTATGAATTTATATAATTGTACCGATTTTGTAAAGCGCTGACGCCTAGGGGGAATAGTATGAGTGAGAGACTACAGGCTCGAACCCCCAGGCAAGCATGCACTTTCAAAATCGGAATATTTTAACATAGAAAAGCAGCAATCCATTAGAAACTAATAGATTGCTGCTTTTAATTTGAGAATGGGATACTTATGTCCCAGGCTCTTTTAATTTCAAACGTTGTTATACACGTCAAAAAAATAATTCTACCAAGGTATAATACCGAGAATACAAGCGACTAGAATCATAAATAAACTTGATCCTATTGCCCATTTGATAACAATACGTTGGTTTTGTCCATATTCAATATCTAGCATACCGACTAGTAAATAACCGGCAGCATACAGTGGACTTAATACGTGAAGTGGTTGTCCTAATACTGAAGCTCTGGCCATATCTACTTTAGATATACCAAATTGTTGTGCTGATTCAGCAAGAATTGGTAATACGCCATAATAGAATGGATCATTGGCCATAAAGTAAGTGAAAGGCCCACTTAGTATGGCAGTAATTAAAGCAAAATGATTACCTAAAGCATCAGGAATAATTTGCACTAATGTATTTGCCATTTCATCAACCATATGTGTACCATCCATAACACCCGTAAAGATACCAGATGCAAAAACAAGGCTTATTACTGATAGTACATCGCCAGCATGCTTTTTAATTACTGAATTTTGAATACTTAGGTTTGGATAATTGAGTACAACTGCAACACCGAACCAAAGCATGAACATAACTGGAATAGGCAACAGACCAATCACAAGACAAACAATTAATGAAATTGTTAAAATTGCGTTTGGTATGAGCATTTTAGGTCTTTTTAATAATGACTCTTCTTTCGTATCTGTAGGTCTTACATCATCTAAATCAATATGTGTATTAGAAGTAATGTATTTTTTTGCACGTTTACCTAGTATGTATGCTACAGCAAAAGCAAAAACGATACCTGCAATCATTGCAGGAATAATAGGTATGAAAACTTCCTCAGTGGTAACCTGTAAAGATGAAATTGCTCGTGCTGTCGGGCCACCCCAAGGTAACATGTTCATAACCCCAATTGATAGTAGTGCTAAGGTTGAAAGTGTATATAAGCTCATGCCAATTTTTTTATATAGTGGCATCATTGCAGTTACAGTTATAATGAATGTAGTAGTGCCATCGCCGTCTAATGCGACCATAGAAGCTAGGACAACAGTACCCATTGCAATTTTAACTGGATCCCCTTTAACTACTTTAATAATTTGATTGATGACAGGTTCGAATAACCCGGCATCGATCATGACACCAAAATATAAAATGGCGAACGTGAGCATAATACCTGTTGGTGCAACTGTTTCAATGCCTTTAAGCATGTATTCGCCAAGACCAGAGTAGAAACCGCCAATCAAAGCAAAAACAGTTGGTACAACAATCAATGCTGTTAATGCTGACATTTTACGTGACATGATTAATATCAAGAAAACGATAATCATAATGAAACCTAATAAAGCTAAATTCATATGTTTGACTCCCCCCATCTGTCTGATTATAGCGCTTTCATTTAATTTGTAAAATGAAAAATAAAAACTTATATAAAAACTTTCTAAAGAATTAATTTTAAAATAAAAGTGCATCTATTGATAAATTTGAATTTAACAATAGATGCACTTGATAGTAAATAGATGAAGTTATGTATAAAAAGAAAGCTAACCTAAAAACCCCATTACATATGTTTTCCACATTGGATAACTCATTAGAATAAATGCGAAGATGGATACGAACATAGCAAAGATATTAGCTACACGATCGCCACGTATACAAGCGTATAGGTTAAATAATAAAACACCTAAGATAAACAAAGCGCCTGCTAATATTGCCATATCGCCTTCTATCACTTTGTTAACAGCTAGTAAAGGTGTAGCTAAAGTGATTAATGATAAGAACAAAGATAGTAATGTAGTAGCATATTTCAATTTGTTCAGTCCTTTCTATAATTGGAAAGATGATATTTTAATGTGCATATGTAGATTGTAAGTATGACTTATTAAAATAATATTTCTAAATGCTTTTGATTGCAAGCCATTATAGGAAAACTTTTGGAAAATTACTTTAACTCGATGATTTTGCTACATAAAGTGAGCTATTGTGATTATGAAATAAATATAACATTATTTTATATACAGGTATCAACTATTTAATTAAATAGTTCTAAATCATTGCCTTTAAAGTAATATATTAACCAATGTTCATCGACGTAATAGTCCTCATATTTTCTAGCATGTTCCTCTAAAAAGAGTGTGTCAAAGTTGAGGTTACTGAAAAATACTTTTCCACTAATATTATTAGAAATGAGTGAAGTTAATAAGATTTCTATTTCTTTGTCATGGCAAATTTGGAAAATATGGCGCATTAACAATTTAGAGATATAATCTCTTGAATAATCATCATGACCTTGGACACACATGTTTTCCATTATTGCTTTATGAGATAAGCTATATTTTTGTTTGTGAATTAAAGTAGCCGCACCAACTAATTCATCTTGTTCAAAGGCACCAAGCACTGCATAATCTGATGTTTGTGAAGAAAGTAATTTTTGTATATTTAATTCAACTAAGCATTTGTCATTTTGCAATTTCCATGCAAATACTTCAAGTTCTTTGTGGATGCCCTTTAATAAAAAAGCGCGATAAATAGATGAATCTTCACTTGTTAAGTAACGTATATCTGTCATTGAATGCCTCCTAAACTGTACAAAGTATATATAATAAAATAATTAATATTCTGATATTTTATTTATAATACTATAGTAAAAGAAGTGATTGGGCAACTTTTCCATTTGCTTATGTCAAAAATATAATTAACTTAAAATTCCTCGGATTAATAAATTCATCGCTTTAAATTTATTTTTAATTAAATTTAAAATTTAAAGAATTGAAATTCATTTGATGGATTATGATGTAATATAGTGGTATATACTAAAGTGGAGGCAAGACTTTTGGAGGCATTAATTATAATTATTGTTTCTCTGACAGCACTTATCCTGGTTTCTTTTGCAATTTTAGTTGTTTATTTTTTCACTCAATTTAGTGATGATGACAATTAAATACCTAGACAGAGAATACTAAAGACATCAAGAAATAAGAGGGCAGAAACATCAAAGCACAAAATAACCCCCAGGCTCGAAATAGAGTCTAGGGGTTAAATATTATATTAAATACTAGTCAACAACTTCTACGTTTAAATCAACGTCAATGTTGCCACGTGTAGCTTTTGAATATGGACAAAATTCGTGCGCGTCTTGTAAATATTTTTCAGCGTCTTCTTGAGATAATACGCTTTTAACTTTAGCATCAATTGAAACGCTCAATTTAGGGCTTTCAGCATCTGGATCATCTTCTAAACGTACAGTTAGAGTTACTTCTGGTTCAGCATCTCTCACTTTGTTTTGTTTTAAGATTAAATCGAATGCACCGTTAAAGCAAGAGGCATAACCTGCTGCGAATAATTGCTCAGGGTTTGTACCTTTTTCAGCGTCAGCTTGTGCTGGTGGAATAACCGCTACATCAATTGCTTTATCATCTGTTTGAACATGTCCGTTACGGCCACCTGTATTTGTTGCTTTAGTTTCATAATTTACTGCCATTTTATTACCTCCTTAATGACTTACTATTACTGTATACCCGAAGAATTATTTTTAAATCATATAAAATTCATTCTTTGATTAATACTGCCATTTTATAAGTTAATGTATAATGATTGTTTTATTTTTGAAAATTGTTATACAATTATTTTAATCATATCAGATAAAGGAAGTAATAAAAATGACTGAAGTTAATATAGCTGTTACGATAGCGCCAAAAAACGAACTTTCACAATCTACTATAAAAGACTTAATTAAATTTCAAGATTCAATAGAAATCATTGAACTTAGAATAGATCAGTGGGTGGATTTTGATGTGAAGCATGTGTCTAAAGTAGTAGACAATATCTATAGTTTAAATTTAGGGAAAAAAATACTCGTTACTTATCGTACTTCTTCACAAGGTGGAAACGGCACGTTATCACAAGAAGCATATTTGAATGCATTAGCTGAAATGATCAATTTAGCACATATTGATTTAGTTGATATTGAATTTGAACCCGGGAAATCAACACAACCTTTAATAGATTTAATTGAACAATTTAAAAGCAAACAAATCCAAGTGGTATTGTCCTATCATGATTTTAAAAAAACACCGGCATTAGAAGCTTTAAAACATCTTTATTTTAAAATGCATCAACTTGAACCAGATTATTTAAAAGTTGCAGTAATGCCTCATGAAAAACAAGATGTGCTTAATTTATTAAGTGCGATGTCAGAAACGTCTGATTCAGTCACTCAACAAGTAATAGGCATTGCAATGTCAAAATTGGGTGTTATATCAAGGACTGCGCAGGGATTATTTGGAGGCACTGTAACGTATGGCTGTCTTGATAGTCCTAAAGCACCAGGTCAAATTCATGTTGAAGCGTTAAAACAACAATTAAAGTTATATGAGTAGTTTGAAAATAATCTCGACCTGTCTTATAATTGAAAATAATTATCAATAGTGAAAGGGCGATATTATATGGAATTGCAGGAAGCAATAGCACAACGTCGTAGTATTAAAGTGTTCAAAAGAGATATGAATATAGACGATGCTGCTTTATATCAAGCTATTCAACAAGCTACTGATGCACCTAATCATGGTATGAGAGAGCCATGGAGAGTTGTTCATATTGCTAAAGATAGATTAGGGGATATGAGTAAACAGCTTACCAAAATTGCGTTTCCTAATCTGAAGAAAAAACAAGAAGATCATTATAATGTAGCAACAAATCTTGGGGGCATGCTAGCTTTAGTCTTAAAAGAAGATCCAAGACAAAAACAAAATTTAGAAAATTATATGGCATTTGGAGCTTTCACTCAAAATTTAATGCTTCTTCTACATGAAGTTGGCATTGGTACGTGTTGGAAAACGCCAGCATATATTTTTGAACCTGAAATGCGTGCGTTATTTGGAGTGAAAGGCGATGAGAGCTTAGTCGGATTTTTATATTTAACTGATTTAGAAGACGAAGTACCACATAGAGAACGTCATCTAAATAATATAATTGATAAATTTTAACTGTCATATAATAATTGTAAAGTGGGTAAGCAGTCATTTGAATGATTGTTGAGATAAATATATAAAGGCCGCATTGAAATTAAAATTCAATGCGGCCTTTATATTTAAATGTATGCCTTAGATTTTCATCTGCAATATTTTATAATTTATTTAAATGTTTCTGCTAAAAATGATTCAACTTGTTCTGGAGATTTTGCATTTGCTGAATGTAAATGAGCTAGTTTTTCTCCATTTTTGAAAACTAACAAGCTAGGAATACCCATTACATCATTGTCAGACGCTACGTCTTCTAATTCATCACGATTTACAGTGAACCATTGGTAATCATTATATTTTTCAGTGATTGGATCAATCCACATGTCCATCGCTTTACAATCTGGACACCAGCCTGCTTCGAATTTAACAATGACAGGATTATCACTTTGTATTGTTTCTTTAAAATTGTCTGTAGAATTTATTGGTTGCATAGTATAACTCCTTTATTTTAGATATTATTAACTTTATTATAACTGACAATTAGCCATTATTAAAAAAATCAGCTTGATATTAAGAGCGTTTTAAGTAGAAATTTGATATATTAGTGTTAACTAGACATAGGAGGTACAGCATAATGATAAAATTTTACCAGTATCCTAATTGTACAACTTGTAAGAAGGCAGCTAAGTTCTTACAGGAGTATGGTGTTAGTTTTGAACCAATTGATATCGTTCAACATACACCTACTAAAAACGAGTTTAAAGATATTATTGAAGCGACAGAAATTGATATTAATAAACTTTTTAACACACATGGCGCAAAATATCGTGAGCTTGGATTGAAAGATAAGTTGAAAGATCTAACGAATGATGAAAAGTTAGATTTATTGGCTTCAAATGGTATGTTAGTTAAAAGACCACTAGCCATTTCAGGAAATAAAGTTACAGTTGGATTTAAAGAAGACCAATATAAAGAAACTTGGTTATAAAATAAATTTTAAATTCATAATTAAATAAGTGGTTACAATAGTGATTGTGGAAACGCTTCATCTATTGCTGTGAAAACATCTGATTGCATTATGGTATCAGGAAATAGTTGCTTGAAAGCTTTTCATATGGCATCATTAATATGTAAAATCATTTAGGAGGGGATTCTTGTGGCAGTACCGAGTGAATTTAAATATTCTAAAGAACATGAATGGGTTAAAATTGAAGGAAATACAGTAACAATTGGTATAACTGAATATGCTCAAGGTGAATTAGGAGATATCGTATTCGTTGAATTACCAGAAGTCGACGATGAGATTAACGAAGGTGAAACTTTTGGTAGTGTTGAATCAGTAAAAACAGTTTCAGAACTATACGCACCTGTTACTGGGAAAGTTGTCGAGTCTAACGAAGAATTAGAAGACAGCCCAGAATTCGTAAATGAATCACCATACGATAAAGCATGGATGGTAAAAGTTGAATTAAGTGATGAAAGTCAATTAGATGAATTACTATCAGCTGAGCAATACTCAGAAATGATTGGTGAATAAAAACAAAGTATGAACTCCATGATATAGATTATCTTGGGGTTTTTTTAATGAGAATAATCTATTTTATGTGATTTTTAGTCAAGTTAAAAGATGCATAAAGTGAGCTATAGTAAATCATAGCTTAATAGTACTAAAAAACAGTTCTTATATAAGATAATGAATATTTAATTAGATGTCTTTAAATGACAAAAATTATTTTCAATAATAAGATAAGATTAGGAATATGTAAATTATGTTTATAGTCGCTAAGTATTGTGAAGAACTAAGTAGATTGAACAACTATCAACATTTAGAGGGTGGATGTCATGACGATACTAAACCAAGTTATCATTGTCGAAGGCAAGTCAGACAAGAAGCGGGTAAAGCAAGTTATTGATCAGCCAATTGATATCATATGTACAAACGGTACTATGGGCATTGATAAAATCGATGAAATGGTTGAAACTTTATATGATAAACAAGTGTATATTCTTGTTGATTCAGATAAAGAAGGTGAAAAGATACGGAAATGGTTCAAACGATATCTCAGTGAAAGTAAACATATACGCATAGATAGACAATATTGTGAGGTTGCTAGATGCCCTAAACCATATTTATCCAAAGTACTGCGAAAACATGGTTTTTCTGTAAAAGACGCAGAAAAAGTAGCTAAAGCAAAATTAGATTATATAGCTGAAAGGGTAAGTTTATTAACATGAATGTAACAAGTGAACACCGTGCAGATGTGCACGAACATGAAGAAAAAGAAAAATATTTAATATTTGGTTATACACCAACGTGTGGAACTTGTAAAGTTTCAGAACGCATGTTAGCTATAGCAAATGAAATTTTGAAACTACCAATTACAAAAATAGATTTGAATTTTCATCCTGATTTTAGCCAAGCGCAAGAAATACAATCTGTACCTGTGCTCATGTTGATGTCTAAAGGTAAAGAGCAGAAAAGAATTTACGCATTTCAATCTGTTCCTTATTTGTTAGAAAATTTAAAATAGTTATTGACGAAACATGAGTGCGATGATAGGATTAAAAATAATTAAATAAATGATACTCTTATCAAGAGTGGTGGAGGGATGTGCCCTTTGAAGCCCGGCAACCGTCTGAATCAGAAATGGTGCCAATTCACATGAAGTTACGATTAACTTTGGGAGATGAGAGAAGCGATTAATGCTTTCTCTTTTCTTCACTGAATAAAAGAGGAAGCATTTTTTAATTGATAGTGTAATACAAGGAGGCAAGTGTGATGATTGAATTAAATCAAATAGTCAAAAGGTACAAGACAAAAAAACACGACGTACTAGCTGTAGATCATGTTGATTTAAACATTCAATCAGGCTCAATCTTTGGAGTAGTTGGTTTTTCAGGAGCGGGGAAAAGTACTTTAGTAAGACTCTTGAACAATCTTGAGCAACCTACTTCAGGTGACGTAATTATTGATGGAGATAAGATTGGTGATTTATCTAAATCAGATTTAAGAAAAAAACGTCAAAAAGTGAGCATGATTTTTCAACATTTTAATTTACTGTGGTCACGAAATGTATTAAATAATATTACATTTCCGCTAGAAATTGCTGGTGTTTCACGCCGTGAAGCGAAGCAACGTGCTTTAGAACTAGTGGAATTGGTAGGACTAAAAGGAAGAGAAAATGCATATCCATCGGAATTATCAGGCGGTCAAAAGCAACGTGTCGGTATCGCGCGTGCATTAGCTAATGAACCTACTGTATTGCTTTGCGATGAAGCAACAAGTGCGTTAGATCCTCAAACGACAGATGAAATTCTAGAATTATTATTAAAGATTAAAGAAGAACGAAATTTAACAATCGTAATCATTACACACGAAATGCATGTCATTCGACGTATCTGTGATGAAGTCGCTGTTATGGAAAGTGGCCGTGTAATTGAACAAGGCAAGGTTACAACTGTCTTTGAAAACCCACAACATGAAGTAACAAAACGCTTTGTGAAAGATGATTTAGACGATGATTTTGATGAATCTATCACAGATTTAATAACATTAAATGAAAATGATTATGTAGTTCGCTTGAATTTTACAGGAAGCAATACTACGGAGCCGTTAGTATCATACATAACTAAGACGCATAATATTGATGTAAATATATTGGAAGCTAATATTAAACATACGAAAGACGGTTCAATCGGCTTTTTAGTAGTGCATTTACCAACAGTAAATTCAGAAAAATTCGAAAAATTCAAAAATGATTTAGAAGCGCAACACGTTTCAGTGGAGGTGTTAAAGCATGGGTAATTCGTTTGGTGACATACTCCGTGAGATGGTTACTATGCCAAATATTAGTTGGGACGAAGTTTGGTTAGCAACATATGAAACAATTTATATGACTGTAATAGCAACAGCGTTTGCTTTTGTTTTAGGACTGATTTTAGGTGTATTACTCTTCTTATCAGCTAAAAGTAAATCACCAGTGGCAAGAGTCTTTTATAGTGTAGTTTCATTTATCGTAAACTTATTCAGAGCGATACCTTTCATTATTCTCATACTCTTGTTGATTCCATTCACAAGTTTAATATTAGGAACAATTAGTGGACCAACTGGAGCTTTACCAGCATTGATTATTAGTGCTGCACCGTTCTATGCAAGATTAGTAGAGATCGCATTTAAAGAAATCGACAAAGGCGTAATCGAAGCGGCTTGGTCAATGGGCGCAAATACATGGACAGTAGTGAAAAAAGTCCTTTTACCAGAAGCAATGCCAGCTTTAATATCCGGTATTACAGTGACTGCAATTGCTTTAGTTGGATCAACAGCGGTTGCAGGTGTAATTGGTGCAGGTGGTTTAGGTAACTTAGCGTATTTAACTGGCTTCACACGAAATCAAAATGACGTCATATTTGTATCAACAGTTTTAATACTGATTATTGTATTTATCATTCAATTTATTGGTGACTGGTCTACAAATAAAATAGATAAACGATAAATTTTAAAAGGGGACTTTATTATATGAAAAAAATATTAAGTTTAGTTTCTGTAGTTGCTTTAGCACTTTTATTAGCAGCATGTGGCGGTGGCGGAGATGAAAAAGATAAGACAATTACAGTCGGAGCTTCGCCAGCACCGCACGCAGAAATATTAGAAAAAGCAGAACCATTGTTAGAAGATAAAGGTTATAAGCTAAAAATCAAAACGATTAATGATTATACAACACCGAATAAATTATTAGATAAAGGTGAACTTGATGCGAACTTCTTCCAACATACACCATATTTAAAAACAGAGAAGGAAGACAAAGGCTATAAAGTGGAATCAGCAGGAAACGTTCACTTGGAGCCTATGGCAGTTTACTCTAAAAAATATAAAAGTTTAAAAGATTTACCAAAAGGCGCAACAGTATATGTTTCGAATAATCCAGCTGAAGAAGGACGTTTCTTAAAATTCTTCGTAGATGAAGGACTTATTAAATTAAAAGATGGCGTTAAAACAGAAGACGCTACGTTTGATGATATTGTAGAAAATAAAAAAGACATCAAATTTAATAATAAACAATCTGCAGAGTATCTACCTAAAATTTATCAAAACGAAGATGCTGATGCTGTAATTATTAATTCAAACTTTGCAATTGATCAAGATTTAAGCCCTAAAGATGATTCAATTGTTCTAGAGAAAGCAAAAGACAATCCTTATGCGAATTTAATTGGCGTAAGAGAAGGTCATAAAGATGACGAGAAAATCAAAGCACTAATTGATGTACTCCAATCTAAAGAAATTAAAGACTACATCAACAAAGAATACGATGGTGCGGTCGTACCAGCAAAATAATATCGAATTCTATAAAGAATCCTTTAACCGCAACGGTTTAAGGGTTCTTTTTTATGGTTAACCTTTTTGACACTATGTTTATTTAATTCTGTAGTTACTTTTCTATAGCCATAGGTATAGTTGTGTTTATGACAAATATATTTAGTTTTTTCTTCAACTGAATCTGCTTCATAATTTTTACGTTTCCAACGATAATAAGTAGATTTGGGGATGTTAAAAACCTCTAATATTACTTTTACTGGAAAGCTCAATTTCAACGCATTAACTACTCGTATCATTACTTTTGTCGCCACTTCCTTTCCAATTCTTCGTACTTATTTAAACATCAATTTCAGCTTGTTGACGCTTAATTTTTAATTTTAATTTATCTCATTATTTAATTCTTCAATTCCTTTTCCATATGAATATTGTTTTCCAAATTGTTGATGAAAGTTATTACTTTCATCATCTTTGTACTTGAGTCTTACTTTTAATATCTAAAGTTTCCATAAGCGGTTATTTTTAGGACATAACTGTCTTGTAGTAAATTAAAAGATAACATAAAATCATTTTGATTTTTACCCGTCAGCAGAAGTGTTGGTGGGTAGTTATGCATTTATAAAATATATAAAGTTAATTAGCATTTTCATTAATATAGAATTTTTGTGTCTATGTTTAATAACTTTTGGCAATTTTATCCAAAATATTAATCACTAAACTAAAAATAATGTTTTAAAAAATAGTTATCAAAAATATAATATTTTGTAAAGCAGTTAGGCATTAAAATTTTACAGTTAGGAATTATAAATAACATAATATTTAAATTGCTATAAACTATATTTAAATATTATTAAAGTGGGTGGTATAATATAAGCTGAAAGGGAATATTAACTTAATATCAGTTGCTGGATAAAACATTATAAAGGGGAATGCTAATGTATAAAACTTTATTTTTTAACAAGATTTCAGAATTGAAAGAAAATGGTTTAGAAGTTTTAGAACAGAGTACAACTCACATTCTGCCAGTTATAATAGGTGGTTCTAAGCAATGTACTCAAGTAGCTAAATTAATATTTGATAATTTTAACATATATGTCCAAGCAATTAATTCACCTACTGTGGAGAGCGGTACTGAAAGATTCAGAATTAATGTAACGCCAAATCATACTGAAGAACAAATGGAGTTATTAGTATCCTCTATTGTATTTGTTTTTGATAAATTAAATATTAAGCGAAGTGTGTAATTATGAATTTTTTAATGTATTTTTTCTGTATGCTAGTATGGGGCTTAAATTTTATAGCTGTGAAAATTCAAGGTGATAGCGTACCATTAGAAGTTGCACTATTATACAGATCGGTTATTGCCTTAATTTTGTTTTCGATACTACTCTCCTTTCTAATGAAAAAAATAGACTTAAAAAGTGTGAATTGGTTTACTGTGATTGGGTTTGGTTTGTGTAATTTTACAATAAGTTATCTGTTGCTCTATTATGGTACATTTTATAGTACTGCAGCAATAGTGACTCTTATATTTTCTATGAAGGCGATATTAACACCGATATTTATAAGTCTAATCTTTAAAAAGAAAATACCTAATAGGATATATTGGGGTGGATTTATAGGCATATTAAGTGTTTTTATAATTTTATTCCCAGATTTAAATAATCTAACAAGTAAATTTATAATTGGTGTAATAATGGCTTTAGCTGGTACTATTATTACATCTATTGGAGATGTATTTTCATTATATAATAGTGATAACAATACTAATCCGGTTTTAGCTAATACAATAGGTATGTCATCTGCCGTACTATTTTTAATTATTTATACTAGTCTTAAAGGATACTCATATGCGTTACCACAAGAACCTAATTTCTGGTTTGGACTATTATATCTATCTATATTAGCTTCATTTTTAGCATGGTTATTTTATTTGAAACTAATTAGCAACATCGGTGCTTCTGAAAGTGGATATATGGTTGCGATGTTTCCAGCAATTGGAGGAGCGGCAAGCGTTCTTATGGGAGAATCGGTGGTTAGCATAAATCTTATAATGGGGACCCTTCTAGCTTGCTTTGGTGCTTATTTGGCATTGAAGAAAAAGAAAGCTTCTGGTTAAAATTCAAGGGCAAATAAGCGTGTAATTTTGATAATAAGGGCAAGGGTATGAACAATAAATTAACTTGAATGAACTAAAAATTCCTATATATCAGTATTTTGATTATTCATGAACTTCCTTGATAAATTGCTCAATTATTCCAGCAAAATAACATCAAATTTCATGAAGAATCCTTTAACCGCAATGGTTTGAGGGTTCTTTTTTATGGTTGTAAGAATTGAAAAAGAGCAGTATGTAAAAATTATCGAATATAAAGCATAAAAAACACGACCAAATTTGGACGTGTTAACTAAGTTTTACTTATTCAAGGTTGTTCATCATTTCTTTATCTATTTGTTCTATAACACTTTTTAAAGATATGGCTACGACTTAATATTTGTGAAGATACTTCTTTTATAATCTCTTCATCTTTAACAGTCGTTCTTAAAAATATGTAAAAGCGTCTAAGTTGTATAGGATTGCCTTTGTGATTCGTTAACACAAAATTGCTATTTAGGTAATAATTGTCATTCCATTTTGACTCTTTCTTGTTTTTAATTAATACGATAATAAAAAATTAAAGTTGAGAATATGAGTGTAGAGGGCTTTATTATTATGAAATAGGCACATATCATTTAAAGTAACTTATGTATATTGCAAAGATAACTAGAAATGTAGCAAATATTCCATGTACGATTAAAAGTAAATAATACTGTTTATCAGTCATGGGGTAAAGTTGTTCCGCTTAACTCTTCTATTATTTTCCCAGCGAAATATAAAAGCCCAAAAATAAGCGTAGATAGGTATGAAAATAATCCCTAATACAATAGCAGCTAGTAAACCCATAATAAATCTCCTTTTTGCTTAAGGATATCATAAATTATATATTAGATTATCAAAACATATAAATGCGTGGGTATGTATTTTTGACGTTTGGAGAATATAAGGCAATAATAAAAAACTGTAAAATATAGTTGTGTATAGAATTTATAAAGTAAATTGTAATAAATTATTGAAACATGTGATGCACGCTTATCTCTTATATTTGAAATAGTGGTCTCAGGTGAGTAAAATAAGAGAATGGAAATAGATTGATTGAGAAAAATCAGTTTAATTTTCAATGGGAGAACTAACAAATTAATGGTAAGCTTTCTATAATAATGGAAGGTTTATATATTGATTATATATAGAATCACTAAAATATCACTTTCGCTGTTGATATTTTATTTAATAGCTCGGAGGTTATGGGATGCTTTTATATCATAAATGATTTAAAAGTGATGGGACATATACTTCCGGGTTATTTTTTAGCGCATTTATCTGGGTTCTTACAAGACGCATGAGCAAATGGGACTAATTTAGTGCTTGCAGAATACTTCAATACGTAAATATGTAACCGTGTCTGAGCCAAACGCTTCTGACATATAAAATAATAAGATTGTACTTAAAGAACTACAAAAAACCACCGACAAAGTTGCTTAACTTCGTCGGTGGTTTGTCTACGGTTGAAATACTATTTTAATTAAAGTATATATTTAGACTAAATCATGCTCATCTTTAATATCGCCAACTATATTTTCTAAAATGTTTTCCATGGTAATTATACCAATAGGATCACGGTTTTCATCTTCGACAAGTGCGATGTGGATTTGATGTGTTTTCATCAGCTCTAATACATGATGGTATTTAGTATTAAGACTTACTTTTAGAATATCGTTTGTAATATCTTCAAGTGTCGTTAAATCATCATTTAAAAAATCCTTAGCATGTAAGTAACCAACAATTTGAGTTGGGTTATCTCTAAATACAGGGAATCTTGTGTAATTCGCATTATTTATATAAGCTTTTGTTTCATCTACATCATTTTTAATATCGATAATTGAAACTTTGTTGAGAGCAATATAACCATCATTAACCGTCATTTCATCAAAGGCAAATGCACGATTGATATGTGTTAATTCATTTTCAGAGATTTCTCCGCCTTCATGACTTTCTTTAATCAATAATTTTAATTCTTCTTCGGAATGATAGAGTTCACTTTCTTTAGCAGGTTGCATACCAAACATCTTCAAAATTAATCTCGCTGAACCATTAAGTATATATATAAATGGATAAAATAATTTGTAAAACATGATCATTGGTTTAGCTATAATTAATGTGATTTGTTCGGCTTTTTGTATCGCAACTGTCTTAGGAGCCATTTCGCCGACTACAACGTGTAAATAGGTTGCAATTACGAAAGCGCTAATTAAAGTGAAGACATGTATCATCGAATCTGACAAACCTAAACTACTGAAAAGCGGGTGTAACATAAACTCGAAAGTCGATTCGCCGACCATACCGATGCCTAAAGCGGTAATTGTAATACCTAATTGACAGGCGGCTAGGTATTCATCTAAGTGTGTTACTACCTTTTGTGCTGAAAGTGCATTTTTGTTATTACCTGTTGCAAGCGAGTGGATTCTTGATGTTCGAACTTTGACTATTGCGAACTCTGAAGCGACAAAGAATGCAGTAAGTATTAATAAAATGATAAACGTGATTAAACTAATAAGGGTTCCCAAATATTAATTAATTCCTCCAATATTTTCTGATTCAATCTAAAAATGATTGAAAGTTCATTATATAAAAAATGAGTGTAGTTATCCACTATCAAGATTTACAGAGGTTAAAAAATTGAATTTGTTTTTTGTGTCATCGAAAAATTTGAGAAAGTGTATTTAAAAACGCCATCGAGCAATATCGACGGCGTTTCAAACATATATTGATTTTAATCTTTTGTAGTGCTTCCTAATTTATAACTAATAATAAAGCCACAAATTATCGTTATGATTGAAATTATCCATATTAAAATAGAATCCGGGAGGCCAGGAAATACTGCGTAAAGCGAACCTACTACAAAACCAATAATTAATGCATAGGTTAAGTAAGTATGGTAAGTCAGTAAATGTTGAATGATTTTACTAGCAAATAAGAAACCGGCAATAACGCCTAAACCAACAGAAATCAATACAGGAATGGCATTAAAGTTTAGCGAAATAAATTCTGAGAGAGCATACATTACTGTACCGTATACTCCAAACACTAATAACATAAATGATCCTGATATACCTGGAAGTAACATAGCACTAGAAGCACACGCACCAGCAATAAAATATTTTATGAAAAGACCAGTTGAAAGTTCTAGTGTTTCACCTGCATGCTTGTCGCCGTTGTTTAATAAAGTAATAACAACAATTATAATGATACCTAATACTACAAGAGAGTAATGTTTAACATTAAATGTTTGTTTAAATCGAGAAGTTTTTAATAAATATGGAACGATTCCTGAGATTAACCCAACAAAAAAGAACATCGTGGGTACTGTATGTTCATTAAGTAAGTAATTAATAACTTTACTTAATAAGCCAATAGCAATTACCATCCCTAATCCGATTGGTATTAAAAATTTTAAACTTTCCCAAAAACGTTTTGAAAAAAGACCACTAACAGAACGAATAAACTCATCATAAATACCGAGTAAGAGGGCGATTGTACCTCCACTCACTCCCGGAACTAAATCAGTTGTTCCCATAGCAAATCCTTTCCAAATATTTGACCATTTTATTTTTGACATGACAGTCTCCTTTTGATTAAAAATATATAAATGATAATAGCATAAAAGTAAGCATGATAATATTAAAAGCAAAATAGAAAAGATTATTGTTTATCACATATAAATGAACTGAGACTCTAATTTAAAAGAATATAGGTATTGAGAACAAAGATGATATTATTATCAGTTACAAAAATTAAAGAATCCCTATCGAAAATGATTGTGTTTTAATAACGATTTTAATTTAGCTCCTGAAAAGGTTTATATTCGAATATAACTACGTTATAATTAGAAGATGTAAGAAAGGCTCAGTCTTTTGACTGTAGATTAAAATTATTATAAACTAGATAAGAAAAACATATCATATAATACGGAGGGAATATGTATGCCATCAACATTAGAAATTAAAGACCTACATGTGTCTATTGAAGATAAAGAAATTCTTAAGGGTGTTAACTTAACAATTAACACAGACGAAATACACGTTGTAATGGGACCAAATGGTACTGGTAAATCAACATTATCATCAGCAATCATGGGACACCCTAACTACGAAGTAACGAAAGGTGAAGTTTTATTAGACGGTGTTAACATATTAGAACTTGAAGTTGACGAACGTGCAAAAGCTGGACTTTTCTTAGCTATGCAATATCCGTCAGAAATCACTGGTGTTACAACTGCAGATTTTCTACGTTCAGCAATTAATGTTAAACGTGGAGAAGGTAATGAAATTAACTTGATGCAATTTATCAAAAAATTAGATAAAGAAATGGATCGTTTAGATATCAATCAAGATATGGCGCAACGTTATTTAAACGAAGGATTCTCTGGCGGCGAGAAAAAACGTAATGAAATTCTTCAATTAATGATGTTAGAACCAAAATTCGCAATTTTAGATGAAATTGACTCTGGTTTAGATATCGATGCTCTAAAAGTAGTATCTAAAGGTATCAACTTAATGCGTGGCGAAGAATTCGGTGCATTAATTATCACTCACTATCAACGTCTATTAAACTACATTACTCCAGACCATGTACATGTTATGTATGCGGGCAAAGTGGTTACTTCAGGCGGACCTGAATTAGCAAAACGTTTAGAAGAAGAAGGCTATGAATGGGTTAAAGAAGAGTTCAACGCTCAATAATAAGTCTCAAATCATATGAAAACATTAATTTAGATGAAGATTTAAGGTTTTGATTTATACCAATGAATTAAATCATACAATCATCAAATGGGAGGAAAAAATAGTATGACGACTGAAACTTTGAACATTTCTGAAGCTCAACTTGTTGAATATTCACAAGCCCATAATGAACCTTCTTGGTTAACTGAATTACGTAGAGAAGCGTTGAAATTAACTGAAACTTTAGAAATGCCAAAACCAGATAAAACAAAAATTAACAAATGGGATTTCGATTCATTTAAACAACATGAAACAGTAGGTAATGTTTATGAATCAATTGAAAATCTACCTGCAGAAGTAAAAGAAATTATTGATGTAGAAAACACAGAGAACTTAGTAATACAACATAATAATACACTTGCTTATACAAAGGTTTCTGATTCTGCAAAAAACGATGGCGTAATCATTGAAGGATTATCAGATGCGTTGAAGAATCATCCTGATTTAGTAAAAAAATATTTTATGAATGACACAGTAACTGTTGATGAACATAGATTAACAGCATTACACACAGCGCTTGTTAATGGCGGTATGTTTGTATATGTACCTAAAAACGTAATAGTTGAACATCCAATTCAATACGTTGTTTTACATGACGATGCTAATGCAAGTTTCTATAATCACGTTATTATTGCTACTGAAGAAAGTGCAGAAGTAACGTATGTTGAAAACTATTTGTCAAATGCAAGTGGTGAAGGTAACCAACTTAACATCGTTTCAGAAGTAAGTGCTGCTGCAAATTCGAAAATCACTTATGGTTCAGTAGATTATTTAGACAAAGGCTTTACAGGTCACATTATTCGTCGCGGTATGACAGAAGCAGACGCAACAATTAACTGGGCATTAGGACTAATGAATGAAGGTAGCCAAATAATTGATAATACTACTAATTTAATTGGTGATCGTTCAGAAAGTGAATTAAAATCTGTTGTTATTGGTACGGGTAGTCAAAAAATCAATTTAACGTCTAAAATCGTACAATACGGTAAAGAAACAAACGGATATATTTTAAAACACGGCGTTATGTTAGAAAGTGCTTCAACAATATTTAATGGTATTGGCTACATTAAACATGGTGGCGCTAAATCAAACGCGCAACAAGAATCACGTGTACTCATGCTTTCTGAAAAGGCACGTGGGGATGCGAATCCTATTCTGTTAATAGACGAAGATGACGTAGAAGCAGGACATGCAGCATCAGTAGGTCGTGTAGACCCAGAACAACTTTATTATCTAATGAGTCGTGGTATTTCACGTCGAGAAGCTGAACGTTTAGTTATTCACGGCTTCTTAGATCCAGTTGTACGTGAATTACCGATTGAAGATGTAAAACGCAAATTACGTGAAGTAATTGAACTTAAAATTAATAAATAATTAACGATATTAATTACGTTAAAGACAGTAGTAATTCAATTGTTAGGGATGCGAATAATTTTTGTTAAGTACTTTTTAAATTTGAATTAAAAGTAGCCTTCCTAACTTTACTAAGGTCTGATTATAGATTTTTAATTAAGAAAGGTCTGTGGATAATTTGACCGAATCATTAAATGTTAGTGAAATTGTAAAAGATTTTCCAATTCTTAAGCAGCAAGTACATGGTAATAGACTAGCTTATCTAGATTCTACAGCAACAAGTCAAACGCCTACTCAAGTGATTGATGCGATTGATGATTACTACAAACGATATAACTCTAATGTGCATCGTGGTGTTCACACACTTGGTTCATTAGCAACAGATGGTTATGAAAATGCACGTGAAACGGTAAGACGTTTTATAAATGCGAAATACTTTGAAGAAATTATCTTCACACGTGGTACTACAGCATCAATTAATATTGTTGCACATAGCTATGGCGATGCAAATGTTAATGAAGGTGATGAAATCGTTGTTACTGAAATGGAACATCATGCTAATATCGTTCCTTGGCAACAACTAGCGAAGCGTAAAAAGGCAGAATTGAAATTTATTCCATTGACTGAAGATGGAGAATTAGCGATTGAGGATGTTAAAGCAACTATTAATGAAAAAACAAAAATAGTTGCTATAGCGCACGTTTCCAATGTATTGGGCACTATAAACGATATCAAAGCTATTGCCGAAATAGCGCATGATCATGGTGCAATTATCAGTGTGGATGGTGCACAAGCTGCCCCTCATATGGATATAGATATGCAAGACTTAGATGCTGACTTTTATAGTTTTAGTGGTCATAAAATGCTTGGCCCAACGGGTATAGGTGTTTTATATGGTAAACGCACATTGTTAAATAACATGGAACCGGTTGAATTTGGTGGAGATATGATAGATTTTGTTGATAAATATGAAGCTTCATGGGCAGATTTGCCAACAAAATTCGAAGCAGGTACGCCACTGATTGCACAAGCGATTGGCTTTGCAGAGGCTATAAAATATTTACAAAATTTAGGGTTCGAAGCAATTCATCAACATGAAGCAATGTTAACACAGTATGCTTATGACAAAATGTCAGAGATAGAAGGTATCGAGATATATGGTCCAGCAAAAGATCGTCGTGCTGGTATCATTACTTTCAATATGACTGATGTTCATGCGCATGATGTTGCAACTGCGGTTGATACTGAAGGTGTAGCTGTTCGCGCAGGGCACCACTGTGCTCAACCACTAATGAAATGGTTAAAACAATCTTCTACAGCCCGTGCAAGTTTTTATATTTATAACACGAAAGAAGATATTGACCAATTAGTTGAATCCTTGAAACAAACGAAGGAGTTTTTCTCATATGAATTTTAATAATTTAAATCAGTTGTATCGTTCAGTGATTATGGATCATTATAAAAGCCCTAGAAACAAAGGTACTTTAGATAATGGATCTATGACAGTAGACATGAACAATCCAACGTGTGGGGATCGTATTCATCTTACGTTTGATATAGAAGATGGTTTTATCAAAAATGCGAAATTTGATGGAGAAGGCTGTTCAATTTCAATGTCTAGCGCCTCAATGATGACCGAAGCGGTTAAAGGCAATTCGTTAGCTGATGCCATGAAAATGAGTCAAGAATTCTCAAAAATGATGCTTGGCGAAGATTATGAAATCAGTGAAGACATGGGAGACGTCGAAGCACTGCAAGGTGTTTCACAATTTCCTGCAAGAATTAAATGTGCCACGTTAGCTTGGAAAGCCTTAGAAAAGGGTACAGTTGAAAAGGAAGGCAATGCAGAAGACTAATTCGAGTCGAACCATTGACATTGTGTAAAATCCCATTCAAACTAGTAGGAACAACATGAAATTTCATGAACGTATATAAATGAAATCATTATTCTTATAGCAGACAGTTAAAAGAGAATAATACAATAAATAAACTTGCACGTAAGTTGTTTTTAATATATAAAAGGAGTGATTTAAATGGCTAAAAAAGCACCTGATGTTGGGAATTATCAATATGGTTTCCACGACGAAGATGTTTCCATTTTTAGATCAGAACGCGGTTTGACAGAAAATATTGTCCGCGAAATTTCGAATATGAAAAGTGAACCTGAATGGATGCTTAATTATAGATTAAAATCATTAAAACAATTCTACAAAATGCCTATGCCTCAATGGGGTGGAGATTTATCAGAATTAAACTTTGATGATATCACTTATTATGTTAAACCATCAGAAAATACTGAACGCTCATGGGATGAAGTGCCTGAAGAAATTAAACGTACGTTTGATAAATTAGGTATTCCTGAAGCTGAGCAAAAATATCTTGCTGGTGTTTCAGCACAATATGAATCAGAAGTTGTTTATCACAACATGGAGCAAGAACTTGAAGACCAAGGTATCATCTTTAAAGATACAGACAGCGCTTTAAGAGAAAACGAAGATTTATTCAGACAGTACTTCTCAACAGTTGTACCTGCTGCAGATAATAAATTCTCAGCGTTAAACTCAGCTGTGTGGTCAGGTGGATCATTTATTTACGTTCCGAAAAACGTTAAATTAGATACACCTTTACAAGCTTATTTCCGTATTAACTCTGAAAACATGGGTCAATTTGAGCGTACTTTAATCATTGCTGATGAAGGCGCATCTGTAAACTATGTAGAAGGTTGTACAGCACCAGTTTACTCAACAAGCTCGTTACACTCAGCTGTTGTTGAAATCATTGTACACAAAGACGCGCATGTACGTTATACAACGATTCAAAACTGGGCGAACAACGTATATAACTTAGTTACAAAACGTACTTTAGTATACGAGAATGGTAATATGGAATGGGTTGATGGTAACTTAGGTTCTAAGTTAACTATGAAATATCCAAACTGTGTACTTTTAGGCGAAGGAGCTAAAGGCAGTACGTTATCTATCGCATTTGCTGGTAAAGGACAAGTACAAGATGCTGGGGCTAAAATGATTCACAAAGCGCCAAACACATCTTCTACAATTGTTTCTAAATCTATTTCTAAAGATGGCGGTAAAGTTGTTTATCGTGGTATCGTGCACTTTGGTCGTAAAGCAAAAGGCGCACGTTCAAACATCGAATGTGATACTTTAATTTTAGATAACGAGTCTACTTCAGATACTATTCCATATAATGAAGTATTTAATGACAATATTTCGTTAGAACACGAAGCAAAAGTATCTAAAGTTTCAGAAGAACAATTATTCTATTTAATGAGCCGTGGTATTTCAGAAGAAGAAGCGACTGAAATGATTGTAATGGGCTTCATTGAACCATTTACAAAAGAACTTCCAATGGAATACGCTGTTGAAATGAACCGTTTAATCAAATTCGAAATGGAAGGATCAATTGGCTAGTCTTAGCTGCTGATTCAACAATTTCTTACAAAATAAAAGCACGAGAGATACGAATTCAATATCATTTATTCTTTAAATGTTATCGAAGTTTGCGTATCATCTCGTGCTTTTTTATACATAACTTTGCTATTTATGCATAATTTTAAAAAATTAAAACCTTCCATATTGGAAAAGTAAAAATAAGTAGTGCTACCAGTGTTAATAAACACAGTAAGCTATTTACAATGCGGTCACCATTGATAGCTGAAATAATATTAATCATAATTAATATTATGATTATAAAAAATCCACTATAAAAATATAAGTTACCATTAAATACTTTGTTAAAAGATAATATTGGTATGAGATAGGCGACTAATGTAGCGAAAGCAGAAACTAAAGTCATATAATACTTAATAAAAAACACCCCTTTTAGTAAAGAAACAACTTTATGCGCTATCAAAATTTCAAAATACAAGGGAAGTTTATAGCATTGGTATACACCAATCATACTATTTGTGACATATTTTCTTGAAAAATAGAATAAAGTTAAGGTATATTTCAAACTTTTCACCATTAATAGGGTGAGGATTTGACGAATTTCAAGAAGGATAAGAAAACAAGTGCCCAGCCATATGAATTGGTTGGGCACTTGTGCTTATGTATAGCTAGTACCGTATTGGAGCGTACTGATATTTTCTCTTCGCAGGTCTGCACCTGTTCTGTACAAAACGATAATTGATAAGAGCAGTATCATTACTGTACAAATAATAATCCATTTTCCCAGTTTGCTAATATCAAAAAGGAGACTGAAAATTATTATTAAGAATAATATACAGAAAAAGGCAAAAGCCGTATACATCATTAAATTTCCCATAAATAAAACATTCCTTGTAAAGTTAGCTTAAAAAACTCACTAATATAAGTGAGTTTGTGAAGAGTTTCCCGAATTTAGCGTACTTAAGTGTCACGCTTATCTTAATTCTAGCATAGCTATAAAATTCATAATATATATATGATAGGAAATAGTACTAAAGGATGATATTTACTAATTAACTTATTTAAAATTTAATTTAGTTAATTCATCACAATTAGATGATTCAAAATCCTAATACTTTTGTAATGTTTATAAGTTTTGAAAGAAGGGAATCAAATTATAACCTATAAATTTTTTTATTATAAATTATACTAAAGGAGTAATGCATATATGATTATAGCTATAATCATACTTTTGTTTGCTTCATCTTTCTTTTCAGGCAGTGAAACCGCATTGACGGCAGCCAATAGGATGAAGATGCAAACACAAGCTCAAAAAGGCGATAAAAAGTCTAAAAAATTATCGCAATTATTAGTTAAACCAAGTGAATTTATTACCACTATTCTTATTGGTAATAATATAGCAAATATTGTTTTACCTACATTAATAACAATTTTAGCTGTTGATTTAGGAATTAGTGTTAGTATTGCAACAGCTGTGACAACAGTAACGATTATTGTAATATCTGAAGTCATTCCCAAATCGATTGCTGCTACATACCCTGATAGAATTTCACGTTTAGTTTATACACCGATTTCATTCTTTATTATTATATTTAAACCAATAACGTTAATCTTAAATAGTATGACTGATGCGATAAATAAGTTTCTTTCTAAAGGTAATGAAGACCAGCAACGATTTTCAAAAGAGGAAATCAGACAGATGGTTTCGATTGCAGGTAGTGAAGGTGCATTTAATGAAATGGAACGCAACCGTATACAAGGGGTTATGGATTTTGAAAAATTAAAAATTAAAGATATTGATACGACACCTAGAATAAATGTTACAGCGTTTTCATCAGATGTGTCTTACAAAGAGGCATATGATACAGTTGTTTCAAATCCCTATACCCGCTATCCAGTGTATGATGAAGATATAGATAATGTTATTGGTGTTTTCCATTCAAAATATTTATTAGCTTGGAGTCGTGAGACCGATAACAATATGACACAATATACTTCTGAAGCTTTATTTGTAAATGAGCATAATAAGGCTGAGTGGGTGCTAAGAAAAATGACTGTATCACGTAAACATTTGGCGATTGTATTAGACGAATACGGCGGTACAGAAGGTATTGTATCTTATGAAGACCTAATTGAAGAGATGTTAGGTATGGAGATAGAAGATGAAATGGATGAAGAAGAAAATGAAAAAATCGAAGAACAAATGAAAGCATACAACAAGAAATAACGTTTTAATAACACTTTTATACTCATTTTGTAGTTAAATATAAGTGTTGAAAAAGGGGTGTGCTATATGAAATTATCATCAAGAATTACTGAGGTTTTAGGTATTAGATTTCCGATTGTGCAAGCAGGCATGGCAGGTAACACAACGCCTGAATTAGTAGCAACTGTGAGTAATAGTGGAGGATTGGGAAGTATCGGTGCAGGTTATTTCACACCTGAGCGACTTGAAAAAGAAATTACCTATGTACAACAACTGACTGATTTACCTTATGCCGTTAATTTGTTTGTACCTAGTCAGAAATTATATATTCCAGATAAAGTAGAACATATGAATGCTTGGCTAAAACCATATCGGCGTGCGTTTAACATTGAAGAGCCAGTATTGAATATGGATGAAACACATCAATTTAATCATGCAATTGATGTTGTTATTGAAAAGGGCGTACCGGTGGTTACTTTTACTTTCGGTATTCCTGATCAAATAACCATTGCAAAATTAAAAGAAAGAGATATAACCATTGTGGGTACCGCAACCTCTGTAGATGAAGCAATCGCTAATGAAAGTGCAGGGGTAGATGCTATTATTGCACAAGGTAGTGAAGCAGGCGGTCATAGAGGTTCATTTACTGTTACTGGAAGTAACCAGACGCCATTAATTGGAACAATGTCACTCGTCCCTCAAATTGCTGATGCAATTGATATACCAATTATTGCGTCTGGCGGTATTATGGACGGTCGTGGACTAGTGGCAAGTATCGTTTTAGGTGCAGAAGCAATTCAAATGGGAACTGCATTTTTAACTACTGAAGAAAGTGGTGCATCATCACTATATAAAAATATGATACAACAAAGTAAAGAAACAGATACTGTAATCACTAATGTATTTACTGGAAAGCCCGCTCGCGGTATTGATAATGATTTTATCCATAAAATGGATGAATATAACGATGACATACCGGACTATCCAATTCAAAACCAGTTAACGAGTGCGATTCGTAAAGAAGCAGCTCAAAAAGGGGATGCACAGTGGACACATTTATGGAGCGGTCAAAGTCCACGTCTTGCTCAAAATGTGTCCGCTACGTTGTTAATTCAACGTATAATTAATGAATCAAAAGCACTATTGAATAGTTAAATTGTTATATCAATAACATAGATGTCTTACGCTAAACGATTGCTCGTATCCTTATATTATGAGCAATCGTTTTTCTATAATATAGAGATGAGTAAATTAGGCTAAGTGTACTCTGTATATTATAGAAATCTCTTGTTTTTTAAAGTTATAGTAAATTAAATTTAATCAAGTGAATCCAATAAAACATATATGGTATCATTACATTGGTGATACTATGATAAATATTGGATTAACGGGTTGGGGCGATCATGATTCATTATACGAAGACTTGCAACGAAAAGCAGATAAACTAGTGACATATGCAAGTCATTTCCCGATAGTAGAATTAGATGCTACTTATTATGCAATTCAACCTGAAAGAAATATAAGAAAATGGATAAGAGAAACACCTAAACGCTTTGAATTTGTCGTAAAGATACATCAAGCATTAACTTTGCATGCTGATTATCATGATTATGCAGAAACTAGGCAAATCCTATTTGATCAATTTAAAGCGATGCTAGAACCATTAAAAGACGAAAATAAACTGGCTATGGTATTAGTACAATTTCCACCATGGTTTGATTGTACAGTTCAGAATATTACATATATACGCTATATTCGTGAGCAATTAAAAGCATTTCCTATGTGTGTAGAATTTCGTAATCGATCATGGTTTAATGATGCTTATAAAGAAGAAACATTAGCGTTTTTAACGCAGCAACAAATAATACATTCCGTGTGTGATGAACCACAAGCAGGTCAAGGTTCGATTCCGTTAGTTAATCGCATTACGCATGAAACTGCATTTGTTAGGTATCATGGGAGAAATGTTCACGGCTGGACTAAAAAAGATATGACGGATGAAGCATGGAGAGATGTAAGGTATTTATACGATTATAATGAACAAGAATTAAAAGATTTAGTAAGTAAAATGAAAGTATTAGAACACAAAGCTAAAAACATTTACGTTGTTTTTAATAATAATTCTGGTGGCCATGCTGCTCAAAATGCAAAAACTTACCAAAAAATATTAGGCATTGATTATCAAGGGTTAGCACCGCAACAATTAAAATTATTCTAGGAGAGATTACATGTTAACAATTATATTATTGATTTTAATTGGAGGGTTATCAGCAATTTTAGGCTCTATTGTGGGCATCGGTGGCGGTATCATTATCGTGCCTACTTTGATATATCTTGGGGTAGAGAATAACCTATTAGAAGGTATCACGCCTCAAATCGCTATAGGAACATCTTCCGTTATTTTAATAGTGACGGGTTTAACTTCAACTTTAGGTTATTTAAAAACAAAGCAAGTAGATGTGAAAAACGGATCAATATTTTTATTTGGCTTATTGCCTGGTTCTTTAATTGGAGCGTTACTAAGTCGCTATTTAACGTTAGAATCCTTTAATTTATATTTTGGTATATTCTTAATCATTGTATCCATCTTACTGATTATAAGAAATAAGATTAAACCATTTAAAATATTTGATAAACCCAAATATGAGCGTAGTTATGTCGATGGTACTGGTAAAAAATATCATTATAGTGTACCGCCGCTAGTAGCATTTATTGCGACACTATTTATTGGTACTTTAACTGGATTATTCGGCATTGGTGGCGGTGCATTAATGACACCATTAATGCTTATTGTATTTAGGTTCCCGCCTCATGTGGCAGTTGGTACAAGTATGATGATGATATTTTTCACAAGTATAATGAGTTCAGCAGGACACATTGTACAAGGGCATGTCGCGTGGTCATATGCTATCGTCCTAATTATTGCGAGTTATTTTGGTGCTAAACTAGGCGTGAAAGTGAATCAATCCATAAAATCAGATACAGTAGTCTTTTTATTACGTACATTTATGTTAATTATGGGTATATATTTAATAATAAAATCATTCCTATAAAGTAAGAGGAGGGAAATTATAGATGAAACTAACGATTTATCATACAAATGATATACATAGTCATTTACATGAATATGCACGAATTTCAAAATATTTAGCCGAAGATAGACCGAAACTAGATCATCCCTCACTCTATTTAGATATTGGCGACCATGTTGACTTATCTGCGCCAGTTACTGAGGCAACGATGGGTACAAAAAATGTTGAACTGTTAAATAAAGCACAGTGTGATATTGCCACGATAGGAAATAATGAAGGTATGACAATTTCACATGAAGCTTTAAATACACTTTATGATGATGCGAACTTCGAAGTGACATGTGCCAATGTTTTTGATGAACAAGGACAATTACCAAATCATATATCAACATCTTTAATTAAAGTTATAGATGGTGTACGCATTTTATTTATTGCAGCTACTGCACCATTTACGCCTTTTTATAGAGCACTTGATTGGGTAGTAACTAATCCTTTAGAAGCAATAAAAGATGAAATTAGTGCTAATGAAGGGGAGTATGATTTATTAATTATTATGAGTCATGTCGGTGTTTTCTTCGATGAAAAGTTATGCCAAGAAATTCCTGAAATTGACCTTATTTTAGGTAGTCATACTCATCATTATTTTGAAAATGGTGAAATGAATAACGGTGTATTAATGGCAGCAGCAGGTAAATATGGCAATTTTTTAGGTGAAGTTACTCTTGAAATTGAAAACAAACAAGTTGTTAGAAAAGAAGCTACGATATATCCAGTTGAAACTTTGCCTGAAGTTGAAACAGGTTTTGAAGCTGAAGGTAAGGCACTTTTAAGTGAACCTATTGTCGATCGACAAATCGAGCTGCCACGTAGAACAGATGTTATTACGCAAACGGCGCATATGCTTGCTGAAAGTATATTTGAATTTACGAATGCTGACTGTACGATTATCAATGCTGGATTAATCGTTAAAGGTGTCATTGCAGATCAAGTTACTGAATATGATATTCATCAGATGCTACCTCACCCAATTAATGCAGTAAGGATTAAATTAAGTGGACAAGAATTGAAAAACGTTATAATAAAAAGCCAGAAACAAGAATATATTCATGAGCATGCACAAGGTTTAGGCTTTAGAGGTAATATATTTGGTGGATATATATTATATAATTTAGGTTTTATAGAATCTGAATCACGTTACTTTATTAACGGCGAAGAAATTGATGATGAAGCGACTTACATTTTAGGGACAGTTGATATGTACACATTCGGTCGTTATTTCCCAATGTTAAAAGATGAGGCTATAGATTACTTAATGCCTGAGTTCTTAAGAGATATTTTCAAGGAAAAATTACTAGAATTTTAAAAATTAACAATATACGTTTTAATTTATTGAAAATTTCGTTATAATGATTACAGATTTCAAACTCAGGAGGATTGTGCGGATATGGCTACTAAAAATGAAGAAATTTTACGTAAACCAGATTGGCTGAAAATAAAGCTGAACACTAATGAGAACTACACTGGTCTGAAGAAAATGATGCGCGAAAAGAATTTGAATACAGTTTGTGAAGAAGCAAAGTGTCCCAATATACATGAATGTTGGGGAGAACGCCGTACTGCTACATTTATGATTTTAGGTGCAGTATGTACACGTGCTTGTCGTTTCTGTGCAGTTAAGACAGGATTACCTAACGAGTTAGATTTAGATGAGCCAGAACGTGTGGCTGAATCTGTTGAATTAATGAACTTAAAACATGTTGTTATAACAGCAGTAGCACGCGATGATTTAAGAGACGCTGGTTCAAATGTTTATGCTGAGACGGTACGTAAAGTGCGTGAACGTAATCCGTTTACTTCAATAGAAATATTGCCATCAGATATGGGTGGAGATTTTGAAGCGTTAGAAACATTAATGGCTTCAAAACCAGATATTTTAAACCACAATATCGAGACAGTCCGCCGATTAACGCCGACAGTTCGTGCAAGAGCAACGTATGATCGTACGTTAGAGTTCTTAAGACGCTCTAAAGAGTTACAACCCGATATTCCAACTAAATCAAGTTTAATGGTAGGTTTAGGTGAAACACATGAAGAAATCTATGAAACAATGGATGACTTACGAGCAAATGATGTTGATATCTTAACAATAGGTCAATATTTGCAACCTTCACGTAAACACTTAAAAGTTGAAAAATACTATACACCATTGGAATTTGGTAAATTAAGAAAAATTGCGATGGATAAAGGTTTCAAACATTGCCAAGCTGGTCCGCTTGTAAGAAGCTCATATCATGCAGATGAACAAGTGAATGCAGCTGCCAAAGAAAAACATCGTATTGGTGAAGAAAAATTGGGTACTGATACAAAGATTTAATAGTAAATAAGACTTAGTTCATTTGTTAAGTGTGCTTAATTTAGCTTCACTTTATGGGCTAAGTCTTTATTAGAAATATAAAGTATATATTGCATAGCACCAGCCTGACTATAGCAGTTGGACGTTCATTGAATGCATGGATAGTATACTTAGATTAGGTGAATGAAATGATAAAAGTGAATGAACACTACTTTGAAATCATAGAAGAGTATAGAGAATGTTTTGACGAGGAAACCTTCGCAAATCGTTATTCTGACATATTAGATAAGTATGATTACGTTGTAGGTGACTTTGGTTACGAACAATTAAGATTAAAAGGTTTTTATACTGATAAAAACAAAAAGGCAGAGTTGAGCAAACGTTTTTCGACAATACAAGATTATTTATTAGAATATTGTAATTTTGGTTGCCCATATTTTATCTTGAGACGTATTCCAGAACAAGAACTTAAAGCATATGTAGATGAAACTGAAGAGGTTGATCATGATTTTGAAGAAAATAAATTACAAGATGTAAAGATTAAGCCGAGTATTCAAGATACAGAAAAATAAATGTTGATTAATAAAAAGGGAACAGAACATAAAGCTCTCGTTTTAAAAAGAACTCATCCATTAAAATTTGTGGATGAGTTCTTTTGCTATATTTAAATATTACGATTTTGATTATGTAGGCATAGGCATATGTATTGTTCCTGTAGTATGTGACACCCGTTGTTTCCTAGGAGTCTCATATGCAAATGTGATATAAAATTAATGAAGCTTTCTAATAGTTAATAACTATTGAATGACTTCATTTAAATATTCGGTGATTTCATTTCCTTCATCTTCATTAACACCAAGTATATATGAGATGTAACCTTCTTCTTCCAAATCATCTGTGCCGATAATCCCAAATTTATTTGTTTGCATATTTAATACGATAGTTTTACCAAAATGACGATTGGTTTGGACTAACATCAAATCGTAACGACTATGTTCACCTACAAATCCGACAAATTGGACTTGAGCTGATTCGTCGTCATCATATAGATACATATCAATCATTTTATAACACTCCTCTTAGTGTGTGACTTATAATATAATACAGTAGTTGATTCTTTTTTCATGATTAAAAAGTCTTAATTCACAGTATAACGATAAATGAATTCGACTGCAAAGGTATGGTATGATTAGAATGATAGGGGTGACGATGATGTATTTTGTTAATAAAGAAAAATTGAATACAAAGTTAAATTATTTACAACAATTAATTACAGATTATCCTCAAAGTAAAGATAATCACTATGCGTTTGAACGTATTGCACAAATGTTTATAGAGTCAGCTGTAGATATCGGAAATATGGTTATTGATGGCTTTATATTAAGAGATCCAGGTAACTATAAAGACGTTATCGATATTTTAGAATTAGAAAAAGTGATTTCTAAAGACACACAAGTTCACATTAACAAAACGGTCGATGTAAGAAAACAATTCGTCCACTATTATGATGAGCTTGATACGGCTAGTCTTATACCACTTTTTGATGAGACGGTGCCTTATTATCAACAATTTATTGAAGAAGTCATACGTTTTCTAAAAAGTGAAGATGTGCCAGTTACAGCTTTTGGTAAAAAAGGAGAGTAAATATTAATGAAAAATTACAAAGCTTATCTTATTGATTTAGATGGCACGATGTATAAAGGTAATGAAACTATTGATGGTGCAACGCAATTTATAGAATATCTAAACCAACAACAAATTCCACATTTATACGTAACGAACAATTCTACGAAAGAACCAGAAGAAGTAGCTTCAAAATTACATACAATGGGTGTAGATGCAAAGGCAGACGAAGTAGTTACTTCCGCACTTGCAACTGCTGAATACATTTCAGAAGAATCTCCAGGTGCTACTGTTTATATGTTAGGTGGTAGCGGCCTTGAAAAAGCACTAACAAGTCACGGATTAATATTGAAAGACGATGAGTTTGTGGATTACGTAGTAATTGGATTAGATGAAGCAGTTACATATGAAAAATTGACTACTGCAACATTAGGCGTACGTAATGGTGCGAAATTTATATCAACAAATCAAGATGTGTCGATACCTAAAGAACGAGGCTTCTTACCAGGTAACGGTGCTATTACGAGTGTTGTAACAGTATCTACAGGTATTCAACCGACATTTATCGGTAAACCTGAACCTATTATTATGAAAAAAGCATTGGAAATTTTAGATTTAGAGCGTTCAGAAGTAGCTATGGTTGGAGATTTATATGATACGGATATTCTTTCAGGAATTAATGTGGACATTGATACGATACATGTACAAACAGGTGTCACAACTAAGGAACAAATCGTACTCAAAGAAATACCTCCGACTTATACGTTTAAAGATTTGAATGAAGTGATCAAAGAACTCAAAATGTAGGGGTGATTGTATGAATAAAATAGTCGTTAGTAGAAAAATACCTAAGTCATTTATAGAACAATTAGAAACACTTGCAGATGTAGAAGTTTGGAATGAATCTTATACACCAATGCCAAGAGATAAATTTTTGGCATCTTTAAAAGATGCAACTGCCTGTCTTATAACTTTAAGTGAAAAAATTGACGAAGAAGTTATAGAAGCAGCACCTCATTTGAAAGTGATTGCAAATATGGCAGTTGGTTTCGATAATATAGATGTCCAACTAGTACAAAGTAAAGGGATTGTTGTTACGAATACGCCTGGCGTGTTAACTGAGACAACAGCAGAGCTAGGCTTCACTTTGATGCTGACCGTGGCAAGACGCATTGTTGAAGCGGAACAATACGTACAAAGAGGGGAATGGCAAAGTTGGGGGCCATATCTTTTGGCAGGTAAAGATTTATATAATGCTAAGGTAGGCATCTACGGCATGGGTGATATCGGAAAAGCCTTTGCGAGACGCTTGAAAGGATTCAATGCAAATATCATGTATCACAATAGGTCAAGACATAAAGATGCTGAAGAAGCATTAGGCGCTTTATACGTGCCTTTTGATACAATGCTTGAGCATAGTGATTTTATTATTTGTACAGCGCCACTTACTGAAGATACAAGAAATAAATTTGATACTGCTGCATTCAAAAAGATGAAAAATGATGCGATATTCATTAACATCGGCCGAGGTGCAGTTGTTGATGAGCAAGCACTTGTTAATGCTTTACAAGATGGAGAAATTGGTGCATGTGGTTTGGATGTCTTACGTCAAGAACCGATTGATATGACACATCCATTGTTATCAATGAAAAATGCAGTCATTTTACCACATATTGGTAGTGCATCTGTAGTAACGAGAAATCGCATGATTCAACTTTGTGTAGATAATATACGCTTAGTGTTAAGTCATAAACAGGCTAAAACACCGATTTCATAAAATTAAATTACACCTTCTCAGAGAGAATGGGACATAAATATCCCATTCTCAAATTAAAAGCAGCAATCTATTAGTTTCTAATGGATTGCTGCTTTTCTATGTTAAAAATAATTCTTTCTGCTTATACACAATCAATATTTTCTGGACGAAGAATTGAAGCTGCACTTTCCGATAGTGTTCGTATGATGTGGTTATCTCAAAATCAAAAACCATCATATAGAATAATCAATCGTTTTAGAGTACATCCAATCATGGATAAATTATTAAAGTCCCTATTTGTTAACTTTAGAACCCAACTTATAGAACAAAAACTCATTGATAATGAGTCTATATTTCTGCTAACAAAGTCAAAGACTTTATTAGCAGTTTTTTTATGCACAACTTTTCATGAAACTCACTTTGTTATATTAATATTTTAAAAAAAGTAATCCCACTCTTTTTTATGCGTTATTCAATATAACACTTTTGTTATATATAAATTTGTTTATTCAATTGTCAATCTGTCGTAAAAAATGTATAATATATTAGTAAAATGTTAACGCAATGTAAATTGCTTTAACTAATAAAATTTTATTTATTACATAATTTAATTATAGTTTAGTCTGAAATGAAAAGAAGAGGTGACCAATGAGTAAAAAAATAGAACAAGATTCATTATTTAATAAGTTAAAACCTTGGCTCATAACGCTGCTTTATTTTGCTATTTTTATAGCGCTGTATCTCATATATGGTACCGGCGATACTCATAATAACTTTATTTATAATGAATTTTAATAGAGGAGAGAAGCATGAAAGATATTATACAAGCACTAATTGAAAATGCCCAAAATCACCCTGATCATAAAGCAATTCAACATAATAATGAGAGTTTGACTTATCGTGAATTGAACCAATATTCAAATATACTGGCTGACATTATTAAAGATTCTAAGCGACCGCTCATTTTATATGGTCACATGTCTCCATTTATGATTGTCGGTATGTTAGCAAGTATAAAAGCTGGTTGCGGTTATGTTCCAATTGATACATCTATACCTCATGAGCGTATTCAGTCCATTATTGAAAAAATAGAAGGTCAATTTATATTCAATACAACTGAAAATGATATAAATATAAAGGGAATTAATGTGATAGAACAGAGTATGATGACAAGCGCATTAAACATGGAGCAATTTGATTCTAGGATGGTAGGAGAGAATATTGCTTATACGATATTCACATCTGGCTCTACAGGCGAACCTAAAGGAGTTCAAATAAGTTATGAAAGTTTGAATCAATTCACTAAATGGATGGTTGACCTTAATAAATTAGGTCATAAGCAACAATGGTTAAATCAAGCACCATTTTCATTTGATTTATCAGTGATGGCAGTTTATCCATGTATCACAACTGCAGGTACATTAAATTTAGTAGATAAAACGATGATTAATAAACCTAAACTATTAAATCAAATGCTGGAGCATTCAAAAATAAATATATGGGTTTCAACACCATCCTTTATGGAGATGTGTTTAATGCTACCCAATTTATCTGAGACAACATACACGAGTTTAAAAGAATTTTTCTTTTGTGGTGAAATTTTGGCACATAGAACTGCTCAAATGTTATTACAGCGTTTTCCATCTGCTTATATATACAACACATATGGTCCTACAGAAGCAACTGTAGCTGTTACGAGTATATTGATTACTGAAGCGGTAATTGAGCGATATAATCCTTTACCGGTGGGCGTTCCAAGACCAGGTACATCTTTATCACTGACAGATAAAGGTGAGCTTGTTATTTCTGGAAAGTGTGTAAGCGCGGGATACGTCAAAGATGAGGTTCGTTCTAATGAAGTGTTTAAAATAAATAATAATAAAAAGTACTATTATACAGGTGACAAAGCAGAAATAAGAGATGACCAATGGTTTATCAATGGTCGTATAGATTTTCAAATTAAATTAAATGGTTACAGAATGGAATTAGAAGAAATAGAATTTCAATTAGGCCAAATAGCATGTATCAAGGAAGCTATAGTAGTGCCAATATACAAAGGTAATAAAGTTATACATTTAAATGCTGTAATCGTAGTAAATGAAGCTGACCGTGTGGAAAATGAACAAGAAGCAATTCATAACATCAAATATGAATTAAAACAACGGATACCAGAATATATGATTCCAAGGAAAGTTATATTCCAAGATAAATTGCCTTTAACAGTAAATGGTAAATTAGATCGTAAAAAGATTGCTGAGGATGTAATGTAATGATTCCATATGGCACATTTACGTTTTTTCTCATAGCAACTATAGTATTAATACCCGTCATTATTCTTGGTCTTATGGGTAAAAGAAGCCGCATATATAATGGTGTGAGTACTGTAATAATGATTGTACTTATTTTCTCATCTGAAAAACACAATTTACTTGGACAGGATTATTTAAGTGTTCAAGTTATAAATTTTTTGCTCTATACGATTTGGCAAGTTTTAATTATTATGTATTATTGGAAATATCGAGCTAAAAATAATACATTCAGTAAATTTTTTATGGTCATCACATTATCTATATTACCGTTAATTATTGTGAAAGTGATGCAAAGTTCTTGGTTTGGAGCTGCACAGCTGAAACTTCATGAAAATAAAGTCATAGAATTTATAGGATTTTTAGGTATTTCATATGTAACTTTTAAAAGTGTTCAATTATTGATGGAAATACGTGACGGCTCAATTAAAGAAATAAAAAGTTGGAAAGTCATACAATTTATTTCATTCTTTCCAACCATTTCATCTGGACCAATCGATCGTTATAAACGATTTGTAAAAGATGATAATAAAATACCTAATGGAGAACGTTATCGTGAACTATTAGTTAAAGCAATTCATTTTATAATGCTTGGATTTTTGTATAAATATATTATTGCGTACTTAATCCAAATGTATGCAATCAATCCACTCATGTTAGATTTTACGAGCTTTACTGCAAAATGGCTGTATATGTATGCCTATAGTTTATATTTATTTTTTGATTTTGCAGGTTATTCGTTGTTTGCCATTGCATTTAGTTATTTGTATGGCATACAAACTCCTCAAAACTTTAAGCAACCTTTTAAAGCTAAAAATATTAAAGATTTTTGGAATAGATGGCATATGTCATTATCGTTTTGGTTCAGAGATTGTATATATATGAGATCATTATTCTTTATGTCAAAGAAAAAATTATTGAAAAGTCAATTTGCGATGTCCAATATTGCATTTTCACTTAACTTTTTAATCATGGGTGTGTGGCATGGTATTGAAATCCATTATATTTTATATGGTTTATATCATGCGGTACTTTTTATTGGCTACGGTTATTAGGAAAAGTGGAGAAAAAATCATCCGCCACGATGGCAAAATCTATTTACAACAATGTTAAGTATCATTATCACATTTCATTTTGTAACGTTTGGTTTTCTGATATTTTCTGGAAAACTGTTTTAAAAATAGGAGGAATTTTTATGGAATTTAGAAAACAAGTTTTAGATTTATTAGAAGAAGTAGCTGAAAATAGTATCGTTAAAGAAAATCCAGATGTTGAATTATTTGAAGAAGGTATAATAGACTCTTTTCAAACAGTGGGACTTTTACTAGAAATACAAAACAAATTAGATATAGAGGTTTCAATCATGGATTTTGATAGAGACGAATGGGAAACACCAAATAAAATAGTAGCGGTTTTAGAAGAATTAAGATGAAACTAAAACCATTTATACCAATCATCGCAAGTCTTATATTGTTTGGAATTTTCTTAGCTATACCAGTAAGTTGGTTTACAGGATTAATTAATTCAAAAACTTTAGAAACACAACGTATATCGTTATCAGATCAAGTGTTAAAAGGAACATTAATTCAAGATAAGATGTATGAATCTGATGCATATTATCCAATTTACGGTTCGAGTGAACTTGAAAAAGATGATCCTTTTAACCCAGCTTTATTAATAAACAATGATAAAAATATTCCCGACAAACCATTTTTAATTGGAACAGGTGGTTCAACAGATTTAGTCAATGCAGTAGAAATTGGTTCGCAATATGATAATCTTAAAGGTAAAAAGATAGCGTTTATTGTATCACCGCAATGGTTTACTAATAATGGTTTAACATCTGAAAATTTTAAAGCACGTATTGCTAAAGGGCAGTTAAACCAACTGTTTAAACAAAATAAGTTAAGCCCTGAACTTAAACAACGTTTTGCTAAAAGACTGTTATAGTTTAAAGATGCTGAAAATAAGCCCTATTTGGAAAAAGTAGCACAACAACCCCAAAATGTTAAGGATACTTATATTTCATCTTTCACAGATAATCAATTGAAAAAAATTGAATTAATAAAAGCGATGTTTCCGTTAACTTCTTCTCCATTATCGCAAGTTAAACCTGTAACTCAAGAAGGTCAGTCATGGGAGGATATTCAAAAGCAAGCAGAAAAATATGGTGAAGCACGAACGAAATCAAATGAGTTTGGTATTAGAGATGAATATTGGGATTTAATAAAAAGTCATAAACGTAAAATAAATAGAGATTATGAGTTTAATATTAACTCTCCAGAGTTTAATGATTTAGCATTGTTAGTAGACACACTAAACGAAGCTGGGGCTGATGTTGAATATATAATCTTACCATCTAATGGTAAGTGGTATGATTATATTGGTATTGATAAACAGAGAAGACAAGGTATCTATAAAAAAATTAATCAAACAATTGTAGAACATGGTGGAGACGTTTATGATATGTCAGATAAAGATTATGAACCATATATTGTAAGTGATGCAGTACATATTGGATGGAAAGGCTGGGTGTATATAAGCGAAAGAATTAATCAACACTTACAAGAATAATTTAGCATTTTACTAACAAGTTTCAGAGTCTATTGTTAAATCAATCAAGTTGTTGTCTGAATTGAAAATGTGAAAGTTTCAACGCTTCTATTCTTTTTTATAGTTAAAATTATGGATTAAATCTGGAACATAAGCTTCTTAGATAACTGAAAAATGATGGTTTCTATGTGAAATAAAATAGAAGCCATCATTTTTATGTTTTATATATTTGAGTAGCTCGATGATCAACAATTTTCTTTACGCTTATTGCCATTAAAATAACTCCACTTCTTGTTTAACTTTAAGCAATCCAAAAAGTGGCATTCACTAGAAATATACGGTGGAAAAGTACGGAATATTGTATAATCAGTCGGAAAATTGATATTATGACGGAGAATACATTTCTAGTAAAGCACTTGTAATTTTTGCAAAATAAAAAGCTAAACGATGTTATTCGTTTAGCTTGACTATGCTTTGAAACTATTCGCATTACAAAAATGAAATAGTTAATTAAAGTGCTCGAAAGAAACTTAATCTTGAGATGTTATCTATATATGAATATATCAATTAGAATACTTGTTCTACTTCGATTACTCCTGGTACTTCTTCATGCAAAGCACGTTCAATACCTGCTTTTAAAGTGATTGTTGAACTAGGGCATGTACCACATGCACCATGTAATTGTAGTTTAACAATACCATCTTCTACATCAACGAGTGAACAGTCACCGCCATCACGTAGTAAGAAGGGACGAAGTTTTTCAATTACTTCTGCTACTTGATCAAACATTGTTACGTTTTCAGTTGGCATGGAAATGCCTCCTTTCAAGTGAGTTATTTCATATTCTACTTATCTTTTTATTATAATAGAAAGATAAGGAAAAATCTATCAATCAATACAAAAGGGGAATGTTAAAATGAATAAAGCTAGTGTCATCGTTTATGGTGCAGATATTGTTTGTGCAAGTTGCGTTAATGCGCCAACAGCACGCAATACTTACGATTGGTTACAACCATTATTAAAAAGGAAATATCCAGATGTTCAGTTTGAATTCACATATATTGATATTGAAAAAGATACTGAGAACTTAACAGATCATGACCAACAGTATATTGAACGCATTCAAGAAGATGAATTATTCTATCCATTAGTTACTATAAATGAAGAATATGTATCAGATGGTTATGTACAATTAAAAGATATAACGAAATTTATGGATGCGCATTAATCACATCCTATTTAATCTTTCAATTAAATATTACGTTTTAAAAAGATAAAGCGCTTGAGACATCTTATTATAATGTCTTAAGCGCTTTATTGTCCAAATTTGTTTTTCGTATTACTAATTTGAGGAGAGAGTACTTTTTAACCGTTATGGTATTTATATAACCATAACACGCCTGATTTTAAAATAGAAGCTAAGCGGCCGGTAACAGTTCGGTCCATTATATAAGCAAATCCTTTTTTATCCCCAAGTGAGCCGAGGAAACCTTGAACTTTAATTTCAGGCATTTTTTCTGGAAGTGCTTTACCTTGCCATTGTAATTTCATAACATCTGCAATTTGATCACCTTGTGCTTCAGCGAGCTGTGCACTTGGTGCGTGCGGTAATTCTGCACAGTCACCTACCACATAGACGTTTTTGTAGGTAGGCACTTGGTGATATTGATTTAAAATAACACGGCCACCTTTACTAATGTCTATTGGAAGGTTTCTAACTACCTCAACAGGTTGAATACCTGCAGTCCATACGACTAAATCTAATTCTTCAGGTACATCATTATTATAGATACAGCCTGGTTCTACGCGATTAATATCAGAGTTTGGTACTACAGTTACATCATTTTTCTTAAACCAATTTTCAATATATTGACTTAACTTTTCAGGAAAACGACGTAGAATACGTTCGCCTCTGTCATAGAGGTAGATTTTTAAATCTTCTCGACTTTCACGTAGTTCACTTGCTAATTCGATACCACTTAACCCAGCACCAACGATACCTACTTTGGCGCCATTTGGTAATTCGCTTAAATGGTGGAATGTCTCACGAGATTTAGATAATGTTTGAATACTATGTGTGTATTCTTCAGCACCTGGCACACTGTGATACTTATCTTCACAGCCTAAACCAATCACTAATTCATCATAATCTACTTTCGTATTGCCAACGGAAATAATTTGATCTTCTAAATCGATATCATTAATTTCTCCAAAAACATTGTTGATGCGATCAGAATCAGGAAAATTCATACGAACATCCTTATCAGATTTAGTACCAGCAGCCAACTCATAAAACTCTGGCTTTAAACAGTGGTAAGGCATACGATCAATTAATGTGACCGTATAATTTTCAGGAAGTGCAGATGGTAAAATATGTGACATGATGCGCATATTTCCATAGCCGCCACCTAATAAGACTAAGTTTTTCATTTGTGATACCCCTCTAGTAAAAATTGTATTGAGCATGAAGATAAAATGAGATGTATTTTATCTTCAACTCGTCAATGTAAGTTATTAAATATAATGTGGTTAAATCATATTTCGTCTTTCATCGATATACCAATTTTCTATAATCAGCTTACTTAGATATATTATAAGCCTTTTTGAATACTTCTACAAATAAAGTAGATACTTTATTATTTGTAATTACATTTAATTTGTAACAGAATTTATTATTTCATCTACTTAAGTAATAAAGGCTTATTTTGACGCAATCTATTTGATAAATAAATGTGGCTAATTGATTAATTATATATCTATAATCAATTGTTTATTCTGGTTGATAAGACAGTATAAAAGTGTGGATTTTATAAGCTAGTATGTAGTCAACTATGTGCAGTGTTTGTTATAATTGTTCAACTGATAATTTATGAGAGGGTGTATTATGAATCCAATAATTGAGTTCTGCATTTCGAATTTAGCGAAAGGCGGGGACTACGTATATAATCAACTTGAAAATGACCCAGAAGTAGACGTATTAGAATATGGTTGCTTACAAAATTGTGGACTATGTTCAAGTGGGTTGTACGCACTAGTGAATGGTGTTATCGTTGAAGGTGAATCGCCAGATGACTTATTACAAAAAATTTACGCACATATAGAAGAAACATGGATTTTTTAGGAGGTAATTATAATGGCAGTAGTTGAAATAACTGAATCAGCAGCATATGAAGTAAAAGACATGTTACAACAAAATGATATGGCAGATGGTTATTTAAAAATTAAAATAAATGGTGGAGGTTGTACGGGCCTTACTTATGGTATGTCAGCTGAAGCAGAGCCAGGTGAAAATGATGAAGTCTTGGAAGTCCACGGTTTGAAAATACTTGTAGAAAAATATGACAAACCTGTATTAGATGGTACTAGAATTGATTTCAAACAGTCACTCATGGGCGGCGGTTTCCAAATTGATAATCCAAACGCAATTGCATCTTGCGGTTGCGGTAGTTCATTTAGAACAGCCAAAGTTGCTGGTTCTCCAGAAGATTGTTAATTTAATTTTTAAAATTTAAAGGCTATAGTTCGCATAATATCCAAGGTGAGCTATAGCCTTTTATAAGTTTATGTGAAATAATAAACAATATGGGCATTAGCGCTTGAAAATAAGCTATAAAAACTATAAAATTAGTATTGGATAAAAAATGTCTTTTTTGTGAATTACTAATTAAAATATAGGGTATAGCAAAAGACTAAGGCAACAAAAAAATTATGAAAGTTTAGGTGAATGAAATGGCTCAAGATCGTAAAAAAGTATTAGTTTTAGGCGCGGGTTATGCAGGTTTACAAACTATTACAAAATTACAAAAGCAAATTTCAGCAGATGAAGCTGAAGTTACATTAATTAATAAAAATGATTACCATTATGAAGCTACTTGGTTACATGAAGCTTCAGCAGGTACGATTAGCTATGAAGATTTACTATATCCAGTTGAAAGTGTAGTAAACAAAGACAAAGTTAACTTTGTTAAAGCAGAAGTTACAAAAATCGACCGCAATGCTAAAAAAGTAGAAACTGACGCTGGTATTTTTGATTACGATATCTTAGTTGTATCATTAGGTTTCGAAACTGAAACATTTGGTATCAAAGGCATGAAAGACCATGCTTTCCAAATCGAAAACGTTTTAACTGCTCGTAAATTATCTCGTCATATCGAAGACAAATTTGCTAACTATGCATCTTCTAAACAAAAAGATGACAAAGATTTAGCTATTATTGTTGGTGGCGCAGGATTTACTGGTGTGGAATTCTTAGGTGAATTAACTGACCGCATCCCTGAATTATGTAATAAATATGGTGTAGAACAAGGCAAAGTTAAAATTACTTGTGTCGAAGCTGCTCCAAAAATGTTACCAATGTTCTCTGATGAATTAGTTAACCACGCTGTAAGTTACTTAGAAGATAGAGGCGTAGAATTCAAAATTGGTACTCCAATCGTTGCAGCTAACGAAAAAGGTTTCGTAGTAAAAGTTAACGATGAAGAGCAACAACTAGAAGCTAATACAGCTGTATGGGCTGCTGGTGTTCGTGGTAGCAATTTAATGGAAGAATCATTTGAAGGTGTTAAACGTGGACGCATCGTTACTAAACAAGATTTAACTATAGAAGGTTATGACGATGTCTTTGCAATTGGTGATGTTTCTGCATTTATCCCAGCTGGTGAAGAACGCCCATTACCAACAACTGCGCAAATTGCTATGCAACAAGGTGAACAGACTGCTAAAAATATTATAAATATTTTAGAAGGTCAACCAACTCAAGAATTTGAATATGTTGATCGTGGTACTGTATGTTCATTAGGTTCTAATGATGGTGTAGGCGTTGTTTATGGTAAAGATATTCAAGGTAAAAAAGCTGCATTCATGAAAAAAGTTATCGATACACGTGCAGTATACAAACTTGGCGGTGTCGGCTTAGCATTTAAAAAAGGTAAATTTTAATATAGCAATTAAATAATACAGGCGCATGCACTATGTGATTCTGTACTTAAAAAGACCTGTCTAGTAAATAGATAGGTCTTTTTATTAAATAAAAAAGCACTAAGCTAAGCCATATAAACTGTGGTATTATTTTTAATAAAATAATGGATAGATAATGACACATTAAAAATATAATTGAAAAAGAGGGATGCGCAATGCAAGTAACAATGCAAAGCAATACTAATATTAACAATAAAACTTTAGTAGTTGGTGTGCCAGAACACTTGAATCAAATTAGTGAGTTAACTATAGAAGATGAAAATATAATTGAAAAATTAGAAGAACTAAAACGCAATCAAATTATTAATACAAATGTTGGGGCAATTTCTAGTACACTGTTTTCATTAAATGGTAAAAAATTAAAACTCATCACAGTTGGTTTAGGCAATTTAAAAACAACAAACTATAGTGATTTTTTAAAAGTATTTGGCAACTTATTTCAATATTTAAAAAAAGATAGAATTACTCAGGCTTCACTCTTATTTGATACGTTTGGCTCTCAAGTAATTACGATAGATACGGTTGCAGAAATTTTAGGGCAACAAAGTGAACAAGCAACGTATCAATTTGATGGCTATAAAACGAATAAAATGCCGCCTTATCAACTTGATTTAGATATACATACAGAAAGTTCAGCAGTGCACACATTTGTTAAGCAAGGATTAATTATTGGTTCATCGATTAATTTAGCGCGCGATTATAGTAATATACCACCTAATATATTAACACCAGGTTATTATGCTGAATGCATTCAAAATCACTTTAAAGATACAGACGTTGCTGTCGATATTAAAGATAGCGATACCGTACAACGTGAAGGCTTTGGATTGATACATGCAGTTGGTAAAGGTTCAAAGCATGGTCCTAGAGTTATTACACTTACATATAATGGAGGCAATGCGGATGCTGAGCCTATAGCACTTGTAGGTAAAGGTATTACTTACGATTCGGGTGGCTATTCTATTAAGCCGAAAATAGGCATGCAAACGATGAAGTATGATATGTGTGGTTCTGCGAATGTGATCGCAATGATTGAAGCAGCACGCCAATTAAAACTAAAAGTAAATATTGTAGGGGTTATTGCAGCTGCTGAAAATATGGTGAATGAAATAGCTATGAAACCTGACGATGTTTATACAGCGTTAAGCGGTGAATCTGTTGAAGTATTGAATACGGATGCTGAAGGACGCTTAGTATTAGGTGATGCAGTATTTTATGCAAACCAATTTCAGCCACAAGTAATTCTTGATTTTGCAACTTTAACCGGCGCAGCTGTAGCCGCACTTGGTGAAGATAAAGCTGCAGTGTTTAAACATAACGCAGAACACCAGCTTGAGGCTATAATTGCTAAAGCACAATTAGTAGACGAATATGTTTTTGAATTACCAATGACCTCTACAGAACAAAGTTTAATCCGTAAAAGTGAAGTCGCTGATTTAGTGAATCATACGAATGGTCATGGAAAAGCTTTGTTTGCTGCTACATTTATTAATCATTTTGCAGGTGAGACACCTCATTTACATTTTGACATTGCAGGGCCTGCAACAACTGAAAGCAACACATATAAAGGACCAAAAGGACCGACAGGCTATTTAATTCCAACCATTGTTCAATGGTTGCGCACATTAAAGTAAATGTTAAAGTAATTTAAATCATTTTGTTATTATTGTAATGGAAAACTCATAAATTATTTTATAGGGTTTTCCATTTTTTTATTTATAATATGAAAAACATGTAATAATCATTTGACAGTAGGTTATGAATTACCAATGAGCTAAAATATGGAAACACATTGGGTAAATGCCATTGACAATTGAAGTGGATATTGATATTATAAATTTCGTAATGCTTTAGTTCGATAACGTGGTAAAGGAGTCATGCTTTGTGATAAATGCAGTAGTTATAGCAGTCGTACTGATGATTGTCTTATGTTTATGTAGATTAAATGTAGTGATAAGTTTATTTATTGGTGCGCTCGTAGGTGGCTTAATTTCAGGAATGAATATCACTGAAATTGTGTCCGTATTTGGTAAAAATATAGTAGATGGTGCTGAAGTAGCACTTAGTTATGCCTTGTTAGGTGGTTTTGCAGCACTTATTTCTTATAGTGGCATTACCGATTATTTAGTGAATAAAATTATAGATGCTATTCATGCTGAAAATAGTAAAATGTCACGAGTAAAAGTGAAAATTGTTATTATTGTTGCATTATTAGCGATAAGTATAATGAGTCAGAACTTAATTCCTGTACATATTGCATTTATCCCAATCGTTATTCCACCATTAATCAGTTTATTTAATGAACTTAATATCGATAGAAGACAAATAGCAATCATCATTGGCTTTGGTTTATGTTTTCCTTATGTTCTTATGCCTTTTGGTTTTGGACAAATTTACCACCAAATTATTCAAAGTGGTTTTTCAAAAGCAGATCATCCAATTGAAATGGGTATGATTTGGAAATCGATGCTTATACCATCGATAGGGTATATTGTCGGCTTGATTGCAGGTATATACTATTATAGAAAGCCAAGAAAATATATACAACGTGATGAAGTAAAAGATACAACTCACACTGAAATTAAACCTTATATACTTATAGTTACAGTAGTTTCCATTATCGCAACATTCCTTGTACAATTACTTACTGATTCAATGATCTTTGGTGCATTAGCAGGTGTCTTAGTATTCTTTATTTCTAGAGCATATAAATGGACTGAATTAGACAAGAAATTTGTTGAGGGTATACAAATTATGTCCTTTATCGGTGTCGTTATTTTATCTGCAAATGGTTTTGCGGGTGTGATGAATGAAACAGGTGACATTTCTAAGTTAGTGAATGGCATAAGTGGTGTCATAGGAGATAATAAACTTATAAGTATTATCGTAATGTATTTGATTGGATTAGTTGTCACGTTAGGTATTGGCTCATCATTTGCTACGATACCTATTATAGCTACATTATTTGTTCCGTTAGGCGAATCTTTAGGATTAAGCACAATGGGGCTTATAGCTTTAATTGGTACAGCGAGTGCGTTAGGTGATTCTGGTTCGCCCGCAAGTGATTCAACACTTGGCCCAACTGCTGGATTAGACGTTGATGGTCAGCATGATCACATTAGAGATACGTGTATACCTAACTTTGTGTTTTACAATATACCGTTAATTATTTTCGGTACAATTGCTGCTATGGTACTATAAAGCTATTAAGTGGAAAACGGAGTGACAGCAATGACCAATATGTTAGAAGCGTTAAATATGAAAATAGAAAAAGAAGCACAGGGTTTGTTAATTATGTCTATGCCAGTAACGGATCAAGTTAAACAACCATTTGGCTATTTACATGGTGGTGCGAGTTTAGCATTAGGAGAGACAGCTTGTTCTATGGGTGCGGCATATTTAATCGATACGACTCAATATGTACCATTAGGATTAGAAATGAATGCAAATCATATTGGATCTACTACAGAGGGTACAATTTACGCAACAGCATCTATCATACATGAGGGTAAGACAACACAGGTCTGGAATATAGATATTAAAGATGATACAGATAGATTAATTTGTGTCATGCGCGGAACAATTGCTATAAAGCCTCTGAAACGTTAATAATCAAAAAGCGCTATAAAGTTAATTATTTAACTTTATAGCGCTTTTTGATTTGCTTTTATTTTCAATTTCATCATAAGCTTCTGCAATACGAAGTGCTGCTTCACGTCCGCCCATAATATTGCGTGCAAATGGTCCAAGCACTAAATCAGCTAAACCACCTGTGACAAAGAGGTTAGGTAACCATTCTAAGGTTGGAGAAATATATGGCAAGCCGCAGGATGTTATAGGGGCTTGGAAGTGATTCGTAAGGTGCTTAATAATGGGCTGCTGCATGATTGATTCTTTAAACCCTGTAGCTAATAAAATATGATCATAGCGCAAGCAATACTTTTCAGTGCAAATATGATGTTGTTGAATATCTGTAAGTTCATTGATATGCATATTCAATCTGTTTTGTTTGGTGTACTTTTTAAGCCTTAATTCTAGTTCTTTAGGCATAGATCCTCTATGTCGCTCGCGTTTAATAATATCAAATCTTTGTTCAGAAGATTCAATGGCATTAAAAGAAGTCATATTTTTAGGACCGAGCCATCCTGGGTCTGCATCAAAATCATGTACATCTATGTGTTTATTCGTCCACAAGTGAATTTTATTGTTATTTTCTTTTAATAGTCTTAAGCATAAATGTGCAGCTGATATACCACTACCAACGACATGTGAAGTTTCCTGATAATAGGATTCATCGTTATCGAACACATGTGATATATCGGGTTGTTGTACAAACAGTTTAGGCGTGTATGGTTCATGATTACAGCCAAAAGCAATGATTAAATTATCTGTATGTATCCATTCATTATTGCTTAATTGTATTAACCATTGCTTGTCGTCTTTTTCTATTTTATTGACATAACTTTGTATATGACTTTGGTTTAATTCAAAGTGATGAATAAGCTCATGCGTATGATCCATAAACATATCACGGTTTGGTCGTTTGTAGGGACCATAAGCTGGATGTGTGTAGTGCATTTTCTTAGCATATTGTCTCAAATGAAATGGGTTAGGATGAACATGATGTACACATGGGGAACGTAAATAGGGCATGTCTATACGTTTAGTATAATTATTGAATTGTTCGCAGAGATTATGATGTGGGTCTATAATTTTTAAACGGTCACTTTTTAACCCCTTCGATCTTAGTTTGATAGCTATTGTAGCAGCATGCAAACCACCACCGATAATTGTCCAAGTTGTCATAAGTATTAAATCTCCTTTAAAACGAAATGATTACGATTTAATATATCATTAATTTTTATCTATGACAAATAGAAATGAACATACTGGTTAAAATTATCTTAATCTGTGTCTATAAATTATAAAAAAACACTCAGCTATTTAATGATAGCTGAGTGTTTCATAATATAGGGAAAAGCAATTTATATTAGATTTTTGTATCTTTTAACTCATCTTTTAAATCGTTACGTTTTGTTCGTTTTGAAGCGGGTGTATCTAAATTATATGCAGCTTTAACAATGAGGTGGCTTGATAATGGACCGGTAATTAAGATAAATAATATACCAATAAGTAACTGCATACTTGCGTAGCCTTCACGTCCAATAAAGAACAAGAATACACCACTAATTAATAACATAGCTCCTAATGTAGCTGCCTTACCAGCAGCATGTGCCCTTGAATAGACATCATCTAAACGTAAGAGTCCAATCGCTGCAAGTGCACTGATGAGTGAACCAAGGATAACTAAAATAAGTGCGATACTAATGACGATCGTCGTTATCATATTCAATCACCTTACCTTTATCCATATATTTCGCAAATACTGCTGTACCTAAGAATGCTAAAATGCCGATTAATAGGATGACGACCATTAAATATTTAGTGCCTAAGAACACACTGAATAATGCGACGATGGCCATAAGTTGAATACCTATTGCATCAAGTGCAACAACGCGGTCAGCTAGAGAAGGACCTAAGATTACACGCACAAGCATACCTAACATAGACAACGCTACGATGACTAATGCGATAATTAAGATTATATTGTAGTTCATCATTTTTCGCCTACCTCTCTAACGACTTTTTCAAGGGAGGATTTAATACCGTCCACTTCCTCCTCTTTAGTACTAAAATCAATACAATGTATATAAATTTCAGTACGATCATCACTTATACCCAACACTACTGTACCAGGTGTTAAAGTTATTAAATTAGATAATAACGCAATTTCCCAGTCTGTTTTCAAGTCAGTATTATAAGTGAAAAATGCTGGTTTATTGTCCATCTTAGGTTTAATAATAATACGTATCACATCTATATTTGCTTTTATTAATTCTATAATGAAAACAAAACAAAGTTTAATTATTTTATAAACTGTAATAATATAAAACCTTCCAGGTAAAATACCACGCATTAGGTATACTAATAATAGGGCAAATAAGTAGCCTAGTATAAAGTTATTAAAAGTATAACTCCCTGTTACAAACAACCAAAAAACGGATAAAAGTAAATTTACTAATATTTGGACTGCCATATTATTTTCCCCCCAATACGCCATCGATATAAACACTTGGATCATAGAACGCCTCTGCAGCATCTTTTATAATTGGATGTAGAAAGTCTGCAGATAATCCGAAAAGTACTGAAATTACAACTGATACAATAGCAATCGCAAGTATACCTTTATATTGTAATTTAGGATTGATTTTATATCCTTTTGATTCGCCAAAGAATCCTTGTAAGAATATGCGAATAACGGAATAAAGTACAACAAGACTTGAAAGCAGTATGACAATACCACTTAAATAGAAACCTTTTTCGAAGGTAGCCTGTACAATATAAAATTTACCATAAAAACCACTTAGTGGTGGTATGCCTGCTAAGCTAAGCGCTGCAATAAAGAATGTCCAACCTAAAACTGGATAGTCTTTAATGAGACCACTGTACTTACGTAAGTCATGCGTTTTAGTAATTTTGTACATAACACCAATTAAGAAAAACAGTGCTGCTTTAATTAACATATCATGTAACGTGTAATAAATAGCACCCATCATACCAGTTTGGGTCATCATAGCTACACCGACTAAAATTACGCCGACAGCAATCATAATATTGTAGATAATAATTTTCTTAGTATCAAAATAACTCACTGCACCTACACAACCAAAAATAATGGTTAATAATGCTAAGAAAAGAATAATGTAGAACGGAAAGCTTGATGTATCATGAATGAATAGACTTGATGTTCTGGCAATTGCATAGACACCAACTTTTGTTAATAATGCACCGAAAAAGGCAATGATTGCAATTGGTGGGGCGTAATAAGCGCCTGGTAGCCAAATGTACATTGGAAAAACGCCGGCTTTTGTTGCAAATACAAAGATAAACATGATGAATATGATATTTACAATCCCAGTATCAGCAGCAGGTAGTTGTCCTAATTTTTCACCAATATCGGCTAAATTTAACGTACCAACTACCGAGTAGAGCATTGCTACCGCAATAACAAAGAAAGCGGATGATGTAACATTTATAAGTACATATTTTATTGTTTCACTTAATTGTACTTTCGTACCACCGATAACTAATAGAATATAAGATGCCAGTAAGAATACTTCAAAGAATACGAATAAGTTAAAAATATCACCTGTGATAAATGAACCTATGACACCTGTTAGCATGAACATTACTGCGAAGTAGTAGTAATACGTTTCACGTTCTATGCCCACTGATTGATAAGAATATAAAATAATTAGCATTGTTACGATTAAACTTGAAATCACGAGAAGGATACTAAATATATCGAGTACTAATACAATACTATATGGAGCTTCCCATGAACCAAGTTCTAAAGTTATAATCCCATTCTTTAATACGTTGTTTAAGTTTATAAATGCAAAAATTAATGTGACAGCTGTCCCGCTTAGTGCAACGTATCGTTTAATAATAGGGCGCTTACCAATGAACACAAGTGCAATAATAGTTAACATTGGTATGACGAGTAGTGAAATAATGAGATTACTCTCGATCATCATCTAGCACTCCTTTCATACTTTCTACGTTGTCAGTTCCTAACTCTTTATAACTTCTAAAGGCAAGTACTAAGAAGAAAGCTGTTACAGAAAATGAAATTACAATAGCTGTTAAAATTAACGCTTGTGGTAGCGGATCTACATATGAAGTAATATCTTTTTCAAATATCGGTACTTCACCTTTTTTCAACCCACCCATTGTAATTAAAAATAAGTTGGCAGAGTGTGTTAAAAGGGTACTCCCAATAATGATACGTATCAAACTCTTAGAAAGAATGAGGTAGACGCTCATTGCTGTGAGGATACCACAAACAAATATCATTACTATTTCCATTACTCATCCTCTCCAATCGATAAGATTATAGTCATTATGGTACCGACAACCGCAAACAGTACGCCTAAGTCAAAGAATGTTGCTGTGTGCATTTCTATCGGTTGTAATATTCCTAAAGGTATTTCAAACGGTGTGTGCGTGAAGAAGTTTTTACTATAAAACCAACTCGCCATAGGTGTTGCTATACAAAATAGCAAACCAATGCCTATTAATATTTTGAAATCCCAAGGAAAGATTTTTTTCATAGTTTTAATATCAAAAGCCACAGTGATGATGACAAGCGCACTGGCTAATAACAGTCCACCTACGAAGCCACCACCTGGTGTGTAATGTCCTGCCAAAAATAAAGATAAACCAAACATTACGATGAGGAAGAAGATAACAACAGCTGAATATTGAAAGATTATATTATTCTTCTGTCTTTTCAATGTTTTTACCTCCTTCGTCATTTGTTTTATTACTTGTACGAAGTTTAATCATTGTATAAACACCTAAACCAGCGATTCCAAGCACCGCAGATTCGAATAAAGTATCGGTACCACGGAAATCGACAAGTATAACGTTAACCATATTTGTACCGTGTGCTAAGTCATATACATGCTCTTTGTAGAATTCAGAAATAGAGCTAAAATGTCGGTTACCATAAGCGATTAAACCAAGTACAGTTACGACTGCACCCACACCAATAGAAATTAAAACATTTACAAGTTTGAATGAACGCGTCTCTTTATGTCTGTTTAAGTTTGGTAAGTGATAGAAACACAATAAGAATAACGCTGTAGAAATTGATTCAACTATAAACTGTGTTAAGGCTAAGTCTGGTGCGCCAAAGAATATAAAGAATATAGCGACAGAATAACCTACAGCACTTGCCATAATGATGCTGAACAGTCGTGAACGTGCAAATATAATCATAGAAGCTGATGTAATTATAAGTACCACTATGATTAATTCAAATGGACGTACTTCACTCACGTCTTTAAAGTTAATACCAAATGGTGTGACTAATAATGTAGCTAAAGTAATTAAAATTAAAGAAATAAATATAATTACTAAGTTGTTACGTGTAAAACCAGTCACATAAGCATTTGTGAACTTACTTGAGTAACCTGGCGAATCATTACCGAACTTATCATACCAGTAATTGATTGTAAGTTTTGTAGGATGTGCGCGTAATAAGCGCACCCAATAGCCAAACGATAAAATTAGCAATATACCAACAATATATATACCAATGGTAGAGAAAAATGCTGGTGTAAAACCATGGAACATATGGAATTCTGCATGCGTTCCAGTACTTTGACTAATTGAATTAACAGCAGGTTCAATAATTGATCCCGTTAATATAGAAGGGAAGAACCCAAATACAATAACTAATATTGCTAAAATAGCTGGTGAAAACAACATTAGTATAGAAGCTTCATGTGCTTTTTTCGGTAAAGCATCTGATTTATGGCTACCTAAGAAGATTTGGCCAATAAATCTTATAGAATATACAAATGTAAATATACTACCGATAATTGCTATGATTGGAATTAATAAGCCAAGCGTATTTAAACTAAATAAGTTTACGTTTGTGACCTCAATCATACTTTCCAAGAACTTCTCTTTAGAAAGGAAACCGTTAAACGGTGGCACCCCTGCCATACTGAGTGAGGTGATTATGGTAATTGTAAAAGAAATAGGCATTACTGTTAGCAATCCACCTAATTTTTTTACATCACGAGTACCTGTACTATGGTCAATGGCACCAGCAATCATAAATAACGCACCTTTAAATGTAGCGTGATTTATAAGATGGAACACAGCAGCGGTGAACGCAGCAACATAAAGTTGACTTTCAGCACCTTCAAAATGATAACTTACTGCACCTATACCTAACATAGACATAATCATACCAAGTTGTGAAACGGTAGAAAATGCTAAGATACCTTTTAAATCTTGTTGTTTTGTAGCGTTTAATGACGCCCAAAATAGAGTAATTAAACCGACAGCAGTTACTGTCCAAATCCAACCTTGCGAAAGTGCAAAGATGGGTGTCATACGTGCTACTAAGTAAAGACCCGCTTTAACCATTGTAGCTGAGTGTAAGTAGGCACTGACCGGCGTTGGCGCTTCCATTGCATCCGGTAACCAAACGTAAAATGGAACTTGAGCAGATTTTGTCATCGCACCAATTAATACGAATATCATTGATAAAATGAAATACGGACTTGTTTGGATTTCAGATGCATTTCCAATAAGTTCTTGAATGCTTGTAGAGCCACCTGCGAGTGATAATAGAATAAGACCACCCAGTAGTGACAAGCCACCAAAGACAGTGACAAGCATTGATTTTTGAGCACCGTAAATAGATGCTTGTTTGTCACGCCAAAATGATATGAGTAGAAAACTAGAAAATGAAGTTAACTCCCAAAATAGATATAACATAATAATATTATCAGATAAAACAACACCTAACATTGCACCCATAAAGAGCAAGAGATAACAATAAAAATTCCCTAATTGCTCTTGTCGACTTAAATAACTTATAGAATATAGTACGATTAAACTACCAATGCCAGTTATTAACAAACTGAATAGTAATCCCAGACCATCAACATATAAATCGAAATTCATACCAAAATGAGGCATCCAGTTTGCTTTCTGCATTACGGTATTCCCTGACATGGTTGTAGAAATATATGAGAGGAAATATATAAATAAGACGACGGGGATAGGTAACACAAACCATCCTAAATGTATTCGTTTATGAAACCGATATACAAATGGAATAATGAGTGCAAATATTAACGGTAGAAGAACCGCTATATGTAACAAACTCATTATTTTATCCTCCTTTAAAAATAGTATAAGGTTATTATACATGAATTAGACTATTCTGAAAAACATGGCTAACCCATGAAGCACATGAATTTAATGTTTATTTAAATAAGAAGAAACGCAGTATTTTTATTCAAAATTTTGTTTATATTGAATTGCGTAATCTTTCTTAAGTTGCTGTAAATTCTCGAGTGATTTCTTTGCATGTAACGTATCCTGATCTTTTAATTTAAGTTCCAGTTTAGTGATTGCTTGTTGTAGTGATTGTTCATAAGGTAATTCGTCTTCTGTGAATGATTTAAGATGCGATTTAGTTGTATAGCGCTTTTCAAAATGACTTAACGCTTTACGCTCATGAAAAAATACATTTTCAGTTTCAGTTGGGCTATGTAAATCACCTTGTTTTGGGTGTTTGATAACTTGTTCCACTTGTACTAAGACTTGATTTTCATCTTCTTCCTTTATTATGACACCGTAACTTCCAGTTTTATGTGCAAAACGATATAACATAATTCAATACATCCCTTCATTTGTGTTAGAATACATATATCATCTTAACATGAAATGGAGAATAAAAATGACGAACTATCCTCAGTTAAATTCAGAAATAAACGGTAACGAAATTAAAATAGTATTACACACAAATAAAGGAGATATGACATTTAAATTATTACCTGACGTGGCACCAAAAACAGTGGAAAACTTTGTAACACATGCTAAAAATGGTTATTATAATGGTGTGACTTTCCACCGTGTAATTAATGATTTTATGGTACAAGGCGGAGACCCAACAGCAAGTGGCATGGGTGGCGAAAGTATTTATGGTGGCGCATTCGAAGATGAGTTCTCACTTGAAGCATTTAATTTATATGGTGCTTTATCGATGGCAAACTCTGGTCCAAATACAAATGGATCTCAATTCTTCATTGTCCAAATGACAGAAGTACCTGAATCAATGCTAAATCAATTAGCAGATGGTGGTTGGCCAGAACCGATTGTTAAAGCATACGGTGAAAATGGTGGTACACCTTGGTTAGATCAAAAACATACAGTTTTTGGTCAATTAATAGATGGGAAAGCAACATTAGAAGACATTGCAAATACAAAAGTAGGCCCTCAAGATAAACCAGTACATGATATTACAATTGATTCAATTGATATCGAAGAAAACCAAAAGTAAGCGAGTAAGAAATGATAGTTTTGCAATTATAAGCAGAATATAAAATATAATATATAAAACAGGTTCAATCGAACACCCAATTTAGTAATTTTATGTTGAGTGTGAAGTTGAGCCTGTTTTTTTATTGAAAGTACTTTACAAGTTAACAATGTAATTAAACGTATTGAAAATAGGTAGACACTTTTTTATGTATGAATTTTTTATAGTCTAGCAATTTTAAGTGTTAAATGAGAGTAGATACTTGCTATACATAGAAGGTTCAGGTTTTTATTTTGTTGAATTATTGTATGGAATATATAAAATGTGAAATTTTTCTATTAAATGTTAGTACCAAGTTATAATTTATGCTATTATAATAGTGTTAAGTAAAACGAAATAAGGGGTTATCACGTTGAATAATCACTATACAGTAGGTCAACATATCAAAGTTCGTGTGACTGGTATTCAACCGTATGGCGCTTTTGTAGAAACCCCGGACAATGCTGAAGGATTAATCCACATATCCGAAATTATGGATGATTACGTCCATAATTTGAAAAAGTTTTTATCAGAAGGACAAATTGTAAGAGCGAAAGTGATTTCAATTGATGATGAAGGTAAACTGAATCTTTCTTTAAAAGATAATGACTATTTTAAAAATTATGAACGTAAGAAGGAAAAGCAATCAGTATTAGATGAAATTAAAGAAACCGAAAAATATGGGTTTCAAACAATTAAAGAACGCTTGCCGGTTTGGATTAAACAGTCCAAAAACGCTATTAAAGATGAAAAAACATCTTTAACAAGATACTGACATTTCGATAAGAAATGTCAGTATTTTTTTATTGTGAAGAAGATATAATCAAAAATTACATGCGTGAGCATATTTATTTATCTTTATAGTTTAGGTAGTTAGAATTAACAAGCACTCAAATAGTGTGAAAAAAAGCGATATGGTATTTTACTTAGGAGGAATAATTGTAATGGATAAAAAATTTCAACCATTATTTGAAAAGCTCACATTACCTAATAAAGTTGTATTAGAAAATAGATTTGTCTTAGCTCCGCTAACACACGTATCTTCTAATGATGATGGGTCGATTTCAAATGAAGAAGTAGTATATATGGAACAACGTTCAAAAGATGTGGGATTAGCTATTTCTGCTGCTAGTAATGTAACAGATTTAGGTAAAGCATTTCCTGGACAACCTTCTGTAGCACATGATTCAAATTTAGAAGGGTTGAAACGATTAGCTGAGGCAATGAAGAAAAATGGATCTAAAGCTGTCGTTCAAATCCATCATGGTGGTGCCCAGGCATTACCTAATTTAACTCCTAATGGAGATGTAGCTGCACCGAGTCCAATTTCATTAAAAAGTTTTGGAGAACAAGAAGAACATCATGCACGTGAAATCACTGTTGAAGAAATAGAAAAAACAATTAAAGCGTTTGGTGAAGCGACACGAAGAGTGATTGAAGCTGGTTTTGATGGCGTAGAAATTCATGGTGCTAACCACTATTTAATCCATCAATTTGTCTCACCTTATTACAACCGTCGTAATGATGAATGGGGCGAAGATCCTTATAAATTCGCAAATGCAGTTGTTGATGAAGTGACAGAAACAGTTAAACGTCACGGGAATAAAGATTTTATCGTTGGATATAGATTTTCACCTGAAGAAGCAGAAACACCGGGTATAAGCATGGAAATTACAGAAACGTTAGTAAAACATTTAATTGAAAAACCATTAGACTATTTACACGTTTCATTGATGGATATACATTCAAAAACGCGTGAAGGACAATATAAAGGTCAAGAACGTATTAAATTGTTATTACAATGGATTAATGGTCGTATGCCACTTGTTGGTATTGGTTCAATATTTACTGCGGAACAAGCAATTGAAGCGATTGAATCAACAAATGTAGAACTTGTAGCTTTAGGTAGAGAAATCTTATTAGATCACAATTTTGTTAGTAAAATTAAAAACGGTGAAGAAGATCAAATTATTTCTCATTTTGATCCAAATAGAAAAGACAAGCATCATTTACCACCAAAATTATGGGAACAGTTTAATAAAGGTTTCTACCCACTTCCAAGAACAGATAATAAATAGTATATAGAACATCAAGTAGTGTATTATCACAATTTTCCAAAGATATTGTGATTGATATGCTACTTTTTTATTTATAGATAAAAGTAAAATATTAGCAGCTTATAGATGAAATAAAACGAAAAATTCGGAAAAATAATTTAAAAATAACAATTATTATTATGGCTTCATCAAACTAGTAGATATTGGGCAAGGTATTATTCATTAGTAATTATATATAATTACGAGTAAATAACAGTGTATATTTATTAATTTATCCACTGTTATAATGCATGAATTTATGATTGAATATACAATTTTATGTAAAAATAATAAACGATATTTTATTTTTTAAATCAGACAAAATTATCTTGTATAAACATAGGTAATTATGCCATTATATATGTAAGGGCTTACATATAAATCGAGTAGTTTAAAGATATGTTTAAAGCTTGATTTTTGTTGATGTATCAGCTTATAAGTCGCATGAAATGAGTAGTTTTAGAAAATGGTTTCAGTTGAACTCTAAATACGTTATGCTATGAACAAGTATCGTTTTAGAGTTAAAAAAGACTCTTAAATATTTTCAAAGGGGAGATATCATGTCAAGATCAAAAGAAATCATAGAAGTAACAAATCATTATGGAGCACAAAACTATGTGCCACTTCCAATCGTTATATCGGAAGCAGAAGGTGTTTGGGTTAAAGATCCCGAAGGTAATAAATATATGGATATGCTATCTGCGTATTCAGCTGTAAACCAAGGTCACAGACATCCAAAGATTATTCAAGCATTGAAAGACCAGGCAGATAAAGTTACTTTAGTGTCTCGTGCATTCCATAGTGATAATCTAGGCGAATGGTATGAAAAAATTTGTAAACTTTCAGGTAAAGAAAAAGCATTGCCAATGAACACAGGTGCTGAAGCGGTTGAAACTGCGTTAAAAGCTGCACGTCGTTGGGCTTACGATGTTAAAAATATAGAACCAGATAAAGCAGAAGTAATTGCATTCAATGGTAACTTCCATGGTCGTACTATGGCTCCAGTATCGTTATCATCAGAACCTGAATATCAACGTGGATATGGTCCATTATTAGAAGGATTTAATAAAGTTGATTTTGGAGATATTGAAGCTGTTAAAGGCGCAATCAACGAAAATACTGCTGCAATTTTAATTGAACCAATCCAAGGGGAAGCTGGAATCAATGTTCCACCAGAAGGTTACTTAAAAGCAATTAGAGAATTATGTGATGAACATAATGTCTTATTTATTGCCGATGAAATCCAAGCTGGTTTAGGTCGTTCAGGTAAATTGTTTGCTACAGACTGGGATGACGTTAAACCAGACGTATACATTTTAGGTAAAGCATTAGGCGGCGGCGTATTACCAATTTCAGTCGTATTAGCAGACGAAGAAGTATTAGGTGTGTTTTCACCTGGGTCTCACGGTTCTACATTTGGTGGTAACCCATTAGCTTGTGCAGTTTCAAATGCTGCATTAGATGTTATTATCGACGAAGATTTACCAGGACGTTCATTAGAATTAGGAAATTATTTCAAATCTGAACTAGAAAAAATAGATCACCCTGCAATTAAAGAAGTTCGTGGTCGCGGTTTATTTATCGGAATTGAATTAAATGAAGATGCGAGACCTTATTGTGAAGCATTAAAAGAAAAAGGGTTATTATGTAAAGAAACTCATGACACTGTGATCCGTTTTGCTCCACCACTTATTATTTCAAAAGAAGAATTAGACTTTGCATTAGACAAAGTAAGAAGCGTTTTCGAGTAAATTTATAGTTAAAAAATATAAGTTTTGAAAACTCTTTAAAAAGCGAAATGTTATGTTACAATTATCATGAAAGCGAAATCATTAGTTACGAAAAAGAGGCGAAATGAATCATGACTGAGAATAATAATTTAGTTACTTCTACGCAACAAATTATTAAAGAAGCATTGCATAAACTGGGATTTGACGATGGTATGTATGATTTAGTAAAGGAACCTTTAAGATTCCTTGAAGTTCGAATTCCTGTCCGTATGGATGATGGTACTGTTAAAACATTTACTGGTTATCGTGCACAGCATAATGATGCTGTTGGACCAACAAAAGGTGGAGTTCGTTTCCATCCAGATGTTGATGAAGAAGAAGTTAAGGCCCTATCAATGTGGATGACATTGAAATGTGGCATAGTGGATTTACCGTACGGCGGAGGTAAAGGTGGAATCATTTGTGATCCAAGACAAATGAGCATTCATGAAGTAGAACGTCTATCTCGTGGGTATGTGCGCTCAATTTCTCAATTCGTTGGACCAACTAAAGATATTCCAGCACCAGACGTATTTACAAACTCTCAAATTATGGCGTGGATGATGGATGAATATAGTTCATTAGACAAATTCAATTCACCAGGTTTCATTACTGGTAAACCAATTGTTTTAGGCGGTTCACAAGGCCGTGATCGTTCAACAGCTTTAGGTGTAGTAATTGCCATTGAGCAAGCTGCAAAAAGAAGAGGGCTAGACTTAAAAGGTGCACGTATGGTAATTCAAGGTTTCGGGAACGCAGGTAGTTTCTTAGCGAAATTCTTGTACGACATGGGTGCAAAAATTGTTGGTATCTCAGACGCTTATGGTGCATTACATGACCCAGAAGGTTTAGATATTGACTATCTGTTAGACAGAAGAGATAGTTTCGGAACAGTAACAAATTTATTTGAAGAAACAATTTCAAATAAAGAATTGTTCGAACTTGATTGTGATGTGCTGATTCCGGCAGCAATTACAAATCAAATTACTGAAGATAATGCAGCAGATATTAAAGCTGATATCGTGGTTGAGGCTGCTAATGGCCCAACTACACCAGCAGCAACACGTATCTTAACTGAACGTGGCATTCTACTTGTTCCTGATGTATTAGCAAGTGCTGGTGGCGTAACTGTTTCATACTTCGAATGGGTACAAAATAATCAAGGTTATTATTGGACAGAAGAAGAAGTAAACACTAAATTACGTGAAAAACTTATAACTGCTTTTGATACAATTTATGAATTATCACAAAATAGAAAAATTGATATGCGTTTAGCTGCGTTTATCGTTGGTATTAAACGTACTGCAGAGGCAGCTCGTTATCGTGGTTGGGCATAAAACGTAAAATAGAGTATAAATGGTTTAAATAGTTATTAATTTAGATAAAATAGAAAGTACCCACTATTAATTTTTAATAGTGGGTACTTTCTATTTATTACGAGTTCATTTTTAGGAGAAACTTCCTTTCAAA